>JBIQLW010000053.1:0-23754 GCA_044463945.1 Bradyrhizobiaceae bacterium | reverse complement strand
CGATGGAGGAGAAGCTGCGCTTCGCCATCCGCGAAGGCGGCCGTACCGTCGGAGCAGGCGTGGTGGCCGCGATCATCGAGTAAGCGAGCGAACAGGGAATAGCGAGTAGCGAATAGTTGCTCGCTTTTCCTCACGACTTACGACTCGCTACTAACTATTCGCTAGGAAACAGGCAATGAACGGCCAGAATATTCGTATCCGGCTCAAGGCGTTCGACCATCGAATCCTCGATACCTCGACCCGCGAGATCGTGAATACGGCGAAGCGCACCGGCGCCCAGGTTCGCGGACCGATCCCGCTGCCGACGCGCATCGAGAAGTTCACGGTCAACCGTTCGCCGCACGTCGACAAGAAGAGCCGCGAGCAGTTCGAGATGCGCACGCACAAGCGTCTTCTGGATATCGTCGATCCGACGCCGCAGACCGTCGATGCGCTGATGAAGCTCGACCTTGCCGCCGGCGTCGATGTCGAGATCAAGCTCTAGGGCCTGAACGCCCTGACCGCGGGACGGCGAAGCGGCCGTCCGCGACCGAAACGTTATTCGAATCCCGTTCGCGCAAGCGGACAGAAACAACAGGATGCACGCCGATGCGCTCCGGAGTGATCGCACAGAAGGTCGGGATGACACGGGTCTTCACGGAGACCGGTGAACATATCCCCGTGACCGTGCTGAAGCTGGGCAATTGCCAGGTGCTGGCCCATCGCACCACCGAGAAGAATGGATACGTCGCGCTGCAACTCGGCGCGGGCAAGCGCAAGTCGGTCTACATGCCGAAGGCGGAGCGCGGCCAGTTCGCCGTCGCCAAGGTCGAGCCGAAGCGCAAGGTCGCCGAGTTCCGCGTCTCCGAGGATTCGCTGATCCCGGTCGGCGCCGAGATCCAGGCCGACCATTTCGTTGTCGGCCAGTTCGTCGACGTCACCGGCACCTCGGTCGGCAAGGGGTTCGCCGGCGGCATGAAGCGCTGGAATTTCGGCGGCCTGCGCGCCACCCACGGCGTCTCGGTCTCGCACCGTTCGATCGGTTCGACCGGCGGCCGGCAGGACCCCGGCAAGACCTTCAAGAACAAGAAGATGCCGGGCCATATGGGCGTCGATCGCGTCACCACGCTGAACCTGCGGGTGGTCTCGACCGACGTCGCGCGCGGCCTGATCCTGGTGGAAGGCGCGGTGCCCGGCTCCAAGGGCGGCTGGATCGCGGTGCGCGACGCCGTCAAGAAGGCGCTGCCGAAGGACGCGCCGAAGCCCGGCAAGTTCAAGCTCGCCGGCGAGGCGGCGGACGCGCCGGCCGAGGCCGAAGCCGCGACCGAAGAAAAGGGTGCGTGAGATGGAACTGAAAGTCACCACGCTCGAGGGCAAGGACGCGGGCTCCGTGCAGCTCTCCGACGCCATCTTCGGGCTCGATCCGCGCACCGACATCATCCAGCGTTGCGTCAACTGGCAGCTCGCCAAGCGTCAGGCCGGCACCCACAAGACCAAGGGCCGCGCCGAGATCACGCGCACCGGCAAGAAGATGTACAAGCAGAAGGGCACCGGCGGCGCCCGCCACGGCTCGGCCCGCGTGCCGCAGTTCCGCGGCGGCGGCCGCGCCTTCGGTCCCGTCGTGCGCAGCCATGCGTTCGACCTGCCGAAGAAGGTGCGGGCGCTGGCGCTCAAGCACGCGCTGTCGGCCAAGGCCAAGGACGGCGGCCTCGTGGTGCTCGACAGCGCCGCGCTGGACGCGGCCAAGACCAAGACGCTGGTCGGCCACTTCTCCGGCCTGGGCTTGAGCAACGCGCTGATCATCGACGGCGCCGAGGTCAATGCCGGCTTTGCCGCGGCCGCGCGCAACATTCCCAACATCGACGTGCTGCCGATCCAGGGCATCAACGTCTATGACATTCTGCGTCGTCACAAGCTGGTCCTGACCAAGGCGGCGGTCGATGCGCTGGAGGCGCGCTTCAAATGACAATCGATGCGAAGCATTACGACGTGATCGTCGCCCCGGTCATCACCGAGAAGGCGACCACCGCCTCCGAGCACAACAAGGTGGTGTTCAAGGTGGCGGGCAAGGCGACCAAGCCGCAGATCAAGGAAGCGGTCGAGAAGCTGTTCGACGTCAAGGTCAAGAGCGTGAACACGCTGGTGCGCAAGGGCAAGACCAAGCTCTTCCGCGGCCGGCTCGGCTCGCAATCGGACTCCAAGCGCGCGGTCGTGACCCTCGAAGAGGGCCATCGCATCGACGTCACCACCGGGCTGTGAGGCGGATACGACCATGGCACTGAAAAAATTCAATCCGACGACACCCGGCCAGCGCCAACTGGTGATGGTCGATCGCTCGGCGCTCTACAAGGGCAAGCCGGTGAAGGCGCTGACCGAGGGCAAGTCCTCGGCCGGCGGCCGCAACAACACCGGCCGCATCACCGTGCGCTTCCGCGGCGGCGGCCACAAGCAGACCTATCGGCTGGTGGACTTCAAGCGCGCCAAGGTCGATGTCGCGGGAACCGTCGAGCGGCTGGAATACGATCCCAACCGCACCGCCTTCATCGCGCTGATCAAGTACGCCGACGGCGAGCAGGCTTATATCCTGGCCCCGCAGCGGCTCGCGGTGGGCGATCAGGTGATCTCCGGCAGCTACGTGGACGTGAAGCCGGGCAACGTCATGCCGCTCGGTAACATGCCGGTCGGCACCATCGTCCACAACATCGAGCTGAAGATCGGCAAGGGCGGGCAGCTCGCGCGCTCGGCCGGCACCTATGCCCAGATCGTCGGCCGCGATCAGGATTACGTCATCCTGCGCCTCAACTCGGGCGAGCAGCGTCTGGTTCACGGCCGCTGCCGTGGCTCGATCGGCGCGGTGTCGAACCCCGACCACATGAACACCTCGGTCGGCAAGGCGGGACGCTCGCGCTGGCTCGGCCGCCGCCCGCACAACCGCGGCGTGGTGATGAACCCGATCGATCACCCGCACGGCGGCGGCGAGGGCCGCACCTCCGGCGGCCGTCACCCGGTGACGCCGTGGGGCAAGCCGACCAAGGGCAAGAAGACGCGGTCGAACAAATCGACCACAAAATTCATTCTCATCAGCCGCCACAAGCGGAAGAAGAAGTAAGGATCGCCGGACATGGTTCGTTCAGTCTGGAAAGGCCCGTTCGTCGAGGCTTCGCTGCTCAAGAAGGCGGATGCCGCGCGCGCCAGCGGCCGTCACGACGTCATCAAGATCTGGAGCCGGCGCTCGACGATCCTGCCGCAGTTCGTCGGCCTGACCTTCGGCGTCTACAACGGGCAGAAGTTCGTGCCGGTGTCGGTCAACGAGGAAATGGTGGGCCACAAGTTCGGCGAGTTCTCGCCGACCCGGACCTTCCATGGCCACGCCGGCGACAAGAAAGCCAAGAGGTAGGACGTTAAGCCATGAGCAAGCCAAAGCGCGAACGGAGCCTCCCCGACAACGAGGCCAAGGCGGTTGCCCGGATGCTGCGCGTCAGCCCGCAGAAGCTCAATCTGGTCGCGCAGATGATCCGCGGCCGCAAGGCGTCGTCTGCGCTCGCCGACCTGCAATTCTCGCGCAAGCGGATCGCGGTCGACGTGAAGAAGTGCCTGGAATCGGCGATCGCCAACGCCGAGAACAATCACGATCTCGACGTCGACGATCTGATCGTGTCCGAGGCTCATGTCGGCAAGGGCATCGTGATGAAGCGTTTCGCGCCGCGCGGCCGTGGCCGCTCGGGCCGGATTTTCAAGCCATTCGCGCAACTGACGATCGTGGTTCGTCAGGTTGAAGCGGAAAAAGCCGCTTAAATAGCGCGCCGGAGAGAACGATGGGTCAGAAAATCAATCCGATCGGGCTTCGCCTGGGCATCAACCGGACCTGGGATTCCCGTTGGTACGCCGGCAAGAACGACTACGGCCGGCTGCTGCACGAGGACGTCAAGATCCGCGAGTTGCTGCACAAGGAACTGAAGCAGGCGGCGGTGGCGCGCATCGTCATCGAGCGGCCGCACAAGAAGTGCCGCGTCACCATCCACTCGGCGCGTCCGGGCGTGGTGATCGGCAAGAAGGGCGCCGACATCGACAAGCTGCGCAAGAAGGTGGCCGACATCACCGCCTCCGACGTGGTCATCAACATCGTCGAAATCCGCAAGCCGGAACTCGACGCGACGCTGGTGGCGGAATCGATCGCGCAGCAGCTTGAGCGCCGCGTCGCGTTCCGCCGCGCCATGAAGCGCGCCGTGCAGTCGGCGATGCGGCTCGGCGCCGAAGGCATCCGCATCAACTGCTCGGGTCGCCTGGGCGGCGCGGAGATCGCGCGCATGGAGTGGTATCGCGAAGGCCGCGTGCCGCTGCACACGCTGCGCGCCGACGTCGATTACGGCGTGGCGACGGCGTTCACCACCTTCGGCACCTGCGGCGTCAAGGTGTGGATCTTCAAGGGCGAAATCCTTGAGCACGATCCGATGGCGCAGGACAAGCGGCAGGCCGAGGGCGAGACATCGCGCCCGCGCCGCGACGCCGCTTGATTTGAATTGGCAGGTTTGAGGGCGTAAGCCATGATGCAACCTAAGAAAACCAAGTTCCGCAAGGCGCACAAGGGCCGTATCCACGGCACCGCGTCCTCGGGCGCGACGCTGGCCTTCGGCCAGTTCGGCCTGAAGGCGATGGCGCCGGAACGGATCACCGCGCGCCAGATCGAGGCCGCGCGCCGCGCGCTGACGCGCCACATGAAGCGCGCCGGCCGCGTCTGGATCCGCGTGTTCCCGGATGTGCCGGTGTCGTCGAAGCCGGCCGAGGTCCGCATGGGCTCCGGCAAGGGCTCGCCGGAATTCTGGGTGGTGCGGGTCAAGCCCGGCCGCATCATGTTCGAGATCGACGGCGTCAACCAGCAGACCGCGCGCGAAGCGCTGACGCTGGCGGCCGCCAAGCTGCCGATCAAGACGCGCTTCGTCGCGCGCATCGCGGAATAGGGGTGTCGTCATGGCCGAACTGAAAGTCGATGATATCCGCGCGATGAGCGAAGACCAGATGAACGACGCCATCGTCAAGCTGAAGAAGGAGCGCTTCAACCTGCGCTTCCAGCGCGCCACCGGGCAGCTCGAGAACACCTCGCGGCTGCGCGAGGCGCGGCGCGACATCGCCCGTATCAAGACCATCGCCGCGCAGAAGCGCGCCGCAAAGACCAAGCAAGGGGCTTAAGATGCCGAAACGTACGTTGCAGGGCGTGGTGGTCAGCGACAAGCAAGCCAAGACCGTGGTGGTGCGCGTCGATCGCCGCTTCACCCATCCGCTCTACAAGAAGACGATCCGCCGCTCGAAGAACTACCACGCCCATGACGAGAACAACGAGTTCAAGCCGGGCGACACGGTGTGGATCGAGGAGAGCAAGCCGATCTCGAAGTTGAAGCGCTGGACCGTGGTCCGGGGCGAGCAGAAGAAAACCGCCTGACGGCGACCGTTTCAGACGAGCCTTGATCCCGCGCCCCGTGAGGCGCGGACGGGATTTAAGGCTCAGGACGCGCGACAAGCGCAGCAGAAAGAGGACGAGGTGCATCAATGATTCAGATGCAGACCAACCTCGACGTGGCCGACAATTCCGGCGCACGCCGTGTCATGTGCATCAAGGTGCTGGGCGGCTCCAAGCGCCGCTATGCCTCCGTGGGCGACGTCATCGTGGTGTCGATCAAGGAAGCGATCCCGCGCGGCAAGGTGAAGAAGGGCGACGTCATGAAGGCGATCGTCGTTCGCGTCGCCAAGGACATCCGCCGCCCCGACGGCTCGGTGATCCGCTTCGACCGCAACGCGGCGGTGCTGATCAACAACCAGTCGGAGCCGATCGGCACCCGCATCTTCGGACCCGTTCCGCGCGAACTGCGCGCCAAGAACCACATGAAGATCATTTCGCTCGCGCCGGAGGTGTTGTGATGGCCGCCAAGATTCGCAAGGGCGACAAGGTCATCGTGTTGTCGGGCCGCGACAAGGGCCGCACCGGCGAGGTGTTCGAGGTGCGCCCGGCCGAGAACCGCGCGCTGGTGCGCGGCGTCAACGTGGTCAAGCGCCACCAGAAGCAGACGGCGAACCAGGAGGGCGGCATCATCTCCAAGGAGAGCCCGATCCACCTGTCGAACATCGCCATCGTCGGCAAGGACGGCAAGCCGACCCGCGTCGGGTTCAAGATTCAGGCTGACGGCACCAAGGTGCGTGTCGCCAAGCGTTCGGGAGCAGAGATCGATGGCTGAGACCGCTTACGTTCCGCGGCTGCGCGCGGAATACGACAAGAGCATTCGGGCCAGGCTGACCGAGCAGTTCGGCTACGCCAACGTCATGCAGGTGCCGCGGCTCGACAAGGTCGTGCTCAACATGGGCGTCGGCGAGGCCGTCAACGACCGCAAGAAGGCGGAAACCGCGGCGGCCGACCTGTCGCTGATCGCCGGCCAGAAGGCGGTGGTGACCTATTCGCGCGTCGCGATCTCGACCTTCAAGCTGCGCGAGCACCAGCCGATCGGCTGCAAGGTGACGCTGCGCAAGTCGCGGATGTACGATTTCGTCGACCGCCTCATCAACGTGGCGCTGCCGCGGGTGCGCGACTTCCGCGGGCTGAATCCGAAAAGCTTCGACGGCCGCGGCAACTACTCGCTCGGCATCAAGGAGCACATCATTTTCCCCGAGATCGATTTCGACAAGGCCGGGGAAGCCCTGGGCATGGACATCACGGTCTGCACCACGGCGCAGACCGACGACGAGGCGCGCGCCTTGTTGACCGCTTTCAATTTCCCGTTCCGGCAGTGAGACGCTGACAGCCTCTCAAACGCGGATACGCAAGGAGCCACGCATGGCGAAGAAGAGTTCAGTCGAGAAGAACAACCGTCGGAAGAAGATGACCAAGAACGCCGCGCCCAAGCGCGCGCGGCTGAAGGCCATCATCGCCGACAAGTCGAAGCCGATGGAGGAGCGGTTCGCCGCCACCCTGAAGCTCGCCGAGATGCCGCGCAACTCGTCGGCGACCCGGATTCGCAACCGCTGCGAACTGACCGGCCGCTCGCGCTCGGTCTACCGCCTCAACAAGCTGAGCCGCATCGCGCTGCGCGAACTGGGCTCCAAGGGCTTGGTGCCGGGCCTCGTCAAGTCGAGCTGGTAAGGAGGAGCGAGCATGTCAACGCACGATCCGATCAGCGATCTCATCACCCGCATCCGCAACGCGCAGATGCGCGCCAAGTCCAAGGTCTCGACGCCGGGCTCGAAGATGCGCGCCAGCGTTCTCGAAGTGCTGAAGACCGAGGGCTACATCCGCGGCTACGCCAGCGTCGAGCACGCCTCGGGCCGCAACGAGCTTGAGATCGAACTGAAGTATTTCGACGGCGAGCCGGTGATCCGCGAGATCGAGCGGGTGTCGAAGCCGGGCCGCCGGGTCTATGCGTCGGTGAAGAACCTGCCGCGCGTCAACAACGGCCTCGGCATCTCGGTGCTGTCGACGCCGAAGGGAATCATGGCCGACCACGACGCGCGCGAGGCGAACGTGGGCGGCGAGGTTCTCTTCACGGTGTTCTGAGGAAGGATTCAGACATGTCACGAGTTGGCAAGAAGCCCGTCGCGGTGCCGTCCGGCGTGACGGCGGCCGTCGAGGGCCAGACCGTCAAGATGAAGGGGCCGAAGGGCCAGCTTCAGTTCGTCGTGCATGACGACGTCGAGGTGAAGTTCGAGAACGGCGCCGTCACGGTCGCGCCGCGCTACGAGACCAAGCGGGCGCGCTCGCTCTACGGCACCGCGCGCGCGCAGGTCGCAAACCTCGTCGAGGGCGTCACCAAGGGTTTCGAGAAGAAGCTGGAGATCACCGGCGTCGGCTACCGCGCCGCGCTGCAGGGCAAGAGCCTGCAACTGGCGCTCGGCTACAGCCACGACGTGGTCTATCCGATCCCGGAAGGCATCGCCATCACCGTGCCGAAGCCGACCGAGATCGTGATCGCCGGCAACGATGCCCAGCGCGTCGGCCAGGTCGCCGCCGAAATCCGTGGCTATCGTCCGCCGGAGCCCTATAAGGGCAAGGGCGTCAAGTACGCCAACGAGTTCATCTTCCGCAAGGAAGGCAAGAAGAAGTAACGGAGCCGGTCATGTCGAAGATGAAGGTTACGAATGCCCGGCGTCAGCAGCGCGTCAGGCTCGCGCTTCGCCGCAGCGCCAACGGCCGCCCTCGGCTGTCGGTGTTCCGCTCGTCGAAGCACATTTACGCCCAGGTGATCGACGATCAGAAGGGCGAGACGCTGGCGTCGGCCTCCTCGCTGGAGAAGGCGATGCGCGAGGGCGGCAAGACCGGCGCCAACATCGACGCGGCGGCGGCGGTCGGCAAGCTATTGGCCGAGCGCGCGGTCAAGAACGGCGTCAAGGAAGTGGTGTTCGACCGCGGCCGCTACCTCTATCACGGCCGCGTCAAGGCGCTGGCCGACGCCGCCCGCGAGAGCGGGTTGAGCTTTTAAACGCGTATTCCGCAAAAGTGGCTACCGGTTTTGCGACAAGAATACGCGTCTTGAATTTGGTATCGAACGGACAGATGGATTGGGGCGCGCGCCCCGCAAGGATTGGAAAACACCATGGCAGGTGAACGCGAACGCGGCGGACGCGAACGGAGCAGGGATCGCGAGGAGCGCGACAGCGAGTTCGTCGACAAGCTGGTCCACATCAACCGTGTCGCCAAGGTCGTCAAGGGCGGCAAGCGCTTCGGCTTCGCGGCGCTGGTGGTGATCGGCGATCAGAAGGGCCGGGTCGGTTTCGGCCACGGCAAGGCGCGCGAGGTGCCGGAGGCGATCCGCAAGGCCACAGAATCGGCCAAGCGCAACCTCACCCGCGTGGCGCTGCGCGAGGGCCGCACGCTGCATCACGACATCGCCGGCCGCCACGGCGCCGGCCGCGTCTACCTGCGCGCCGCCCCGGCCGGCACCGGCATCATCGCCGGGGGCCCGATGCGCGCGGTGTTCGAGACGCTGGGCATTCAGGACGTGGTGGCCAAGTCGGTCGGCTCGTCCAACCCCTACAACATGATCCGGGCGACGTTCGACGCGCTGAAGCATCAGGATTCGCCGCGCTCGGTCGCCGCCCGCCGCAACATCAAGGTCTCGACCTTGCAGTCGCGCCGCGTCGGCGGCGACGCTGAGGTGGTCGTGGACTGAACGCGGGATCGCGGCCGGGGCGCGGCGAGGGCCGCCGGCCGGCCGCTCCCATTGAATGGACCGTTCTGGAGTGATGACGATGGCCAAGGCCACCAAGACGATCAAGGTCATGCAGACCGCCAGCCCCATCCGCCGTCAGCAGGTGCAGCGGGCGACGCTGGTCGGCCTCAAGCTCAACAAGATCGGCCGCATCGCCGAGTTGCAGGACACGCCCGAGGTCCGCGGCATGATCAACCGTGTGCATCACCTCGTTCGCGTGGTGGAAGACTAGTCAAGGATTTGCCGTCAGGCCCGGCCTTGCGCCGGGCATCCACGTCCGGCCGATGCGACAGCGGCAATTGCGACAGCGGCAGCGGCGAAAGACGTGGATGGCCATGACGGAAACGATGAGGACAGGACGATGAAACTCAACGACATCGCCGACAACGCCGGCTCCCGCAAGGCGCGCACCCGCGTCGGCCGCGGCATCGGTTCCGGCAAGGGCAAGACCTCGGGCCGCGGCGGCAAGGGCCAGACCGCGCGCTCGGGCGTGCGCATCAAGGGGTTCGAGGGCGGCCAGATGCCGCTGCACCGCCGCTTGCCGAAGCGCGGGTTCAACAACATCTTCCGGCGCGACTTCGCCGAGGTCAATCTCGACCGCCTGCAGGCGGCGATCGACGCCAAGACGATCGACGCCAGCCAGGTCGTCAACGCCGAGGCGCTGGTCAAGGCGCGCGTCCTGCGTCGCGCCAAGGACGGCGTGCGGCTGCTCGGCCGTGGCGAGATCAAGGCCAAGCTGACCGTCGAGGTGCATGGCGCGTCGAAGGCGGCGATCGAAGCCATCGAGAAGGCCGGCGGATCGGTCAAGATTCTGGCGCCGAAGGCCGACGAGGGCGAGGCGGCGTAACATTCGCGTCATGGCCGGCTGACGGCGAACGACGTGCGGCGCCGCCGTGATAGACATGAGACGATTGCCGAGCCCACAGGACTGTCCGGCATCCGCTCCGCGCCCGCGGGGCGCGCGACGGCGGCACCCTAGTTTTTGTTTTGATGCGTTTTCTTCGCGAACCGGCCTCCACCTCGCTTGAAAACGCCTGAGAGGCGCGGGAGAAAGCTGATCATGGTCTCTGCTGCTGAACAACTCGCCTCCAATCTCAATTTCTCCGCGCTCGCCAAGGCGGACGAACTGAAGAAGCGCATCTGGTTCACGCTGGGCGCGCTGATCATCTATCGGCTCGGCACCTACATTCCGCTGCCGGGCATCGATCCCGCGGTGTGGAGCCAGATCTTCCGCTCCCAGGCCGGCGGCATCCTCGGCATGTTCAACATGTTCTCGGGCGGCGGCATCGATCGCATGGCGATCTTCGCGCTCAACATCATGCCGTACATCTCGGCGTCGATCATCCTTCAGCTTCTGACCTCGGTGATGCCGTCGCTGGAAGCGCTGAAGAAGGAAGGCGAGGCGGGCCGCAAGATCATCAACCAGTACACGCGCTATCTCACCGTGGTGCTGGCGGTGTTGCAGGCTTACGGCATCGCGGTCGGCTTGCAGGGCGCGGGCAACGTGGTCAGCCAGCCCGGCATGTTCTTCCTGATCTCGACGGCGCTGACGCTGACCGGCGGCACCATGTTCCTGATGTGGCTGGGCGAGCAGATCACCGCGCGCGGCATCGGCAACGGCATCTCGCTGATCATCATGGCCGGCATCGTCGCCGAACTGCCCTCGGCCCTGGCGAGCACGCTGGAACTGGGGCGGCAGGGCGCGCTCTCCACCCCGCTGATCCTCGCCATCCTGCTGATGGCGGTGGCGGTGATCGCCATCATCGTGTTCGTCGAGCGGGCGCAGCGCCGCCTGCTGATCCAGTATCCGAAGCGTCAGGTCGGCAACAAGATGTTCGAGGGCCAGTCCTCGCACCTGCCGCTCAAGCTCAACACCTCGGGCGTGATCCCGCCGATCTTCGCCTCGTCGCTGCTGCTGCTGCCGACCACGGTCGCCAATTTCAACGCCGGCTCCGGGCCGGAGTGGCTGCAATGGCTCAACACCCAGCTCGGCCACGGCCGGCCGGCCTATCTCATCCTCTATCTGGGGATGATCGTGTTCTTCACGTTCTTCTATACGGCGGTGGTGTTCAACCCGACCGAGACCGCCGACAATCTGAAGAAGCACGGCGGCTTCATTCCCGGCATCCGCCCTGGCGAGCGCACCGCCGAGTATATCGACTACGTGCTGTCGCGGATTACCGTGGTCGGCGCGATTTATCTGGCGCTGGTCTGTCTGGTGCCCGAGATTCTGATTTCGTATGCCTCGGTTCCATTCTATTTTGGCGGAACATCGCTGCTGATCGTGGTCAGCGTGACGATGGATACGGTGGCGCAGGTCCAGGGCTACCTGCTGGCGCACCAGTATGAGGGCTTGATACGCAAGTCGAAACTGAGGGGCCGACGCAAATGAGACTGATCCTTCTCGGGCCGCCGGGGGCGGGCAAGGGAACGCAGGCGCAACACATCGTTCAACGCCACGGTATCGTTCAACTCTCCACCGGCGACATGCTGCGCGCCGCGGTCAAGGCGGGGACGCCGGTCGGCCTCAAGGCCAAGGACATCATGGCGAGCGGCGGGCTGGTGCCGGACGAGATCGTGGTCGGCATCATCGCCGACCGCATCGAGGAGCCCGACGCGAGGAACGGCTTCATCCTCGACGGCTTCCCGCGCACCGTGCCGCAGGCCGAGGCGCTGGACCGGCTGTTGAAGTCGAAGGGGCTGGCGCTCGACGCGGTTATCGAATTGCGGGTCAACGAGGGGGCGCTGCTGCGCCGGGTGGAAACCCGCATCGCGGAGATGAAGGCGCGGGGCGAGGCGGTGCGCGCCGACGACACCCCGGAGGTGCTGTCGCAGCGCCTCGCCAACTACCGCGCCCAGACCGAGCCGCTGGTCGATTACTATGCCGAGAAGCGCAAGCTCGCCACCATCGACGGCATGAAGTCGATCGACGAGGTGACGGCGGACATCAAGCGGGTGCTCGACGCGCTGGCCGAGGACGCCGGCGCCCGCCGTAAGCCGGCGGCCCGGAAGGCGAAGACGGCTCCGGCCGCCAAGAAGACGAAAGCCGCCAAAAAAGCGGCCAAGACGGTGAAAAAGGCCAAGGCTTCCAACAAAGCTTCCAAGAAGGCGGCCAAGACGAAGGCTTCCAAGAGGGCGGCGGCCAAGAAGAAAGCGGCTCCCAGGAAGGCAGCCGCCAGGAAGAAGGCCAAGGCCGTCAAAAAGACGGCAAAAAAGGCCGCACCGAAGCGGGCCGCAGCCAAAAAGGCCAAAAAATCGGCCAAATCGGCCGCCCGCAAGGGCGCGCGCAGGGGAACCCCGACGGGTTCCCGGCCGGTGAAAAAGGTCACGAAAAAGCGAGCCAAAGCCGGTGGGCGGTTGACGAAACGAAGGTGAATCCCTTAATAAGGCTCGCATTCAGTCGGATTATTCAGACGATGCCGGGCCCCGAGGTAACGGACGGGCGGGCGTCGTATTCGCGTTTGCGACCGCCTGCACGATAATTGAACAAAAACCGGCCCGTGCGGCCGGCGACAGGAGAGATGATCTGTGGCTCGTATCGCAGGTGTGAATATCCCGACCAACAAGCGCGTCCTGATCGCGCTGCAATACATTCACGGCATCGGCCCGAAGAACGCGGCCGATATCCTGGAGAAGGTCAAGGTGCCGTTGGAGCGCCGGGTCAACCAGCTCACCGACCAGGAAGTTCTGCAAATCCGCGAAGTGATCGACCGTGACTATCTGGTCGAGGGCGACCTTCGCCGCGAAACCGGCATCAACATCAAGCGGCTGATGGATCTGGGCTGCTATCGCGGCCTGCGGCATCGTCGCGGCCTGCCGGTCCGCGGCCAGCGCACGCATACCAATGCGCGCACCCGCAAGGGGCCGGCCAAGGCGATTGCCGGCAAGAAGAAGTAAGAGAGCGAATAGGGAGTAGCGAATAGCGAATAGATTTTTCTGTTCGCTACCGACTATTCGCTACTCGCTTCATCTGGTGGAGCCGCTGGCATCACGGCGGCGTTGAGATCGTAAGAAGGAACTCTGATGGCTAAAGAAGCTGCGCGCGTTCGCCGCCGTGAACGCAAGAACATCGCGTCCGGCATCGCCCACGTCAACTCGTCGTTCAACAACACCACGATCACCATCACCGACGCGCAGGGCAACACCATCGCCTGGTCGTCGGCCGGCACCATGGGGTTCAAGGGCTCGCGCAAGTCGACGCCATATGCGGCGCAGGTCGCCGCCGAGGACGTCTCCAAGAAGGCGCAGGAGCACGGGATGCGGACCCTCGAAGTCGAGGTCGCTGGCCCCGGCTCGGGTCGTGAATCGGCGCTGCGGGCATTGCAGGCGGCGGGCTTCACCGTCACCTCGATCCGCGACGTGACCACGATCCCGCACAACGGTTGCCGCCCGCGCAAGCGCCGGCGCGTCTAGAGCATGATCCCAAAAAGTGGTTTCCGGTTTTTGGAAAAGATCATGCTCAAACAACTCTAGGACTTTTGTCGCGGTCAGGCCACGGGCCGCGATGGCTGTTCGATCTTTGCGACGCGGGCCGATCCCCGCGACCTCCAACGCCGGCCGTCTCGATGGCAAGGCCGGCCTGTATGGGTGAAACAGTGACGATCCAGAAAAATTGGCAAGAGCTTATCCGCCCCAGCAAACTTCAGGTGACGCCGGGCGCGGACGCAACCCGTTCCGCAACCCTCGTCGCCGAGCCGCTTGAGCGCGGTTTCGGCCAGACGCTCGGCAACGCGCTGCGCCGCATCCTGTTGTCGTCGCTGCAAGGCGCGGCGGTGCAGTCGGTGCATATCGACGGCGTGCTGCACGAATTCTCCTCGATCGCCGGCGTGCGCGAGGACGTGACCGACATCGTGCTTAACATCAAGGACATCGCGATCAAGATGCAGGGCGAAGGCCCCAAGCGCATGGTCGTGAAGAAGCAGGGACCGGGCGCGGTCACCGCCGGCGACATCCAGACCGTCGGCGACATCGCGATCCTCAACCCCGACCTGCAACTCTGCACGCTGGACGACGGCGCCGAGATCCGCATGGAGTTCACGGTCAACACCGGCAAGGGCTACGTCGCCGCCGAGCGCAACCGCCCCGAGGATGCGCCGATCGGCCTGATCCCGGTCGACAGCCTGTACTCGCCGGTGCGCCGCGTCTCCTACAAGGTCGAGAACACCCGCGAGGGCCAGATCCTCGACTACGACAAGCTGACGATGACCATCGACACCAACGGCGGCATCACGCCTGAGGACGCCGTGGCCTACGCCGCGCGCATCCTGCAGGACCAGCTCAACGTGTTCGTCAACTTCGAGGAGCCGCGCAAGGAAGTCGCCACCGAGATCATTCCGGATCTCGCGTTCAACCCGGCGTTCCTCAAGAAGGTGGACGAACTGGAGCTGTCGGTGCGCTCCGCCAACTGTCTGAAGAACGACAACATCGTCTATATCGGCGATCTGGTGCAGAAGTCGGAAGCCGAGATGCTGCGCACGCCGAACTTCGGCCGCAAGTCGCTCAACGAGATCAAGGAAGTGCTGGCCCAGATGGGGCTGCACCTCGGCATGGAAGTGCCGGGCTGGCCACCGGAGAACATCGACGAACTGGCCAAGCGCTTCGAGGATCATTACTGAGAGAGCGAATAGGGAGTAGCGAATAGCGAATAGAACTGGTCGCTTATTCCTCGCTACTTACTACTCACTACTCGCTCCCTATCACCGGGCGAACGCAGGAAGCCCACCTGAGCAGGATGTCCGACGCGCGGTCGTGACACGAAAGAGACTGAAGGAATTATCAGATGCGTCACGGCAAGGTTCACCGCAAGCTCAACCGCACCGCCGAGCACCGCAAGGCGATGTTCGCCAACATGGCGGCGTCGCTCATCAAGCACGAGCAGATCGTCACCACACTGCCGAAGGCCAAGGAACTGCGGCCGATCGTCGAGAAGCTGGTGACGCTGGGCAAGAAGGGCGGCCTCGCGCTGCGCCGTCAGGCCATCAGCGAACTGCGCGACAAGGATCAGGTGAAGAAGCTGTTCGACGTGCTGGCGCCCCGCTACAAGGACCGTCAGGGCGGCTATACCCGCATCATCAAGGCCGGCTTCCGCTACGGCGACAACGCGCCGATGGCGGTGATCGAGTTCGTCGACCGCGACGTCGACGCCAAGGGCAAGGACTCCGGCCCGGTGCAGGGCGCGGAGTCGGAGGCGGCGTGAGAGGCATCGCCGTCTCACTGAAACGATCCGGGGCGGCGCCGAGCGCCGCCCTTTTCGTTTGCGCCATGCTTTTCATTATCGGCCTTGCGGCGGGAGGAACCATGGTGCGGGCGGACGATAACGCGGGGCTGGAACTGATTGGCGCGGCCGCGCGGGGCGATGCGGCCGGCGTCGAAACGTTGCTGGCGGGCGGCGCGCCGATCGAGGCGCGTGACGCGAACGGCGGCACCGCGCTGCTGGCGGCCGTCCGGGCCGACCGGGTGGAGGCGGCGCGGGTGCTGATCGCCGCCGGCGCCGACGTCAACGCCAAGGACCGCATCGACGACAGTCCGTTCCTTTATGCGGGCGCCGAGGGGCGCAACGCCATCCTGAAGCTGCTGCTCGCCTCGGGTCGCGTCGATTTCGCCAGCACCAACCGCTATGGCGGCACCGCGCTGATCCCGGCGGCGCATCACGGCCACGTCGAGACGGTGCGGCTGTTGCTCGGCACCGCGATCGACAAGGATCACGTCAACCGGCTCGGCTGGACCGCGGTGCTGGAGACGGTGATTCTCGGCGACGGCGGCGCGGCGCATATCGAAATCCTGCGGCTGCTGGTCGAGGCCGGGGCCGACGTCAACATCCCCGACCGCGACGGGGTGACGCCGCTCCGCCACGCGCGGCAGCGCGGGTTCGCCGCGATGGCCGATATCCTGACGCGGGCCGGCGCGCGCTGATGCGTGGGTTACCGCGCCGCGCATGGCGAAGCCCGCGAACCTGAAAGGCGCGCGGGCTTCGTCACGTTGATCCGGGGTTTCGTCGTGTCGGTCATGACGCCGTGACCGGGGGCATCCGGGCGCGACGCAACTTGAAGGCAGGAGACGCCGCGCGAGGCGGCGCCCCGATTGGGTAATCAGAACGCGAACTGCGTGCGCATGGCGAAGGCGTCGTACTTCGCGCCGCGATCGGCGCCGGCAAGGTTGGTCTTCTGCACCGTGCCGTGGATCCAGTTGAACATCATCCGCATGTTCTCGTTGAGATACCAGTTGAGGCCGACGGTGATGTTCTCCTGCGTGCCGCCGAATACGGCGCTGTCGTTGAGATCGACATAGCTGTAGCGCGCGGCGAATTCCCAGGCGCCGGTGCTGCCGGTCATGTCCCAGAAGAAGGGATTGGCCGGATTGACGCCGCCGAGCGAGCCGGACGACGAACTGTATTTGCGCTTCTCGCCGGTGAGGATGTAGCCGGCCTGCACGTAGCCGCCCTTGAAGTGCAGATCGGGCAGCGCGAAGCGCGAGATCGAATAGTCGAAGTATTCGCCCTGGGCGTGGAAGCTGCCGACTGTGGCGGCGGCTTCGGCGCTCAGCACCAGCGCGCTGTCGACGTTGGCCAGCGCGCCGGTGTCGAGCACGCGGGTCGGATCGATACGGACTTCGATGCGTTCGCGCATCCGCAAGTCGTGGACGCCGGGCGCGCCGCCGGTGTCGGCGAGATAGAGCACGTCGCCGCCGAACAGGAATGCGCCGGCATCGGTGTTGATCGGCGCGAACACCAGGCGGCCGGTTGCGGCATAGGGCACGCGCAGCGAGTGATCGTAGCCGGTCGTCGGTCCGGTGAGATAGGCGCCGGCCCACCACCAGTTGTCGTTGGCGCGGACACCGAACGCGGCGCGGTTGTCGCCGGCGCCGAGGTCGGTCGCCAGCACCTGCGACGAGGCGCGCTCCATGAAGGTGATGTTGTTCGAACTGGTGGCTTCGTCGAGGGTGTAGGGCACGTCCATGTAGCCGCCCTCGATCCGCACGCCCTTGAAGCCCTTGTAGGACACGTAGGCGTTATTGAGCTGCACCGGGCCGTCCTGCGAGCCGCCGCCGTCGACGATCAGTGCGTAGTCCCAGTCGCGCGCGAAGGTGCCGGCGAGGCCGATGCGGGCGCGGCGGGCGTTGACGCCGCCTTGCAGGTCCTGCGGCGCGGTGGCGGCGGAGTTCGGGCGATAGGAATAGGTGCCGACGTCGAGGTGCAGCCGACCGGTGATGCCGACGCAGTTGAAGCCGTCCGCCGTGCAGATGGTCGGACGGTTGCCCTTCATCGTCACCAGCACGTCCGGCGGCGCGAACTTCGCCTTGGTCGGCATGTAGCCGGCGCTGGCGTTGAGGAAGGTTTTCTGCTGAACGTTTTCGAGTTTCTTTTCCAGCGCGCGGATCTGCTTTTGCAGGTTTTCGACCTGTTCGGCCGTCGCCGATTGCGCGTGCGCCTGCGTGGCCCCGAGCGCGCCGGCCAGACCGATCGCCCCCAGCATGAGTTTGGTTTTTGCCGACATGACATTCCCCTGTTGTCGAGACAAACCGCTCCAGCTCCCGCGACATCGCTGTCGCGGGCTGGACCGTTTTTGTTTTCGGGTCGATGTTGTTGTGCCGTTCGCCTTGCGGCGAAACCGGATCGTCCCCAGCAAGCTCCATCCGAAGCTCGGGCGCACGCTAGGAATATTCGATTACAGTTGTGCGACGCCGATGCGCGCGAGGTGCGGCGTCGCGACGCATGTTCGCCCACGCCGCAACAGGTGTGGCCGGATTGCCGCGCGATGCCGATGCCCGGAAACCTGTGAGGTGCCCGCAACGGTCCCGCGCGGTTGCATCAGGATCGGCCGGGACGACTTTGGGCGTGACGCGGATGGCGCGCCGGCCGGGTTCCCGGCATCGGGGCTTTGAGGTCGGAAAGCGCCCCCGCGGTGCCGATTGCAAGCGGGGTCGCAACTGGTAAAACCGTGGGCCGCGGCGGGGCAGGGGACGGCCGGGTGCTGGGCCGGGAATCCGGCGGGACAGGCGGGAAACTGCCGCCTTTTGCTTCTCTTGAGAGGCCGGGATGCCTATATCTCGGTCTTCACATTGGGAATCGCTTCATGACGCTATTTCGCCTGTTCGCCGTGCCGCTTCTCGCCCTGATGGTGCTGATGCCGGCCCACGCCCAGGACCGCCGCGTGCCGGTGTCGCCGAACGAGGTGCGGCTGTCCTACGCGCCGGTGGTGCAGCGGGTGACGCCAGCGGTGGTCAATGTCTACGCCGCCAAGGTGATCCAGAATCGCAACCCGCTGCTCGACGATCCCGTCTTCCGCCGCTTCTTCGGCGTACCGGGCCAGCCGGAGCAGATGCAGCGCTCGCTCGGCTCCGGAGTGATGGTCGATGCGTCGGGGCTGGTGGTCACCAACAACCACGTCATCGAGGGCGCCGATCAGGTGAAAATCTCGCTCGCCGACAAGCGCGAGTTCGAGGCCGAGATCGTGCTGAAGGACACCCGCACCGACCTTGCGGTGCTGCGGCTGAAGAACACCAAGGAGAAGTTCCCGACGCTCGACTTCGCCAATTCCGATGACCTGCTGGTCGGCGACGTGGTGATGGCGGTGGGCAATCCGTTCGGCGTCGGCCAGACCGTGACCCACGGCATCGTCTCGGCCCTGGCGCGCACTCAGGTCGGCATCACCGACTATCAGTTCTTCATCCAGACCGACGCGGCGATCAACCCCGGCAACTCCGGCGGCGCGCTGGTGGATATGAGAGGCAAGCTGGTCGGCATCAACACCGCGATCTTCTCGCGCTCCGGCGGCTCGCAGGGCATCGGCTTCGCCATCCCCGCCAACATGGTGCGGGTGGTGGTGGCCTCCGCCGAGGGCGGCGGCAAGGCGGTGAAACGGCCGTGGCTCGGGGCGCGCCTGCAGGCGGTGACGCCGGAGATCGCCGAGACGCTGGGGCTGCCGCGGCCGACCGGCGCGCTAGTGGTCAAGGTGGTGCCTAACAGCCCGGCGGAGCGGGGCGGGCTGAAACTGTCCGACCTCATCGTCGCGGTGGACGGCCAGACCATCGACGATCCCAACGCCTTCGGCTATCGCTTCGCCACCCGCCCGCTCGGCGGCACGACGCAGCTCGAGGTCCGGCGCGGCGGCAAGCTGATAAAACTCGCGATTCCGCTGGAAGTCGCGCCCGACATCAACCGCAACGAGATCGTCATCACCAGCCGCTCGCCGTTCCAGGGCGCGAAGGTCGCCAACATCTCGCCGGCGGTGGCCGACGAACTGCGCATCGACAACGACGAAGGCGTGGTCATCACCGAACTGGCGGACGACGGCACCGCCGCCGGTGTCGGCTTCCAGAAGGGCGACGTGATCCTCGCGGTCAACGGCGTCAGGATCAACGACACCGAGGACCTGCAACGGGTGGCGCGCGAGCGCAGCCGGCTGTGGCGCATCACCCTGATGCGCGACGGCCAGCAGATTCAGGTGACGCTCGGGGGGTGACAGGACGATAGCGTCGTGCTGTCCGTCTGGGTCGGAAAGCCGCTTTGGGAGATGAATGTGCAGCACGAAAAGCGTCATATCCGCGAAGGCGGGTATCCAGTACGCCCAGAGGTCAAGGGTTACTGGATCGTCCGCCTTCGCGGACGATGACGCCTCGTTTCCGGTCAGACTTTCAAGATAACGTCCGGGCAGGATGACGTCCAAGCCGGTGGTCATGAACGCAAAGCGTAACGCTTCCTCGTCGAACCTGTTCTCCGCCGCCGGGCTGGAGCAGGACGCGCCGCGCCCGCTGCCGGAGCGGCTGCGGCCGCGCAAGCTCGCGGACGTGGTGGGGCAGGATCACATCCTCGGCCCCGACGGCGCGCTGACCCGGATGCTGGAAACCCGCACGCTGGGCTCGCTGATCTTCTGGGGGCCGCCGGGCACTGGCAAGACCACGGTGGCGCGGCTGCTGGCGGACGCGACCGAACTGCATTTCGAGCAGATTTCGGCGGTGTTCTCCGGCGTCGCCGACCTCAAGAAAGTGTTCGATGCGGCGCGCGCGCGGCGCGAGACCGGCACCGGCACGCTGTTGTTCGTCGACGAGGTGCATCGTTTCAACAAGGCGCAGCAGGATTCCTTCCTGCCGGTGATGGAGGACGGCACCGTGGTGCTGGTCGGCGCCACCACCGAGAATCCGTCGTTCGAACTCAACGCCGCCTTGCTTTCCCGCGCGCGCGTGCTGGTGTTTCATTCGCTCGACGCGGGAGCAATCGAAAAGCTGTTCGCGCAGGCCGAGCGCGCCGAGGGCAAGCCGCTGCCGCTCGATGCCGAGGCGCGTGCGGCATTGGCGCGGATGGCCGACGGCGACGGCCGCGCCGCGCTGACGCTGGCCGAGGAAGTGTGGCGTTCGGCGCGCGCCGGCGAGACGTTCAACGCTGCGCAGTTGCAGGAGGTCCTGCAACGCCGTGCGCCGATCTACGACAAGTCGGCGGACGGCCACTACAACCTGATCTCGGCGCTGCATAAATCGGTGCGCGGCTCCGATCCCGACGCCGCGCTGTATTATCTGGCGCGGATGTTCGACGCCGGCGAGGACCCGCTGTTCCTGGCGCGGCGCGTGGTGCGGATGGCGGTCGAGGATATCGGACTCGCCGATCCGCAGGCGCTGATGATCTGCAACGCCGCCAAGGACGCCTACGACTTTCTCGGCTCGCCGGAAGGCGAGCTTGCGATCGCGCAGGCCGTGATCTATCTCGCCACCGCGCCGAAATCCAACGCCGCCTACAAGGCGTTCGGCGCGGCGATGCGCACGGCCAAGGAGGCGGGCTCGCTGTTGCCGCCGAAACACATTCTCAACGCGCCGACCAGGCTGATGAAATCGGAAGGCTACGGCGGCGGCTATCAGTACGATCACGATATGCCGGACGCATTCTCCGGGCAGGACTACTTTCCCGAGGCGCTGGGCCGCCAGACCTTCTACGACCCGCCGGACCGCGGCTTCGAGCGCGAGATCCGCAAGCGGCTGGATTACTGGGCGAAGCTGCGGCGGGAGCGCTCGCCGTGACGGATTTCCGCATCGATCTCGATGGCTATCTCGCGCGGATCGGCTGCGATGGCGCCCGCGCGCCGACGCTCGATCTGCTGTCGCGCGTCGTTTTGCAGCATCAGATCGCTATTTCGTTCGAGAACCTGAACTCGTTTTCGGGGCTTCCGGTCATCACCGATCCGGCGACCGTCGAGACGAAAATCCTTCGTGACGGACGTGGTGGCTACTGCCACGAGCAGAACCAGTATCTGCGGTTGGCGCTGATGGCGCTCGGTTTCGAGGTGAAGCTGCGAATGGCGCGGGTCCGCTGGATGCAGCCACCCGAAGCGATGCCGCCCCGCGCTCATATGACGATGATCGTCAAGGCCGAGGGGCAATGGTACCTGAGCGATGTCGCGTTCGGCGCGATGACGCCGACCGCGCCGCTGCGCCTCAATACGGCGGAGCCGCAAGTGACGCCGCATCAAACCTATCGGATGATTCCACGCGGAGATTCGTTGCACCTCGAAGTCAAACTGGGCGAGGAATGGCGGCCGGTCTATAGCATCGACGACGTCGATTTCTACCCGGTGGATTTCGAGGCGGCGAACTGGTTCGTCTCGACCAATCCTGATTCCGATTTCGTCAGGAACCTGATCCTTGCGCGCCCGACAGCCGATCGGCGCCAGGTGCTCAACAACACCACGCTTTCGATCCGCGATCCCGATGGATCGGTTCGGCGGCGGACGATCGCCGATATCGAGGAATTGCGTGCGACGCTGACGGATATGTTTGGCATAACGGTGCCGGCGAACGCCGCCGTCGATCGCGCGCTACACCGGTTATTCCAGAATCAGGGCCGGCCTGAGCCTTCGCCAACGCGCGCCGCGCGAGACAGGATAACGTGAGGATGATTGAGCGATCCATCGCGCGATGGCTGATGTTGCTGGTGCTGCTTGGCCTTGCCGGGGTCGCGCAGGCCGCAACCGTCGAGGTCGCGCCCGGCGTGCAGGTGACGAAGACGACGTATGACGCGCCGGCCGACGAGCAGCCGTTTTTCGGCTTCGCCGAGAAGACACCGGAGCAGCGCGCCGCCGACGCCAGGTTCGTCGCCGACCTGATCGCCGCCGCGGGCTCGCGCGAGCAGGCGTTCGACGCGGTGATGATCCGCGGCTGGAAGGCGCTCACCACCGGCCGCACGGCGTCGGCGGCGCAGCGCTTCAACCAGGCGTTCCTGGTGATGCCGGAGCGCAGCGGCGTCTATCACGGGCTGGCGATGGTGGCCCTCAACCGCTTCAACGATCTCGCCTTCGCCGATGAGTTGTTCCGCATCGCGCTCAGGCAGCCGCATCCGCAGAAGATGCTGAACACCGACTACGGCCGGATGCTGCTGATGGCGAAGCGCTATGGCGACGCGCTGCCGGTGCTGGAGAAGGCGGTGATCGATACCCCCGATGTCGGCGACGCCTTCGGCTATCTGGCGTTCGCGCGGTTGCAGACCGGCGACCGCGCGGGCGCGTGCGCGGCCTCGGCAATCGCATTTGAGAAAAAGCCGTCGCGCAGCGTCGTCCGCGACATGGTGCATCTGAGGAAGGACGCGCAATGCCAGTGAAGGCCACGCCATGAGCCGCCGCGTCAAACGACCGCTTGCGAAGAAGTCGGAGCGCGGCGGCGACACGCGCGATCCGCGTCGTCATGCCGAGCCGCGAAGGGTGAAGGCGTCATTCTTCGAGACACGCAAGACGGAGCGCGCGCCTCGCGATGACGCGACCTCCGCGCAGGCCGTGCCGCTGCCGACCAAGGTGCAGACCGTCACCGTCAGCGCCGACGAGGCCAACATGCGCGTCGATCGCTTCCTTGAGGCGCGCTTCCCCGGCCTGTCATTCTCGCACATCCAGCGCATCGTGCGCAAAGGCGAGTTGCGGGTCGATGGCAAGCGCGCCGACAGCAAGGATCGTCTTGAGGAAGGCCAGAGCGTGCGCATTCCGCCGCTCCGGCTCGATGCGCCGAAGGTGGCGCACGTCTCCGAGGCGCAGCGCAAGACGCTCGACGCGCTGAAAGCGATGACGCTGTTCGAGGACGCCGACGTCATGGTGCTGAACAAGCCGGCCGGGCTCGCGGTGCAGGGCGGCTCCGGCATGACGCGCCATGTCGATCAGATGCTGGAGGCGATGCGCGACGCCAGGGGGCAGAAGCCGCGCCTGGTGCATCGGCTCGACCGCGAGACCGCCGGCTGTCTGCTGATCGCCAAAACCCGCTTCGCCGCCACCGCTCTGACGGCGTCGTTCCGCCACCGCTCGGCGCGGAAAATCTACTGGGCGCTGGTGGCGGGCGTGCCGAAGCCGAAGCAGGGCCGTATCTCCACCTACCTCGCCAAGGAGGAGAACGAGGAAGACTCGATCATGCGCATCGCGGCGCATGGCGACGAGGGCGCGAGTCACGCGGTCACCTACTACGCGGTGGTCGAAGCCTCGGCGCAGAAGCTCGCCTGGGTATCGCTGAAGCCGGTGACCGGACGCACCCATCAGTTGCGCGCGCACATGGCGCATATCGGTCATCCGATCATCGGCGATCCGAAATACTTCAACAAGGAGAACTGGCAGTTGCCGGGCGGCATCCA
>JBIQLW010000052.1:0-24592 GCA_044463945.1 Bradyrhizobiaceae bacterium | reverse complement strand
GCGGACGATCCAGTACTCCGTGCAAGTGTAAGGGAACTCCATGTCCGACACGGAATACTGGATACCCGCCTGCGCGGGTATGACGGTTTTCGTGTTGCACCCTCGTCCAAGAAAGCGAATTTCCGGTCAGACACTCAGGACGGCGGCACGCGCTTCAACTCAAGCCGATTACGCTCTAGCAGCCGAGCGATCGGCGGTATGCCATCGGTCATGCACGGACCCGCCACTACAGCGATATCGCGATACCGTACGGCCGGGCTCCCGCACCTGGTCCATTCAGCAGCGTGGTGACGGATTTCCAGAGAGATCGTGGCCGGATTCTATTGATGTTGCTGTTTGACCGGCCGGCTGAGGCTCCAGCCGAAGCTGCGGGAGACGGGGTCCGGAACTATTCCCCGCCCGAAATGGCGGACGGTGTGGACGACCAGCCCTCGCATGACATTGCGGCGGTGGTCACGGCTGTGGAAGCGACGGGCAAAGACATTGTAGAAGTACGCGACGAGCTTGCGGGCGCGTTCTTCGGTGAGCATCAGCAGGACCGCCTCGATATCCGGCGGCAGCTTGCGGGCCTTCGGATCGGCCATCAGAATGCCGAGTTCCTGACGGGTCACGGGCTTGATGGCATAGAGTTCGGCGCACACCCGATCGAGCGCCGGCCGCCGGTTCGCCGCGAGCAACGCGGTGCATTTGAGCACCAGCAGATAGCGATGAAACGCCGAACCCGGCTCGGACATCTCTATCCCTTTATCGTAAAAGGCGACGGCCGCGGCAATATCTCCGCGGCACATGCGAATCTGGCCCTGCAAGGCGAAGGCGGCGGCGAACGCTGTGCTGTTCGCAAATGCGTCATCCGCGAGTTGCGCTGCGAGGTCCGAATGGCCGCGGTCGATGAAGAACAGAAGCTTTGCCACGCCCAGCACCAGAAGCGGGTTGTCCTGGACCTTTGGCAGGCTGGCGAGAGCGAGCCTCTCGATCTCATCCTCGATCGCCGACCAGTCGCCGGCTGACATCATCTCTCCGCTGTCGAGCGGCTGACTGAGCAGACGCGCGTAAAGATTGAGTCCCCATATGATTGCCAATGTCGGATCGTCTGGCTGCTCGGCACGGGCGCGCGCAAGCTGCGCCTCGTTCTCGCGCCAGATCTCGGGCGTGCGCGAGAGCATGTCCGCCGCATCATAGAGACGAACTTCGAGCGGCGTGTCGCTGGCGGCGGCGACCGTGCCGGCCGGCACGGCAAGATGCGTCCAGATCGCCGTCTTCACCTCTACCGCGAGCCTGTCGATCGAACCGGCCGCATTGCCGTTTTCAAACCTGGCGCGGAACGCGTCGACCACATGCCGCGACCGTGCATGGCGCAGCACGAATGCCGCGTGCACCGTTTCCGTCTCCGCATGAAAACTCACATCAAGACTGTAGGACACATCGTCGGGCATCCGGGCGCCGGGACGCCAATCGGGTAAACAACTGACCCGACGGTCCGTGCCGATCTGCGCATCGAGTGCAGCGGTCAGCCTGGCAAGAATGCTCCGCTCGCGGCCGGTTTCTGCCCGCAATCCGTAGACCGGGCCGAGCAGGAGAAAGGCGGAACGGGGCATGGCTTCGGCGGGCTGTGCGATCCAGACGTAGCCTTCGCCATACTGCGTGGCGATGAATCGTGGCTTGCGCGCGTTATCGCCCAGCAACTTGCGCAAGCGGTTGACGAGGAAATCGATGTTGCGCTCGCCGGTGTCGTCGGCATCGCGCGCCATCAGTTCGACCAGCCGGGGTCGCGTCAGAAGCTTTCCGATATTGTTGGTGAAATGCAGCAGCAGGGCGCGCTCTTGACGCGTAAAACGTTGTTCGCTCCCGTCATCGCGCCGGACCGACAACATATCGTCGTTGAACGTCAGATCATTGAAGCGCATTCCCCGCACGACGCGCTCTCCCCAAGGGCATTTTCGTTCCATAGTCGCCGATAGCGCCGGCAAACGAAAGCCTTGAAATCGGCCGTGCATTAGAAAGGGTCGGTTTCAAATACTGGCCCAACAATCTTCTGGTAGCGATTTCTCCGTGGGAAAGCTCGGGAATGCCGGCGTGCGCAAAACGCGGCGGCCGCTTGGGGAGTATGGGAAGCCGTGACGGGGATCGGATGGGGCGACGGCGCAGCCGTCTGGATCGGGCCGCGCGGCCGGGCATGGGGCCAATGACGGCGGCGAAGCGGATGGCGCGGCATCGCCGCGCCTTGTGGGTGTCCACAGCGCTCGCCGCCGTGCTCGGCTCCGGGCTTGGCCTCGGCCCGGCGCGCGCGCAGTCGGTCACCGGTACAGGCAATGTCTACGGCTCCTCGACGCCTTCCATTCCAGCCCCGCCGCTGCCGGTGTGGTCGATTCCCACCCAGGCCCTCTATGTCGGGATAACGGCTCCCGGCACCTTGACCATTCAAGGGGGCGGTTCGGTATCGGACAAAAGCGCCTATGTCGGCAATGTCAGCACCGGCGACGTCACGGTGACCGGCGCCGGCTCGACCTGGACCAATTCCTCCGTCGTCAACATCGGTTACGGCGCCGTCCCCGGCACGCCCGGCACCGGCACGCTGACCATAGAAGACGGCGGCTACGTCTACAGCGGCGTACCCGGTTCGTCCAATACGGGCATCACCGTCAGCGGGATCATCGGTACCTTTTACGCCGGTGTCGGCACCGTGACGGTTTCCGGCACCGATGCCGGCGGCCATGCTTCCGCATGGGTCAATGCGGGGCGACTCATGGTCGGCCGCTACGGCAGAGGCACGCTCACCATCGAGGGCGGCGGCACCGTCTCGAACACCGACGGCTATATCGGCGTCTTCGCCGACAGCACCGGAACGGGCAACGGAACGGTCACGGTTTCAGGCTCCGACGGCAATGGGCACGCCTCGACCTGGGCCAGTTCCGGCGATCTCATTGTCGGCCACTACGGTACCGGCACGCTGAAGGTCGAGGCCGGCGGTACGGTCTCGGACGGCGGCGGCTATATCGGCTACTACAGTATCGGCTCCGCGACGGTGACCAGCACGGACGGTGACGGCCACGCCTCGACCTGGGCCAGTTCCGGCGATCTCTATGTCGGCGTCTACGGTATAGGCACGCTGAATATCGAGGCCGGCGGTGTGGTCTCCAACGTCGATGGCGTGATCGGCTACGACAATACCGGCTCCGCGACGGTGACCGGCACGGACAGCGACGGCCACGCCTCCGCCTGGAACAGCTCCGACGACTTATATGTCGGCTTCAATGGCGACGGCACATTGACCATCGCAGACGGAGGCAGGGTCAGCGCGTCGGGGGTCGATCTCGGCGAGGCCGGGGCGAGCACCGGCACGATCAACATCGGCGCGGC
This sequence comes from Bradyrhizobiaceae bacterium, assembly GCA_044463945.1. Classification (GTDB taxonomy): domain Bacteria; phylum Pseudomonadota; class Alphaproteobacteria; order Rhizobiales; family Xanthobacteraceae; genus 62-47. The sequence continues at coordinate 21,235 of JBIQLW010000052.1, read as the reverse complement.
GGCAGGCGATGCCGCCGTCGCCGCCGGCACACTGGATGCGGCAACCGTCGCGTTCCGCGACGGCACCGGCACGCTCGTCTTCAATCACACCGGCGCCACCACCTTCGCGGCGGCGCTCACCAGCACCGGCAGCGGCACGCATGCGCTGAACCACTATGCTGGCACCACCACGCTGACCGGCGATTCCTCCGGTTTCAAGGGCACGACGACGGTCGACGGCGGCACGCTGCTGGTCGGTGATGCGGCGGGTAATGGGAAACTTGGCGGCACCGTCCATGTCGGCGCGAACGGCACGCTCGGCGGCTCGGGCAGCATTCTTGGCGCGACCACGATCGACGGCAGGCTGTCGGCGGGCAACAGCCCCGGCACGCTGACCTTCGCCAGTGATTTGACGCTGAATGCAGGCTCGACCTCGGTGTTCGAGCTGAACAGCCCCGGCGTCGTCGGCGGCACCGGCGCCGCCGGCAACGATCTCGTCGCCGTCGCGGGCGACCTGACGGTCGCCGGCACGCTCGATGCGCGCGTCGCGGCGGCCGGCTACTACCGGCTGTTCAACTATGGCGGCACGCTTTCCGGCGCCTTCTCGGGCGGCACGTTGACGGGGACCGGCGGCTTTGCGCCAACGGCGCCGAACAATCCCGACATCCAGTACGGCATTCCGAGTCAGGTCAACCTGTCGGTGCTGGCGGCCGGCCAGATCATGCAGTTCTGGGATGGTCCCGACACCATCGGCAATGGTATTGTTGATGGCGGACCCGGCACCTGGAGCACCGCCGGCACCAACTGGACCGGCCGGCCGGGCGAAGCCAACATCAACAGCGCTTGGGGCGGCTCGGTCGGCGTCTTCGCGGGTGCCGCGGGCGGGACCGTCACCGTCGCCGGCACGCAGAGCTTCGACACGCTGCAATTCTCGACCAACGGCTATACGCTGCAAGGCGGTGCGCTGGCGATCGGTGTGAGCGGCGGCGGCACGCTCAATGTCGATAACGGCATCTCGACCGCCATCGCCTCGACCATCGATGACGGCGCGGGCTCGATGCTGCGCAAGACCGGGGCCGGCACCCTGTTTCTCTCGGGAGCCAATGTCTACACGGGCGGCACCATTCTGCTTGGCGGGGTGCTGTCGGTATCGGCCGACGCCAATCTCGGCGCGCCAAATGGCGGCTTGACGTTCAGCGGCGGCACGCTGGCGACATCCGCGAGCTTCGACAGCAGCCGGGCGATCACGCTCGATGCGGCGGGGACGGTCGACGTTGCCGCTGCGACCCTGCTGGGACTTGCCGGCGCAATCGACGGCAGCGGCGCGCTGGTCAAGCAAGGTGCCGGGACATTGGTCTTGTCGGGCCCCAACACCTACGCGGGCGGCACCAGGATCGTCGCGGGCGCGCTGCGCGGGTCGGCGGCAGGCTTTGGCAGCGGCGCGATCCTCGACGACGGCGCTCTCGTCATCGACCAGCCGACCGATGCCGTCTTTGCCAATGCCATCGACGGGACGGGTTCGTTCATCAAGACCGGGGCGGGAATGCTCACGCTCAACGGCGTCAGCACGCTGAGCGGCCCCACGCGGATTGAAGAAGGTCTGCTGACAATCGGCGGATCGCTCGCTCATTCCATCGTGACTGTTGCCAGCGACGGCACGCTCGGTGGCGGCGGCACGGTCGGCGGCATCGTGGCGCAGAGCGGCGGCACGGTCGCGCCCGGCAACGGCGGTATCGGCACGCTCACGGTGCAGGGCAATCTGGCGATGGCGGCCGGCGCGCATCTCGCCGTGGAGATCGACGGGACCGGCGCATCCGATCGCGTCGCGGTGTCCGGCACGGCGGACATTTCGGGATCAGCGCTCGATGTCGCGGCCACGGGCGTGAAGCTCGGGAGCTACACCATCGTGAGCGCGGGCGGTGGTCTCACGGGCACCTTCGGATCCGTGACGGCGATCGCCTCCGCCTTCCTTGGGTTCAGCGATCGCTATGACGCCAACAATGCCTATCTCGACGTGCTGCGGGTGCGCGACTTCGCCGATGCCGGCCTGACGCCGAACCAGAAGGCGGCGGCGGGTGGCATCCAGAGCCTGACGGGCGGCAATCCGCTGTTCGCCGGCAACGCGCTCTACGACGCGGTGCTCGCGCTACCGACCGATGCCGCCGCCCGCGCCGCCTTCGATCTGGCGTCCGGCGAGGGTCATGCCTCGGCCAGGACCGCGCTGATCGACGACAGCCGCTTTGTCCGCAACGCCGCCATCGACCGCATCCGCTCGGCCTTCGACACCGTCGGCGCCACGCACACGCAGGCGACGGCGTTCGCCGATCCGGGCGATGTCAACAACGCGCTGGCCTATGCCGCGCCCGTCAAGGCGCGGCCGTTTGTGCCGGCGCGCACCGCGGCTGCCGGGCCGGCGCTGTGGGGGCAGGCGTTCGGAAGCTGGGGCCATGTCGATGGCGACGGCAACGCCGCGCGGCTGTCGCGCGACACCGGCGGCCTGGTCACCGGCGGCGACGTCGCCGTGCTCGACACCTGGCGCGTCGGCCTGATGGGCGGCTACAGCCGCACCACCTTCCGCGTGAAGGACCGCGCCTCGTCCGGCATCAGCGACAACTATCACGTCGGCGTCTATGGTGGCACGCAGTCGGGGCCGCTCGGCCTGCGGCTCGGCGCCGCCTATAGCTGGCACGACATCGCCACCAGCCGCGGCGTCGCCTTCGCCAGCTTCGCCGACAGCCCGCGCGGCGACTACAACGCCGGCACCACGCAGGTGTTCGGCGAACTCGGCTATGGCATCCGTGCGGGCAACCTCGGCGTCGAGCCGTTCGTCAACGCGGCCTATGTCGACCTGCACACCGACGGCTTCGTGGAGCGGGGCGGCGCGGCGGCGTTGCGCGGCGCGCGCGACGATACCGGCGTCACCTTCACCACGCTCGGCCTGCATCTGTCGAGCGACGTCATGCTGGGCACGGTCGCGACAACCGCGCGCGGCACGCTCGGCTGGCGCCACGCCTTCGGCGACACCACGCCGCTCGCGACGCTCGCGCTGGCCGGCGGGCTGCCGTTCACCGTCGCCGGCGTGCCGATCGCGCAGGATGCCGCGCTGATCGACGCCGGGCTCGATTTCGCCATCGCGAGGAACGCCACCCTCGGCATCGCCTACAGCGGCCAGTTCGCCACCCGCGCCGCCGACCAGAGCGTCAAGGGCAGCCTCGCCATCCGGTTCTAGGATCGCGGGCGGCGATACAGATTGCTGAGAAGAAAGCGGCGCTTGGCGGCAGGGCGTCGAGCATCATGCGCGTGCCCTTGCGTCGTTTCGATTATGATGCGCCCCGGATTCACCCCTGCGGCCTGCGCCTGGGCCATTAAGGCTCCACCGTCAGCAAGCGTCGGTCTCACGCGAAACCTGACCGCGCATGACAGGGGCTGCTTCCGGAACGGAAAGGCGCTAGGCGAGGCTGGTCTGGTCGCCGTCGAGCGGGATCGCCTGTCCGGAGATGTTGCGGCCGCCGTCGCTGACGAGGAAGACTACGAGCTGCGCGATATCGGCCGCCGTCACCCCGCGCCGCAGCGAGATGTTCTTCATCGCCCGCTTTCGCAATTCCTCGTAGCTGATGCCGGCGGATTCCGCCTTCTCGCGCATCACGCGTTCGACGCGCGGTCCCTCGACCATGCCGGGCTGGATGGCGTTGACCCGGATGTCGTAGCGGCCAAGCTCGATCGACAGCGTCTTGGTGAAACCGATGATGCCCCATTTCGCCGCCGCATAGGCCGCGCGCTTGGGATAGCCGAGCCGCCCGCCGATCGACGACATGTTGACGATGCCGCCGCCGCCGGCCGCGCGCAGCAGCGGGATGGCGCGCCGCGCGCACAGGAAATGGCCGTCGAGGTTGACGGCGATGGTGCGGCGCCAGTCATCGAGCGAAAGCTCCTCCACCGGCAGGGTCGGCCCGGAAATGCCGGCGTTGTTGACCAGAATGTCGAGGCCGCCGAGGTGGGTTTCGACTTGGCGATACAGCGCGTCGACCTGCGCCTCGTCGGAGACGTCGGCGCGCACCGCGAGGTTGCTGCCGGCCGCCGCCGCGTAGTCACGAAGCGCCGTCTCGTCCACGTCGCAGACCATGCAGCGGGCGCCGGCCTCGCTCAATTGCTGCGCGATGACGCGGCCGATGCCCGCCGCGCCCGCCGTCACCAGCGCGCGGCGGCCTTCAAGGAGATTGCTCATGATTGTTTGCCTTGGTTGTCAGGCGAGCGTCGCGCACATGCGCGGACCGCCGGTTGAGTGTGAGTGGGAATGTCGCGCCGGCTCATCCGCCCTGGCTGGCCTGGTTGGCGCTGTCGAGATAGTCGTAGCAGCGGCGGGCGCGGGCGAGCGTCAGGTCGGTGAGGATGTGGCTCGCGCCGATCACCTCGCGCACCGGGAAGTCCGCCATCGGCGCCAGCGCGTGCGCGAACAGTTCGAGCCGGGCCGGGCCGGTCCATGCGCCCTTCACCGTGATGTCGGTGATCTCGGTGCGCAGCAGTTCGCAGATGCGCGGCTCGCCGGCGGGCTTCGGGCTGTCGTAGGTCCACAGGATTTTTAGCATGAAGGTCGGGACGCAGATCTCGGCCCGCGCCTTTTCGAGGTCCATGGCGCGGTGCTTGTAGCCCATGGTGGCGGTGGCGACGCGCAGGGTGCCGTAGTCCAGCGTGCCGACCAGCGTATCGGAATCGACATAGAGGTTCGGCTTGCCGATGACTTTCGGATAGGCGCTGATCTCGCGGCCCGACGCCAGCGCCGGCAGGTTGTCGAGATACATGGCGTGCAGGTATTCGCCTTTTTCCTCGCCGAAGCGGACCTGGATCGCCTGTCCGCATTCGGTGTAGTCGCCGAGCCCGGAGGTATCGGGCATCCGCATGATCTCCCAGCGCACCAGCGGCTCGTCGATCTCAAGCGGTTCGGGCACGACGGCGCGTAGCGCATCGATATCGGTGCGGTAGAGGATGTTGAGGTATTCGCGGTTGGTGAAACGGAACGGCTCGCGCGGGAAGGCCGGAGCGCCGATCGGCGTCGTGAGTTGTCTCAGCACGTCCTTCTGTTTCATTCGCGTCCTCCCCTGAATCGTTGTTTCGCCGTTGCCTGTCGCGCCGTTCGGCCCGGCTTCTGCCTGAACCGGCTGTTGCGACGGGGAGGATAACGGCAACGCCTGTGCGCGATAAGGTGCAATTCGACCGATATCGCGGTGAGTTGCGGACCATGGGCAACGTTCGCAACCGCGGCATGGCCCGCCGTTGAATCCCGATTGCAATTCGTCGGCAATCAGGCTTACGTTCGGGAGACGGGTCTGAGGAGGAAGGCAAGAGTCGGCCATGACCATGACCGATAGGCACCGTCAGGTTGAAACGGATGCAAGGCACGGCTCCCCCAGTTTCGAGCAGCGTATCTTTTCGCCTCATTCCATCGCGGCCATCGTGGCCGAACTTGCCGCGCAGCATCACGAGGCGTCCGAGGTTCTCGAAGGCGCCAGCCTCACGCCCTCGGAACTCGACGACCACACGACGCGGGTGTCCTACCGGCAACTCGACCGGGTGATCCGCAATGCGTTGCAGCTGTCGCGCGATCCGGGACTGGCGTTGCGGGCGGGCCTGCGGATGCACGTCACCGCCTACGGGATGTATGGCTACGGCCTGCTGAGCAGCGCGACGCACGCCGAAGCGCGGGAATTCGCCGCAAAGTATATTCGCGTTGTCGGGCCGTTCTGCGATTTCTCGGTCGTTCAAGAACCGGAGACGGTGCGGGTGGTTTTCAAGCCGATCCACTGGCCCGATCCGGTCGGCGAGGATCATCGCTTCGCGGTGGAGTTCGCGCTTGCCGCGCACCTGACGGCGACGCGGGATTGGGTCGGCCCTCACTTCGGCTTCTCCTCCGTCACGCTCGACTATGCGGCGCCGGCCTATGCGCGGCTCTATGACGAAGTGTTTGAATGCCCGGTGCTGTTCGGGCAGACCGATTGCGGCTACCGGCACGTGCGCAACGATACCTCGGTCCGGCTCGCCGATCCGCGCACCCATTTGATGACGCGCGAAATCTGCGAGCAGTTGCTCGAAGAGGTCAACAAGGCCGGCGGCATCGCCGCCGCGATCCGCCGGATCCTGATCGAGCAGCCGCGCCGCTATCCCAGCATCGAGGCCATCGCCGAGCGGCTTGAGATGTACCCGCGCGCGCTGCGGCGCAAACTGGAAGCCGAGGGCACCTCCTATCGCGACCTGCTGGCCGAGGTGCGCCAGCGGCTGGCCATCGAGTATCTGCGCAAGACGCAGATGACCAACGAGGAAATCGCCGTGCGCCTCGGCTACAGCGACGCCGCCAATTTCCGCCACGCCTTCATCCGCTGGACCGGCAAGAATCCGTCGGAGTTCCGCAACGGAAACGGCTCGCGTGATTAGCGCGCGAGTGGATTGAGTGGACACATTTCGCCGGCCCGAGCGTCCGACAGCAAATGAGACGTCATCGTCCGCCAACGGGTCCGGCTTCGCCGGCCCGATGACAGGCTCCAGCGGACGATCCGGTATCCCAGGATGTGTGTGAAGAAAAACCGGCGCGACAGCGTGTACTGGATACTCTGCTTTCGCGGAGTATGACGGTTGTCGTGTTACGCCTTCGTGCAAAAGCGGCTTTCCGGTCAGGCCCGAGGCGGGATTGAAAGAGGAATGCGAACGGTGCTGTCCCTAATTCACCCTCAGATCGGCGCGATCGCACCTTCCCGAGGGAGGGCGATTGTGACTACGCTTGGACCGGCATCCGATCTCATCGGATGTCCGCTGCGTTGTCATCACCGTGGGTCGCGATGGGCGAAGGTCGGACCGTGTATCATCCGTCTCCCAATCTTGTGCGGCGCATTCATCCGACCGAGCGGATCGCCGCGGTCGTTGCCGCGCTGCGGGAGGAGGGGATCACCGCGACGCGGGCGCTGGCCGGCACCGGCCTGAAGGCCGGCGATTTGCGCGCGGGTGCGACGCGGGTGTCCTACCGTCAGGTCGCGACCGTCTTTCGCAACGCAACCGAACTGTCGCGCGATCCGGCGATCGCCTTTCGCGCCGGGCGGCGGATGCACATCGATTCCTATGGCATGTACGGCTACGCGCTGCTGAGCAGTCCGACGCGGGCCGAGGGCATCGACTTCACCGCGAAATACGGCCGCGCATTGGGGATGGTGGCGGAGGTCGCGTTCTCGCGGGACGAGGATACCGCGACCTACCGCTTCCGGGCGGTGCTGTCGCGCAACCCGCTCGATGAGGTGTATCGCTTCGCGCTGGAGTTCGCCTTCGCCGGCTGTCAGACGCTCTGCAAGGACCTTTACGGACAGCCTTTCCGGTTCACGCGGGTGCGCGCCGCCTATCCGGCGCCGCCGAACGCGCGCGTCTACAAACGGATTTTCGAATGTCCCGTTCTGTTTGACCAGGACGTCAACGAGGTCGAGTTCGATGCCCGCTGGATCGATCATCCGCTGGTCCGGCCGCATCCGATGACCCACGCCATGGCGGGGGATTTGTGCGAGCGCTTCCTCGACGGCATCGATCGCGACGGCGGCGTCGTCAACGATGTGCGGCGCATTCTCATCGAGCATCCGGGACACTTTCTGCGGATCGAGGCGATGGCCGCGAAACTCTCGCTGCACCCGCGTGCGCTGCGGCGCAGGCTGGAGGCCGAGGGCACGTCCTATCGCGAACTTGTCGCCGAGGTGCGGATGAAACTCGCGATCGAGTACCTGCGCCACACCGAGATGACCAACGAGGAGATCGCCGTCCGGCTCGACTACAGCGACGCGGCGAATTTCCGTCATGCCTTTTCGCGATGGACCGGCAAGAGCCCATCGGAATACCGCGGGAGCTGAGAACGGGTGCGAAGACGGCCGGCAGTTTGTCCCAAACTCACCGCCTGGATGGCTCGATCGCACCTTTCCGGTGGTTGGCGCCTTGGCTAGCGTCCACCTCAGGATGGCTGCCCGGCGGCATCGCAGGGCATCGCGCGCCGGGTCGTCAAGGCGGTCAGGCGCGCCGGCGCAGGCAGTGCGGCGCAAAGAACCAATGACGGCGCAATAAAACATTGCCGCGCCGAGGGAGGAATGTTGATGGACTCGTCCGGGACCGGAACCAGGCCACCATCGCAGTTGCTGCTCGCGCTCGAAGTGCGCGGGATCCTTGAGCTGCAAGCCTTCTTCGCGTTCTATCCGCTGCTGCGCCGCGCGCCGCGCGGCGACGGGCATCCGGTTCTGGTGCTGCCCGGCCTGTCGGCGAGCGACGTCTCGACCCGGCCGCTGCGGACCTATCTCAAGGCGCAGGGCTACGCGGCGCACGGCTGGAAGCTCGGGTCCAATCACGGGCCGCGTCCCGGCGTCGAGGATGCGATGGATGCGCGGCTCGCGGAACTGGCGGACCGCTACGGGCGCAAGGTCTCGCTGATCGGATGGAGCCTGGGCGGCGTCTTCGCGCGCGAACTGTCGCGGCGCGCGCCTTCGCTGGTGCGACAAGTCATTACCATGGGCAGCCCGTTCGCCAACGAGCCCAAGGCCAGCAATGCCTGGCGGCTGTACGAATATCTCAGCGAGCGCAAGGTCGATGACTGGCCGGATCGCGAGCGCATGAAGCTGCCGCCGCCGGTGCCGAGCACCGCGATCTATTCGCGCAGCGACGGCATCGTCGCGTGGCAGGGCTGTCGCGAACAGCCGTCCCCGACCACGCAGAATATCGAGGTCGAGGGCAGCCATTCCGGACTGGGGCACAATCCCGCCGTGCTCTACGTGATCGCGGACCGGCTCGCCCTTCCCGAAGGCGAGTGGTGGCCGTTCGATCGCGGCGGCGTGCGCAAGCTGCTGTATCCGGACCCCGACCGCGAGGACAACGCATTCGTGGAATCGCTGCGGACCCGTCCGGCCGTGGCTTAGGTCATAACAGGCCGTTGCAAAACAACGACGCCGCAAAAAGACGGCGTTCAAGGGAGGAACGATGAACGATACGGGCAAATCCGCAGGCGGCGCGAGCGTCACGTCATGGCTGGACGACGTCAAGCAACTGGTCGAGAAGTACCGGCTGCCGGGCATCGACCTTGCCGCGCTGACGGAATGGCAGCGCAAGGACGCCGAGGCGCTGGCCGAGGCCAATCGCCAGGCCAGCGAGGGACTTCAGGCGCTGATCGCCAGGCGCAACGAGGTGTTGCAGGAAACGCTGGCCGAATGGCAGGCGGCGGTGAAGGACGTCGTCGGTCCCGAGGCGCTGGCCAAGCAGGCCGACGCCGCCAGAACTCAGGTTGAAAAGGCGGTCGCGAATTTCCAGGAGCTGGCGCAGCTCGAAGCCGAGGCGCGCACCAATGCGTGGAAGGTGGTTCAGGACCGGATGCAGGAGAACCTGGATAACCTGCGGAAGCTGTTGCAGCCGAAGTAACAACCTTGTCGGAGCGGATCGATGGGCGAGGGCGAACGGCGGATTTTCAGGGGCGCGGCGGCGTTGCGCGCCCGTGCCGCCGACGTCGCCGCCGGCGGTCGCGCCGATCATGAATCGATCGCCGTGTGATGCGTTTTCAATGCGTGGGAGTGGCCTCAGATGAACGATATGCCCTGGACTAAAGCCTATCCGCCCGGTGTCAGGTGGGACGCCGATCTTCGCCTGATGCCCGTTCATGAAATCCTGGAGACGTCGGCGGAGCGCTGGCCCTCGGCTTCGGCGATCGATTTCATGGGGCGGAAGATCACCTATGCCGAACTCAACGACATGGCGAACCGCTTCGCCACCGGCCTGCAGAAGCTCGGCGTCAAGCCCGGCGTTCACGTCGGGCTCTATCTGCCCAACACCCCGCATTACCTCGTCAGCCTGTTCGGCGTGCTCAAGGCGGGCGGAACGGTGGTCAACTATTCGCCGCTCGACGCCGAAAAGGTGCTGGAGCACAAGGTCGAGGACAGCGAGACCGATTTCCTGGTGACGCTCGATCTGGCCTCGCTCTATCCGCAGATGAAGGGGCTGCTCGGCAAGACCCGGCTGAAGAAGCTGATCGTCGGCAACCTCGCGGAAATGACCGCCCAGCCCGACGCCGTGAAGGCGCAGATGCAGGCGACCAAGCAGCTTGCTGACGTCGCCAGCGACGACCGGCACATGACCTTCGCGGCGGTGATGGACAACGACGGCATCCACCGCAGCTATCCGATCGCCGATCTCGCCGAGGCCATCGCGGTGCTGCAATACACCGGCGGCACCACCGGCCTGCCGAAGGGCGCGATGCTGACCCACGCCAACCTGTCGGCGGCGACCGAACAGTGCCTCGAAACCACGCGCACCGATCCGCCGGTGCTGGAGGAAGGCAAGGAGCGGGTTCTCGCCGTCCTGCCGCCGTTCCACATCTATGCGCTGACGGTCAACATGCTGCTCGGCATCCGCATCGGCGCCGAACTGGTGCTGCATACGCGGTTCGATATCGAAGCGGTCATCAAGGACCTCTCGGAGAAGAAGATCACCGCCTTCCCCGGCGTGCCGACCATGTTCGTCGCGGTGCTCAATCACCCCGGCGCGGCCAAGGCCGACCTGACGTCGCTGAAGTGGTGCAATTCCGGCGGCGCGCCGCTGCCGCTCGAAGTCCAGCGCGCCTTCGAGAAGCTGACCGGATGCCGGCTCGCGGAAGGCTGGGGGATGACCGAGACGTCGCCGACCGGCACCTTCACCCCGACCACCGACGCGCCCAGGCCGGGATCGTGCGGCGTGCCGAGCCCCGGCATCACCATCAAGTTCCTCGACACCAGCGACAACAAAACGTGGGTGCCGATCGGGGAAACCGGCGAACTGTGCATTCGCGGCGCCAACGTCATGCGGGGCTACTGGAAGAAGCCCGAGGCCACCGCGGAAATCACCACGCCCGACGGCTTCATGCGCACCGGCGACGTCGGCTACATGGACAAGGACGGCTACGTCTACATCGTCGACCGCACCAAGGACATGCTGCTGTGCGGCGGCTTCAACGTCTATCCGCGCGTGCTGGAGGAAGCCGTCTACAAGCATCCCTCGGTGGAGGAAGTGGCGGTCATCGGCGTCCATGACGAATATCGCGGCCAGTCGCCCAAGGCGTTCGTCAAGCTCAAGGCCGGCGCCGCGCCGTTCACGCTGAAGGAATTGCAGGAGTTCCTCAAGGACAAGCTCGGCAAGCACGAGATGATCCACGCCCTCGATATCCGCGCCGAACTGCCGAAGACGGCGGTCGGCAAGCTGTCGAAGAAGGACCTCTACGACGAGGAGGCGCGCAAGCTGAAAGCGTCAGCCTGAGCCTGCTGTCCCGCAAGTCTGCGTCTCCCAGGGAGGGAAGATGTCCGGTCGCATCAACTCGCGCTTCAATCTCATCGTCGCCGTGGCGGCGATGGGGTTGTTGCCGTCGGTCGTCTCGGCCGAGGCGATCGACAGCGCAAGGCTGAACGAGCTTCAGACGCGCGCCACGGCGGAGGTCGTCGGAGCGAAAGCCCTGTCGGCGCTCGCTCTCGATCAACTGGCGAAACAGCCGCAGACCCGGCCCAATATCGGGTCATAACGATAAAGGAGACGCACCATGGACCAACTCAGCAGTATGGATGCCTCGTTCCTGCATTTCGAGACGCCGGAGACGCCGATGCACGTCGGCAGCCTCATGCTTTTCGAATTGCCGGAGGGTTATGCCGGCGACTATTACGAAGATGTCAAGGAGATGATCGGCAAGCGGCTCCATCTCGCGTCGGTGCTGACGCGCAAGCTGGCGCCGATGCCGTTCGAACTGGCGGAGCCGGTGTGGATCGACGACGACGACATCGACCTCGACTATCACATCCGGTTCGTGACCCTGCGCCGCCCCGGCACCCATGAGCAGCTTGAACAACTGATCGCGCGGCTGCATTCGACGCTGCTCGACCGCAGCCGCCCGCTGTGGGAAATGTACGTCATCGACGGGCTGGAGAACGGGCAGGTCGCTTTCTACACCAAGGCGCACCATAGCGGCGTGGACGGCAAGGCCGGCGTCGAACTCGCCAAGGTGTTGTACGACGTCTCGCCGAAGATCCGCGAGGTGCCGCCGCCGCGCCGCAAGCGGTCGAGCGGCCGCTATCAACTCGGCGTCACCGAATTGTTGCAAGCCGCGGCGAACAACGCGGCGCAGCAATACCGCAAGCTCGCCGAGGCGCTGCCGACCGCGGCGAAGGCGCTGGGCACCGCCGCCAACGTCATCGCCGGCCAGCGCGTGCCGCAAGGCGCCCGTCCGCTCAATCTCGGGCTCGCGCCGAAGACGATCTTCAACGACTCGATCACCAACCAGCGCTCCTTCACCACGCTGTCGGTGCCGCTCTCCGACATCAAGGCGCTGGGCAAGCGGGTCGGCGGCACCGTGAACACCATCGTGATGGCGATGTGCTCGATCGCGCTGGAGCGCTTCCTCAAGGAGCGCGACCTCTTGCCGAAGGAGCCGCTGATCGCGGTGGTGCCGGTCAGCCTGCGCGCCGAGGGCGACGCCTCGATGAACAACCAGGTGTCGTCGGTGCGCGTCGATCTCGCCACCGACATCAAGGATATCCCGGAGCGCTTCAAGGCCATCCACGCCTCGTCGGAAGCCGCCAAGGCCGTGGTCAGGGAACTGAAGCCGGTTCTCGGCATGAATGTGCCGATCACCGGATCGCCGTGGCTGATGACCGGGCTGGCGTCGCTGTACGGCCGCTCCAATCTGGCGGGACGGCTGCCGGCGGTCGGCAACGTGCTGATCTCCAACGTGCCCGGCCCGCCGATGCCGCTCTACATGGCGGGCGCGCGGATGGTCCATTACTACCCGGTGTCGATCCCCTATCACGGCAGCGCGCTGAACATCACCGTTCACAGCTATGCCGGGCTCCTCGAGTTCGGCCTGACGGCCTGCCGCCGCGTGCTGTCGCAGGAGGAGTCGTGGGAACTGATCGAGCACCTGCGCACCGCGCTCAAGGCGATCGAGGCGTTGCCGGCCGTGGACGAGGCGCCGGCCGCGGAAGCGGCGCCGGCGGTGAGCGAGATCGCGGTCGCCGCCAAGGCATCGTCGAAAAAGAAGCAGCAGGACGTCGCGGTTGAGCCGCACGTTCCGCCGGAAACCGGAGGATCTTCCGCGGCGGCGGGCAAGCCCAACTAGGCCCGCTTCCGGCGCGGGGGGTCTGTCGGGCGGGTAGCCGACGGTTCATGCCCCACGGAACACCGCGCGCAAAACGACCGAGGTGGCGTCGCGCCCGCAACTCGCGTGCGCGGGAGCGATGCCGTTGTGACTCGTGACCGCCGAAGCGGCGGGACGCACGCAACCTGACAACGTAAAACCACGCGAACAGATCGCACGATATCAATCAGGGGACTGGGAGGAAAAACATGCATCCGCCTGTAACGGACAAGAGAGCAGCGTCTCCGATTCTGGAGAGCGCAGTCTACAAGGCCGTCTTTTCGAAGATCGACTGGCGCATCATTCCGCTGCTGCTGATCGCCTACATGGTCGCCTATCTCGACCGCATCAACATCGGCTACGCGCAGTTGCAGATGAAGCAGACGCTGCCGTTCGACGACGCGGTCTACGGCCTCGGCGCCGGCATCTTCTTCATCGGCTATTTCCTGTTCGAGGTGCCGAGCAACCTGTTCCTGGAGAAGATCGGCGCGCGCAAGACGCTGCTGCGCATCATGGTGCTGTGGGGCCTCGCGGCGACGGCGATGATGTTCGTCTCGACGCCGACCCAGTTCTACGTGGTGCGGTTCCTGCTCGGCGCCTTCGAGGCCGGCTTCTTCCCCGGCGTCATCCTCTACTTCACCTACTGGTATCCGTCGGTGCGGCGCGGCCAGGTGATCGCGATCTTCATGTCGGCGACCACCATCGTGTCGGTCATCGCCGGGCCGCTGTGCGGCGCCATCCTGAAATACTTCGACGGCTTCTCCGGGCTGCACGGCTGGCAGTGGCTGTTCCTGGTGCAGGGCCTGCCGGCGGTCATCCTCGGCGTTCTCGTCTACGTCCTGCTGGAGGACAAGCCGGCTCAGGCCAAATGGCTGTCGGCCGACGAGAAGGCGCTGATCGACGACGCCTTCAAGCATGACGTCAAGGACGTGGCGTCGGGTCACAGCGGCTCGTTCGGCCAGTGCCTGCGCGATCCGCGGGTCTATGTGCTGTCGCTGATCTACTTCCTGCTGCTCGGCGCCACCTATACGATGGTGTTCTGGATGCCGACGCTGGTGCAGAGCTGGGGCGTCAAGGACCTGTTCCTGATCGGCATCTATACCGCGATTCCCAACGCCGCCGGCGTCATCGGCATGATCCTGATCGGCCGTCATTCCGACAAGTGGCACGAACGGCGCTGGCATTACGTCGCCTGCGTCTTCATCGCCGCGCTCGGGCTCTACATCACCACGCTGTTGCAGGGCAATCTGGCCGGCTCGATCCTGGCGCTGTCGTTCGCGGTGATCGGGATCGCCTCCGCCACGCCGATCTTCTTCGCGCTGACCAGCGAATACCTGTCGGCCGGCGCGGTGGCGGGCGGGCTCGCGCTGATCTCGAGCCTCGGCAATCTCGGGCCGTCGGTCAGTCCGTCGATCAACGGCTTCATCGTCAAGTACACCGGCGACAACATCTACAGCATGTACTTCGTCATGACCCTCTACATCCTGTCCGGTCTGTTGCTGCTGTTCACGATCCGCTCGGCCGCGCCGGCGCGGGACGCCGCCGCCGTACCGGCGCAATAACGGCAAACGGGGTCGGCTTGACCCCGTCGTCACGCGATATGGTCCCCCTCCCGAATCCTCCTCCGCTCGCGGGGAGGGCGGGAGGGGTTCCGGTTTGTTTCGGAGTCTCGCGCGCGGCGGACGGCGGCCGCGGGACGGTCGAACGGCCCGGTTCGGTCCGGCGATTGCGAGGAACGATGGACTTCAACGCGCTGACCAGGGAGATGCATCCCGACGAACGGCCGCTATTGGCGGACCATCTTCTGTCGCTCTCGACGGAAGACCGTCATCTGCGGTTCGGGCGCGCGCTGTCGGACGACGCCGTGCGCAAATATGTCAACGGCATCGATTTCGCGCGCGATGTCGTCTTCGTCGTCACCGACAGCGATCTGTCGTTCGTCGGAGCCGCCCATCTGGCGCGGCAGGACAAGCACGCCGAGATCGGCGTCTCTGTCCAGCGCGCGAGCCGGGGCCGCGGCATCGGCTCGGCGCTGTTGCAGCGCGCCACTGTTCACGCGCAGAACTGGGGCGTGCGGGTTCTGTTCATGAACTGCCTGGTGGAAAACGCGGCGATGATGCACCTGGCGCGCAAGCAGGGACTGAAGATCGCGGTGTCCTCGGCCGATGCCGAAGCCTTCGTCCACCTGCCGCGCGCCGATCTGAAAAGCATCGCTACCGAGGTTGTCGCCGAGCATCTCGGGCTGTTCGATTACGCTCTCAAGTCGTCCTGGCTGGCGTTGCAGGGGCTGCACCCCTCGCAGGCCGAACGGCCGGGCGGAGGATGAAACCGCTTGCCTGCGAGGGCGCACGGAACGAAACTTTCAAAAAGATCGAGGAGACGCGGTGACGACAAACGGCGAAAGGGAATGCGCGCTGGTGACGGGGGCCTCCGCCGGCATCGGCATGGAGTTCGCGCGCCTGTTGGCCGCCGACGGCCGCGACGTGGTGCTGCTGGCGCGCAGCCGCGACAAGCTGCGGGCGCTGGCTGATGAACTGAGCGCCGCGCACGGCATCAATGCCAGCATCGTGCCGGCCGATCTCGGCGAGCCCGACGCGGCGCAGGCGGTGTTCGAGGCGGTCCGCGATTCCGGGCGGCGGATCGATATTCTCATCAACAATGCCGGCCTGCTGGTCGAAGGCCCGTTCGACGCCATCGACCTCGGCAAGCAGTTGCAACTGCTTCAGGTCAACGTCGTGGCGATGACGGCGCTGACCTACCTGTTTCTGGCGCCGATGCGGCAGCGCGGCCGCGGGCGCATCATGAACGTGGCGTCGGTCGCCTCGTTCCTGCCGGTCCCCAATCTGGCGGTCTACGCCGCCTCCAAGGCCTATGTGCGCTCGTTCAGCGACGCGCTCGGTCAGGAGTTGAGCGGGACCGGGGTCACCGTCACCGCGTTGTGCCCCGGCGTGACCGATACCGGAATGGTGCAGGGGACCACGCTGGGTTCGATGCCGAGCATGATGATCATGGATCCCAAGGCGGTCGCGGCGGAAGGCTATCGCGCCTGCATGGCCGGGACGCCGATCCATGTTCCGGGCATCGCCAACGAACTGGCGGTGCAGTGGATCAAGTATCAGCCAAGCTGGCTGCTGCGGGCCGCCAGCCGCTTCATGCGCAAGCCGCAGGACAAGTAACAGGTCACAAGTCACGGGCCGCCGCGTCGCGGACGGCCCGAAGTCTCGAACCACCAAGCGTGAATGGAAAGGACAGTCATGCCGATAGCCCCCGCCAACGGTCTTGAAATCGCCTATGACGAGTTCGGCGACGCCAAGGCGCCGGTCATTCTGCTCATCATGGGCCTCGGCACCCAGATGATCGCCTGGCCCGAACCGTTCTGCCGGATGCTGGCGGAGCGCGGCTTCCGCGTGGTGCGCTTCGACAACCGCGATATCGGCCTTTCGACCAAGTTCGAGGCCGCCGGGCCGGCGGACGTCAACACCGCCTTCATGCAGGCGATCGCCGGCAAGCCGGTGCAAGCGCCCTACAAGCTGAGCGACATGGCGGCGGACGCGGTGGGGCTGATGGACACGCTCGGCATCGCGCGCGCCCACATCGTCGGCGCCTCGATGGGCGGCATGATCGCCCAGACCATCGCCGCGACCTATCCGGCGCGGACGCGAAGCCTGGTGTCCATCATGTCGTCGAGCGGCGATCCCAGCCTGCCGCCGGCCAAGGACAACGCGATCGCCGCGCTGCTCGGGCCGCGGCCCGATCCGGGCGACCGCGAGAAGATCATCGCCCACGGCATGAACGTCTATCGCGTGATCGGCAGCCCCGGTTTCCCGACCACGGACGCCGAACTGCGCGCCAAGATCGAGGCGTCGGCGGACCGCTCCTACTATCCGGTCGGCGTCGGCCGCCAGCTCGTCGCGGTGCTGGCCTCGGGCAGCCGCGTCGATCTGCTCAAGACCATCACCGCGCCGACACTGGTGATCCACGGCGCGGACGACCCGCTGGTGCCGGTCGAGGCCGGCAAGGACACCGCGAAGCACGTGCCCGGCGCCAGGTTGCAGATCGTGCCCGGCATGGGCCACGATCTCGCGCCCGGTCTGGTGCCGATCCTGGCGGAGGCGATCGCCGAGCATTGCCTCGCGGCGGACGCGCAGTCCGAGCCGGCGACGGCCTGAGGCGGCGACGATGGCGCGCGACACCCGGCCGATCAAACCGCCGTCCCTGGCGCTGCTCGCCTCCGAGGGCCGGGGACTTCTGGATATCCCCGCGCTGTTCGCGGCCGCGCCGTTCCTCGCCACCGCGCCGCGCGGCAAGCGGCATCCGGTGATGGTGCTGCCGGGGCTGGGCGCGGACGACACATCGACCACGGCGATCCGCGGCTTCCTTGAGCGGCTCGGCTATCAGGTCGAGGGCTGGGGGCGCGGCCGCAATATCCGCGCGCCGGACGCCGACTTGCAGGCGATCGCCGCGCGGGTCGTCAAGCTCCACGCGGAGAGCGGCGCGAAGGTCAGCCTGGTCGGCTGGAGCCGGGGCGGTATCATCGCCCGCGAGGTGGCGCGCCATGTCCCCGACGCGGTGCGCATGGTGATCACGCTGGGCAGCCCGTTCGCCGCGCCCGGCGCTAGCAACGTCAAGACCATCTGGCGCTTTCTGACCGGCGAGAAATACACCCCGCCGACGCCGGAACGGATCGGCCGGCTGGCGCGGCCGCTCCCGGTGCCCTCGACCTCGATCTACACCCGCGCCGACGGCGTGGTGGCGTGGCGCGCCTGCCTTGAGGAGGAAGGCGAGGGGCGCGAGAACATCGAGGTGGTGACCACCCATATCGGGCTGGGCTTCCACGCGCCGGCGCTGTGGGTCATCGCCGACCGGCTGGCGCAGCGCGAGGGCGAGTGGAAGCCGTTCCGCCCCAACCGGCTGGTCGCGCCCTGGTTTCCCAAGCGCGCGACATAAACCCTTTGTCGCTTCGATGGAATCGCGTTTCTCGTGGCCGGAACAAATGCCGCGAGCCGCAGGGCGACGCCCGGCGACATCCGGGGCAAAAAAATCTGTCGAACCCTTTGAACGTTTCGCGCGCGGCGGCGACCTAATCATCGTGGGAGCGCAACATCCCGTCCCACCATGGCCGTATCTGGCGCGAGCGCCCATCCACCCCAGCGCCATATGGCTCGACCCGCCCGGTTGTCCCCCCGGGCGGGTCTTTTCATTGGTCTATCCTCTTGTTTTTGCTGCGTTGTCTTTTTGGCTGTGTCAGATTCGTGCCAAAAAGGTTTTCGGTCAACCGCGTATCCTGCATCGCGTGGGCGTAGGTTTCGATGAACAGCGTCACCGAATCCCAACCGCCCAATTTCGCCGCTGTCTTTGGGTCTACACCATCGCGCAGCATCTTCGTCGCGAAGCCGTGCCGGCAACTATGGAACGTCAGGTGATCGAACCCGGCATCGCCCATGGCTTTTGCAGCGGATTCGATATCTTCATCCCACCATCGCCGCAGCGTCGTCTCGCTGGGCCAGAATGGCCTTCTGTCTCTCGGCAGATTCGCCAGAACGACCAGCAGCCGTTCAGGCATATGTGCCATCCGCTCCTTCTTTGTCTTTGTCTCTCGCACCAGGATCGTGCGGTTGTGAAAATCGATGTCCGACCATTCGACGCGGCGCGCCTCTGATATGCGACACGCCGTCGCGAACATGAACGTCGCCAGCGCCGCCGTTATCGGCCGCGCGTGTTTCGTGAACGTCCCGACCCAGTCTAACAGGATGGGTTTCTTGATCTTCTGTTCAAACTTGAATTTTCGGACCCTGATCGGTGGGCACATTTCCAGTTCGGCGCAGTGGTTGATGACGGCGCGCGTCGGTGTGATGACCTGCCGATTACGTGTCGCCGGCGCGGCCTTCGGATAGATGTCGATCGCGCTCTGCCTGATTGCGCCTGCCGTCATGTCCTTAACCAGCGTGTCCTTCCAGTAGTCCTCGATCTTCTCCAGATACTTGATCTGCCGCTTCGTGCTCATCTTGCCCGCTGATCGATACAGGATCGACGCCTTTGCAAAAGTTAGGACTGCGACCGGTCCATGCTGACGACGTTTCCACTCGGAATCTTCGACCTTGGCCGCAACTTCCTCTGCGCGGAGCTTGTCCGTTGCGCCAGTAGTGCCGCGTAATCGCCTTCCGGCAATCGTCCCGGTGTAGTGGTACGTTTTACCGCGCTTGTAGACCTTGAGGGGCACCGTTCGGCCTCCAGAATTTGCGTCACATCGTCCTGAGTAAGCCGCATTCCGCGACCTCTGCCAATACAGGCATTCAGGGCCCGAGCTTTTTCTCGGACGCGGCGCTCAGACCAGCCGATCTCGGCCGCCAGTTCGCGCGGCGTAACAGTGGCCGGGATGATCTCCGTCCTGCTCATGCTTGCTCACCGGGGCGGCCGTAGGCCCAGCTACCGGCCCGTTCAAGGCACCATGTGCCGAATTTCGTATCTGGGTTGCAGACGATACGATGCGGGCCGTGCATCAGGATTTGGAATCCGACCCAGTCAAGCAAGCGTCCCATCTCACTCTCCCCCGGTCTTAGGAGGGGCGGGGAGAGGCATGAAGTGGGTGGGCTCAACATCGATTGGGTTCGGCCGACATTCGCAGTTAAGTTCGAACCACTCCGGCTCGTTTGGGTCGCCTTCAAATTCTAAACGAGCGCAAATCATTGTTTGCGTATGTTCTGCCGCATCCGGGCAAAACACGATAACGTGCGTATTTGTTTCCGCTTCCCCAACCGGCCTCCACATATGCGCGAGGGCAGCGTTGAGGGCGACGCGCAGCGTGTCGTAACGTTCGCGCTCAAGGTCATCCAGATCGCCATCTTGCGGAAGGGCTATGTGGATTCCGTTTTCACAAAACACCTCCGCCGCCGCCCGCACCATATCGTCATTCACCTGCATCACAGCCTCCGAATCCAATATCCGCGTGAACGATGGGCTGATCCGTTTCGGGCTCGTCTGGCTTCGCAAGTTGCTGGGCGATGAACTCGTCGAAGTAGTCATACCAATCGTCAGGAATCTGCATCGTTCTGCTCCTGTGCGGCTGCGAGCATGGCGCGATAATCCCGCTTGGCGGTGGCCGCGTATCGCTTCCTGCGTGGGTCGGCCGCGATGTATGCCTTGATGATTGATGGCGTCGGTTCGATCGGCATAAGGACATAGCCTTCCGGTCGAAGGCGTGCGCGTTCCTCTCGAATAGCATTCGCGATCGCTTGCGCGGCAAAATGCTGCTCGCCAACAAGCCGGCCGTTCACCATCCGGTTTGTCGAGAAGGACAGCCCGTTGACGATTTCCGCTGCGATATCGACTGCCGCCCGCGCCCCGGCCTCTATCGCTCGATCAGGATGGGTCATGGCTAGAGTCCGTTCGTCGTGGCAATGTTCGGGTTGATCGGGAATACACCCTGCACGGTCGGAACAAGATCATGAAATTCAAGGCGCTTAGTAGACCCGTCCGGGTAATACTCGATGGCCTTGATCTTGGGACACGTCGTCGCGTGGGTCATGCCGCAATGTTGGCACGGTTGGCGAACTGATGGGGCCGAAGCGGTGATATCCATCTCACTTCTCCTGCTCTGCTGGTTCCTGGGATGCGATGAAGCGGCGGGCGGCGGTGATTGAGCCAGCGGGCATATCTGGCGCGAGCGCCCATCGCTGCATGTGGCCATCCCATTCCAGCCGCGAAACGATCGGCTCGATCACTTTCCTCGCCTCGGCCAACGCGCTCTCTGCCTCCTCGGTGCGTTCTTCAGCCCGTCGCCGCTGCCACATCATATCGGTGTGCTCTTGCTCGGCTTGAACCGCTCGCGTCATCAACTTCTTTGCCAGCTTCGCGGCTTCGATAATCGCGCTGTCTTTAACCAAGCCTTCCTGCCGCAGCCTCTCGATCTCGGCGCGGGCTTCTTCAAGGGCAGTGGCAGCCTCGCCGCGGTCCGAAACGACGCGCTCCATTAGGGCATCGTCATCGCCCGGCAGTTGCGACAGCGGTTCACGCAACCGGCTCACCAGATCATCGCTCATTGGCTTTGTCCTTCTCGGCATGTCAATCGGCGTTGAACTTTGACCCCGTATCGGCGTCCAATTTTGACCC
>JBIQLW010000051.1:0-25325 GCA_044463945.1 Bradyrhizobiaceae bacterium | reverse complement strand
AAGGACCTCAGCAACTCGAACGAGATCAACGTGGTGTCGGTGCCGAAGGAGATCGTCGAGAAGATCGGCGCGCCGTTCGTCGCGGCGACGATCCCGGCCAACACCTACAAGGGCCAGGACAAGGACGTGCCGACCGCCGCCGTGGTGAATTTCCTCGTCACCAATTCCGACGTTTCCGACGACCTCGCCTATCAGATGACCAAGCTGGTGTTCGAGTCGCTGCCGGACCTGCAATCGGCGCACGCCGCCGCCAAGGACATCAAGCTTGAGACGGCGGCGACCGGCAGCCCGGTGCCGCTGCATCCCGGCGCGATCCGTTACTTCAAGGAAAAGGGACTTATCAAGTAAGCGCGCCGGCCGAGGATCGCTCTGACGTCATGGCCGGGACAAGCGTCCCGGCCATCCACGTCTGGGCCGGGGTAAAGGTGGCCGGCGAGGAGCCGATCGATTGATCGGCTCACGCGCGACGCGCCGCCATCAAAATGAACGGGGATGGGAACGATGTCGCAGACCACGGCGCCGCCGGCGCAGGAAAGCGCGATCGATCAGATCGAGCCGGTCAAGGTCGATCTCGGCAATTTCGAGCACGGCTTTCCCGAAGGCTTCGGCCCCGGACGCTGGGGCCTGCTCGCCTACGTCGTCGGCATCGCCTTCGCCGTGTTCCAGATCGCCATCGCGGCGTGGAACATCCTGCCGAGTCAGGTGGTGCGCGGCGTCCACGTCGGCTTCATCATCCTGATGACGTTCGGCCTGATCGGCAATTTCACCGCCAAAACCGACAGGGACCGCGCGCTGGCGTGGCTGATCGGCGGCGCCGGCTTCCTCTGCGGACTCTATCAGTGGATTTTCTACGCCGACTTGATCCTGCGCGACGGCGACCCGACCACCATGGACCTCGTGGTCGGCACGCTGCTCGCGGTCTTGATCTTCGAGGGCACGCGGCGGCTGATGGGCGCGGCGCTGCCGCTCATGTGCGGCGCCTGCATCCTCTATTGGGCGTTCGGGCAATATCTGCCGTCGCCGCTCAACCATCGCGGCTACGGCTTCGACCAGATCATCACGCATCTGTCGTTCGGCACCGAGGGCTTCTACGGCGTGCCGATCTACGTATCGGCGACCTACATCTTCCTGTTCATCATGTTCGGCGCGTTTCTTGAGCGTGCCGGGATGATCCAGTTGTTCACCGACGTCTCGCTCGGCATTTTCGGCGGCACCCGCGGCGGACCGGCCAAGGTCGCGGTGGTGGCGTCGGGCATGATGGGCACGATCTCGGGCTCCGGTGTCGCCAACGTGGTGACCGTCGGCCAGTTCACCATTCCGCTGATGATCCGCTTCGGCTATCGCCGGGCGTTCGCCGCCGGCGTCGAGGCCACCGCCTCGATGGGCGGCCAGATCATGCCGCCGGTGATGGGGGCGGTGGCGTTCATCATGGCCGAAACGTTGGGCGTCGATTACATGGTGATCGTGCGCGCCGCGGTGATCCCGGCAATGCTGTACTTCACCTCGGCATTCTGGATGGTGCATCTCGAAGCCGGCAAATACGGCCTCAAGGGCATGAACCGCTCCGAGATGCCGAGCGCGTGGAAGGCGCTGTCGGCGCGCTGGTATCTGGTGTTGCCGCTCGCCGTGCTGGTGTTCATGCTGTTCGAGGGCTTTACACCGCTCTATGCCGGCATCATGGGGCTGGCGCTGACTGCGACACTGATCCTCGGCGCCAGCATCGCGCTCGGCCTGCCCAACCAGACGATCCGCTATATCTTCTGGATCCTGCTGGCGGTGGTGGTCGGCGCCATGTTCCAGCGCGGCATCGACATCATGATGGTCGGCCTCGTGGTCGGCGGCCTGGTGCTGCTGGCGGCGCTGACCCGAGGCGGGCGCGCCACGCTGGTCGCCTGTCGCGATTCGCTGGCGGAAAGCGCCAAGTCGTCGCTGACCGTCGGCATGGCCTGCGCCATCGTCGGCACCATCATCGGCATGATGACGCAGACCGGCGTCGGCAACATCTTTGGAAGCTGGGTGATCGGCATCGGCGAGAACAGCCTGTTCCTGGCGCTGGTGATGACCATGCTGCTGTCGATTCTGCTCGGCACCGGCATTCCGACGATCCCGACCTACATCATCACCGCAGCGCTCGCCGCGCCCGCGCTGGCCAAGCTCGGCGTGCCGCTGATCGTCAGCCATATGTTCGCGTTCTACTACGGCATCATGGCCGATCTCTCGCCGCCGGTGGCGCTGGCCGCCTTCGCGGCGGCGCCGATCGCCAAGGAGAACCCCGACACCATCGGCTGGGAGGCGATGCGCATAGCGCTGGCCGGCTACGTCATTCCGTTCATCGCGGTGTATTCGCCCGCGCTGATGTTGCAGACCGGCGATCCGATGCAAGCCTATCTCGGCTTCTACGGCGCGGTCGTCTATGCCACCGTCAAGGCGCTGGTCGCCATCGGCCTGTTCGGCATGGTCGCGATCGGATTCCTGTTCACGCGCATGACCATCATCGAGCGGATCATCACGTTCCTGGCGGCGCTGTGCCTGCTCGGCGAGTTCACCTACAGCGACTGGGTCGGCTTCGCGCTGGCCGCCGCCGTGGTGTTCTGGGACTGGCGGCGGCGGCCGGCACCTGGCGCGGTCACGGCATGAGCCTGTGCCTGATCTCCGCCGGAGTGGTCAAGACACTGGCGGTCAGCGCCTTCACGCTGGCGTGGACGCATTCGATCGAGAAGATCGACTGGCAGGAGGACTGGCGCGTCACGGCGCAGGGCCTCGAACTGGTCACCGCGCGGGTGAAAGGCTCGGGCGCGGGCATGGAGCCGCCGTCGGAGGCGCGGTTGATCGATGGCTGGTTCGTCTGGCACCCGCAGAGTTTGCCGATGCCGGAAGTGGTGCTGGGCAATTCCGGCATGGCGGGGGAATGGCGGCTGTGCGCGGATGGCCGTTGCCGCTGGTTGTCGAAGATTCTCGGCCACGCTGTCGGCCCGCATCCGACGACGATGCGTGTGTGCGATTAGGGTAAAACAGAATCCCGGCCCGGCTTCCGCTACAGCGCGCGGCGTGGCTGCGCGATTTTCGTCGCGAGGATTTTGTCGATGCGGCGGCCGTCGAGATCGACGATCTCGAAGCGCCAGCCATGGATATCGCGGGTGTCGCCGATCTCGGGGATCGCGCCGAAAATCTGCAAGATGAATCCGGCGGCGGTGTTGTAGGGTCGCGATAGCGGCAGCGGGATGCCGAGCAGGTCGGCGAACTCCTCCGCCGACATCCAGCCTTCGATCAGATACGAGCCGTCGGGACGCCGAACCACCGGCATCTCCGCCGGCCCTTCCTCGGTATGGAAGCCGCCGACGATGGATTCGAGAATGTCAGCGGCGGTGACGATGCCCTGAAAGCTGCCGTACTCGTCGTGCACGAGGCCGAGATGCACCGGCGAATTGCGCAATGCCGCCAGCACGTCGCGCGCGTCAGCGATTTCGGGAATCACTGGCACCTCGCGCACCAGCGCGCGGATGTCCGGGGTGACGCCGGCGAGATAGCTGTCCAGCATGTCTTTCGCTTGCACCACGCCCAGCGCCGCGTCGCGGTCGCCGTCGAACACCGGCAGCCGTGAATGGCGCGTGGCGGCGATCGTGTCGCGGATCACGTCCGGCGGATCGGCAAGGTCGATGAAGTCCACCTCGCGGCGCGGCGTCATCACCGCGCCGACCGGCTGGTCGCCAAGCCGCATGACGCCGGCGATCATCTCCCTTTCGCCCGGCTCCAGCACGCCGGCGGTTTCCGCCTCGCGCACCAGCGATCGGATTTCATCCTCGGTGACGGTGTCTTCGCCGGCCCCGCTCTGGCCGAGCGCGCGCAGCAGGAGCTTGCCGGAGATGTCCAGCAGCCACACCATCGGCGAGGAAATGCGCGCCAGCCATGTCATCGCCGGCGCGACTTTCACGGCAACCGATTCCGGGTTGCGCAATGCGATCTGCTTGGGCACCAGTTCGCCAATAATCAGCGAGGCGTAGGTGATGCCGCCGACCACCGCGCCGACGCCGAGCGCGTCGGCAACGCCATTCGCCACGCCAAGTTCCATCAGCCACGCGGTGAGCCGGTGGCCGAGCGTCGCGCCGGAGAATGCGCCGGACAGCACGCCGACCAGCGTGATGCCGATCTGCACGGTGGAGAGAAACTTGCCGGGATCCGAGGCCAGCGCCAACGCCCGGCGCGAGCCGGTGACGCCTTTCTCGACCAGCGCGGCAAGGCGCGCGGGACGCGATGAGACGATGGCGAGTTCGGACATCGCGAGCAGACCGTTGATGACGATCAGGACCGTGACGATGCCGATTTCGAGGGCGAGCATGATCCGCTCAGTCTATCAGATCGCACGGCGGCGGCGTGATGAGAATTTGACGCGGCCGCGTGATTGCGGGAAAAGTGCGGATCACATCAAAAACAGGAGAAGCCGGTGAATCGGCTCAAGGGAAAGACCGCCATCGTCGTCGGCGCCGGATCGATCGGGCCGGGCTGGGGCAACGGCAAGGCGACGGCGGTGACGTTCGCGCGCGAGGGTGCGCAGGTGTTCTGCGTCGATCGCAATGCGGACGCGGCGAAGGAGACGGCGGACATCATCGCGGGCGAGGGCGGCAAGGCCACGGCGTTTGCCGCCGATGCCGCGCGCGAGAGCGACATCAAGGCGATGGTGGATGCGTGCCTGAAGGCGTACGGCCGCATCGACGTGCTCGACAACAATGTCGGTATCGCCGAGGTCGGCAGCGTCGTCGAGGTCGAGGAGAAGGACTGGGACCGGGTCTTCGCCATCAATCTCAAAAGCGCCTACCTCGCCATGAAGCACGTCATCCCAGTGATGGCGAAGCAGGGCGGCGGTTCGATCATCAACATCTCGTCGGTCGCCTCGATCCGCCATCTCGGCGTCTCCTATGTCACCTATGCCACCACCAAGGCGGCGATGAACCAGATGACGCGCACCACGGCGGTCGAGTTCGCGCCGAAGAACATCCGCGTCAACACCATCCTGCCGGGGCTGATGAAGACGCCGATGGTCGAGCATTCCGCAGGATTGGCCGCAAGCTACGCCAAGGGCGACGTGGAGGAGATGTGGAAGCGGCGCGACGCCCAGGTGCCGATGGGGCATATGGGCGAGGGCTGGGACGTCGCCAATGCCGCCCTGTTCCTCGCCAGCGATGAATCGCGCTATATCACCGGGATCGAACTGGTGGTGGACGGCGGATTGACGGTGAAAACCGGCTGATTTCGGAGATTGCGGCGGCTCGCGTTAGCCAAATGTCGCAACCGATTATTCTTGAATTGTCGGGCCGTCCCATCACAATGGCCGCATGACATCAGGTTCCGTCGGCGCCGACCCACCGTGCCGGCCGGAGCTTGCGGGCATTTCACAGGCTGCGCCCACGGTTTGTCCCGAAACGGAGCGGCGGCGCGAATGCCCCAGCGGAGTGAACGCCATGAACATTCAGAACAAGAGTCAGTATTACGAAGCCTATGCGCGCTCGATGCGCGACCCCGAGGGCTTCTGGGCCGACGCCGCGCGCGCCATCGACTGGATCGAGCCGGCGAAGAAGGTGTTCGACCCCTCGATGGGGCTTTATGGCCGCTGGTACGCCGGCGCGGTGGTCAATACCTGCTACAACGCGCTCGACCGCCATGTCGCGAACGGCCGCGCCGACCAACTCGCGCTGATCCACGATTCGCCGGTGACGGGCAGCGTCACCACCTTCACCTATGCGCAGATGCTGCATGAGGTGAAGACCTTCGCCGCGATCCTGCAGGACTTCGGCGTCGCCAAGGGCGACCGCGTCGTCATCTACATGCCGCTGGTGCCGGAGGCGATGGTGGCGATGCTGGCCTGCGCCCGCATCGGCGCAGTGCATTCGGTGGTGTTCGGCGGCTTCGCCGCCAAGGAGCTGGCGACCCGCATTGACGACGCGCAACCCAAGCTGGTGCTCTCGGCAAGCTGCGGCATCGAGCCGGGCCGCATCGTCGCCTACAAGCCACTGCTCGACGACGCCATCAGGCTCGCCGCCCACAAGGTGCCGGCCTGCATCGTTCTTCAGCGGCCGCAGCAGACCTGCGATCTGATCGCCGGCCGCGATCACGACTGGAAGGACTTGCGCGACAAGGCGGTGGCGGCGAAGAAGGAAGCCGCCTGCGTGCCGGTGCTGGCGACCGATCCGCTGTATATTCTGTATACGTCGGGCACCACCGGCGTCCCCAAGGGCGTGGTGCGCGACAACGGCGGCCATCTCGTCGCCATCAACTGGTCGATGTACAACCTCTATGGCGTCAAGCCGGGCGAGGTGTGGTGGTGCGGCTCCGACATCGGCTGGGTGGTCGGCCACAGCTACATCGTCTACGGCCCGCTGTTCAACGGCAACACCTCGATCATGTACGAGGGCAAGCCGGTCGGCACGCCGGACGCCGGCGCGTTCTGGCGCGTCATCTCGCAGCACAAGGCGGCGGCGTTCTTCACCGCGCCGACCGCGTTCCGCGCCATCAAGAAGGACGACCCGAACGGCGAGTTCATCCGCAAATACGACCTGTCGCAGTTCCGCACGCTGTTCCTCGCCGGCGAGCGCGCCGATCCGCCAACCATCGAGTGGGCGGAGAAGCATTTGAAGGTGCCGGTGATCGACCACTGGTGGCAGACCGAGACCGGCTGGTGCATCGCCGGCAATCCGGTCGGACTCGGGCAACTGCCGGTCAAGCACGGCTCCCCCACGGTGCCGATGCCGGGCTATCAGGTCGATATCGTGGATGAGGCGGCGAAGCCCCTGCCGGCCGGGCAGATGGGCTCGATCGTCATCAAGCTGCCGCTGCCGCCGGGCTGCCTGCCGACCCTGTGGCAGCAGGACGAGCGCTGCAAGGAAGCCTACTTCAACGAGTTCCCCGGCTACTACAAGACCTCCGACGCCGGCTACAAGGACGAGGACGGCTACATCTTCGTGATGGGCCGCACCGACGACATCATCAACGTCGCGGGACATCGGCTCTCCACCGGCGGCATGGAGGAGATCCTCGCCTCGCACCCGGACGTGGCGGAATGCGCCGTGCTCGGCATCAAGGATGCCATCAAGGGCGAGATCCCCTGCGGGCTCGTGGTGCTCAAGGCCGGCGTGACGCGCCCGCCTGCGGAGATCGAGAAGGAGATTGTGGCGCTGGTGCGCGACAAGCTCGGCCCGGTGGCGGCGTTCAAGCTGGCGGTCACCGTGGCGCGGCTGCCCAAGACCCGATCCGGCAAAATCCTGCGCGGCACCATCAAGAAGATCGCCGACGGCGATCCATGGACCACGCCCGCGACCATCGAGGATCCCAAGGTGCTGGACGAGATCGGCGCGGCGCTGAAGGGGCGGGTATAAGGCCCGCGCAAGCGTGGCGCGACCGCCGGGGAGCGATGGCGGCATCGCTTCCGGCCTCATTTTGGATGAAATGCCGGATCACACCCTGCGGATCGTATTGTCCGGCTCGCTTTGCCCGGACTGTTTTGTTCGGATCATATCGGCCACCGTCGAGCCCACGGAACCCCGCATGTTGATTGCCTCACGTCCTCTGATGCCGCGCCGCGTCGCGCTGGCGCTGCTTGCCGGTTTGGTGCTTGCGGGCTGCTCCAGTTTCGAGCGTCACCAGTCGCCGGAGGCCACGGCGGCGGCCCAGACCGACGATGACACCTTCTGCCGCGCCGACGGCGTCGCGCCGGGCTCGGACGCCTATGTCGCCTGCCGCAAGAACCGCGACGCGCGGCGTGGCAATACGGCCGACCGGCTCGAACGCGGCCACCGCAATCTCGCCGAGCGGATGCTCAACGGGCAGTAGGGCGCTCGTCAGACTTCATAAGCTGAAAAATTGCTTCCTGCCTTCTCGACCACCACCGCGTAACGCATCAGCGCGGCTCCTTCAGACCGGCCTGTTTCAGAATACTGCCGGATAGACTTTTAGGTCTGATCGGGAAGTTATTTTTGGGGTGGGTATGCAGGGTGAAAACCGTCATGCTCCGCGAAGGCGGAGCATCCAGTACTCGCTTTCGTAAAACGGATTTCCCTCGCGCCGCGCGGACTACTGGACCGTCCGCCTTCACGGACGATGACGCCTCGTTTCCGGTCAAACTCTCAGAATGATCGCTATCGTCTATTCCTCCTCGTCGTCCTGCTTCTTGCCGCCGATGGTCTTCAGCTTGGCGAACACGGCATCGACGTTGAGGTCGTCCTGCTGGCGCTCGGACGGCTGATCCTCATCCTTGCGAGTCGTCTCGGAAGCCGGCAGCAAGGTGGCGCCGCCGTAAGCCTGATCGGCCGGCTTCTCCTTGGCGGCGCGCTGCACCTCGAAGTCCAGTTCGATCTGCGAGCATAGGCCCAGCGTCACGGGGTCCATCGGCGTCAGCGTCGAGGCGTTCCAGTGGGTGCGGTCGCGGATCGAGGCGATGGTGGTCTTGGTGGTGCCGACCAGCCGCATGATCTGGCTGTCCTTCAACTCGGGATGGTTGCGCACCAGCCAGAGAATGGCGCTGGGGCGCTCGTGGCGGCGCGATACCGGGGTGTAGCGCGGGCCTTTCTTCTTCTTGGCTTCCGGCAGCACCACCTTGCTTTCGCTGAGGCGCAGGCGATAGTTCGGGTCCTTCTCGCCGCGCTCGATCTCGTCGCGGGTGAGCTGGCCGGTCGAAATCGGGTCCATGCCCTTGATGCCCTGGGCGGCGTCGCCGTCGGCGATGGCGCGCACCTCCAGCGGGTGCATCTTGGTGAAATCCGCCACCTGGTCGAATGTCAGCGCCGTGTTATCGACGAGCCACACGGCAGTCGCCTTCGGCATCAGCGGTGCGTTGCTCATGGGCAAATCTCCTTTGGGCTCCGCCCACCTCGGTTTCGGAGGCGGAGTAGTGTGGTCATCGGGGATGACGGGATGAACCTCTATATAGTCCGCCTCGACCGAAACCTGCAATGGGGTGCGCTATGGCCTTGACAGGGCCGCAAAGCCGGCCCAAGTCGTAGGCAATCGCGTGCCGACGCGCCGTTTCGCGTCCATTTTCCGCATAAATGCTTGATTCCACACTCGCCGGTCGCGGGTGAACAGGTTCCGGATCGCCCTCTATGCAGGCCAAACCGCAGTTGAAAATCGTGCTTTGCTCACCCCGCGGCTTCTGTGCCGGCGTGGTCCGGGCCATCGATACGGTGGAGCGCGCGCTGAAGCTCTACGGCGCACCGGTCTATGTCCGTCACGAGATCGTGCATAACCGCTATGTGGTGGATAGCTTGCGCGCCAAGGGCGCGATCTTCGTCGAGGAGCTGTCGGAAATCCCCGATACCGAGGCGCCGGTGGTCTTTTCCGCTCACGGCGTGCCGAAATCGGTCCCCGCCGAGGCGGTGACGCGGAATTTCTTCTCATTGGATGCCACCTGCCCGCTGGTCACCAAGGTCCATCGCGAGGCGGCAATCCATTTCAAGCGCGGGCACGAAATCCTCCTGATCGGCCATTCCCATCACCCCGAGGTGGTCGGCACGCTGGGGCAACTGCCACCCGGCGCGGTGACCCTGATCGAGACCGCCGAGGACGCCGAGAATTTCACGCCGAAGAATGCCGACAACCTTGCTTTTGTCACCCAGACCACGCTGTCGATCGACGACACTAAGGAAATCGTCGCGGTGCTGAAGCGGCGGTTTCCCAACATCCACGGGCCGCACAAGGAAGACATCTGCTACGCCACCACCAACCGCCAGCTCGCGGTGAAGAAAGTGGCGCCGGTGGTGGACGCGCTGATCGTGGTCGGAGCGCCCAACTCGTCGAACTCGCAGCGGCTGCGCGAGGTGGCCGAGCGCGAGGGCTGCCCGATCGCGGTTCTGGCGCAGCGCGCCTCGGACCTAGACTGGAGCAAGTTCGAGGGTGTGCGTAGCGTCGGCATCACCGCGGGCGCCTCCGCGCCGGAAGTGATCGTCGAGGAGATCATGGGCGCCTTCGCCGAGCGCTACCAGCTCGACGTCGAGACGGTTTCAGCCGCCGAGGAGAACGAGTTCTTCCCGCTGCCGCGCTCACTGCGTCCCGACGCGGCGGAGTAGCGTTTCATGGCGGTCTATACGGACGTCGCCGCGGACGAACTGGCGGCGTTCCTCGCCGGTTACGACATCGGCGAACTGCTGTCCTACAAGGGCATCGCCGAGGGCGTCGAGAACTCCAACTTCCTGCTGCACACCACCACGGGCTCCTATTTTCTCACGCTGTACGAAAAGCGCGTGGCGGCGGGCGACCTGCCGTTCTTCCTCGGCCTGATGGAGCACCTCGCCACCCACGGCATCGTCTGCCCGCAGCCGGTGAAGACGCGGAACGGCACGACGCTCGGCACGCTGGCCGGACGCCCGGCCGCGATCATCGACTTTCTTGAGGGCGTGTGGCCGCGCAAGCCGAACGCCGCGCACTGTGCCGCCGTCGGCACCGCGCTGGCGAAACTGCATCTGGCAGGGAGCGACTTCGCCATGACGCGCGCCAACGCGCTGTCGGTCAAAGGCTGGCGGCCGCTGTTCGCGCAAGGCGCGTCGCGCGCCGATACGGTGCAGCACGGCCTCAGGGCGTTTCTCGCCGCTGAGCTCGATTATCTCGAAGCGCGCTGGCCGGACGACCTGCCGCGCGGCATCATCCATGCCGACCTGTTTCCCGACAACGTGCTGTTCGTCGGCGACCGGCTCTCGGGCCTGATCGATTTCTACTTCGCCTGCAATGACATCCTCGCCTACGACGTGGCGATCTGCCTCAATGCGTGGTGCTTCGAGGCCGATCATTCCTTCAACGTCACCAAGGCGCGGGCGTTTCTCGACGCCTACGGCCGCGAGCGGCCGCTCTCGGTTGCCGAGCAGGCGGCGCTGCCGCTGCTGGCGCGCGGCGCGGCGCTGCGTTTCCTGCTGACCAGGCTGGTCGATTTCCTCAACGTGCCGCTAGGTGCGCTGGTGAAGCCGAAGGACCCGCTGGAATACGTCCGCAAGCTGCGCTTCCACCAGTCGGTGAACGATATCGCGGGCTACGGCGTCGCCCGTTCGGGGCTTGTGGCGTGAGCGATCTTCCTGCCGTGGTGATCCATACCGACGGTGCCTGCTCCGGTAATCCGGGGCCGGGCGGCTGGGGCGCGATCCTGCAATTCGGCGATAGGCGCAAGGAATTGAAGGGTGGCGAGCCCCACACTACCAACAACCGCATGGAGTTGATGGCGGCGATCTCGGCGCTGGAAGCGCTGAAGAAGCCGTGCGCGGTCGATCTCCATACCGACAGCCAGTATCTGCGCCAGGGCATCACCGGCTGGATTCACGGCTGGAAGACCAATGGCTGGCGCACCGCCGAGAGAAAGCCGGTCAAGAACGTCGACCTGTGGCAGCGGCTCGACGCCGCCTTGAAGCCGCACCGGGTACGCTGGCACTGGGTCAAAGGCCACGCCGGCCACGATGACAACGAGCGCGCCGATCAGCTTGCGCGCGAAGGCGTCGCCATGGCGCGGCTGAAGGAGGCCCAGCAGTCTTGATCCGCGCCATTCAGGCTGCGATGGATTGCGATCAGAAGAGGGAACAGGGCGGATTCTGTCTATGATCCATTTCCATCACGCACATCTCTTTGCGAACGACATCGCGTACACGACACGCTGGTATGTCGAGGCGTTTGATGCCGAGGTGGTCTTTGACGGCGACTTCGGAGGTTCGCGTAACGTTTTTATGCGGATCGGCGAGGGACGGCTGCATCTGTACGACCAGCAGCCTCGCGATTCTGGCAGGGGAGCCGTCCATCATCTCGGTTTCCGCACCAGCGACCTGGCCGGACTCCATCGCCGGCTGGTCGGGATGGGAACGCAATTCCGAAGCGGAATCCGTGAATTCGGATCATGGCGCTACATCATGTGTCCGGCGCCGGACGGGGTATTATTGGAGCTCTTTCAGATTGACGTTGATAAAATGCCGCCCGCCGTCGCCCGGTTTTTCGATGACCGGACGGCGACATAGAAGCCCCGGAAGGCAGAGTGCGCGGGAGATCTCGGACCGAGCTGGAACGCCGCTGCCCGGCGCTCGCGACACAGGAAGCCGTCAAAGCTGCCCGAGCAGGGTGTCGCCGCCCGACACCTCGACCTTGCCGGGATTGGACTCGACGTTGAGCGTCTTTACCACGCCGTCCTCGACCACCATCGAATAGCGCTTGGAGCGGATGCCGAGGCCGAGGCCAGAGGCGTCCAGTTCCATGCCGATCGTCTTGGCGAAGTCGGCGTTGCCGTCGGCAAGGAAGATCGCCTCGTCGCGCTGGTCGACGTCGCGCTTCCAGGCGTTCATCACGAAGGCGTCGTTGACCGCGACGACGGCGATGGTGTCGATGCCCTTGTCCTTCATCGCATAGGCGTTGAGGAAGATGCTCGGCATGTGCATCTTGTGGCAGGTGCCGGTGTAAGCGCCGGGCACGGCGAACAGCGCCACCTTCTTGCCTTTGAAAATCTCGTCGGTGGTCATGACCTGCACGCCGTCGGCGGTCATCACGTGAAACTTGGCCTCGGGCAGGCGGTCACCAACTTGAACGGTCATTCGTTTTCTCCTTGAACAATCAAATTCATTCAACCCGGCTTCGCAGGATCGCGCAACACATGGCAGCCTGATGACAGCCGGATCAGGCTGGCTTCTTCGCCAGATGGGCGGGGCGGCGGCCGAAGTCGGCGGCGGCCTCGTCCTGTCCGATATCGACGATGCCGCGGCGGATGGCGCGGGTGCGGGTAAAGTGATCGAACAGCGTCTCGCCGTCGCCGCGCCGGATCGCCCGCGTCAGTTTCGACAGGTCCTCCTGAAACTCGCCGAGCATTTCCAGCACCGCGTCCTTGTTGTTAAGGAACACGTCGCGCCACATCGTTGGGTCGGACGCCGCGATGCGGGTGAAGTCGCGGAAACCGCCGGCCGAGAACTTCAGCACCTCCGAGCGGGTGACGCCTTCCAGTTCCTCCGCCGTCGAGACGATGGTGTAGGCGATCAGGTGCGGCAGATGGCTGGTCACCGCCAGCACCAGATCGTGGTGTTCCGGCGTCATCGTCTCGACGTTGGCGCCGAGCGCACGCCAGAACGTGGCGAGCTTCTCCACCGCCGCGGCGTCGGTGCCGTTCGGCGGCGTCAGGATGCACCAGCGGTTGGCGAACAGTTCGGCGAAGCCGGCGTCGGGACCGGAGTTCTCGGTGCCGGCCACCGGATGCGCCGGCACGAAATGCACGTTGGCCGGCAGGTGCGGGGCCATGTCGCGAACCACCGCGCTCTTGACCGAGCCGACGTCGGAGACGATCGCGCCGGGCTTGAGATGCGGCGCGATTTCCTCGGCCGCCGCGCCGCAGACGCCGACCGGAATGCCGAGGATCACCAGATCCGCATCCTTTACCGCCCCGGCGTTGGTCTCGACCACGCGATCGACGATGCCGAGTTCGCGGACCCGCGCGCGGGTCTTTTCCGAGCGCGCGGTGGCGACGATCTCGCCGGCGAGCCCCTGCGCCCTGGCGGCGCGCGCGATCGAGCCGCCGATCAGGCCGAAGCCGATCAGCGCGATGCGGGAGAATAGCGGCGCTTCGGTCATGGGCGCGCCATGAAGTCGCGCAGGCCCTCGACCGCCAGGCGGTTGGCTTCCTCGGTGCCGATGGTCATGCGCAGGGCGTGCGGCAGCCCGTAATTATTGAGCGCGCGCAGCACCAGGCCGCGTTCGGTGAGGAAGGCGTCGGCGTCCGCCGAGGTCCTGCCCTGCGTGGTCGGGAAATGGATCAGGATGAAGTTGGTCACGCTCGGTGTCACAGTGAGGCCGAGCCTGCCGATCTCGTCGGTCAGCCAGCCGCGCCATTTTTCATTGTGTTCGCGCGACATGCGGATGTGCGCGGTGTCCTCGATCGCCGCCTTCGCCGCCAGCATTGCCGGCGTTCCGACGTTGAACGGCCCGCGGATGCGGTTGACCGCATCGACGATGTTGGTGGGCCCGAACATCCAGCCGACGCGCAGCGCGGCAAGGCCATGAATCTTGGAGAAGGTGTGGGTCATCACCGTGTTGTCGGTGGTCGCCACCAGTTCGATGCCGATCTCGTAGTCGTTGCGCGAGACGAAATCCGAATAGGCGGCGTCCAGCACCAGCACGACGTGTTGCGGCAAGCCCGCGCGCAGCCGCTTGACCTCGTCGAACGGGATGTAGGTGCCGGTCGGGTTGTTGGGATTGGCGAGCCACACCAGCCTGGTGCGCGGCGTCACGCGGGCGAGGATCGCATCGACGTCGGCGGTGAAGTTGGTTTCCGGCGCGACCACGTTGGTCGCGCCGTTCGCCATGGTGGCGATCGGGTAGACCAGGAAGCCGTGCGTCGTCGAAATCGCCTCGTCGCCGGGCTTCAGGTAGGTGTGCGCCAGCAGGTTGAGGATTTCGTCGGAGCCCGCGCCGCAGATGATGCGGTCGGGATCGAGGCCGTAGGCGCGGCCGATCGCCTCGCGCAGCACCCGCGAGGTGCCCTCCGGGTAGTCTTCGAGATGGGCCGCGGCGGCGATGAAGGCGTCACGGGCGCGCGGCGACGGGCCGTGCGGCGTCTCGTTGGCCGACAGCTTGAACACCTTCTGCCCCGGCTTCTGCACCGGGCTCTTGCCCGGCGTGTAGGGCGCAATATCGAGAATGCCGGGATTCGGCACGGGACCTGACATCGTTAACTCCGGAAGGGTCGGCGTGTTTATCGGCGCGTTGCGTCGCTATTGGGCACCGTATAGCGCGTCGCGTGGCTGCCGACGAGAGCGGTCGAGCGCACCGATGCGCCGGCGGCGACCAGCGCGGCGGTGATCCTGTCGAGGTTGCCGGCGCCGGTGACCGATACCAGCAGCGCGGCGCCGTCAAAGGCGCTGTCCGGCACCGCGGCGATCTCGGCGAGCGGGGCCAGCGCACGGGCGACGTCGGCGTTCCAGCCGGAGACGCGGACGCTCCACATCTCGACGTCCGGCACCATGGCGCTGTCGGCGGCGCGCGACACCACGAACACCGGCAGCGCGGCGGGATGGTCGGCGCGCTCGATGAAGGGCAGCCGGGCGATGATCCGCGGCGCGCCCTCGGCTTCCAGTTCGAGCCACCACGGCGTGCGGCCGGCGGTCGCCGGGACCAGCGCCAGGTCGCCCCGCGATTTCGCCACCGCCTCGACCGCGGCCGTGGCGCTGAAATGCGGCACGAACGGCACGGTGAAGCCGAAGTGAAAGCGCGCCGAATCCCGCATCGCGGATTCGCCGGCGGACAGGTCGGCATGGACCGAGAACGGCGCCTGGACGTAGGTGAAGGTGGCGATGATGACGCGCCAGATGCCTTCAACGGTATCGAGCGGCAGCAGGCCGCGATGGCGCTCGGCCAGCCGGCGCATCATGTCGGCCTCGCGGGCCGGGCGGAACGCGGAACCGACCTCCTGGGTCTTCTTCACCGCGATCAGGCGGTCGATGATGTCGCTGCGCTGCATCAGCAGGCGGTGGACCTGCTCGTCGATCGAGTCGATCTCCTGACGCAGGTCCTGCAACGACACGGGAGCGGGGGGCGGCTGGGACATGGGTCGACCTGCGGCGGCTCGAAACGCTGAGCGGAAGGATTAAGTCGGCGCATTGATAGGTAAGACGCCGCCCGAAAGCAAAGAAAACATCGGCATCGGGGCTCTGCGCGGACCGCCGTGCCGGCGGCCCCGCCGCCGCCGTCTTGACGACGCCCCGGCGAGGGATTAGCTGTCTTGCGACCGTGGTCATTTGAGCCGGCCGGCTTGCAGCCACGTTAAACAACTCGCTAAACAGGCCGGGGACAAGAATGATCCCGGCCGAACCGTTTGTTCAGGCCGGTTTTTTATTGCCTGACGGTCGGACGTTCGCGGCGGCAGACGCCGCCTCGGGAACCCGGTGTCAGATGGCCAACGCAGAGTTCATCAACGATCAGGCGGGACAGACCCAGCGCGAGGTGGACCGGCCGTCGTCGCTCGTCGAGGTCTTTGGTCCCGACCAGCCGCTCAGGCTCGACTGCGGCGTCGATCTCGCCCCGTTCCAGATTGCCTATCAGGCTTATGGCACGCTCAATGCCGCACGCAGCAACGCCGTGCTGGTCTGTCATGCGCTGACGATGGATCAGCACATGGCCAACGTCCATCCTGTTACCGGCAAGCCGGGCGGCTGGCTGGCCATGATCGGGCCCGGCCGGCCGATCGATACCGACCGCTATTTCGTCATCTGCCCCAACGTGATCGGCGGCTGCATGGGCTCGACCGGCCCGGCCTCGACCAATCCCGCCACCGGCGAGCCGTGGGGGCTGGATTTCCCCGTCGTCACCATTCCCGATATGGTGCGGGCCCAGGCGATGCTGCTCGACCGCCTCGGCATCGACACGCTGCTGTGCGTCGTCGGCGGCTCGATGGGCGGGATGCAGGTGCTGCAATGGGCGGTGGCCTATCCCGAGCGGGTGTTCGCGGCGCTGCCGGTAGCGACCGGCCCGCGTCACTCGGCGCAGAACATCGCCTTCCACGAGGTCGGACGGCAGGCGGTGATGGCCGATCCCGACTGGCGGCAGGGCCGCTACTTCGCGGAAGGCACGCGGCCGCATCGCGGCCTCGGCGTGGCGCGGATGGCGGCGCACATCACCTATCTGTCGGACGCGGCCCTGCACCGCAAGTTCGGCCGCCGGATGCAGGACCGCGACCTGCCGACGTTCTCGTTCGACGCCGATTTCCAGGTGGAAAGCTATCTGCGCCATCAGGGCTCGTCGTTCGTCGAGCGCTTCGACGCCAACAGCTATCTCTATCTGACGCGGGCGATGGACTACTTCGATATTGCCGCCGACCACGGCGGCGTGCTGGCGAAGGCGTTTCGCGGCACCCGCACCCGCTTCTGCGTGGTGTCGTTCACCAGCGACTGGTTGTTTCCGACCGCGGAATCGCGCGCCGTGGTCCACGCGCTCAACGCCGGCGGCGCGCGGGTGTCGTTCGCCGAGATCGAGACCGACAAGGGCCACGACGCCTTCCTGCTCGACGTGCCGGAGTTCATCGACATCGCGCGCGCCTTCCTGCAATCGGCCGCCGCGGCGCGCGGCCTCATGCCATCCGGCAAGTGATGAGCGAGGGGATATGACGATACAGCAACCGACACTGTCATTGAGCGGCGCGGCGCCGTTCAATCCGGCCGATCATCGCGGCGATCACCTGCTGGTGGCGGAGATGGTCGCGCCCGGCTCGCGCGTGCTCGACGTCGGCTGCGGCGACGGCGACCTGTTGCAGCTTCTGGAGCGGCGCGGCGTCGATGGCCGCGGCATCGAACTGTCGCGCGAAGGCGTCAACCAGTGTGTCGCCAAGGGGCTCGCCGTGGTGCAGGGCGACGCCGACACCGACCTCGACGCCTATCCGGACGATTCGTTCGACTATGTGATCCTGTCGCAGACCTTGCAGGCGACGCGGCAGCCGCGCGCCGTGCTGGAAAACCTGTTGCGGATCGGCCATCGCGCCATCGTCTCGTTCCCGAACTTCGGCTACTGGAAGATGCGCTTGCAGCTTCTGGTCGGCGGGCACATGCCGCGCACCGACAACCTGCCGGCGACATGGTACGATACGCCGAACATCCACTTCTGCACCATCAAGGATTTCGTGCAGCTCTGTAACGAGATCAACGTCAAGATGGAGCGTGCGGTGGCGCTCGACCTCTACGGCCGGCCGCTGCGGCTCAACGCGCCGTGGTGGTTCTGGAATCTGTTCGGCGAGCAGGGCATATTTCTGCTCAGCCGCCGCAGCAAGGAGCGCTGACAGACGCTCGCGTCGTTATCTCCGTGCGCAAGGATTGCGCGATCAGTCGCGTTAACCTGCTCTGCTTCTCACGCAAGCCTGCCATGAGCGCGATCCCGCGCCTGCGAATCGCGCTCGATCGGTCGCGATTCGGCGGAAAACTGCGAAAATCCGCGTCGTGCGCGCCTTGTTCTCGCCATATCGCGAGTGGTTCTACGCGCCAGAGCCGGCCCGGTGGGCGGTCCGGCACCACCTCGGGAGGGTGTGAAGGAATTGTCTGGATGTTGAAGTTGCGTGCGTTGAAGCGGACCGTTCGCTTGTCGGCGGCGGTCCTGAGTTCTTTGGCGATCGTTGCGTTTGCATTGTCGTCTCCGGCCTCGGCGAGGCCGTCTCATCACCATGGCGCGCGTCATCATGCCCATGGTCATCATCATTATCACGCTCACCGCGCCCATCATCACGCTCACCGCGCCCATCACGGCAAGCGCTATCGCGTCCGCCATCGTCACCATCGCGCGCATCGTCGCGCCCGCGTGGTCGGGGCGTCGGGCTGGGCGCATCATGCGCGGCAATTGCGCCGTGTTGAAAACGCGCAGGCCAGCGTCGCGCCGGGTGCGCCGCTTGGCGCCGGTAGTGTGGGCGGCTCCGGCCTCGTCGCCGAGGCGCGGCGTTTCATCGGCCGCAATCCGACCGGCCGGGCGCGGCTGTGGTGCGCGCGCTTCATGAACATGGTGCTGGCGCGGACCGGCCATCGCGGCACCGGCTCGGACATGGCGCGCTCGTTCGCGAGCTACGGGCAGCGCGTGTCGGGACCGCAGGTCGGCGCCATAGCGGTGATCTCGCGCGGCCGGCGCGGCGGTCACGTCGGCGTCGTCAGCGGCGTCGATGCCAAGGGCAACCCGATCATCGTCTCCGGCAATCACGGCCGCCGGGTCGCCGAGGCGGTCTATCCGCGCGGCCGGGTCTACGCCTACGTGCTGCCGAACTGATCGTCCCAAACGACTGAAATTGTCACCGCCGACCCTTCCGTTGGCGGCGACGGGTTCCCACATCTGGGTCAAGCCGGTCCCTTCGTCAGGGACCGGCGACGAGACTGCCTGTCGGCCGCGAAACGGCGGCGCGGCAGGCGGAACCCAATGAAGATGCCGGCGACGTGCCTTCGGGGCGAGCCGGCAGGCTGAGGGACCATCACCAATGAACGTTGAAAAATATACCGAACGGGTGCGGGGCTTCATCCAGTCGGCGCAATCGCTGGCTGTGCGCGAGGGACATCAACAGTTCTCGCCGCTGCATATTCTCAAGGTCCTGCTTGATGACAGCGAGGGGCTGGCCGGCGGACTGATCGACCGCGCCGGCGGCAACTCCCGCGCCATCCTCAAGGCCACCGAAGCCGAACTCAACAAGCTGCCGAAAGTCTCCGGCGGCGGCGCCGGCCAAATCTATCTGGCGCCGGCGACGGCGCGCGCCTTCGACGCCGCCGAGCAGGCCGCCGACAAGGCCGGCGACAGCTTCGTCACCGTCGAGCGGTTGCTGCTGGCGCTGGCGCTCGACAAGGACAGCGAGGCCGGGAAAATTCTCGCGCAGGGCGGCGTCACGCCGCAGAACCTCAACGCCGCGATCAACGCGCTACGCAAGGGGCGCACCGCCGATTCCGCGACCGCCGAGAACGCCTACGACGCGCTGAAGAAATATGCCCGCGACCTGACGCAGGCGGCGCGCGACGGCAAACTCGATCCGGTGATCGGCCGCGACGAGGAAATCCGCCGCACCATTCAGGTGCTGTCGCGGCGCACCAAGAACAATCCCGTACTGATCGGCGAGCCCGGCGTCGGCAAGACCGCCATCGTCGAAGGGCTGGCGCTGCGCATCCTCAATGGCGACGTACCGGAGAGCCTGAAGGACAAGAAGCTGTTGTCGCTCGACATGGGCGCCTTGATCGCGGGCGCAAAGTATCGCGGCGAGTTCGAGGAGCGGTTGAAGGCGGTGTTGCAGGAGGTGACCTCCGCCGAGGGCGGCATTGTCCTGTTTATCGACGAGATGCACACGCTGATCGGAGCGGGCAAGGCCGATGGCGCGATGGACGCCTCGAACCTGCTGAAGCCGGCGCTTGCGCGCGGCGAACTGCACTGCATCGGCGCGACCACGCTGGATGAATACCGCAAGCACGTCGAGAAGGACGCCGCCTTGGCGCGGCGCTTCCAGCCGGTGTTTGTCTCCGAGCCGACGGTCGAGGACACCATCTCAATCCTGCGCGGCCTCAAGGACAAGTACGAGCAGCATCACGGCGTGCGCATCGCCGACTCCGCGCTGGTGGCGGCGGCGACGCTGTCGAACCGCTACATCACCGACCGCTTCCTGCCCGACAAGGCGATCGACCTTGTGGACGAGGCGGCGGCGCGACTCAAGATGCAGGTCGATTCCAAGCCGGAAGAACTCGACAACCTTGACCGCGACATCGTGCGGCTGAAGATCGAGCAGGAGGCGCTGAAGAAGGAGCATGACGCCGGCTCCAAAACCCGCCTCGAGAATCTGGAGAAGGAGCTTGCCGATCTGGAGAAGCGCTCAGCCGATCTGACCTCGCGCTGGAACGCCGAGAAGGGCAAGCTTTCTGACGCCGCCAAGCTCAAGAGCGAGCTTGATCAGGCGCGGATCGATCTCGCCAATGCGCAACGCCGCGGCGAGTACCAGAAGGCGGGCGAACTTGCCTATGGCCGCATTCCCGAACTGGAGAAGCGGCTGGAGCAGATCGAGGCCGGCGAAGGCTCGACCATGATGGACGAGACGGTCACCGCCGACAACATCGCGCAGGTGGTGTCGCGGTGGACCGGCGTGCCGGTGGACAAGATGCTCGAAGGCGAGAAGGAAAAGCTGCTGCGCATGGAGCAGAGCTTGGGGGAGCGCGTGGTCGGCCAGACCGAGGCGGTGCGCGCTGTCTCGACCGCGGTGCGCCGCGCCCGCGCCGGCTTGCAGGACCCGAACCGGCCGATGGGCTCGTTCATGTTCCTAGGGCCCACCGGCGTCGGCAAAACCGAACTGACCAAGGCGCTCGCGGCTTACCTGTTCGACGACGAGACCGCGATGGTTCGCCTCGATATGTCGGAATACATGGAGAAGCACTCCGTCTCGCGGCTGATCGGTGCGCCGCCCGGCTATGTCGGCTACGATGAGGGCGGGGCGCTCACCGAAGCGGTGCGGCGGCGGCCCTATCAGGTGGTGCTGTTCGACGAGATCGAGAAAGCGCATCCGGACGTCTTCAACGTGTTGTTGCAGGTGCTCGACGACGGCCGTCTGACTGACGGTCAGGGCCGCACTGTGGACTTCCGCAACACGCTCATCATCATGACTTCGAACATCGGTTCGGAGTTCCTGGTGAACCAGCCGGAAGGCCAGGACACCTCGGCCGTGCGCGATCAGGTGATGGGACTGGTGCGGGCGCATTTCCGCCCCGAGTTCCTGAACCGTGTGGACGAGATCATCCTGTTTCACCGCTTGCAGCGCAGCGAGATGGGCGCGATCGTCGCGATCCAGCTCGGCCGGCTTCAGAAGTTGCTGGACGACCGCAAGATCGTGCTCGACCTCGATGCCTCGGCCCGCGACTGGCTGGCGGAGAAGGGCTGGGATCCGGCCTACGGTGCAAGGCCGCTGAAGCGGGTGATCCAGCGCAACGTGCAGGATCCGCTGGCCGAGATGATCCTCGCAGGCGAGGTCGCTGACGGCGATCACGTGAAGATCTCGGCGAAAGCCGGCGCGCTGACCTTCAATGGCAAGGTGGCGCGTGCGGCGGACATCGAGGACGACGCGCCGAGAATGAAGCGGGTGCTCAACTGAGTATCCGCTGAACCGCGCCGCGAAGCGTCATCCTGAGGCGTGAGCCGTACGCGCGGCGAACGTCGAAGGATGACGCCGTCGTTTCGGGGGTGCGGATCGACTACCGGCTGGCCGGCCGTGCCGCGGCGCTCTGGGTGCGCCCGGCCAGCCCGACCGGCTGGGTCGCCAGGTTCTCGGCGACGCGCGGCGCGTTGCGGTTCGCCATCAGGCCGTCGATCCGGTTGCGTTCCTTCTCGAACGTGGCCATCTGCGTGCCATCCAGCGAGCGGCCGCGCGGCAGCCGGATGCGCATGGGATCGACGAAGCGGCCGTTGACGAGAATCTCGTAGTGGACGTGCGCGCCGGTGGACTGCCCGGTGGAGCCGACGAAGCCGATCACCTGTCCCTGCCGCACTCGCTTGCCGGGCTCAATGCCCTTGGCATAGGCCGACATGTGACCGTAGGCCGTCTCGTAGCCGTTGTTATGCTTGATGCGGATATATTTGCCGTAGCCGCCTTCCCAGCCCACCCGTTCGACGATGCCGTTGCCCGAGGCGAAGATCGGCGTGCCGTAAGGAGAGGCCCAATCGACGCCGGTGTGCATCTTGGTGTAGCCGAGGATCGGATGGCGGCGGGCGCCGAAGCCGGAGCGCATGATCGCATTGTTGACCGGCTTGCGGACCAGGAATTTCTTGGCGCTTTTGCCGCTCTCGTCATAGTAATCGACGATGCCGTCGTCGGCGGTCTGGAAGCGGTAGTATTTCTTGGTTTCGCCGCCGACGGTGAGCGAGGCGAATAGCACGTCGTCCTTCTCGATCTGTGGCGTGGTCTCGTCGTCGCTGGCGTAAAACACCTCGAACGAATCGCCGGCCTGAGCGCGGCGCTGGAAATCGACATCGTAGGAGTAGATGCGGATCATGTCTTCGATGACCGGCGCCGGCACCTTGTAGCGTAGCGCCGTCTCGTAGATGCTCTGATAGAGCC
Source organism: Bradyrhizobiaceae bacterium (assembly GCA_044463945.1). Classification (GTDB taxonomy): domain Bacteria; phylum Pseudomonadota; class Alphaproteobacteria; order Rhizobiales; family Xanthobacteraceae; genus 62-47. The sequence continues at coordinate 2,800 of JBIQLW010000051.1, read as the reverse complement.
GCACTCCGCTGCCGTTATCCTCCTCCTCGTCATCCTCGCTGGCGTCGGCGGCGGCGGTCGCGGTGTTGATGCTCTGAACGTCCACCGGGACGTAACGGCCGAGGTCGGACAGCGCCACCACCGCTTCGATCGTGGCGTCGCCGGCAACGATGACGCGATAGGGTTGCAGGCGTTTGCCGGGTGCGGAAGGCTCCATCAGGATGCGCAGCTTCTGGCCTTCGCGCAGGCCGCCCTCGCGGCCGCGCGGACCCAGCGTGGTGGCGATGGCGCGTGCCTCCTCGGGCGTCGCACCCTGATCGATCAGGACCGAGGCGACGGTGTCGCCCTTGCGGACGATGTGAACCCGCTCGTTGGTAGCGTTGCCGCCGGTGACCTGATCCTTGGTCTTGGGCAGCAGGGTGACGTTTTCGGGCACGATCCGGGCTTCGAATCCGGCGTAAGGATCGGCCGCCGGACCCTCGCTGGCATAGGCCATCTTCATCTCGGCCGGGATCGCGGCGTCGGGCGTGGCGCTGGCGAGCGTGTAGCGCACCCCGCTCTGGCCGCGCCAGCTTGAGGCGTCGCGGACCCGCATCAGGACGTCCTCGATGGCGACGCTGGCATTGATCTTGGCGCGCGGCAGCACGGTGCCGAGATCGCGGGTCACGAACGAGACTTCGGCGTCGGGTTCGGCGGCGTTCTGAGCGTCGTCGTCGGTCGCCGGCGCGGAGCCGACGTCGGTCAGGAGCCGCTGGGCGTTGAAAGGCGGAATCTTGGCGCTGAGGTCGCTGGTGGAAAGCGCGAGGTTGCCGGCGATGCGGATATAGGGCCGCACCCGCATCACCTCGCGGTTGCCGACCTGCGCCGGTGTGGACACGCGGACGATGGTGCGGGCGGCGCTGGTTTCGCTCGGCGGCGGCAGGCGGTCGCCCTTGTGCAGGGTGGCGAGGCGGTCGCCGGCGCCGAACGCCCCCCGCAGGCTGGCTTCGACCCGCTCGGGGACCTTGGCGAAGGTGGTTTCACCGTCGAGGGATGCGAAAACGGCGCCGCCGATCAGGGCCGCGCCGCACAGGCCGGTGAGAATTGTCCCGCTGAACCATTGCACCGAAATCCGGCGGCGATCGATCACCGCGGCTTCGGTGCCGTCCACCGACAGCGGCGGCTCGTGGCCGAGATCGATGGCCCCTGCCTCACGCCCTGGAACGGCTCCGCGCGACGTCTTCTGGCTCAAACCGTCGTCCCCCAAGATTGCGCGATCCAAGGCGCGATCGTCGTTGCGCTGCATCCTGCCGCTGCGAAGCGCCGCGGGCCAAAGTGGCCGATCCGCGCCGACCGCGTCAACACCGATCCCGTCAATGGCGTCGGCAGCACCCTCCGGCAGCGTCCCGGCCCGCCGGATAATCGGTGGATGCCGCTCCCCGGAGTGCGCTGCGTTGCGGAACAGATTGTTCCCGGAACCCGGTTCCGGGAACCTGCCCCGGTCCCGACCATTCGAAAGATTTCCTTCGGAAGAACGTCGCAGGAATGTGGCTCAAGTACGGCGTGTGGCGCAAAACACCTTGTTTTTCCGGCGGTTTGCGATTTTTCCGGCGACGTGACGATTTGTTGACGATGGACGTTGACAAGCCTCGGCGGGGTGGCCTATAACCCGGCCATCGAGCGCGGCGATGCTTTGGCTCTCTCGGCCAAGGCCTCTGATCGCGCCTTTGAAGTCCCTCACTGAGATGAGTGAACCAACAGCCGACAGTTCTCGGTTGTCATTCGTCGTCGGGCGGGGCTTCGAAAATCTCCCGCCCGGGAGACGGAGCTTCGGCTCCAGGCTGTTTGACAAGTGAAGATGAAGAAAGAGAAACGTGGACGGCGGAGTCCTTGCGGGTCTCGATTGTAGGAAGGCTTCGGCTTTCATGCATTGAGACCGGACGAAAGACTTCGGCGGTACACGTTTCAAAGGTTACACCATCGTTGTCCGCGATGTGAATCGCAGGCAGCAGGTCGACTTCGGTCGACAATGGTGGGACCTCGTCAAACGTTGTGATCAGCCGGTTCAAAGTTCAAGTCCAACTTGAGAGTTTGATCCTGGCTCAGAGCGAACGCTGGCGGCAGGCTTAACACATGCAAGTCGAACGGGCGTAGCAATACGTCAGTGGCAGACGGGTGAGTAACGCGTGGGAACGTGCCTTTCGGTTCGGAACAACCCAGGGAAACTTGGGCTAATACCGGATACGCCCTTACGGGGAAAGATTTATCGCCGAAAGATCGGCCCGCGTCTGATTAGCTTGTTGGTGAGGTAACGGCTCACCAAGGCGACGATCAGTAGCTGGTCTGAGAGGATGATCAGCCACATTGGGACTGAGACACGGCCCAAACTCCTACGGGAGGCAGCAGTGGGGAATATTGGACAATGGGCGAAAGCCTGATCCAGCCATGCCGCGTGAGTGATGAAGGCCCTAGGGTTGTAAAGCTCTTTCATCGGGGAAGATAATGACGGTACCCGGAGAAGAAGCCCCGGCTAACTTCGTGCCAGCAGCCGCGGTAATACGAAGGGGGCTAGCGTTGCTCGGAATCACTGGGCGTAAAGGGTGCGTAGGCGGATCTTTAAGTCAGAGGTGAAAGCCTGGAGCTCAACTCCAGAACTGCCTTTGATACTGGGGATCTTGAGTTCGGGAGAGGTGAGTGGAACTGCGAGTGTAGAGGTGAAATTCGTAGATATTCGCAAGAACACCAGTGGCGAAGGCGGCTCACTGGCCCGATACTGACGCTGAGGCACGAAAGCGTGGGGAGCAAACAGGATTAGATACCCTGGTAGTCCACGCCGTAAACG
>JBIQLW010000050.1:0-26704 GCA_044463945.1 Bradyrhizobiaceae bacterium | reverse complement strand
CGTATCCACGCGATGCGCTGTTCCACACGATGCGCTGTTTGAAATTCAAATCCGACGTGTAGCAAACCTCACCAAATAAAGCCGTGTCCCCGACGCGATGCTGCATCCTTCATGCCGCTTCGCAGAGCCTGACCAGAAACGAGGCGTCATCATCCGCGAAGGCGGATGATCCAGTAACCGGGGCGAGTGCATGGGAAATTCGCCCCGACACGGCGTACTGGATACTCCGCCTTCGCGGAGTATGACGGTTTATCGTGTGGGACCTCTGGACGAAAACGAATTCCCGGCTCTTGGAGCCGGGATCGTTACGGATGCTGCCTTTGGAACGGTCCCGGATCAGCAGCGCGGTATTTCATACCGCGCAGCATCCGGACCCTGTTCGCGACCGGGACACCCGCATCCCGGATGCAATGCTGCGCCTCAACGAGTCGAAGCGCGCTCCCTCTCTCGCTTGCGGGGGAGGGTCGGGGTGGGGGGCGACGCAGCCACGGCGCCCCTCCCGCGCCGGATTCCCCGTGCTATAAGTTCCGCGACGACAGGAGAGGTCGGGAGCGCCATGGGTCCACTCAAGCAGCGTTTCGGCGTGCCCGCGCGGGCCATCGCAATCGGTTGCGGGCGTATGGCGAGCTGAGCGATGCCGGACGCCGCCGCCACCTTGCGCGACTGGTCCACGGCCTGCCGCGCGTGGATCGCAACGCTGTTCCCCGGCTATTTCGCGCTGGTGATGGCGACCGGCATCATCGCCAACGCGATGTGGTTCGAAGGTCATCGCGGCATTTCCGACGCGCTCATCGCCGTCAATGTCGTGGCCTACGCGGCGCTCCTGGTGCTGACGGTCGCGCGCCTGCTCGCTTATCCGCGCGCGGTGTGGCGCGACCTCACCGATCCGAAGCTTGTGTTTTCGTTTTTCACGCTGGTCGCGGCGACCGACGTGCTCGGCGTCGGCATCGGCCTGCGCGGGCACGGCGCGGTGGCGCTCACGATGTGGGGCGCGGCGCTGGCGGCGTGGCTGGTGCTGACCTATCTCGGCTTCACCGTGATGATCCTGCGCAACACCGCCGAGCGCGCCGATATCATCTTCGGCGGCTGGCTGATCGCCATCGTCGCCACCGAGGCGGTGGCGCTGCATGGCGTGTTCGTCGCGCCGCAGTTCGGCGCGGCGGCGGCGCAGGTGGTGATGTTCAGCCATATGCTGTGGGGCGTCGGCGTCGTGCTCTACGCCGTTTTCATCGTGCTGTTCGCGCAGCGGGTGTTCTTCGCGCAGGTCGCCCCCGATCATCTCACGCCGATGCTGTGGGTGGTGATGGGCGCGGCCGCGATCTCCACCAATGCCGGCGCGGTGCTGGCCGTGACCGACACGACGCAGCCGTTCCTCACCGCGATGCGGCCGTTCGTCGACGGCGTGACGCTGGTGATGTGGGCGTGGGCGACGTGGTGGATTCCGCTGCTGATCGTGTTCGGCATCTGGAGCCACGGCGTGCATCGCCGGCCGCTGACCTATACCCCGCTGTTCTGGAGCCTGGTGTTTCCGCTCGGCATGTACGCGCTGGCCAGCCTGCGGCTGGCGCACGCCGCCGGCATCGCGGTGCTTGTCGAAGTGTCACAGGTCATGGTGTGGATCGCGCTTCTCGCCTGGGTGCTGACGGCCGGGGGTCTTGCGGCCACGGTGTGGCGGCAACGGCCGCGCCCGGCGGCCCCTGTAGCCAGCAACCGGTAATTGCAGTAGCTTTCCGCAAACGGAAATAGACTTGGGAAAATCAAATGGCGTTTCGTGCAGGCGTGGTTCAGATCGGGTCGGTGCCGTTCGACAAGGAGGCGACCGTCGCCAAGGTCGTCAGGTTCATCAAGGAAGGGGCTGCGACCGGCGCGAAACTTCTGGTGTTTCCCGAAGCGCTGATCTCCGCCTATCCCAAGGGCGCCGATTTCGGCGCGCGGGTCGGCGGCCGCCTGCCGCGCGGGCGCGACGATTTTCTCCGCTATCACGCAAGCTCCATCGACGTGCCGGGGCCGGAAGTGTCGGAGATCGCGTCGGCGGCGCGCGACGCCGGCGTGCATGTCGTCATCGGCGTGATCGAGCGTGACGGCGGGACGCTGTATTGCACCGTGCTGTTCTTCTCGCCGGAGCAGGGCTATCTCGGCAAGCACCGCAAGCTGATGCCGACCGCGATGGAGCGACTGGTTTGGGGCTACGGCGACGGCTCGACGCTGCCGGTCTACGACACCCCGCTCGGGCGTCTCGGCTCGGTGATCTGCTGGGAAAACTACATGCCGCTGCTGCGCACGACGATGTACGCCAAGAATATCCAGCTCTACTGCGCGCCGACCGCCGACGATCGCGACACCTGGCAGGTCACGATGCGGCACATCGCGATGGAGGGGCGGTGTTTCGTGCTTTCCGCCTGCCAGTACATCACGCGCGGCGCGTTCCCGGACGACTACGACGCCATTCAGGGCAACGCGCCGGAGACGGTGCTGATGCGCGGCGGCAGCCTGATCGTGTCGCCGCTCGGGGAGATTCTGGCCGGGCCGAATTTCGACGGCGAGTGCATTCTCACCGCCGATCTCGATATCGAGGATATCGCTCGCGGCAAGTACGACTTCGATGCCGTCGGGCACTATGCGCGGCCGGATGTCTTCCGTCTCGTCGTCGATGAAAGCCCCAAGCCGGTGATGTCGAACAGCGTCGGCGTCGCGCTCGGCGATCGCTGACGCATGATGCTCATTCGCCGTGCGGCGGAGGCGACCTGTAACCGCTCACGCCAGACAACCTACTGGTGTGCGCCGCGCGCCCGGACCATGGTGATCTGCCCGCGTTCCTCCAATTCCATCGCGGCGGCGTAGGAATCGATCTCCAGCGTTGCATCGAACGTGCGTTTGGACACCCGCAGCGCGTCCGGCGCCGCCTTCAGCATGTCATCCGCCAGCGCGCGGCCATGGGCCATGAGATCGCTGTCCGGCACCACCGAAGATGCGAGCCCGGTGCGGAGCGCATCGTCCGCGCTCATCGGGCGGCCCGTCAGCAGCATCTCCCGCGCGCGCGAAATCCCGATGGTCCGTTGCAGCCGCCACGCCACGCCAAGCTCGCTGCCGGACAGGCCGACCTTGATGAAGGCCGAATGAAAGGACGCGCTTTCCGCCGCCACGATGATATCGCAGGCCAGCGCGATGGCCAGTCCGCCGCCCGCCGCAGCCCCATGAACCAGCGCGACGATAGGCTGCGGACAGGCGCGCATCGCCCGCAGAAGATCGCCCAGAACCCAATCGCCGTTGGGGCCGTCGCGAAGGCGATCCGGCTCATTGTTCGATCTGGCCTTGAGATCGGCGCCCGAGCAGAAACCGCGGCCGGCGCCGCGCAGCGTGATGACGCGGCTGTCGGTATCGCGCCGCTTGGCCTGGAAATAGCTCAGCAACGCATCGGTCAGCGATTGATTGAGCGCATTGAGCCGATCCGGCCGGTTGAGAACAAGGTGCTCGACCGGGCCGTCCTTTTCAACGGTGAGGATTTCAGTGCCGATCATATCGGGGTCACTCCTGAGATGAGTTGACAGGCCGCAACGTGGGCATTGAGCCGCCGGACCCGGCGTCGAAGCGCTCCCGGCCGCTGTCCGGGATCCGTTTCGCGCCGGGGCAGGGGAGGCCGATCAGTTCGTCGCCACCAGATCGCCGACAATATCCCAGGTTTTGCCGTTGAAACGCAACATCTGGAGGGCCTTGATCGGGCCATGATCCTTTTCGGTGACGCTGATCTTGATGCCCGGCAGCAACATCGGCACCCGCATGTCGTGAATGGATTCGAGCGCCTTCTTCAGGGAATCCCGGGTCAGATCGGGGCCGGCCTTCTCCAGCGCCTGGTGCATCGCGTAAGCCATGCCGTAAGCATAGGCATTGAGCCAATCGACCTTCGATCCCTGCGGATAGTATTTATCCATGAAGGCGGTCCACGTCTTGAACTCCGGATCGTCCTGCCATTGCGGATCGGTGGGCTGCTTGACGTAAGACGACGAAAGGATGCCGACGGAATTTTCCAGGCCACCGCCCGACAACACCGGATCGACCGAGTTGCTGACGCTGGGCAGAATGAACAGCGGCTCCCAGTTGCGGGCGCGCACCGCGCGGATCGACTGCGCGGCGAACTTCGGCGTCGTTGCCGACAGGAAGACATTGGCGCCCGAAGCCTTCAGGGTCGAGATCTGCGACTCGATCGTGGCCTCTGTCAGTTCATACGAAATCGCCGAAACGATCAGGTTGGCTTTGTCGCCAAGTCCTTCCTTGAGGCCGCGAAGCATATCCTTGCCGTAGTCGTCGCTCTGATAGAGCACGCCGATCTTCGGTTCTTTCACATTGGCCAGGATATAGCGTCCATAGGCCCGCCCTTCGCTGACATAGTCGGCGTTCCAGGCAACCGTCCAGGGAAACTTGTCCGGCTGATTCCATCGGCTCGCCCCCGACGAGACGAACACCTGAGGCACCTTCTTGCCGTTGAGATAGGCTTGCGTCGCCGAGGAGGTCGGCGTGCCGATGGGCATGAAGATCGCAAGAACCTCGTCGGATTCCACCAGCTTCCGGGTTTGCTCGATCGCCTTGGCCGGCGTGAAGCCGTCATCGAGGCTGAGGATCTTGACCTTGCGGCCGTGAATGCCGCCCTTCTCGTTGACCATGTCGAAATAGGCGATGCCGGTTTTGGCGATGGTCGCATAGGCCGAAGCCGGCCCGCTATAGGGCGCCGTATTGCCAAGCAGAATTTCCGTCGCCGTGACGCCCGGCGCCTGCGCCAGCGCCGGTCCGGCAACCACGCTCAAAGCCAATAAACTCCCACAGACTCTCGCAAGTAATGTCATAACCGCACTCCCTTGATGATTGATCCAGCGCTCGCGCGGCTACAGCGCGCGGGCGATGATCTCCTTCATGATTTCGTTGGTTCCGGCATAAATGCGCTGGCCGCGGATATCGGCATAAGCGCGGGCGACGGGATATTCCCTCATGTAGCCGCTGCCGCCGTGCATCTGGACGCACTGGTCGACGACATTCGCTTCAACGTCGGTGAGCCAGTACTTGCACATCGCCGCCTCGTCGGCAGGCAAGTGACCCGCCTCGAATTTGCGAATGCACTGCTCAAGAAAGGCGCGCGCGACAGTCACCGACGTCTTCAATTCAGCGAGCCTGAATCGCAGATGCTGAAATTCGCCGATCGGCTGCCCGAACGCCTTGCGCTGCCGCGTATAGTCGAGGGTACGCTCCAGCACGGTTTCCGCGCCGGCGATCGCCGCGACGCCCACCGCCAGCCGCTCGCGCGGCAATTGCATCATCAGGTAGGACAGTCCTTTTCCCAACTCGCCGAGCAGGTTGTCGGCGGGAATCCGAACCCCTTCGAAGAACAGTTCGGTGGTGTCCTGTGCGCGCTGGCCAACCTTGTCGAGGATGCGTCCACGGCTGAATCCCGGACGGTCCGCCTCGACCAGAAACAGCGACTTGCCGGCTTTCCCGGTGTCGTTCTGGGTCGATGCCAGCACGATCACCAGATCGGCGTGAAAGCCGTTGGTGATGAACGTTTTCTGACCGTCGACGACAAACTCGTCACCATCGCGCCGGGCGGTCGTGCGGGTCCCTTTGAGATCGCTGCCGGCATCCGGTTCAGTCATGGCGATCGAGGTGACGGTCTCGCCGCTCGCGCAACGCGGCAGCCAATGCTGCTTCTGCGCCTCCGTGCCATAGTGCAGGATATAGGGCACGATGACCTCGGAATGAGTATAGAATCCGGGCAACGCGAACAGCGAGCGCGTGAACTCCTCGACGATGGCGAAGGCCACGCGCATGTCGGCGCCGCCGCCGCCATATTGCTCGGGGATTGCCGCGCAGAGAAAACCGGCCGCGCCCATCTTGCGCCAGAGATCGCGAGGCATATGGCCGGCGCGCTCCCAGTCCGCATAATGCGGCGCGATTTCCGCCTCGATAAAACGACGGACGGAGTCGCGAACCGCCGCGATGTCTTCCGCGATGCTGCCGTTATTCGCCTGTGGTGAGAGGGTCATGGACACGATTACGGACCTCCATAAGCGCACCAGCCGCCATCCACCGGCAGCGTCACGCCGGTGATGTAGGAGGCGTCGTTCGACACCAGAAACGAGACGGCGGCGGCAATCTCGTCAGCCTGTCCCAGCCGCTGCATCGGCAGCCGTTGCTCGATGCGGCTCCGATCGACATGGACGTTGGCGAACATCTCATGCGCCATCGGCGCATCGATGTAGCCCGGCGCGACGCAATTGACCCGAACGCCTTTGACGGCCCACTCGCAGGCCAGGTTCCGCGTCAGGTGGGCAATCCCCGCCTTTGAGACGCCGTAGCCGTTGGAGCTTGGAATCCCGCACAATCCGGCAACGGAGGCGATGTTGACGATGGCGCCGCCGGCGCGTCGCGGCAATGCGTGCCGGCCGAAAGCCCGACACGCCAGATAGGTGCCGCGGAGGTTGATGTCGATCACCCGCTCCCAGTCGGCCAGTTGCTGATCCACGGTGCGGACAATGGGCTCGGGGATGCCGGCGTTGTTGACGAGGATGTCGAGTTGACCGAGGCGCGCGACCGCATCGGCGATCATCGCATCGACGCCGGCCTCGGACGAAATGTCCGCAACGAGTGCAACCGCATCGTTCGGCAATTCGGTGATAGCGGTTTGAAGGCGCGCGGCATCGCGATCGGCAATCGCCACACGCGCGCCGTCGGCGGCAAGCCGGCGGGCGATCGCCAACCCTATGCCGCCGGCCGCGCCGGTGACGAGGGCGGTCTTTCCATCCAGACGCGCCGTCATGATGCCGCTCCCCTGGCCGGCTTGGCGGCGGACCGTTCGCGGAAAGCCTTCACCAGCCGCTTATGGTCGTCGCTGATATTGGTCAGCGCCTCATAGGCCAGTCCGGTGTCCATCATGCTGTGCGCCAACTGCTTCAGCGCGATATTGACCGTCGTCTTGGTCCAGCGGATCGCCTTGATGGCGCCGTTGGCGAGACGGTCGGCGAACGCATCGACGTCGGCGTTCAATCGGTCACCGGGAACGGCGTGATTGATCAGGCCGATCTCCGCCGCGCGGCGCGCGGAGATGCGGTCGCCCGTCATGAGGAACTCCTTGGCGCGCGCAAATCCGATCAGGTGCGGCCAGATCACCGCGCCGCCGTCGCCGGCCACCATGCCGATCGAGACATGAGGGTCGGCGATATAGGTGTCTTCGTTGGCAAAGGAGACATCGCAGAACAGCGCGATGGTCGCGCCCAGCCCCACCGCCGGTCCGTTGATCTTGGCGATCAGCGGCTTCTCGCAATCGAGCATTGAAAAGATGATGGCCTTGGCTTCGGCAACGGTCTGCTCGAAACTTTCCGGATGATCGATTGCGTCCTGCATCCAGCCGACGTCGCCGCCAGCGCAGAATGCGCGACCGTTGCCGGTCAGCACGATGACATCCGAATCCGGATCAAGCGCGGCGTCGGTGAAGACCTGCGACAGTTCGCGATGCAGCGTCGCGTCGACTGCATTGAGGGTTGCCGGCCTGTCCATCGTCAGTTCGAGAATGCGTCCCCGCCGACTGAAGCGAATGGCCTGGTATTTTGCCTGATCCATCGGGTCAACCTTGCTCCATTGGTTCGATTGCGAAATGACGCGCCTGGTCGCGCAGGGCGGTTTTGAGAACTTTGCCCATCGGTCCACGCGGCAGCGTGGCGACAAAGCTGATACGGCGCGGAATTTTGTAGTCGGCCAACTTGTCGGCGCAGAAACGGCGCAACTCTTCGGCCGTCGTGTCTGCGCGCGGCTTGCGGACGACAAAAGCGTGAATGTCTTCGCCGAGCTTGGGATGCGGGACGGAGATCACCGCGACATCGACGACGTCGGGATGGCGGAAAAAGACGTCCTCGACCTCCAGCGAACCGATGTTATGGCCGCCGCGAATGATCATGTCCTTCTTTCGGTCGACATGGTAGAGGAAGCCATCGTTATCGATGTAGCCGATATCGCCGGTCCGCAGCCAGCCGTCATGGAACGTATCCGCGGTCAGTTTCGGTTCGTCGAAATATTCGCGCATCACCGCCGGGCTGCGGACTTCGATCTCTCCCCGCTTATTCGGCGGCAATATCTCTCCGGCGTCACCAGCGATGCGAACTTCCGTCAACGGCCACGGCTGACCCACGGACCCGAGCTTCGAAAGGCTGTGCTCGCCGAGCAGCACGGTGCCCGACGGCCCGCTTTCGGTCATCCCGTATGTCTGCCGCAGCTCGACGTCGGGAAAGCGATCAGCCAGACGGCGAATGACTTCGACAGGCATCGACGCCCCGCCGTAATCGAATATCCGCACGGCGGACAGGTCGTGCCGGGACGGATCGTAAGCGTCGAGCAGGAAGATATAGAACGTCGGCGCGCCGATATATTTGGTCGTGCGCAATCGCTGCATACGGTCGAGAATCTCGGGAATGTCGAAACGTGTGTCGAGGACGGCCGCCGCGCCTGCCCACCACGACGGCAGCAGGACGCAGTGCAGTTGCGCTGTCGTGAAAAATGGAAAGAAGCTCTGGAAGATGTCGTCGGAGCCAAGGCTCATCGCCGCCGCAAAGCCGTACGCCGAAGCGACGCTACGCGCGTGCGTCATTACCGCGCCCTTGGGGTGCGCCGTCGTTCCGGATGTGAACAGGATCTCGGATATCGTGTCGGCGGAAACCGTCGGCCAGCGGATCGCATCGGCATCCGCGTGCGATGTCGCAAGCTGCCGCCAGTCGATGGCGTCCGGCGGCACCGCCTCGCCAACCGCGACAATCTGCTGCAAGGCGGCAATTCGCGGCTTCAGCTCGGCCAGGAGCGGCACGAATTCACTCGCGGCGGCCACCGCCGCGCATCCCGCCTTGTTCAGCACATAGACGATTTCGTCCGGGGCGAACCGCGTATTGACCGGCACCACGACCAGCCCCAATCGATGCAAGGCCATCATCGTCAGACAGGCTTCCAGGCCGGCGTCGTTGTTCATCATCAGGCCGACGCGGTCCCCCGGTTTCGGGCCGAGGCTCATCATCCCCGCGGCCAGATCCACCGTTCGTTGCAGCAAGTCGCCGTAGCTCAGCCGATGTTCGCCGCCGAAGATCGACGTTGCGCAGAGCGCGAGCGCTTCGGGTCGCTGGTCCGCCTGTCGGGCGATCAGGTCGAAAATCGTCCGCCCCACGATCTCCCTCGGAAGATCGAAGCTCCGCGCGCGAAGTTTATCGCTCACCGCCTGCTCCCCTTACGTTTTTCCAGCGGACCCGCATCGGCCCGACCCGCGAATGAGCCATGGGCCGGGCAACGCCGCGCCAGACAAATACCGACTTTCGATTCGATAGTCAATTTTATTGACTTATCATTGATTATATTGCAGTATCTGCACGGTGATTTTGTCCCAGAGGAGGGAATAATGGGTTCAATCAAGGGGTTCGCCGCGGCGGCCCTCATGCTGCTGGTGGCGACGGGTGCATCAGCCGATGACAAAAAGCCCCTGAAGATCGGCGTGCTGACCGATATGACCGGCATCCTGTCATCATCGCTGGGAGCGGGCTCGGTGGATGGAGCGAGGATGGCGATCGAGGACTTCGGCAAAACCGTCGATGGCCGGCCGATCGAGCTTGTCTACGCCGATCATCAGAACAAGCCCGATATCGGCGCCGCGATCGCCCGCAAATGGCTCGACGTCGATGGCGTCGAGGCCATCATGGATATCGGCAACTCCGCGGTCGGGCTGGCGGTGCGCGAACTGGTGCAGTCCAAGGACAAGATCATGATCTATTCCGGTGCCTCCAGCGGCGATCTCACCGGAAAGTTCTGTTCGCCCAACACCGCGCAGTGGAGTCAGGACAGCTACATGTGGGCCCATGCGCTGCCGGCCGAACTGGTTCGGCAAGGCAAGAAGAAATGGTTCCTGATCGTGCAGGACTGGGCCTTCGGCCATGCGCTGGAAGGCGACGTCAAGAAAGTCGTCGCCCGGAACGGCGGCCAGATCGTCGAAAGCGTGCGCCATCCGCCGGGGACGATGGACTTCTCCTCCTATCTCGTCCGCGCGCAATCCTCCGGCGCCGATACCGTGGCCTTCCTCACCGCGGGGCAAGACCTCTCCAACATGATCAAACAGGCGCACGAGTTCGGCCTTGCCAGGACCGGCCAGCAGGTTGTCGCGCTGGCCTTCCTGCTCGCGGAGGCCCATGGCCTCGGCAACCAGCAGGCCGAAGGCATTCTCTTTGCCACCGTCTGGTACTGGAATCTCGACAAGCGGACCCGCGAATGGTCGGAGCGCTTCTTTGCCCGTAACAAGGTCATGCCCGCCGAGGCTCATGCTGCGGTGTACAGCTCCACGCTTCACTTGCTGAAAGCCATCAAGGCCGCGGGCACGAGCGATCGTGAAAAGGTGATGGCGAAGATGCGGGAACTGCCGGTGAACGATTTCTACAGCGACAACGTCAAGCTGCGCGAGGACGGCCGCCTGATGCGCAAGGCTTACATCGCCAGGATCAAGCCGCCGTCGGAAGCCAAGGAGCCGTGGGACTACTATCAGATCCTGTCGGAGATCTCGCCCGACGCGGCTTGGCGGCCGCTCAGCGACAAGGCGTGTCCGCTGCTCAAATAGCGGGCCGACGGACCGGGAAGGGACGGCGTCCCCAGAACAAGACCAGTCGCCGGCCTGCCGGCGACTGGTCCGCCACCCGCAAGCGCGTTAAACTTACGATTCGCGATGAGGCGGCGGAAAGCGTTGCCGATATGGAGAGCGACGAACCATCGTTATGCCTGCAACCAAGATCGCACGCCGCACCCGACGCCTCCACCGCGCGCCATTGCCCCGTGGCCCCAACGAGCGAATCCGCAAGCTCACGAGAGCCGAGAAATCGGAGCAGACCCGCCAGGCGATCCTTGACGCTGCGGCGGAGATCGTCGGCGAATACGGCTACGCCGAGGCATCCATTTCCAGGATCATGGAGCGCGCCAACCTGGGGCACGGGACGTTCTATGCCTATTTTCAGAGTCGCGACGAACTGTTCGATCAGTTGCTTCCGATCAAGGGCGCCGAAGTCCTCCAATTCCTCAACGCGCGCGTCAAGGGCGCCTCGAACATCGTGGATGTGGAGATCCGCGGTTTCGACGGCTTTCTGGACTATGTCCGACAGCAGCCATGGTTCTTCCGCCTGCTGCATGAAGCGCCGACCGCCGCGCCGGATGCCTATCGAAAGCACATCGACAACATTCTGGTACACTATCGCCGCGCGCTCAAGCGGAGCTGGAACAACGGAGAACTGCCGCAATACGGCGAGAATGAACTCGATACGCTTGCCTATCTGTTGATCTCGGCCCGTGACTACGTGGTCTCGCAGCAGGTGGCGCGAAGCAAGAATATCGACGCGGCGCGATCCGATGCGGTCGAAACCTATCGGAAGTTCATCACCCATGGCCTGATGGCGGATCGGGCGGCGCGGACCACGAAGCCCGCCTGAGCGGTCGGCGAACGCCGCGCCCGCTGTCGGCGGACGCCGATGATGTCAGGCGCCGGCCTCCCGGTCCCAGGCTTGCGACGCCCCCCGCTTGCGCAGGGCCGCGCGCTGCACCTTGCCCGTCGCGGTCTTGGGAAGTTCGGAGACGAATTCGATATAGCGGGGAGCGGCGAACCGCGGCAACACATTGTCGGCGTGCTTGACGACAGCCGCAACGTCCAGCGTCGTTCCCGCCACCGGCACGATCGCCAGCATCAGTTCGTCCTCGCCGCCGGGAATGTGCGAGGGCACGGCATAGGCTGCCACTTCCTCGATCCCGTCGAGATCTCCGATCGCGGCCTCGACCTCGGTCGCCGCGATATTCTCGCCGCGCCGCCGGATGCAGTCCTTGATCCGGTCGACGAAGGTGACAAGGCCGTCCGCGTCCATGATCGCGGCGTCTCCGGTGTGAAACCACATATTGCGCCAGGCTTCGACGGTGCGTTCCGCCATGTTGTGATATCCGGCCATGAAGCCGAACGGCACCTTCGGGCGCACCAGGATTTCGCCAAGCTCGCCGGCCGGCATCTGCCGGTCGGTTTGCGGATCGGCAATAATCACTTCGAAATAGTCGTCCAGAACCCAGCCGGCCGCACCCGGACAGGAGCGGCCGAGCCGCCCCCAGATCGGGATGTTCACTTCGGTCATGCCGAAGCCGGAAAGAACGTCCATGATTCCGAAGCGTTCCCGAAACGCGGCGTCGTGCGCCGGAAGGTTGGGGGCGTTGCAAATGACGCGGAGTTGGTGTGTCCGGTCCGTCTCCCGCTCGGGCTGCGCCAGCACGAACGCCGCCAGCGCCCCGAGCGCGTTGGTGACGGTGCAGCCGTGCTTGCGGATATCATTGATCCATTCGGAAGCACTGAACCGCTGCCTGATGACTGCCGGGATTCCGACCTGCAAGCTTGCGCCCAACTGCATCAGGAGTCCGTTGGCGTGGAACAGCGGGATGCAGATATAGAAGCAGTCCTTTTCGGTCAGCTTCAGCGACTCGCGTTGGCCGATCCCGTAAAGGGTGCAGTGAGCGTGCGGCATCAGCACGCCCTTGGACGGGCCGCTGGTCCCGGAGGTGTACATGATGCACGCCACATCGTGTCCCGAGGGCAGCGGGCCGTCGTAGGGCGGCGTGTCGCGCCAGCCGTTCCAGGAAGCCAGTTCGCAACCCGTGCGGCTTGACGGAGGCGTGTCGCCAGCGATGAGCAGGCAATCGAGCGTATCGACTTTGCCGGCGACGTCGAGAACGACGTCGAGCAACGACGGATCGACGATGACGATGCGCGCGCCACAGTTCTGTAACTGGTGCTGAAGGAAGGCGCCGCTGAGTTCGGTGTTGAGCATCACGGCGATGGCGCCATACGTCGTCACGCCGAGCCAGGCGCGCACGATGTCGATGCCGTTGGGCATCATGACCCCAACCGTATCGCCCGGCTTGACCCCGAAGCCGGCCAGGAAACCGGCGATACGCCGCGCATCGCGCGCCGCGTCGCCGAATGTCAGTTCGTCGCCATCCACCGTTTTCAGCCATACGGCCTGAGGACGGGACTGTCCCTGCTCCTGAAGGATGCGGGGGAGGACCCAGTCCTTGGTATCAATCGACATGCTCATTTTCGCACCTTCAAAAGTATCACGTCCGTCTCACGATCAGCAGATCGCGCGCTTCATCGACCTTGCTTGCGTCCCCGTGCCATGTCAGGCGTCCGCTATCGATAAGGTGAAAATAACGCGCCAGCAACCGCGGCACCTTGAAGTTCTGTTCGACGAGGACGATAGCGGTCCCCTGCCGATTGATCTCGGAAATCGCCGCGATGATCGCATCGACGATGATCGGCGCCAGCCCTTCGGTCGGCTCGTCAAGCAGCAGATAGCGTGGATTGGCCAGCAGCGAGCGCGCAATGGCCAGCATCTGCTGCTCGCCGCCGGACAGCGAAATGCCGTTGGCCTTGCGCCGTTCGGCGAGCCGCGGAAACAGCCTATAGACCCGCTCGCGGGTCCAGAACCCCGGCGGATGCAGCACTTCCACCAGCCGCAGATTTTCCTCCGCGGTCAGGTTGCTGAAGATCTGCCGGTCTTCCGGGACGAGCGAGATGCCGCGCCGGCTGCACACATGCGCCGGTGCGGTGGTGATATCGTCGCCATCGAGCCGGCGTTCCCCTCGCGTCAGGCGGTGAGCGCCCGCCAGCGCGCGGAGCAGGGTCGATTTGCCGGCGCCGTTGCGCCCGATCAGTGCGACGATGTCGCCCGGCGCCACGGAAAAACAAACGCCGTGAAGGGCCTGGGCCTTGCCGTAGAACACGTCGGCGTCGCGCAGTTCAAGCATGGCCGGCGGCCTCCGAGCCAAGATACAGCCGGCGCACCTCGGCGTTATTCCAGATCGCGCGGGGACGATCGCGCAGCAGGACCGCGCCGCCGACCATCACCACGATCTCGTCGGCTATCCGGTCCACGGCATCCATGTTGTGCTCGACCAGCAGCACGCTGCGGCCTTTCCTCACCCGTTGCAGCAAATCCATCGTGGATTCGATTTCGGCTTGTCCGATCCCGGCCAGTGGTTCGTCGAGCAGCAGAACCTTCGGATCGGGGATCAGCGCGAGGCCGAGTTCGACCGCGCGCTGCTTGCCATGGCTGAGCATCGTCACGGGCAGATCCAGCTCCGGTTCGAGCCCGACTAGCGCCGCGACTTCGCGGGCGCGCTGTTCGAGCACGGGCCAACCCGACACCGCGCGCCAGCACGGCTGCCAGCGAAACGCACGCGATTGAGCCGCGAGCCGCAAGTTCTCCAGAACCGTCATTCCATCGAAGATATTGATAATCTGAAAGCTGCGTCCCAGCCCGGCGGCGGCGCGGCGATGGACCGGCAGCCCGGTGATGTCGGCGTCGCCGAGCCGAATATGGCCCGAAGCCAGCGGGACCCGACCGCTGATTGCGTTGATCAGCGTGGTCTTGCCTGCGCCGTTCGGGCCGATCAGCGCCAGCGTCTGACCCGACGCCAGATCGAGCGAAACATTGCTGACGGCCTGAAACGCGCCAAAGCGGACCGATACGCCGGTGCAGGAGAGCGCGCTGGACGGTTGAGCGTTCAACGTCGCCATAGCTTCTTCCCCAGGCCCGCAACGCCTTCCGGCAGGTAAATGGTGCAGAGAATGAAGATCACTCCGAGGATGCCGTACCAATATTCGGTGCTGGCCGAGAGTCCCTCGCGCAGCAACTCGACAAGAGCGACGCCGGCAACCGGGCCGATCAGCGTGCCGCTGCCGCCCAGCAACGTCATGATCACCACGTCCCCCGAGATCTTCCAGCCCAGAAGCTGCGGGCTGACATACATCATCAGCGACGCCAGCAGCGCGCCCGCCAGACCCGACAGGCCGCCCGACAGCGTCAAGGCGGTCAGCCGCAGCGCGCCGACATTGAAGCCGACCTGTTCCGACCGGACCGCGTTCTGACGGACGCCCTGCAATGCCTGACCGAGCGGCGATGATTTGAGGACGCCGCAGAACGCCAGCGTCACGCAGAAAAAGGCGAACACCACCCAGTAGAAATTGGCGGCGTTGAAAAAATCGATGCCGAACGCCTGCGGTCGCGGAACGCCGGGCAAGCCATCCACGCCTCCCGACAGGTGGCGCAGCCGCGTCGTCATCACGATCGCGATCAGTTCCGCCAGCATCAGCGTCATCAGCGAGAAATACAGTCCCGACACCCGCCGGCCGATGATTCCAAACAGAAACGCGCCAAAGCCCCCCATGCCGATGGCGGCCGCGATCCCGACCGAGAACGGCAGGCCGGCCGACAGCATCGTCCAGGACGCCGCATAGGCGCCCATGCCGAAAAACGCGGCATGTCCGAACGACAACAGACCGGCAAGGCCGAATGCGATGTCATAACCCAGCGCGAAGATCGACCACGTCATGATCAGGGCGGCAAGATAGAGCAGCCCTTCGTCCATGGTGACCAAGGGCGCCGCGGCAAAGATCGCCGCCAGAACGCCGGTCGAGACGATTCCGGAATGCAGCATCCGTGTCATGACGTTCGCAGCCTTATTCCGAACAGGCCCTGCGGACGCACCAGCAGCGTCACCACCAGTATCCCGTATGTCGCGATGTCGATCCATTCGGCGGCGTATTGCTGGCCGTAGGCCCGCGTCATGCCGATCAGCAATGCACCGGCGACCGCGCCGCGAATGTTGCCGAGGCCGCCGATAATCACCACGATGAAGCAGTCGAGGATGACCGAGAATCCCATCTGAAGCTGGATCGGAAGCATCGGGCCGGCAATCGCGCCGCCGATGCCGGCCAGCCCGGCCCCCAGCGCAAAGATGAAAGTCCGCACCCGATCCACTTCGACGCCAAGCAATTCCGCCATCCCGGAATTGTTGCTGCTCGCCCGCAGGATCAGGCCAAGCCGGGTTCGCTCGATTCCAAAGAACAGCAGCCCGACCATGACGGCGCCGAACAGCACGACGAACAGCCGATACTTTGAAATGTCGGTGCCGAAGACATGCACGCTGCCGGATAATCCGGCCGGCGGCGCGATGCTGTGAAGCTGAAGGCCCCAGATGATGCGCACCGCTTCCTCGAGAACGAGGATCAGGCCGAACGTCGCCAGCAATTGAAATTCATGCGGTCGATCGTAAATCGGGCGCAGCACCAGGCGCTCAATGACCGCGCCGACAACGGCCAGCACGAGGGGAGCGGCACAGAGGGCGAGCCAGAAATTGCCGGTGGTCGCCGCGACCTGATAGGCTACATAGGCCCCCAGCATATAGATCGCGCCGTGGGCGAAGTTGATGATCCCGAGCATACCAAAGATGAGCGTCAGCCCCGCGGCCAGCAGAAACAGCAGCATCGCGATGCTGAGGCCAATGACGAATGTGGACATTGCGCCCTCACGGAACGGCCGCGTATGCGGGGGAGACGGTCCCCCGCATACGCGGATTGGTCAGGCTTAAGGGCAGGGTTTGAACAGCGCGCTGGCCGGGAAGGTTTCGACCAGCTTCATCGTCACCGCCGGACCGCCCTCGGAGCCGGCGACGGCGGTGCCGAAAAGGCCGACCTGCTCGGCCTGGTTCTCGCATGACCGCATCCGCTTGACGCCCTCGACCGAATCCTCGCGAACGCTGGCGCGGAAGGCGTCAACCCACTTTTCCTTGTCCCAGACCTTGGTGCTTTCGACCGTATCGAGCCACCAGCTCATGCCGTCATAAGCCTCGCCGGCATACTGGCTCGGCAGTTCGCCGTACTTGGTCTTGTAGGCGGCGACGAACTTCTTGTTGCGCGGCGTATCCTGCGTGAAGTGATAGCGAAGTGTCGAACTGACGCCGAGCGATCCCGCCGGGCCGATGGCCTGAGCGAGCGTCTCGTCCATCAGCATCGTGCCCATCACCTTCATTTTCTGCGGCAGGTTGATCTCTCCGCCCTGCTTCAGGGAGGTCACGACGTCACCGCCGACGACGATCAGCGCCAGGCCATCCGCACCCGACTTCACGGCCTTGTCGAGCATGATCGAGTAGTCTTTTGAGCCGATCGGCGCGAATTCCTCGCCGACGACGGTGATGCCCTTGCCGGCGAGATCAGCCTTCAACGCGGTCCACATCTCGCGGCCGACCTGATAGTCGGCGACGATTCCGTACATCTTCTTCACCGACTGGCGCTTTGCGAACTCGCCGATCATCACGTTTTCCATCGGCACGGTATTCGATGTCCGGAACGTGTAGCGGTTGCCGTCGGCGCCCGTGATGCGCTCGTCCGCCGACAGCGTGACGATCAACGGTACCTTGCGTTGGCCGGTCAGCTTCATGATCGCCAGGGTGGAGCCGGAGGAGACCTCGCCGAAGATCGTCTGCGCGCCCTGCGCGAGTGCGCGAGTCGCTTTCTGCACCGCGATCTGCGACGAGGTTTCGGTGTCTTCCCAGACCATCTCGATCGGCTTGCCGAGAACCTGACCGCCACGTTCCTCGATGGCGATGGTGACGCCCCGACGCATGTTCTCGCCGATGATTCCCCACGCCCCACTCAGCGGAATAACGCCGGCGATCCGGAATTTATCCGGCGTCTGGGCCGTGGCGGGCGGCGCGAGCGCGCTGCCGACCAACAGAGCCAATGACAGACCAACGGTAACCGGAAAACGCATCGTCTTGCCTCCCTTGAACTTCATGCACGCGTATTTTCTGCGCGATTGACCGGCGACGTATTATCACCGAATATGCAATATATCAACTAGGTTGATATAACTGGGAGTGTCAGATGGCGGAAATTGGTCCCATCCCGGCGAACGCGGAAGCCCTTGATCCGGAATTGCAGTCGCTGATCGACTTTGTCGGCTATCGTCCGGGCGCGCTGTTCACGATGGCCAAGCGGCCCGGATTGCTGGGCGCGGTGCTGGGTCTGGTGCGCGTCACGATCCGCGGAGACGGCGGTCTGCCTGAACCGTTCCGGTTTCTCATTGCCGCGGAGACAAGCCGCGTCGCCGGCTGCCGATACAGCGCCGCTCATGCCGCTCACGCGGCCGCGCACGCCGGCGCGCCGGAGGACAAGATCGCCGCTCTGCCGGATTACGAGGCATCCGCGCTCTACACCCCGGCGGAACGCGCGGCGCTCGCGCTCGCGAGCATCGGAGGCCAGTTGCCGATGCGCCCCGCAGCGGCGGTGTTCGAGGTCGCGCGAACCTGCTATAGCGAGACCGACCTTCTTGAAATACTTGGGATCATTTCATTATTTGGTTGGTTTAACCGGTGGAATTCCCTTAATGGAAGCGACTTGGAGGTCGAACCGGCGGCTTTCGCGCAACGGATCGGCTGGCTTCAACCCGCCGCGTTCTTTGGAAAGAGATCCGCGAGGCAATGACACGCATGTTGCAGAAGACGGTCAGTTCGCGTGAGGGCAAATCTCGTTATTCCTGCGACGAACGATCGCTCCGCCGCACGCTGGAGCTTGTCTTCTATGTGCACATGGAAATGGCGGATCGGGCAAACCGCGTGCTTGCGAAGTATCAGCTTGGTCGCCCGCACCATCGCGTCCTCTACTTCGTCGTTCAGCGACCGGGAATCACGGTCAACGATCTGCTGTCGATCCTGCGCATCACCAATCAGGCGCTGTCACGCACGATCAACCAGCTCTCGCGTATGGACCTCATCGAACAGAGGCCGGGCCAGCAGGACCGTCGGCACCGCTGCAATTATCCAACGCAGAAGGGCATCAGTCTCTACCGGCAGCTTACGAAATTGCAGTATCAGCACATCGACGAGAGTCTGGCCGACGTTCCCAAAAAGGACCTGGATAATTTCTGGAACGTACTGCTGAAGATGGTGCGCGATCAGGACCGCGCCTGGATCACGACATCCGAATCCGACGACTGAACGTCGCGCAGAAGCCAAACGTCAGGCAAGCGTCAGGCCGCCGTCCACGACGATGGTCTGTCCGACGATATAGGCCGAGAGGGGCGATGCGAGGAAAAGCGCGGTCCCCGCGATGTCGTCGGGCCGGCCGAGCCGTTTCAGCGGCACCCGCTGCTCGGTCGCCTCGCGCCGCTTGGGGTGATCGGTTGTGACCTTGGTCAGCTTGGTTGCGATCAGGCCCGGCGCGATGCCGTTGACCCTGATGCCGTCTTCGGCCCATGCCTCTCCGAGTGTCCGCGTCAGGCCGACCGCGCCGGCCTTGGAGGCGTTGTAGGCCGGATTGCCTTTCGTCGAGCGGAAGCCCGCCATCGAACTGAGAATGATCAACGAGCCGTGGCGGGCTTTCAGCATGTCGTGAAATCTCAGGCTACAGGCCATCAGGCTGTTGAGATTGACATCGATGATGTGCTGGAAGCCTTTCATTTCGAACTCGCGCCGGCCGTACAGCACGATCCCCTGCGACAGCACGAGGACGTCGAGTTGCTTGAATGCCGGCTCGAAGGCCTCGATCGCCTCCAGATTGCTGGCGTCCATCTGCGTATAGTGCAGTCCGGCAAGGTCGGAGCCGTCTTCCGCGTGGTAGTCGGAAGCCGCGGCTCTCGTCCCCCACACATGGACGTCCCCGCCGTGGCTGCGAAATGATTGTGCGATCGCGTTGCCGATGCCGCTCGATCCTCCGACGACGAGAACGGTTTTTCCGGTGAAATCGAGATCGTTCAATGTGATGGACCCTTGGGATCAGCGGTTCGGGACATGAGGGCAAAACGTATCGCGGTCAAAGGTGTCCCTATGGCCTTTCTGTTTATTGTCCGACATTAATGAGCAAGGTCGGGAAAGTTGTCAAATGTGTCGCCGGCAATTAAACAGAGGATATGCCGGAAATCGAGGAAATTGTTCGGCCTCGCCTGTTTGGCCTCCCTCGGAGCGAGTTATTATCAGCCGGGATACTGTCGGACGGAAAATGCCTCTAATTGAATCTGACCGTGCGGATTTGCAGGGGCGCAACGAGCCGGCCTATCGGGTCGTGGTGCGCAGCATCGAAGCCAAGATCATGTCGGGCAAGTGGGCCGTCGGCGATCGGGTGCCGGCCGAAACCACTCTGGCGGCCGAGTTCGGCATCCACCGGTCGACGGTGCGGGAAGCCATCCGCGTCCTTGAGCAGAGCGGGCTGGTCCGGCGTCATGACGGCGGCAAACTTCTTTATGTCACCGCGCCTCGTCAGGCCGATATTTCGCGGAAGGTGACGGCGGCAATCGTCCTGCATGAGATCAGTTTCTTTGAGCTTTGGGAAAGTATGCGATGCCTGGAGCCGACACTGGCGGAGTGTGCGGCGAAACGGATCGATGAGGATACGCTGGAGACGTTGCGGGCCAATGTTGAGAAGACGAAGGCCGCGCTTGAGGACAAGCGCAGTCTCGTCGAACTTGACATCGAGTTTCACCAGATCATCGCCCGAGCGTCGCGTAACCGCGTGCTGCAGCTCAGTCGTGAGCCGATGAGTCAACTGTTCTATCCGGCGTTCCTGAGCGTTTTTTCCCGCTTGAATGCAGGCGAGCGTCTGGTCTTCGCACATGAGAAAATTCTGCAAGCGCTCGCCAGGCGCGATGTCGCCGAAGCGCGATCATGGATGGACAAGCATATCGTCGATTTCAGGCGTGGCTACGAATTGGCCAATCTCGATATCGACGCACCTGTCGGCCGCGTCACTTGCGCTCCAGCAGGTCCTTGACCTCGGTGGTGTGTGAGCGCGGCGCGACCAGCACGTGGTCCACGCCGTAGTCATGGAGGCGCATCAAGGCCAGTGGATAGAGCGAAGCCGGTCGCCGAACGGCGTGAGGAGCTGCTTCGGACACTTCGGCCGCGACATCGGCCACAGCCGCGTGTCGGCACCTCCCGGTGGCCTACCCTGCGGAAGACACCTTCGAGTTCCTTCGATCGGAATCGGGCGTGAATCGCCGCATAGCGCTCGCCAAGGCGCTGCACCGTCATGTCCATGTCCGCCTCGCCGCCGTTGAATAACACAATCCCCCGGGCAAGCTGCAAGCGGCGTACCCGCGCGGCGAGCGGACAAATTCTGCCTTTGCAGCGCGCGGTATCTGCGTGGGCGGAAGCGTCAACGGCGCGATCCTGGGGCGGTATCCACCGCCGTCCCGTCTGCAAAAAATAACAGATCCGACGCGGCCTCCCGCATGGCGGCGTCCTCCGCGCCGCCATAGTCGTGCTATAACGACAACCGATTCACCCAAGAGGGGTCGCAATGAAATTCCGCCTCGCTGCCGTTCTCGCCGTCTCCTTCGCTACTCTCCCGCTTCTGCCAACCGTCGCCTCCGCCGCCCAGTGCGGCGGCGATTTCAATCGCTTCATCGCCTCGTTCTCGGGCGAGGCTCAGGCCGCCGGGATTTCGCAAGGCGTGATCTCGCAGGCGCTTGGCGGCGTCAGCCAGGATCCGGCGGTGCTTGCTTTCGACCGCCGCCAGCGCGGCACCTTCAACAAGACCTTCGAGCAATACGTCGCCACCCGTGTCGGTGCCGGCCGCATCAAGGCCGGGCGCGCGATGCTGCAACGCCACGCCTCGCTGCTGTCGCGCATCGAGCGGCAGTTCGGCGTGCCGCCCGAAATTCTTGTCGCGATCTGGGGCCTCGAAACCGACTACGGCAAGGGCGACATGGGCCGGCTGCCGGTGTTCCGCGTGCTCGCCACCATGGCGCATGATTGCCGCCGCACCGAACTGTTTCAGGGCGAACTGCTGGCGGCGCTGAAGATCGTCCAGCGCGGCGACCTGCGCCTCAACGACATGGTCGGCGCCTATGCCGGCGAGATCGGCCAGACCCAGTTCCTGCCGTCGTCCTATATCAAGTACGGCGTCGATTACGACGGCAACGGCCATGTCGATCTGCGCCACAGCGTGCCGGACGTGCTGGCCTCCACTGCCAACCTCCTCAAGACCGCGGGCTGGCGGGCCGGCGGCGACTATCACGAGGGCTCGGCCAATTTCGAAGCCATGCGCGAGTGGAACAGGGCCACCATCTATCGCAAGACCATCGGTTATTTCGCCGACAAGCTGTCGGGGCAGTAGCGGCGGCCACCGCCCGTCATCCTCCGGCCGCGACGCGGCCGTGCAATACTGCTCGATACGGTTAACGAAGCGTCAACGGCCGCCTGCACCGCTCGGGCAATACGCAAGCCGTGCAGGACGGTGGTCTTCATCGATTCACAACCACGCTGGGGATTGTTCTTTTCCAGTCAGATTTCGTTAAGCGCCGCGCGGGCACCTTGAGGCAAATTCGGGGAGAGCCATGAGCAACGCAAAAATCAGCACGGGGGAGCGGACCGTAGCGGTTCGGAGCTTGCGATGTTGAGCGTTCCGACGCTGTGGGTGGTGTTCGTTGTCAATTTCATGGCGCTGGGTCTGATCTGGACCTACGTCATGCGCAGCTATCGCAATTTCGAGGCGGCGCGGTTCTGGACTACGTCTGCACTCTGCGCTGCGCTCGGCGCCATCGTCGGGATGCTTCGCATGTACGTGCCGCCGATGGTTCCGTTGATGACACACGGGGTGCTGCTGATCGCCGCCACCTGCCTTGCCACGATGGGCATAGAGCGGTTCTACGGGCGTCCCGCCTCGTGGCGATTGTCCGCGCTGATCGTCGTCGCCGCTTTTATCGCCATGTCCTACTTCGTGGTGGTTCAGCCCTCGACCGCGATGCGGATCGTGGCCTACTCGATCGGGCAGTCGGTGCCGGTGATTCTGACGCTGCCTTACGTGCTGTCGCGCGACAGCCGGGCGCGGACGCCGGGGGCATGGCTTGCCGGCTGCATCGGCGTGCTGATGGTTACCGTGAACGCGGTTCGTGCGGTCATGGGGCTGTTCGGCATCGGCGGCGAGCCGTCGATGGTGTCCTTCAACCCGGTGCAGGCGGCGCTGGTGCTGGTGTTGGTGTTCCTGTCGATGGCGTGGAATTTCGGCTTCTTGCTGATGGCGATCGATCGCCTGCGCGGCGAGGTGGCGTCTCTTGCCCTGTGCGACGACCTGACCGGGGTCGCCAACCGGCGGATGCTGTTGCAGCGCCTGCCGCAGGAATGCGCGCTGGCGCAGCGCACCGGTGAGCCGTTCGCGCTGCTCGTGATCGATCTCGACGGCTTCAAGGCGATCAATGACGGACACGGGCACGCGGTCGGCGACGAGTGCCTCAAGCTGTTCGCCCGCACCGTGCAGTCGCAGCTTCGTCCGAGCGATCTTCTCGCCCGCGCCGGCGGCGACGAATTCTGCGCGATCCTGCCGGCGACGACGCTGCGCGAAGGCGCGATGATCGCCCGCCATATCGTTGAGGCGTGCCGCACGCAACTGACGCCGGAGCAGGGCGCGCCGCTGCGCATCGCGGCGAGCATCGGCGTGGCGCAATGGACGCCGCAGATCGGAATGCAGCCGGACCGCCTGATCGCAGCCGCCGACCAGGCCCTCTATGCCGCCAAGAGCGAGGGCAGGGACCGCTATGCGCTGTACCAGCCGCCCGCGCCGCCGTCAGCCCCTGTGGAACTGCGCCGCACGGCATAGGGGTTCGACCTGCGACCGGCCGACGCGCTTGCGCGGCCGCGCGCCTCACCCCATTTCACGTCGATGATCGACGACCTTCATGAGCGCACCGCCCGGCGCTATCGTCCGCAACCCGGCGACGGCCCGGTCATCGACCAGGAGGGCCGCATCGTCGAACCGGATACGGCATCGCGCGGCCCGTTCGAATCCGCCGCGTTCGAATTCCGCACCTCAAGCGTCAATCCGTTCGGCGACCTGACGCGGGAGCAGCGCATCGCCCGGCTTGAGGCGCTGGCGAAGCTGCTCGACGTCGCCTTTGTCGTCCCCGGCACCAAGGTCCGCTACGGCATCGACGGGTTGATCGGCCTGATCCCGGTGGTCGGCGATATCATCACCACCGCGATTTCGTTGTGGCTGGTGCGCGAGGCGCGGGCGCTGGGCGCACCATGGCACGTCACCGCGCGGATGCTGGGGAACGTCGCGCTCGACGGCGCGGTCGGTCTGGTGCCGGTCGCGGGCGATGCGTTCGATGTCATGTTCCGCGCCAACATGCGCAACATGCGGCTGCTGCGGCGCTGGCTCAACAAGCAGCGATAGACCATGATCCCCAAAAAGGGATCACTTTGGTTGCAGCTTCAGCGCGGCCGAGTTGATGCAGTAGCGCAAGCCCGTCGGTCCCGGCCCGTCGTCGAAGACGTGGCCGAGGTGGCCGCTGCATCTCGAACACAAGACCTCGGTACGGATCATGCCGTGGGAGGTGTCGCGCGCCTCGTCGATGTGGCCCTCCGCCGCCGGCCGGGTGAAGCTCGGCCAGCCGCAGCCGGAATCGAATTTCGCGTCAGACTCGAACAGCGGTTGCCCGCAGCCGGCGCAGACATAGGTGCCGGGCGTGTGCGTGAACTCGTATTCGCCGGAGAACGGCCGCTCAGTGGCTTTCTCGCGCAGCACGGCATACTGCATCGGCGTCAATTCCTTGCGCCATTCGCTCTCGCTCTTGTGGATTTTTTCCGGCTTGGCGGCGGTATCGGACATGGCATTCCTCATGACGCGGACAGGCGGCCCGACCGGCCTCAGTCGGTCGCCTTCGCGGCGTTCACCAGCGTCGGCTTCTCAACATAGTCGCGGGCGAACAGCTTCTTCAGGTTCTCGACCTTCGGCAGGTCATTATAGACAATATAGGGCTGGCGCGGGTGCAATGTCAGGTAGTCCTGATGATAGTCTTCCGCCGCATAGAAGCCCTTGAGCGGATCGACCGTGGTGACGATCGGCCGCGCGAACACCTTGGCCGCGTTGAGTTGGGCGATATAGGCATCGGCCACCTTCTTCTGCGCGTCGCTGGCGGTGAAGATGACTGAGCGATATTGCGTGCCGACGTCCGGCCCCTGGCGGTTCAACTGCGTCGGATCGTGCGCGACCGAGAAGAAGATCTGCAGGATCTTGCCGTAGCTGATCCTGCCCGGATCATAAGTGATCTGGACCGATTCGGCGTGGCCGGTGGCGCCGGTGCCGACGATCTCGTACATCGCCGTGCTCTTGTCGCCCCCGGCATAGCCCGATACGGCGTTCAACACGCCGGCGGTGTGCTGAAACACGCCCTGCACGCCCCAGAAGCAACCGCCCGCGACCACCGCCGTCTGCGGGCCGGCCGCTGCGGGCAGATCGATCGCCGGCGGCGGAATGACGACGGCCTGCTCGGCGGCGTGTGACGACATTGGAGCCACCAGCATCGCGGCGGCGCTGAACGCGACGGCAATCCGGATCCGGGACAACAGGCGAGGACGCACGGTTTCCTCTCGATGGTGGTGCGAGGCTTCGACTTCCCCTCAGGGAGGGGGCTTCAGGATACCCGCGCGCGTTCGCTTTGTGACGGCAATTTCGGACACGAGTCCGTGACCGGCGACGCCCGGACAAAGCAAAGCCGCGGGAAAACGGCTTCCCGCGGCTTTACGATCCGAACGAGGCGAGCGGTTATTGGCAAGGATAGCGGTTGCCGTCCTTGGCCAGGAAGGTGTTCGAGGCCGGATCGTAGGAGCGGTAACGCTGGGCGCAATAGGCCGCGTGCTGCTGGGCGGCGGCGTTGGCCTGGCCCGCGGCGATCGCGCCGCCGATGATGGCGCCGGCGGCAAGTCCGCCGATCAGCGCGCCGGCACCGCCGCCGCCGCCATGATAGTGATGACGGTGGCCATGATAGCGCCGGTATTGCACCGTATCGATGGACGACGGCGCGGCGACCGCCAGCGAGGTCTGAGCGGTCACGAGTGGCGCGGAACTGGCCGGCATCGTGAAGGCCAGGGCCGTCGAACTCGCAAGCAAGGCCACGCCGAGCGTTTTCGCAAATCGCATGTCTATTTCTCCTGTTGGCCAGTAAATAATAACCGGTTCGGGACACCGGGGTTCCGTGGGCGCCATTTTCCCCATATGGCCGACTGGCGCAATAGGTCCCCCGCAGGTTCTGTCGCGCGAGCCGGCAGCGAGGTTCAATGCACGGAACCTGGAATAAAGCTAAATGACCACGCTGAGCCGCTTCGCCGCCCGCGTGATGCCGGTGTAGAGCCAGCGGGCACGGCTGTCCTGAAAGGCGAAGCTCTCGTCGAACAGCACCACGTCGTCCCATTGCGAGCCCTGCGACTTGTGGACGGTCAGCACGTAGCCGTAGTCGAACTCGTCGTAGGGGCGGCGCTGCTCCCACGGGATGTCCTCGACGCCGCCGGAGAAGCAGTCGGCGCGCACCGACACCTTGACCAGCCGCGTGCCGAAGTCCTCGTCGGGCGACAGCCGCATGGTGAGGATCGCGGATTTCGACTTGGTCCGCGACTTGACCCGCCACAGGCCGCCGTTGAACAGCGCCTTCTTGCGGTTGTTGCGCAGGCAGACCAGCTTGTCGCCGGCGACCGGTAAAGGGTCCTCGATGTCGCGGCGCTGGCGCACCCGCATGTTGTAGGCGCGGCGGGTGTTGTTGCGGCCAACCAGAATCTGGTCGGCGTTCATCACCCGCTCGGGGTCGAGCTGGTCGCGGCGCACCACCTCGCTGTCGCCGAATTGCCCGGTTTCGAGCGAGCGGCCTTCGCGCACCGCCATCGACATCCGCACGATGGGATCGTCCTGGGCCTGGCGATGCACCTCGGTCAGCATGGCGTCGGGCTCGCAGTCGGTGAAGAAACCGCCGCCCTGAATCGGCGGCAGTTGCGCCGGATCGCCCAGCACCAGCAAGGGGCATTCGAACGACATCAGGTCGCGGCCGAGTTCGGCGTCGACCATCGAGCATTCGTCGAT
>JBIQLW010000049.1:0-28794 GCA_044463945.1 Bradyrhizobiaceae bacterium | reverse complement strand
CCTCGCGCCTGGATTCTACGATCTGCGTTCCAACCGCGGCGGCATCGCCGTTTCCGGCGAAATCACCCTGCACAGCGATCGCCTCTATGTGCAGGCTTCCCAATCGGTCATGGGTCACGACGACGGCATCCTGTTCCGCACCTGCAAGGGCCGGAAGGATTATGTCGGTGGTCCGGACAACTTCGCCTCGCTCGATCTTCTCAACCGGCCCGAGGACCTCGCGGCCCATATCCGGGAGCTGCGCGATGCGTGACCTTGTTCATCGCCCGCTTCGCTCGCTGACCTCGTGGATGCAGCGCCGCCGATTTCGCACCGGACAGCGCGTTGCACAGTGGCGGCGTGGGTGGTGCTACGCGACGGGTCGCCTTTCGGCAGATGACGCCCAGCGTGTCATGCTCGACTGCCGCGATCCGGCCGGATGGCATCCGCTGCTCGTGCTCACGGTCGAGGACACCCTCGAACAGGCGCGTGAAGATATCGTTGACCATCCCGCGTTACCGCGTCTGATTGCGGACGGCTGCGCTCACGTCGGCGACAAGTGGGAATCCTACAACAACGAACTCTGGGAGGCGCGCCGCTGGGCGATTGACCTCGCCAAACAATACGCCGCCAACAAGGGGATATCGCTCGTTGCGCTCGATCACGGCTAAGCAGCCGCGTCCGTCGTTTGCCCATCACGCTTCAACAAATGCCCGGCCTCGCGCCGGGCATTTCGCATTCAACATCCTTATCGAAAGGGCGCCACCATGGGATGGCTCTATATGCATCGCTCGACGGATATTCCGGCCCACGACAGTATCTGGACGCGCAGTTTACCTGCCAGCGCGGCAATGTGACGATGAAAGTGCTGCGCTCCGCGCTGGTGCGTATGCGCACTTACTACGCCGCCCTCGAATACGCCCGCCTCACAACAGGCGAGCGCTCGATCGTCGGTATCGTCTGCCTCGTTCGCTACAATCCGCGAGACCGCGAAGGCTACATCTTCGGCTACAAGGACATGGAGGAATCGATGGAGCCATACGAGTCCGAATGCCCGGAACGGATTCTCGATCTTCTGACACCGACGGATAACCAATACGCCATAGAATGGCGTGCGCGCTGTCGGGAGAATGCAGCAGCACGACGTGCGATTGCGCGGAAGCCGCGTCCGGGTCAGACCATTGTGTTCGAACAGCCTGTGTTGTTCTGCGATGGCCGCATGCTCGATCGTTTCGAGGTTGTCGCCAATCCGCGCAGTCATCGCACAGCGCTGTTTCGCTCGACGGAGACCGGCGGGCTCTATTGTATCACGAGCGTCAAGCGCCGCACCTACCGCCTGATCGATCCGATCTGACCGGCATTCGCTTCGCGCGTCGAGCGCTCACGCCGCTTTCTGCAACTTGATGCTTGGGCGCAGGCCGGCACGCTGCGCCAGCCGCACCAACATGCTCAGGCTGAAACGGTCGATCTTGCCGTTCTTGATCTCGGACATCCTGGCCTGGGTAATGCCGAGGTGCCCGGCCGCTTCGCTCTGCGTCAGTGCCGACTTCTTCAGCCACTTGTTGATGCCGGACAAGAGCTTCGCCCGCATCTCAAGCTCGGCGGCTTCCTCGGCGGGAAAGAGGTCATGAAATACGGATTTCGCCATCGTCGTCACCTGATCTGTGGAGATCCGCGTGCGGAACAAACCTAAGGACAGATGACTTTTCCGCTCTCGCGATATGTGGCGTAGCCATGATCGACGCCGCACCGACAAGGAATTCCCTTCGCCCCAACATTGTTATCCTCCACCCTTCTTGTTGCCTTGCTTGAGTCTCTGCATGGTCGGTTTGGATTGTCCGATCTTTTGCAGTGGCGTTCGACGCTTCCTCCGGCTTGAAATTGATTGGACTGCGACTTAACGCAGCCTAAGCAATTGGAGCAGGTTATGCCGCCAAACTACGGACATCGAGCGCAAGCAAGCGTCCCTCACGCTCAACGTCGGCTCTAGCCTGCTTTCCCGATTTGGACAGAGGCGTTGCGGCGAGCACGATTATATTTTCATCGGCAACCCTACTGTGCCGGCGCAGTCGATACAATTGAATAAATTATATCTCAGTAATAGTCAGAAACTATCAATGACGGTCACACGGGACGGTTGCTGCGTCAGTTTGGCGTCCGGCGCCCAAGGTGCGCCGTGTCGCCTCGATCGTTTATGATGCGGTGTCGGTGATGCTCGGAAGGTCCGGGCCCCGGAGATGGTCATCCGGACGTATCAACCTCACCCCTGCCTACCTGACCGATGTCGATGATCGCTTTTGCGCGCGCCGTTTTTCGCGCGGCAACACGATCTCATTCACAAGGTATTCAAGAAATGCCTGGCTAAGCGGAGGAAGCGCCTTTCCCGGCTTTTTGATAACCGTGATGGATCTGGAAAAGCCTGGAAGATTGATTGGCCGTGAACGAAGCGTTGGCTCAACATTAATCTCGCGAGCCGATCCTGGCAAAATTGTTAGGCCGAGTCCTGCGCGCACCATGGCAACAGCCGTCATCATATAGATCGGTTCGCATGTCGGCTTCACAACAAAGCCCCCTCGCAGAAAAGCCGCGTCTACAACGGCCCGAACGCTGGTGGTTGCATCCATGAGAACCAGCGGCAGGTTCGCCAACTGCTTTATCGAAAGCCGGGGCTGTCGGGCGATCGCATGATTGGCCGGGAAAACAAGATGCATTTGATCGGCAATATCCAGCAGAATGTCGACTTCCTGCTGCTTCACATTGCCTCCCATAATTGCAAAATCGACATCTTCGCGGTCAACGAGTTCAAGAACTCGACCGGCAACGACGTCTCTTACGACAAAGGACGCGGCCGGATGGCGAAGACGAAAAGATTGAATCATTTCAGGCAAGGCCCCCGCTGCAATAGACGGAAGCGTGGCGAGGCGGATAACACCTCGTCGCATCGCGGCGGTCTCACGCGCATCGGTCACGATTGAATCCAGGTCGCGCAAGGCATGCTGGAATGTCGGGAGCAATTCCTGACCAAGACGAGTCAGGGAAACCGTCCGCGTGTCCCGGTTGAATAGCCTCAGGTTAAGCGCTTCTTCGAGTTTCCTGATCTGAACCGTGAGAGTTGGTTGCGACACATGAAGAATATCGGCCGCCTTCGTGAAGCTTCGCGTCTGCGCGACGGTCAGGAAGGCTCGAATTTGCCGCAAAGTCACATCCATCGGTAAAAACGATCAGTTATGTCGCATGAATTCAAACACTCCGATCCCAGTGAACTAACATGACCGCGCAAAGGGCGCGAGCCGCGCCGTGTCATGATCGGCCTTCATAGAGAAAAGGTATTACTGATATTGAATCTATTCAATTGTCTATTGCTGCAATCGACGTAATGGTGCCCCCGGTAATGGAGGTGCCCTCACGGGCCACAGGACTCAGGAGCAGGACATGAGCGGACTCTGGACTTGCTGTGCTTTTGATGGAACGCAGTTCCGCGTCATCGACTGAATTTGAACGATGAGGACGATCAGGATCGGGGCGGGTGCGGGCTATTCCGGCGACAGAATAGAACCCGCCATCGAACTCGCCGAAAGAGGCAAGCTCGACTATCTTGTCTTCGAGTGTCTGGCGGAACGAACGATCGCGCTGGCGCAGCAGGAGCGGCTGCGCGATCCGGGCGCGGGCTTCGATCCGATGCTTTCCAGGCGGATGCGCGCAGTCCTGCCGATCTGCGTGGCCAACGGTATCCGCATCATTACCAATATGGGATCCGCCAATCCCGAAGCAGCCGCGGAACAAGTCAGGTCGGTCGCCCGTGATCTCGGCCTTGGAGGGTTGAAGGTCGCGTCTGTGACAGGGGATGACGTCCTCGACGTGGCGCGAGCGCAGAACATCGCTCTCGATATCGGTGGCACGATGAGAGATCTCGATTCCCGCGTCGTCTCGGCCAATGCGTATCTTGGAGGCGCGCCGATCGTATCGGCGCTCGCGCAAGGGGCGGACATCGTGGTGACTGGTCGCGCGTCCGATCCGGCTCTCTTTGTTGGCCCGCTCATGCATGAGTTCAACTGGGCAAGGAATGATTGGAATGCGTTGGGCAAGGGCATTGTCGCCGGCCACCTGCTTGAATGCGCAGGGCAGGTGACTGGCGGATACTTCGCCGATCCGGACGCCAACGATGTCGAAGGGCTCGCGCGGCTTGGCTTTCCCATCGGTGAAATCGACGAAAGCGGCGACATCGTCGTCACGAAAGTACCCGGTTCCGGCGGGCGGGTGACGAATGCAACGGTGAAGGAGCAGTTGCTCTACGAGCTTCACGATCCAGCCCGCTACCTTCAACCGGATGTCGTGGCCGACTTCTCGCAGTTGCGCGTGACGGAGATCGGCCACGACCGGGTCCTGGTTACGGGGGGCAGGGGTGCCCCCAAGACCGGCATGTTGAAGGTTTCGGTTGGCTATCTCGATGGCTTTGTTGGCGAGGGGCAGCTTTCCTATGCTGGCTCCGGGGCGCTCGCCCGTGCGCGGCTCGCG
The DNA here is from genome assembly GCA_044463945.1 of Bradyrhizobiaceae bacterium. Lineage (GTDB taxonomy): Bacteria > Pseudomonadota > Alphaproteobacteria > Rhizobiales > Xanthobacteraceae > 62-47. The sequence goes on along the minus strand of JBIQLW010000049.1, from coordinate 24,300 downwards.
CTTGAGATCGTCCGTGAGCGTCTCGCCTTGACCGGTATTGATCTGTCCGAGGCTCGGTTCGACCTGATTGGCGTCGACGCGTTGCATGGCGAGCGACTGGCTGCCCCCCCCCGCAAGCTACGAGGTCCGCGTTCGAGTGACCGGCCGTACCCAGACCTTTGATGAGGCGGTACGAATTGGAAACGAGGTCGAGTCGCTCTACACCAACGGGCCCGCAGGCGGAGGCGGAGCCTGGAAGTCAGCCCGCCAGATCGTTGCGGTGGCGTCCGGACTGCTTCCGGAGAGTTCCGTAACGCCAACCGTCATCATGCGGGAGACTTGATGATGAGGCTCCGCGAAATCGCTCATGCACGCTCCGGCGACAAGGGTAACATCTCCAATATCGGGATCATAGCGAGAAACGAAGCTGACTATCGTTTCCTGGTCGCGCATGTCACGGCGCAGCGTATTGCGGCGCATCTCGCTGGCCTCGTCGCTGGTCCGATTACGCGCTACGAGTTGCCGACGCTGGGCGCATTGAATTTCGTGCTCGAAGGTGCTCTCGGCGGCGGTGTGACCCGCTCGCTGGCGCTCGATGCTCATGGTAAAAGTTTCAGCTCCGCCGTGCTGAGTTTGGAAATCGACGAAGTCGAATATTCAAACAGTAGAAAAAATGGAGAAACACCTCCGTAACGAGACATTTGAATTTCAGCATAGGCGCTCGCAACCAGCGTCTTGGTCGGCTTGCAGCCGGTGTTGACGCAGGTGCCGCCGACGAGATGCCGCTCGATGATCGCGACCTTCATGCCGACATCGTTCAACCGGCCAGCGAGCGGCGGGCCCGCCTGACCGGCGCCGATGATGATTGCGTCGAATTCGCGTATGCTCATGGATGATACTCCAACATCTTGGCACCCGAGGGGTGCGAGTTCGTGGTCTCAAGGCCCATGGCGATGTCCTCCGGCGTCGGGAGGAAGCGTTGAACGCCGCCTGATGTTCCGGGGTGTGTGCTGCCGCACGGGGGGCAAGCGGCAGCGCACGTGGGAGGATGGCGGGAATTCCGACTGTGGTGCGGGGTCGGAGCCGCCGCCCGGCGACGGGGCTGGTGTCTCAACTCGCGGTACGAAGCCTGCCGTTTCGGGCGTCGCTGACGGTGAGCCAGATGGTCGATACGGCGAAATAGAATGCGCCGAACGCGGCATATGGAGCGATGTTCGCGATGCCGACCGGGTCTGGTCCTTGGGCCATCAAGATCATGAAGGCGCCCGCAAGTGCGGACTGTGCACCGCTCAGGATCATCGCCCACTGGGCGCCGAAGGATTTCCAGCGGCCAACGGCGGTAGCGAGCTGGCAGATGCCGGAGAGGCCGGCCCAGATGCCGAAGACGACCAGCACGCTGTTCAAGCTGCTGCCGAGCGCAACGGCGACGGCGATTGTCGTGAGAATGCTGAAGATGAAGTTGAGCAACTGCGACTTGTTGCGGCGAAGGCCGCCGCTGCGCTGGGCATCGAGAAAGTTGGCGATGGCGTCCCAAGCCGGATAGGTGACGAGCATGATCGCAGCGAGCGATGGATTGCTCTTGGCGACTGAAATGGCGATCAGGACCCAGACTGCCGAGAAGGCGAACCGGGTGAAATAATAACGCTTGAGCCAGCCCGAGGCGGACGGAGTGGGTTGATGTTCGATCGTCTGCGTAACCATGTTGAATCTCCAACTGTCTTGCCTAACAGCTAGAAGACTGATCGTCGGTGCGGAAATCGTTTGTTCAAATACCAGCAATCCAGCTTGGATATTCATCGCAAGAATCTCTTGATTATCAGTCACTTGCCGTAAGAGCGCCAGACCCATCAGCCAACACGCTTCTCACTGGACTGCGAGATTGTCATTTCTCAAGCGCCCGCGATCTTTGTCCATGTACGAGCGATGCGCCCATGGTTCAGATTCATCGCGGCACCGCCCCATCCGCTGCCAACCTGGCAAACCAACCGATCGTATCATTACAGAGACGAGGTCGGCACCGTGCTAACCAGGTGATTTATTTGCATAAGTGCTCGAACAGACCTAAAAAGACCAGATACCCGCGCTCTTATAGGCATATTGGGGGAGCGGATGAATCTTCGAGGGCTCGATCTAAATCTTCTGGTTGCGCTCGATGCGCTCCTCACCGAAAGAAATGTCACCCGCGCTGCGGAGCGCATCCACATCTCGCAGCCCGGGATGAGCGCGGCGCTGCGAAAGTTGCGCTACCATTTCGCTGATCCGCTGTTAGAGCAAATCGGCCGCAATCTGGAGTTGACCGCCAAGGGCCGCGCGCTCGCAGACCCAGTCAAGACTATTCTCTCTCAGGTCAGCGAACTTAACGATCAATCGACCGGCTTCGATGCGTCGGTCGCGCGACGTGTTTTTCGGATTTCTGCGACAACCTACTGCTGCGAAGTTCTGGCCACGCCTTTGATGTCTCGGCTGCGGGAGATCGCTCCGCCGGTCAGCGTGCAGTTCGAGGAATTGTCGGCGGATACCCCCGACCGCATGCTGGACGGCCAGATCGACTTCGCGATCACAATTTCAGCCAGACTGCTCAACAAAATGCAAGCCTATGACGAGTTCTTGCGGTCAGAGAAACTATTCACTGACAAGTTCGTTGTGGCGATCTCCCAAGATAATGCCCACACTGCGAAGACCATCACCTTCGACGAGTTGTGTGGGATGGGATATATTGAAACTCGGTTTGGCGGGGTGATCGTCGGCGTCGCTGAGCAGCTTTGGCGCCAGCAGTCTAAGCAACCGCACACATGCGGGTGGCTGCCGAACTTCCATCTCACTTTGAATACGGTCGGCAGGACCGATATGGCGACGATCCTGCCATCGCTGCTGGTTGCGATGCAGAGCGACCGCTACAATGTGAGGGCGCTTCCCGTGCCCTTCGAGATGCCGATCATCGAGGAACGGCTCTACTGGCACCGGCGGAACGACAGCGATCCCAGCCACCGATGGATGGAACGAACGCTCGAAGCGGTCGCTACCAGCTTCACAGCTTGAGAGCTGACGATAACGCAACGCCACAGGCGCTAATTCCAAAGATCATCGAGCTGAAGGAACGCTTGCGATCGCAGCCTTCCCACACGCAGTAAGAACGATACTGAAGCGCAGCCGTCCGTCGCGGCCTCCACGAAGCTGCGCCCGCCAGCCTCCATTGGGGCGCCGAATTGGCTTGAGCCATCGACTCCGAACAGTAGTGCTCGTCACAGGCTTGTTATATCGCCGGTCTAGCTATCCGCATGTCACCCGGAATGGAGAACCGACATGCGGGGCCTGCTCGCCATCCTCACCGCGACGACCGTTCTGGCGACGCCGACCATCGCGTCGGCGGCCAGGGTCCTTCCGCTCGACCGCGCCACGATCCTGGCATCGTCGCCCTTCGACCTGAAGGTGGAGTTCGACGGTGTGGTTGCCGAGGGCGACGTCACCGTGACCGTTAACGGCAAGCCTGCTGCCGAGGCATTCGGCAAGGATGTGGTCTTCATCGGCAAGGAAGATGGCATCGAGGCTTCCGCGATTCGCATCAACGACGTGCGCATCACAGAGCCCGGAACCTATACGGTTGTCGCCAAGGCCGGCAATGAGGAGAAGTCGGTGACCTGGGACGTCTACGGCACCGCCGCGAGGCCCAAGGCGAAGAACGTGATCTTCCTGCTCGCCGACGGTCTTTCCGTGGCGCATCGCACCGCCGCCCGCATCATGTCGCGCGGCATGACGGAGGGCAAGGCGGACGGGCGCCTGAGCATGGATGACCTCGACCGCATGGCCTTCATCGGCACCTCGTCCACCGAATCAATCGCCACCGACAGCGCCAACACCATGTCGGCCTATATGACCGGCCACAAGTCGGCGGTAAATGCGCTCGGCGTCTATGCCGACCGCACCAAGAATTCGTTCGACGACCCGAAGGTCGAGACGCTGGCCGAGGCGCTGCGCCGCCAGACGAAGAAGTCGCTCGGCGTCGTCACCACCGCCGAGTTGCAGGACGCGACGCCGGCGGCGGTGTTCTCCCATACGCGCCGGCGTGCCGACAAGGCCGAGATCAACGAGATGACCTTCAAACTCGCGCCGGATGTGCTGCTCGGCGGCGGCTCGGCTTATTTCCTGCCGCGGACGACCCCGGGCTCCAAGCGCAAGGACGACAAGGACTTCATCGCCATGTATCGCGATGCCGGCTACACGCTGGCGACCAGCGCGACCGAACTCAGGGCGGCCGCCGGCTCCAACACCGGCAAGGTGCTCGGCCTGTTCCACACCGGCAACATGGACACCACGCTCGACCGCCAGTTCCTGAAGAAGGGCACCGTCGACAAGTTCCCCGATCAGCCCGGCTTGGTCGAAATGGTCCAGTCCGCGCTCGACCATCTCTCGAAGAATCCTGAGGGCTTCGTGCTCGTCGTCGAAGGGTCCAATATCGACAAGATGTCGCATCCGCTCGACTGGGAGCGCGCCGTGGTCGATACCATCGAGTTCGACAAGGCGGTCGGCGTGGGGCGCGCGTTTGCCGCGAAGAACCCCGACACGCTGATCGTTGTCACCGGCGACCACACCCATGGCATCTCGATCGTCGGCACCGTGGACGACGACAAGCCGGGCGACGACATGCGCGAGAAGGTCGGCACCTACGACAAGGCTGGCTTCCCGAACTATGTCGATGCCGACGGTGATGGCTATCCGGACCGGGTTGATGTCTCGCGCCGTCTGTTCCTCAACGCCAATAATGGGCCGGATCACTTCGAGACCTTCCGTCCGAAACTCGATGGTCCTTTCGTTCCGGCGATCCAGGACAAGAACAAGAAATACATCGCCAATGAAGTCTATAAGGGGGTTCCCGGCGCAGTTCTCGTGCAAGGTAACATTCCGCGCGATGGCGACACCGGGGTTCATGCCGTGGACGATGTGGTGTTGCAGGCGAGTGGTCCCGGCTCCGAAGCCTTCAAGGGCTATATGGAGCAGAGCGACGTCTATCGCGTGCTGGCCGACGTGCTGGCTCTCGGTGTCAAGCACACGCATTAGCGGTGAAACAGGCGTTCGGGCTCAAGCCTCCGCGCCCGGGCCCATTCATTTTTTGCAGGATGAGCGATAAGCGGAACGGCGCGATGTCCAGGCCATGTCTTGCAGCGACGATTATTGCAGCGGCAATCGACCGCCGCCGCCTGCTCGCGGGCGCGGGAGCTTGCGCGCTGGCTTTCGCCGCGCGGCCCGCGTTGGCGGACGACATCGGTTTCAACGAACTCTACGCCTCGTTCGGCGTGCTTGGCCTGACCTTCTCCGACAAGGTGAAGGCGCTGGCCGGCCGCAAGGTCGCGATGACCGGCTTCATGGCGCCGCCGCTGAAGGCCGAGGCCAACTTCTTCGTGCTGACCGAAATCCCGATGGCGCTCTGTCCGTTCTGCTCGTCTGACGCCGACTGGCCGGACAATATCGTCGTCGTTTATCTCGACAGGCCGCAAACCTTCGAACAGGCCAACGGCCTGATCCGGGTCGATGGCAGGTTGGAGGTCGGCTCGTGGACCGACCCTGAAACCGGCTTCGTCAGCTTGCTGCGCATCGTCGGCGCCGATTTTCGGCGGACCTGACATGCTGGCGCTGCGGATCGCGGATCTGACGATCGCCTATCCCGGCCTGCCGGTGCCGGCGCTCGTCATACCGGCACTGGAGATCGCGGCGGGCGCCCGCGTCGCGTTGACCGGCCCCTCGGGATCCGGCAAGACCACCTTCATCAACCTCGTCACCGGCATGGAGCGTGCGCGCGCAGGCAGCATTGCCTGGAACGGCGATGACCTCGCCCGCCTTCCGGAAGCTGGCCGCGACCGCTGGCGCGCCCGCAATGTCGGCCTCGTCATGCAAGACTTCCATCTCTTTCCCGGCCTGTCGGCGGAGGCGAACGTGCTGCTGCCGCAGCGGTTGTCGCGCCTGCGCTTGCCGGCGGAAATTCGGGCCCACGCCCGCGACCTTTTGCGCCTCGTCGACATCGAACGGTCGGGCCAGCCGGTGGAAACCATGTCGCGGGGCCAGATGCAGCGCGTCGCTGTGGCGCGGGCACTGGTCGGACGGCCGGGCGCGATCATCGCCGACGAACCGACCGCCAGCCTCGACGCGGAGTCCGGCGCCGCCGTCGCCAACCTGCTGACGGAGTTGAGCGCAAAGACCGGCGCGACGCTGATCGTCGCCACCCATGACGAGCGGCTGATCGCGCGCCTCGAACGCGTCGTGCGACTCGAAGGCGGCCGCATCGTGCATTGAGGACGCGTCATGTTCCGGTTCATCGCCGCCGATCTTCGCCGCAACCGCGTCGGCGCGGCCATCCTGGTTCTGCTGGTCGCGCTGGGGACCACGCTGGGCGTTGCGGTCACCTTGCAGGAGCGCGCGCTTCGGCTCGGCAGCGCCCGCGCCGCCGCGCCGTTCGATCTGGTGATCGGCGCGGCCGGCAGCGAGACGCAACTCGTGCTGTCCGCGGTGTTCCTCCAGCCGGCGCCATTGCCGCTGCTGCCGGGTGCGGTGTTGGCGAAGCTGCGCGACGATCCGCGCGTCGCGGCGGCCGTCCCGGTCGGCTTCGGCGATTTCGTCGGCGGCTATCCGATCGTCGGCACCATGCCGGAGGCGATCGCTATGCTGGGCGGCACGGTGGAAGGCGGCGGTTTCGCGCACGCCGCCGATGCGATCGCTGGCGCGGCGGTGACGTGGTCCATCGGCATGACGTTCCATCCGTTCCATGGTGCGGTGGGCGAGCGCGGCGAAGTGCATGCCGAAACTGAATACCGCATCGTCGGGCGTCTCATGCCGACCGGTACGCCGTGGGACCGTGCCATTCTCGTGCCGATCCAGTCGGTCTGGGCGGTCCATGCCAACCATGGCCATGACCAAGGCGATGAAGCCTCCGTCCGGGTACTGAATGACGCGGCCATCGCGAGCGGCGACAATCCCGGCGTGCCGGCGATCATCGTCAGGCCGAGGCGCGTCGCCGACGCCTATACGCTGCGGCAGGAATATCGTCGCGGCGCCACCGTGGCGACGTTTCCCGGCGAGGTGCTGACGCGGCTCTACGGTACGCTCGGCGATGTACGGCGCATACTGTCGGCGGTTGCGATCGGCGCGCAGACGCTGGTGGGTGCCGCGATCCTGATGGTGATTGCCGTCCATGTGCTTCAGCGCCGGCGGCAGATCGGCGCCTTGCGCGCTTTCGGCGCACCGCGCGCGGCGGTGGTGGCGATGATCTGGCTGGAGGTCTTCGCGGTGCTGGCGCTCGGCCTGTTGCTCGGCTTCGCGGTCGGCTTCGGTGTGGCGTGCGCTTTGTCCAGCTGGTTGGCCGAGGCAAGCGGCGTCGCCATGCCGGTCGCGTTCCAGCCCTCCGATGCCTGGACGCTCGCCGGTTTCCTGATCGTCGCTGCGCTCGCCACGCTCGTCCCCGCCGCGATCGCCTATCGGCAGACACCGGCCCAAGCCTTGCGCGCCTGAATTCACAGTCAGGAAACTGTCGCGGCCCAGCAACAGACCCGTCATGCGGGCAGACTACGACGGACGGGGAATTCCATTGTCTCTTGAGGGAAACTTCCGATGAAGAAGATGTTGCTGACGTTCGCCGCGCTATCCGCGCTCCATGCACCGGCGGGTGCGGAAGAGACGTTCAAGGCGAAACTGGCCGGCCACGCCATGCTGCCAGCGCTGACGTTGATTCCGCCGCCGGCCGACGCGCCGCGCGACGCCTGGGTGTCGGACAAATTCATCGGCAAGACGCGCAATCACGAGCCGATGTCGGTTCAAGGCGACGTCGGCCCCACCTATGGTCGTCATCCGACCGGCATCTCCTTGCCCTTCATAGGCCAGCCCGTGCAGGGCTTGTCCGGCTTCGCCATGAACCGCGGCGCGGACGGCAGCCTCTACACGTTGACCGACAACGGTTTTGGCGCCAAGGCGAACAGCCCCGATGCGCTGCTCTACTTCCATCGCATGAAGCCCCATTTCGCGTCCGGCAAGTTCGAGCGGCTGGAAACCGTGTTCCTGCGCGACCCCGACCGCAAGGTCCCTTTCCGCATCGCTTATGAAGGGACCGAAAGCCGCTACCTGACCGGCGCTGATTTCGACCCCGAAAGCATCCAGTATCTCAACGGCGAGGTCTGGATCGGCGACGAGTTCGGCCCCTTCATCATCCGCGCGACCGCCGACGGTCGCATTCTGTCGGTTCACCAGACCATGCTGGACGGCAAGGCGCTGACCGGCCCGGATACGCCCGGCACGGTGGTCCCGGCCCGGCCCGGTAAGGATTTCCGGGTGCAGCGCTCCGGCGGCTATGAAGGCATGGCGTTGCAGCCGGGCAAGAATCTGCTCTGGGCGATGCTGGAAAAGCCGATCCTTGGCGACGACGGCAAGCTCGAGGGTGACTTCCTGCGCGTCATGACTTTCGATACCGCCAAGGGCGACTGGACCGGCAAAAGCTATCGCTTCCGCCTGTCGGAAGGCGCGACCGCCATCGGCGATTTCAACTTCATCGACGACAGCCGCGCGCTGGTGATCGAGCGCGACAATGGCGAGGGCGACGCATCGCTTGCCTGCGCCGATGGCGCCAAGGACACCTCCGCCTGCTATCCCATGCCGGCGAAAGTGAAGAAGATCACGCTGGTCGACACCGCGCGGATCGACAGCGAAGGCTATATCCACCGCATCGGCCAGATCGACCTGATGGACATCGCCGATCCGGACGGCAAGGCGCTCTCCTTCGCCAAGCGAAGCGGCGAGGGCAAGTTGACATTCCCCTTCTTCACCATCGAGAACGTCATGCGTGTCAGTGACAGTCACATCCTCGTCGCCAATGACAACAACCTGCCGTTCTCGGGTGGACGCGAGATCGGCAAGGCTGCAAACAACGAGTTCATCCTGCTCGATGTGCGGGAACTTCTAGCGGCGCGCTAGCTGTCTGATGGCAACCGACACGATGTCGCTGGAAATCCATAAGGCCGTCTTCAACGGCGCCTATCCGTGCGCCATCGTGCTGTCGTGCCTGCCGGGGCTGGCGTCGCTCGTCATCATCGTTCTCCGGCGCAGTTCGCGTCCGGCGTTGCCATGAGCGCGTGCATTCCGTCGCCGCCGGAAAGGCTCTATGATCGCCGCGACGGTTACGACGGACGAAGGAGTGTTCGATGTTTATTGCGATGAACCGGTTCCAGGTCAGGCCGGGTTCCGAGCAGGCGTTCGAAACGCTGTGGGCCACGCGCGAATCCTACCTTGGCGACATCCCCGGCTTCATCGAGTTTCATCTGGTGAAGGGACCGGCCGCCGACGATCACACCCTCTATGCCTCGCATACCGTCTGGGCCGATCGCGCCGCGTTCGAAGCCTGGACCCGGTCCGAGGCGTTCCGGCGCGCCCACGCCCGCGCCGGCAACAAGACCGGCGAAAGCCTTTATCTCGGCCATCCCAAATTCGAGGGATTCGAGGTGCTGCGGACCGAGCGCCGGCCCGGCGGCTGACGCGGCCCGCAGGCCGCCGCGAGGGCAGGTCCCGGCGTCAGGCCGATGCTGCTTCCCGGCCTGTCCGGGTCGCTCGTCCGGCGAATCCTTTTTGCGTCAACGCGCCGGCGTCGCGCCGTTCTCGCGCATGAAGCGGGCGAAGCGGGGATCGCCGGCATGGGCGATGTTGACGCGCATCGCCGGCGGCGCCGGCGTCGTCTCCGGATTGAAGGCCGAGCCCGGCGCCAGCAGAATGCTCTGCGCGGCGGCGATCTTCGACAGGTGCTTGTCGTCGATCCGGCTCTGTAGTTCGCACCACATGTAGAAGCCGCCGCCGGGCTGGCCGAACACCGGCAGGCCGAGTTTCGCGAGGCTGCCGTGCGCCTGCGCAGTGGCTGTCTCGATGCGGCCGCTGAGCCGCTTGAGGTGGCCGCGATAGCGGCCGCTGGTCATCAGGTCGTAGATGATCTGCTCGACATAGCCGGAGCTGTTGGCGCGGGTAATCATCTTGAGGTCGGCCAGCGCGCCGATGGTGTCGGTGTCGGCGGCGATGTAGCCCGAGCGCAGGCTGGCCGACAGCGTCTTGGCGAAGGTGCCGACATGGATCACGCGGTCGAGCTGATCCAGCGCCGCCAGTCGCGGGCTGCCGGCGGGGAGCACGTCGGCGAAGGGATCGCTGTCGACGATCCGCAGATTGTGGCGGGTCGCCACCTGCATGACCCGATAGGCGACCGGCAGCGTGATCGAGCAGCCGGTCGGGTTGTGCGCCAGCGATTGCGTGAAGAACAGTTTCGCGCCGGTCGCCGCCGCGCGGCGCGCGAGATCGTCGGGATCGGGGCCGTCGGGGTTGCGCCGCACGCCGACCAGCCGGGCCTTCGCCAGCCGCAGCTTGCCGAACAGCGGATAGTAGCCGGGGCTGTCCACCAGCACCGGATCGCCGGGCTCGACGAAGTGCCGCACGATCATGTCGAGCGCGTCGTTGGCGCCCTGCGTCAGCAGCACCTGCGCCGGTTCGACGTTGATCGAGCACTCCGCCAGTGTCAGCGCGATGCGCGCGCGCAGCGCCGGCAGCCCGTAAGGACTGCCGTAGCTCTCCGGCAGGTTGCGCTTGCCGGGGCGGCTGACCGGGCGCAGATGCGCGCCCACCTCCGAGCCTTCCATCCATGCCGCCGGCGGCCGGCCGTCGCCGACCCGCACCGCGTAGCGCTTGTCGAGTTGTTCGCGCAGCAGCCAGACGATATCGACCGCCTCGACCTTGGCGGGGGAGTCCTGCCCGGCGCGCTTGGGCCGGTGCGGCGAGACGTAGAAGCCGGAGCCGGGCCGGCTCTCCACCTGACCCGATGCGACGAGGCGGTCATAGGCATCGACCGCGGTGTTCTTCGAGACGCCGAAGGTTTTCGCGGCGACGCGGATCGACGGCAGCCGCTCGCCGGGCCGGATCAGGCCGCGCTCGATCCGGCTGACGATGGCGTCGAAGATGCTTTCGGCGCGCGACCGCGCGGCGGCGAGATCGGTCGCGGCCACATCCGTCGCGGCCAGATCTGTTTTTACAACTGTACCCATCGGAGCGCTGGTACGGGGCTCGCGTAAAAGCCGCGAAGCGTTCCTTGCACTGTACCGGTCCCCGCGTACGGTTCAACCCGTCAATAAACGCGCGGGTCCGGCGCGCGAAACAACGGCGGGGAAGGAATGACGCAACCGAGCCACGGCCTCAATCGCAGCGCCCGCATCGCCGGCTTTCACCGCAGGACGCCCGCCGAGCGGCTCGACCTGGTGGCGGCGTTCGCCGGGCTCGATCAAGAGACCGTCGATCATCTCGCCGACATGGGCAACCTGCCCCCGCAACTCGCCGACCGCATGATCGAGAACGTGATCGCCACGATGAACGTGCCGATCGGCATCGCCACCAATTTGCGCATCGACGGCGAGGACATGCTGGTGCCGATGGCGACCGAGGAATCCTCGGTGGTCGCCGCGGTCTGCAACGCCGGCCGGCAGAATTACGAGCGCGGGTTCACCACTTCAGTGTCGGGCACGCTGATGATCGCGCAGGTGCAGGCGGTGGAGGTGCGCGATCCCCACGCCGCGCGGCTGCGGCTGTTGGAGAAGCGCGACGAGATCAGGAGCATTTGCGACGCCTGCGACCCGATGCTGGTCAAGCTCGGCGGCGGCTTCCGCGACCTTGAGGTGCGTCTGCTCGACACCCTCGGCGGCCCCATGCTGGTCACGCACCTGATCGTCGATACCCGCGACGCGATGGGCGCCAACGCCGTCAACACCATGGCGGAGAAGATCGCGCCGCGCATCGCGGCATGGAGCGGCGGCAAGGTGTTTCTGCGCATCCTCTCCAACCTCGCGGACCGCCGGCTGGCGCGCGCCCGCGCCACCTGGACACTCGAAGCCATTGGCGGCGCGGCGGTGCGCGACGGCATCATCAGCGCCTATCAGTTTGCCGAGGCCGATCCCTATCGCGCCGCCACTCACAACAAGGGCATCATGAACGGCATCAGCGCCGTGGTGCTCGCCACCGGCAACGACACCCGCGCGGTGGAAGCCGGCGCTCACGCCTTCGCGGCGCGGGGTGGCCGCTATTCGAGTCTCACGCGCTACGAGATCGACGCCGACGGCAATCTCTCCGGCTCGATCGAACTGCCGCTGGCGGTCGGTTTGATCGGCGGAGCCACCAGGATTCATCCGACCGCGCAGGCGTGCCTGAAGATCCTCGGCGTCACCACGGCGGAGCGGCTGGCGCGCGTCATCGCCGCGGTCGGCCTCGCGCAGAATTTCTCGGCGCTGAAGGCGCTCGCCACCACCGGCATTCAGGCCGGCCACATGGGGCTGCACGCGCAGAACATCGCGATGATGGCGGGCGCGGTCGGCGACGAGATCGATGCGGTGGCCGATGCGCTGGTGAAGCGCGGCACGGTGCGCATCGATGTCGCGCAGGAGGTGCTGAGCGACCTTCGCAAATAATCACGCCGCCGGATGTGCGGCAGGACAATCGAAAACCAAAAGGGAGTGAGATGGAATGCTGAAATCGACAAGCGGGTTACTGGCCGGCGCGGCGGCGCTGGTGCTGATGCTGGGGACGGCGCAGGCGGAAATTCCCAACAAGACGCTGAAGCTCGGCGTGCTGACCGATCTGAGCGGTTTCGCCGCCGACTCCACCGGCCCCGGCTCGGTGGCCGCGGCCAAGCTTGCGATCGAGGACTTCAACAAGGAGAAGCCCGATATCAAGGTCGAGCTGATCCAGGGCGATCATCAGAACAAGGCCGACGTCGGCGGCGCGCTGGCGCGACGCTGGGTCGATGTCGACAAGGTCGACGCCATTCTCGACGTGCCGTTCTCCTCGGTGGCGCTCGCGGTGCAGGAAGTGGTGCGCGGCAGCAAGGCCGCCTTCATCGCCTCCGGCCCCGGCACCTCGCTGTTGACCGGCGAGAAGTGCTCGCCCAATACCGTGCAGTGGAGCTACGACACCTGGTCGCTGGCGCACGGCACCGCGCTGGCGCTGCTGCGCGCCAAGAAGGACACCTGGTTCTTCGTCACCGCCGACTATGCCTTCGGGCATTCGCTTGAAGGCGACGCGGCGGCGGTGGTGAAGGCGGAAGGCGGTAAGGTGCTGGGCAGCGTGCGCCATCCCACCGGCACGGCCGACTTCTCCTCGTTCCTGTTGCAGGCGCAGGCGAGCAAGGCGAAAGTGGTCGCGCTCGCCAACGCGGTTGGCGACACCATCAACTCGGTGAAGCAGGCGTCGGAGTTCGGCTTGCAGGCGGGCGGCCAGGAACTGGCGGCGCTGTTGATGCAGGTGACCGACGTCAACGCCATCGGCCTCAACGTCGCCAAGGGACTGTATCTGACCGAGGCGTTCTACTGGGACATGAACGACGGCACCCGCAAGTTCGCTGATCGCTTCGCGGCGATGACCGGCGGCAAGCGGCCGACCATGATTCAGGCCGGCGTCTATGCCGGCACGCTGCACTATCTGCGCGCCGCCGCCGCCGCCGACACCTCGGACGGGCAGGCGATCATCGCCAAAATGAAGGCGATGCCGTCGGACGATCCGCTGTTCGGCAAGGGCACGGTGCGCGAGGACGGCCGCCACATCCACAACATGTACCTGTTCCAGGTGAAGTCGCCGGCGGAATCGAAAGGACCGTGGGACTACTACAAGCTGGTGCAGACCATTCCCGCCGCCGAAGCGTTCCGTCCGCTCAAGGACGGCAACTGCCCGATGGTCAAGAAGTAAGGCGCGCGGGACGCAAGAGCATCGCCCCCTCCCTTTATCCCTCCCCCGCTTGCGGGCGAGGGCAGGGCAGGGAGAATGGAAGCAAGCGGCCGGTCGGCATTCGACCGGCCGCTTTTCATTGTCACCGTGCGGCCCGCGAGTCGCGCCACGGAACCGCGTTTCGTCCCGCGCGCAATGTTCTCACTGTCGCGGCGCGTCGCGCTAGCACAAGCGTAGCGTCGCGCAGGTCCTCGGGAAAATATCAATCTCGTTGATTTTGTTGAGGAAAAGGCTGCATCTAGCAGTATTCCAACAATGCCGCGACACGCGGCCGGGACTGATGCGATGACGCGACTGGAATTTGCGGGGCCGGGGCTGAGCAGCGAACAGTGGGACCGGATCAACGACCTCGCGGTGTCGTTGCAGCCGGCGCAGGCGCTGTGGCTCAGCGGTTACTTCGCCGGCGTCGGGCAGGCGGCGCGCGGGCTCGGCGGGCGCGATCAGGTCGCGGTGCTCGAACGCGAGCCGTCGCCGCCGCCGGTTACCGCCGCCGCCGAGGTGCGGACGCTGACGATTCTTTACGGCACCGAAACCGGCAACAGCCGGGGCCTCGCCAAGACTCTCGCTGAGGCCGCGAAGCAGCAGGGCATCGCCGCGAGCGTGTCCGACATGGCCGACTACAAGACGCGCAGGCTCAAGGACGAGCAGGACCTGCTCGTCATCACCAGCACCCACGGCGAGGGCGATCCGCCGCAATCCGCCGTCGGCTTCTTCGAGTTTCTCGAAGGCCGCAAGGCGCCGAAGCTGCCGGGCGTGCGCTTCGCGGTGCTGGCGCTCGGCGATTCCACCTACGAGAAATATTGCGAGGGCGGCAAGCGGATCGATCGCCGCCTTGAAGACCTCGGCGCGCAGCGCCTCGCGCCGCGCGTCGATTGCGACGTCGATTTCGAGGAAGCCGCGCCGGCGTGGATCACCGACGTGGTCGCGAAGCTGACGCCGAAGCTCTCCACCGCGCCGGCTGTCGCGCGCGCGGCGGCGGCTCCAGCGCCGGCCGCAACGCCCGCGTTCGACAAGCACAATCCGTTTGCGGCGACCGTCATCGACAACATCGTGCTGACGGGGCGGGGATCGAGCAAGGAAACCCGGCACGTTGAGCTGTCGCTGGAAGGCTCCGGCCTCGCTTACGAGCCCGGCGACGCGCTCGGCATCGTGCCGCGCAACGACCCGGCGGTGGTCGAGACGCTGCTGTCGGCGCTGTCGCTTCCCGCTGACGCCCCGGTCACCGTCAAGCAGAAGCCGGCGACGCTGGGGGACGCGCTGTCGTCGGCGTTCGAGGTGGTGGCGGTGACGCCGCGCTTCATCGACCACTGGGCGGAGTTGAGCGGCGCGGCGGAGCTTGCGCGGCTGCGCGGCCCCGACCGGGCGGAGGCGCGCGCGGCCTTCATGCGCGAGCATCACGTCGTCGATATCGTCCGCCGCTTTCCGGTGAAGGGCATCGACGCGGACACGCTGCTGCGCGGCCTGCGGCCGTTGCAGCCGCGGCTCTACTCGATCTCGTCGAGCCTTGCCGCGGTACCCGACGAGGTTCACCTCACCGTCGGCACGGTGCGCTACGATCTCGACGGCGAGGCGCGCGCCGGCGTCGCCTCCGGCTATCTGGCGGATCGCGCCGGGCCGGATGCCGTGGTGCCGGTCTACATCCAGAGCAACCCGCATTTCCGCTTGCCGGACGACGATGTCGCGATCCTGATGATCGGCGCGGGCACGGGTGTTGCGCCCTATCGCGCCTTCATGCAGGAGCGCGAGGCGCGCGGCGCCAGCGGGCGTTCGTGGCTGGTGTTCGGCGAGCGCAACTTCCGCAGCGACTTCCTCTATCAGATCGAGTGGCAGGGCCTTCTCAAGGACAAGGTGCTGACCCGGATGGACGTCGCCTTCTCGCGCGACCGGACGCCGAAAGCCTATGTGCAGGACCGGCTGCGCGAGAACGCCCGCGACGTCTATGCGTGGCTTGAGGAGGGCGCGCACGTCTATATCTGCGGCGACGCCGCGCATCTCGCGCCCGACGTGAACAGCGCGCTCACCGAGATCGTCGCCAGCGAAGGCGGCCTCGGCCCGGAGGCCGCGGCCGAGTATCTCGCCGCGCTCCAGCGCGACCACCGTTATCAGCGCGACGTGTACTGAGGCCGCTCATGACCACCACCACCTTGAAGTCTCCGGATCGCAGCCGCGATCTGTCGCAGCCGCTCGACAGGCTCGGCCCGGACGAGACGCTGAAGGCCAACAGCCGCCAGTTGCGCGGCACCATCAAGGAGAGTCTGTTCGATCCGATCACCGGCGCGGTCACCGCCAGCGATACCAAGCTGATGAAGTTTCACGGCATCTATCAGCAGGACGACCGCGACATCCGCGACGAGCGGCGGCGGCAGAAGCTGGAAGCGGCCTTCAGTTTCATGGCGCGGGTGCGGCTGCCGGGCGGCGTCCTGAGCGCGAGCCAGTGGCTCAAGCTCGACGCGCTGGCGCGCGCCTATGCCGGCGACACGCTGCGGCTGACGACGCGGCAGACGTTCCAGTTCCACCGCGTTCTGAAAACCGATCTGCAAGCCCTGATGCAGGGCCTGCGGGACGTGCTGCTCGACACCCGCGCGGCGTGCGGCGACGACACCCGCGGCGTGATGGCGTCGATCAACCCGCATCTGTCGAAGATTCACGCCGAGGTTTATGCGCTGGCGAAGCAGGCCAGCGACCACGCCATCCCCAAGACCGGCGCTTACAACGAGATCTGGTATCAGCAGGAGAGCGGCCCGGTGAAGGAGCCGGAGGAGCCGTTTTACGGGCGCACCTACATGCCCCGCAAATTCAAGATCGGCTTCGTCATTCCGCCCGACAACGACATCGACGTCTATGCGCAGGATCTCGGCTTCATCGCCATTGTCTCGCGCGGCAAGCTCGCCGGCTTCAACGTCGCCATCGGCGGCGGCATGGGCCGCACCGATCAGGCCCCGCAAACCTATCCGCGCCTCGCCGACGTGATCGGCTTCATTCCGGTGAAGCGGCTGATCCCCGCCATCGACGCGGTGATGTCGGTGCAGCGCGACTACGGCGATCGCGTCGATCGGCTCCATGCCCGCTTCAAGTACACCATCGACGACAAGGGGCTGGACTGGATCAAGGCCGAGATCGAGCGCCGCCTCGGTGAGCCGCTGGCGCCTGCGAAGCCGTTCGCTTTCACCTCGAACGGCGATCCGCTGGGCTGGGTCGAGGGCGACGACGGCCGTCATCACTATACGCTGTTCATCGAGAACGGCCGCGTCATCAACCGGCCGGACCTGCCGCTGATGGACGGTCTGCGCGCCATCGCGCAGGTTCACAAGGGCACGTTCCGCGTCACCCCCAACCAGAGCCTGACCATCGCCGAGATCGCGCCGGAAGACCGGCTCGCAATCGCGAAACTGCTCGACGATTACGGCCTCGCGGGGCTGAACGTCGGCAGCGCGCTGCGGCTCAATTCGATGGCCTGCGTGGCGCTGCCCACCTGCGGCCTCGCGATGGCAGAAAGCGAGCGCTACCTGCCGACACTGCTGTCGAAGATCGAGCCGATCCTCGACGCTCACGGCCTGCGCGAGGTGCCGATCACCATCCGCATGACCGGCTGCCCCAACGGCTGCGCGCGGCCTTACATTGCCGAGATCGGGCTGACCGGCCGCGCGCCGGGCAAGTACAATCTGTATTTCGGCGGCGGCTTCCACGGCCAGCGGCTCAACAAGATGGTTCTGGAGAACGTCGGCGAGGCCGCGATCCTGGAGGCGCTGGAAAAGGCGCTGGGCCATTACGCCAAAGCGCGGCGGCCGGACGAGCACTTCGGCGATTTCGCCATCCGCGCCGGCTATGTCACTGAAGTCAAGGAAGGCCGCCACTTCAACGACTGAGCGGGCGCGGTCAGGGTCTGACCGGAAACCCGCTGTTGCAGATGAATCCGCAACATCGCAGCCGTCGTCCCCGCGCAGGCGGGGACCCAGTACTCCGGGCGGAATTAAGGGAAACCGATCCGCGATATGGAATACTGGATACCCGCTTTCGCGGGTATGACGGTTTTCGTCATGCAAATCCGTGCACAACGAGTCGGACTCTGGGGGCGGCAACGGCAGCCGGGGCGTTGCCGCCCCCGCCCGCGCCCCGGTTTCCTTTGTCCCTGAAAGCCTCTACACAGACGGCGCCCGGCGCGGCATCGCCGCCGCCGCGCGCGCGGGATGGCACAAGCAGGACCGATGACGATGTCGAAACCGAGAGACCCCCATACCATTGCCGTCGCCAACGGCATCGCCACCGACCGCGCGTTCGGCGCGGTGACGCCTCCGATCTACCTGTCCAGCACCTTCGCGTTTCCGGCCTACGAGAAGGCCGGGCCGTATGACTATACGCGCACCGCCAATCCCAGCCGCGACATGCTGGCGGACACCATCGCGAAGCTGGAAGGCGGCGCGGGGGCCGTGGTGGTGTGCTCGGGGATGGCGGCGATCGACGTGGTGCTGGCGCGCGTGCCGAAGGGCGGCCTCGTGCTCGCGCCGCACGATTGCTACGGCGGCACCCACCGGCTGCTCGGAGCGCGGCGGCAATGCGGGCAGATCGATCTCGCGCTGGTCGATTTTCACGACGCGGCCGCGCTGGCGGCGGCGATGGCGCGCAAGCCCGCGCTGATCCTGATCGAGACGCCGAGCAATCCCCTGATGCGCATCACCGACATCGCGGCGGTGGTGGCGCAGGCGAAGAAGGTCGGCGCGAAAGTGGCGGTGGACAACACCTTCCTGTCGCCGGCCTTGCAGCGGCCGATTGAACTCGGCGCGGATTACGTCGTTCACTCCACCACCAAGTTCCTCAACGGCCATTCCGACGTGGTCGGCGGCGCGGTGATCGCCGCCGCCAGGGACGAGGTCGAGGCGCTGGCGGAGTGGGTCAATATCGTCGGCGTCACCGGCGCGCCGTTCGATTCCTATCTGACGCTGCGCGGCGTCCGCACGCTGTTCGCCCGCGTCGAGCGCCAGCAGGCCAATGCCGGGGCGATCGCCGCGTTCCTGCACGCGCACCGCCAGGTGCGCGCGGTGTATTATCCCGGCCTGCCGTCGCATCCGGGGCACGACCTCGCCAAAACCCAGCAGGCCGGCTTCGGCGCGATGCTGAGTTTCGAACTGAACGGCGGCACCGACGCGGTGCGCGCTTTCGTCGAGGCGGTTCAGGTGTTCACGCTCGCGGAGTCGCTCGGCGGCGTCGAGAGCCTGATCGCTCATCCCGCCACCATGACCCACGTCAAGATGGGCGCGGAGGCACGGCGCGTCGCCGGCATCAGCGACAGCCTGCTGCGGCTGTCGGTCGGGATGGAGGCGGAAGCCGATCTGATCGCCGGGCTGGAAGCCGGCTTCGCGGCGGTGCGGAGCGCGTGACCATGACCAGCCCGCACCCTGCGTTCCACGGCGTTTTCCCCTATCTCGTCTCGCCGACCGATACGAGCGGCAACATTCGCACCGAGGTGCTCGGGCGGCTGTGCGACGACCTCATCAAGGCCGGCGTACACGGGCTGACGCCGCTGGGCTCGACCGGCGAGTTCGCCTATCTCGACGGCGCGCAGCGCGCCACCGTTGCGCGGGCGACCATCGAGGCGGCGAGCGGCCGCGTGCCGGTGATCGTCGGCGTCGCCTCGACCGCGATCGCGGACGCGGTGGCGCAGGCGCGCGCCTATCAGCAGATGGGCGCCGACGGCATCCTCGCCATCCTTGAGGCGTACTTCCCGCTCAAGGACGCGCAGGTCGAAGCCTACTTCCGCGCCATCGCCGACGCCGTCGATATCCCGGTGGTGATCTACACCAACCCGAACTTCCAGCGCTCGGACCTCACCCTCGACGTCATCGCGCGCCTCGCCGGGCATCCGCGCATCGTCGCCATCAAGGACGCCTCCACCAACACCGGCCGCCTGCTGTCGATCATGAACCGCTGCGGCGACAAGCTGGACGTCTTCGCAGCCTCCGCGCACATCCCGGCGGCGGTGATGCTGATCGGCGGGCGCGGCTGGATGGCGGGTCCCGCCTGCGTCGCGCCGCGCGACAGCGTCAGGCTGTATGACCTGTGCAAGGCGGGGCGCTGGGACGAGGCGCTGGCCTTGCAGCGCCGACTGTGGCGGCTCAACGAGGCGTTCGCGAAATACAACCTCGCCGCCTGCATCAAGGCGGGCCTCGGCCTTCAGGGCTATGACGTGGGCGACCCGGTTCCGCCGCAATCGCCGCTGACAGCGGACGAGCGCAACGCCATCGCGGCGGTGCTCGCGGACATGGCGTAAGCCGCCTTTTGGTTGAAACGGCTCTAGGGTATGCTTGCGACCCCTTGCGGCGTGTCGGCGCGACATGCCAGCGTCACCTTGTTCTCGCGGCGATATGACAGGAGATATGGATGCGTCGGTTTCTCACCGTCCTGGCGGCCCTGGCGACACTGAGCCTCACCAATTGCGGTTACAACGCGATTCAGAGTCAGGACGAGCAGATCAAGTCGAGCTGGTCCGAAGTGGTGAACCAGTATCAGCGCCGCGCCGATCTGGTGCCGAACCTGGTCAATTCGGTGAAGGGCTTCGCCCAGCAGGAAAAGGACGTGCTGCTCGGCGTCACCAACGCCCGCGCCAAGGTCGGCAGCATTCAGGCGTCGCCCGAGACGCTCAACGATCCGGCGGCCTTCAACAAGTTCCAGCAGGCGCAGGGCGAGCTTTCCAGCGCGCTGTCGCGGCTTCTGGTGGTGACGGAAAACTATCCGCAGTTAAAGTCGGATGCGCTGTTCCGCGATCTGATGTCGCAACTCGAAGGCACCGAGAACCGCATCACGGTGGCGCGCAACCGCTACATCAAGTCGGTGCAGGAATATAACGTCACGGTGCGCTCGTTCCCCTCCAATCTCACCGCGATGCTGTTCGGCTACAAGGAAAAGCCGAACTTCACGGTGGAGAACGAAAGCGCGATCTCGACCGCGCCGAAGGTCGATTTCAACCCCGCGCCGGCGACGCCGGCACCTGCTCCCGCGCCCGCGCCGACACCCGCACCGGCGAAGTAAGCGGCGGCGCGCGCCATGGCGGCGATGCGGACGGTAGCGGCGGCCCTGCTGGCGGCGCTCGTGTGCTGGGCGGCCGTCGCGGCCGCCGACGTCGCCGTGCCCCCGCTCACCGGCCGCGTCGTCGATCAGACCGCGACGCTCTCGTCGGATCAGGTCGCGGCGCTCAACGACAAGCTGGAGGCGTTCGAGACCCGCAAGGGCAGCCAGATCGCCGTGCTGATGGTGCCGACCACCGAACCCGAGACCATCGAGCAGTTCTCGATCCGGGTGGCGGAGGCGTGGAAGATCGGCCGCAAGAAGATCGACGACGGCGCGATCCTGGTGATCGCCAAGGACGACCGCCGCCTGCGCATCGAGGTCGGCTACGGCCTCGAAGGCGCGCTGACCGACGCCACCGCCCGGCGCATCATCGACGAGATCATCACGCCAAAATTTCGCGCGGGCGATTTCGCCGGCGGCGTCACCGCCGGCGTCGATCGCATGATCGGCGTCATCGACGGCGAACCGCTGCCGGAGCCGAAGCGGCGAACACAAGGCACGGACATCTTCCAGAACCTCGAAACGATCGGCCCGTTCGCCTTTATCGCGGTGCTGGTGTTCGGCGGCCTGTTTCGCGCGATGTTCGGGCGCCTCCTGGGCGCGGCCGTCACCGGCGGGCTGGTCGGCCTGGTGGTGTGGTTTCTCGCCGGCGCGCTGGCGATCTCGGTCATCATCGGCATGATCGCCTTCGTCTTCACCCTGATCGGCGACAGCGTGATTTCGTCGCGCGGCGGCCGCGGCGGCGGTGGATTTGGCGGCGGCTTCGGGGGCGGCGGCGGTTGGTCCGGCGGCGGAGGCGGCGGCTTCAGCGGCGGCGGCGGTTCGTTCGGCGGCGGCGGCGCGTCGGGGAGGTGGTGACCATGCGCATCGGGCGGATCGGCAGACATCTGCTCGCCAACCGCTGGCGGGTGCGGCGGGCGTTTCCGCCGCGCGCATTGGCCGCGATCGAGCAGGCGATTGCGGCGAGCGAGGCGACCCACGCCGGCCAGATCCGTTTCGTCGTCGAGGGCGCGCTCGACGGCCGGCCGCTGTTCTGCGATCAGGCGTCGCGCGAGCGGGCGCTCGACGTGTTCTCGCAATTGCGGATGTGGGACACCGCGCGCAACAGCGGCGTGCTGATCTACGTGCTATTGGCCGACCGCAATGTCGAGATCGTCGCCGATCGCGGCATCGACGCCGCGGTCGGTCATGCGGCGTGGGAGGCGATCTGCGCCGCGATGGAAAGCGAATTCCGCGACGGCCATTTCGAGCGCGGCGCGCTGGCCGGCATCGCCGCCGTCACCGCGCATCTGGCGACGCATTTCCCGAAAACCGGCGATACCCGCAACGAACTGCCGGATACCCCCGTGGTGCTTTGAGGGAATCATCCGTCGTCATGCGCGGACTTGATCCGCGCATCCATCTTCTTGAGAAGATGATGGATTGCCGGGTCAAGCCCGGCAATGACAGCGTTGAGCGAAATACTACAGGGAAGGATAGGGGATCGCCCCGCGTCACGCCTTGGTGGAGGGCCGCTCGGCGATCCGTTTCATCCACGCGGCGATGGTGGTGTTGGCCGGGTCGAGCGGCTGCTTGACCCGCGCGCCGAACTCGAGCCAGCAATACAGCATCATGTCGGCGAGGGTGAAGCGGTCGCCGCAGACGAACGTCTTGCCTTGCATCTGGCCGTCGAGCCAGCGGATGCGGTCGGCGGCGATCTTCTTCAGCCCCGGCGCGGCCTCGGGCACGCAGACGATGCGATCCTTGAACAGCGGCAGGCCGTCGCTGAAGCGATAGCCCATCGCCAGCGGCTCGCAGATGTTGAGGTCGATGCGCCGCGTCCACATCCGGCACTCGGCGCGCTCCTCGGGCGTGGTGCCGATCAGCGCCGGCGCGGGATGCTTTTCCTCCAGGTATTCGCAGATCGGGATGACCTCGGAGAGGTAGCTGCCGTCGTCGAGTTCGAGCGCCGGCATCTGGCCGTGCGGGTTGCGCTTGAGGTGCTCCGGCTGGCGGTTCTCGCCGCCCATCAGATCGACTTTCTGGGTCGGTATGGTCAGGCCCTTCTCGGCGATGAACATGCGCACGAGACGCGGATTCGGCCCGACTGAATCATAGAGTTTCATGATCCCCCCTTTTGAGTGGCCGCCGGCGGCGCGGCCTGGTTACAGTTTCAACGGCCTGAGCCGGTTTTCAACGCATGTTTAACCATGATCCCGACAAGCGGGAAACGGTTTCACGAAAGATCGCGGCCCGGCGGCAGGGCGCGCCGCCGTTCAGCTTACCGTCAGGTGGGCCCGTTCATAATTGGGGCACAAGTTCCCGGTAACCATTTGGCAAGCAATCCATGGTTACCAAATTATCAACCGTTTGAGGATTTTTCACCCGTGAGCGAACCCCAGAGCGAATCGAAGGGCGAACCGATGGCCGATCAGGATCGAGACCAGCACGCCGACCCCACCGTCAACGCCGGCGCGACCGAGCCGGCCGCGGCATCGCAGGCGGATGCGGGGGCCGCTCACGCCAAGGCGGATCAGGATCAGCCGGCCGCGCCGCAGGGCGAGGCGGACGCCGCCGGGCCGGCATCGCCGGGACGCGGCAGCGGCAGCCACATCATGGTGCTGCCGCCGGCGCGCGAGGGCGAATGGCGCGGGGACGGCGAAGATAGCGCAACGCGGGGTGCAGCCAGATCGCGCCGGTTCGGCAAGCGCCGGCTCGGCGCGATGGCCGCGATTTTCGCGCTGGCCGCGATCGCCGGCGTGGTCGGCGGCTCGCTGGCTTCCGCCGCGCTCGGTCACCTGTACGGCGACAAGACGGATTCGGCGACCGGGCCGCAGGTGCAGGCGCTGGAGCAGACCATTTCCAAGCTCAATGCCGAGATCGCCGCGCTGAAGACGAGCGCCGAGCGCGCCGCCAAGGCCGACGCCGCGCAACTGGCGAAAATTACCGATCGCGTCGAGAAGGTGGAGAAGGCGCAGGCCGAGCCCGCGGCGAAGATCGCCAAGCTCAGCGAGACGGTGGAGAAGCTGCGCGTGACGGCCGCCACGCCCGCGCCGGCGCCCGCCGCCAAGGAGGCCAGCAGGGAAACCACGGCGTCGATCCCGACGCCGGTCGCCGCGCCGAACCGCGCGGCCGAGACCAACCGCTTGCCGACCGTGCAGGGCTGGCGGCTGCGCGACATCGCCAACGGCGGCGCCTTGGTCGAGGGCCAGCGCGGCCTGTACGAGGTCTATGCCGGCGACCCGCTGCCGGGCCTCGGCCGCGTCGACGCCATCCGCAAGCAGGACGGCCGCTGGGTGGTGGTGACCAGCAAGGGCCTGATCGTCGCGCGCTAGCGTGATGAGTTGAGGTTTGCGCGACGGCGATCCTTCGAGGATCGCGGCTGAAGCGGCTCGCACCTCAGAGCGTGACCGGAAACGCGGCGTCATCGCCCGCCTTCGCGATGGCTTTGCAGAGTTGCGGCGGATCGCCCATCGCTCCATCGGGCGCCATTTGTTGGCGCGGCGCATG
>JBIQLW010000048.1:0-29400 GCA_044463945.1 Bradyrhizobiaceae bacterium | reverse complement strand
GCGGTCGGATCGTTGTTGGCGATGGAGCCGCCGATGGTGCCGCGATGGCGCACCGCCGGGTCGCCGATCATGCCGGCCAGTTCGGCGAGCGCCGGGATCGCCTCGCGCACGGTCGCCGACTCCGCGACCTCGACGTGGGTGGTGGTGGCGCCGATCACCAATGAGCGGCCCTTCAGTTCGACGCCGCTCAAGCCGTCGATGCGGGTCAGATCGACCAGATGCGGCGGCGCGGCGAGGCGCTGCTTCATCACCGGCACCAGCGTATGACCGCCGGCGATCAGCTTGGCGTCCTCGTTCTTCGCCAGCAGGTTGGCGGCTTGCCGCACCGTCGCCGGCCGATGGTATTTGAACTCGTACATCAAAGAATCCTGAAAACAACTAGGCCACGCCGGCGTCCGCCATCGCTTTCGCGCCGGCGGCGATCGACAGCACGATATTCTGATAGCCGGTACAGCGGCACAGGTTGCCCTCCAGTTCCTCGCGAATGGTGCGGTCGTCGAGATCCGGTCCCTTGCGGCGCACCAGATCGACCGCCGTCATGATCATGCCCGGCGTGCAGAAGCCGCATTGCAGGCCGTGGTGCTCGCGGAACGCCGCCTGCATCGGATGCAGCGGCGCGCCCTCCGGCGCCAGTCCCTCGATGGTGGTGACGCTCATGCCGTCCGCCATCACCGCCAGCGTGGTGCAGGACTTCACCGCCTTGCCGTCGAGGTGGACCACGCAGGCGCCGCACTGCGAGGTGTCGCAGCCGACGTGGGTGCCGGTCAGCCGCAGGTGCTCACGCAGGAACTGCACCAGGAGCATGCGGGGATCGATGGTGGCGGCGACGGGCGCGCCGTTGACGACGAGAGAAACCTTGGCCATATGCGCTCTCTGTCCGCGCCGCATGACGTGCCGCGCGGTTCTTTGAAACCGTTCCAAGTTATCTTAGGACTCATCGCCACGCCGGGCAACCGCCGGTGCGCGCGGCTCAGCCCTGCACCGCCTTGGCGAATCCGGCGAAAAACTGGTCCGCCAGCTTCTTGGCGGTGCCGTTGATGAGCCGCTGGCCAAGCTGCGCCAGCTTGCCGCCGATCTGCGCCTCGACGTTGTAGCTAAGCAGAGTGCCGCCGTCGTTTTCCGAAAGGCCGACGGTCGCGCCGCCCTTGGCGAAGCCGGCGACGCCGCCCTCGCCCTCGCCGGAAATCTTGTAGCCGTTCGGCGGATCGAGATCGCTGAGCGTGACCTTGCCCTTGAAGCGCGCCGACACCGGGCCGACCTTGATCTTGGCGACGGCGCGGAAGCCGTTGTCCTCGGTGCGCTCCAGTTCCTCGCAGCCGGGGATGCAGGACTTCAGCACCTCGGGGTCGTTGAGCTTCTCCCACACCGTCGCGCGCGGCGCAGCCAGTTGGACTTCGCCGGTCATCGTCATCGCCATGAGCGCGCCTCCTGATCGTCCGCCCTCCGGGCGGCTTGATTGAAATCGAAGCGGTTCAACTAGCGCCTACCGGCGGCAAAGGAAAGAGGCCCGCGCAAGGCACGCGCCGGACCGGGGCCGGATCGGGGATTGGCACGCCCCCTTGGGAGCGACCATCGCGTTTTCGAGCGAAGTGGATGCCGGCCTGCGCCGGCCATAGCCGGCTTCGGTCGGCGACGGCCGGTTCGCGTGAAGAAAACGCGCCAAAACATAAAGATAGAGCCCCGCTTCTGATTCCATCAGAAACGGAAAGGCTCTAGTGTCGCTCGCGCATGACCACATCGATCTCGCCCCTGCTCGCGCCGATGCTGTCGAGCGCCGCCATGCGCGGCGTTTGCGACGATGCGACCTTCCTCCAGTTCATGCTGGACGTCGAGGCGGCGCTGGCGCGCGCCGAAGCCGCGGCCGGCGTCATCCCGGCGGCCGCCGCCGCTCCCATCGCCGCCGCCTGCCGCGCCGACCGCTTCGACATGGCGGCGCTGGCCGAGGCCGCGACCCGCGCCGGCAATCTCGCGATCCCGCTGGTCAAGGCGCTGACCGCGGCGGTGGCGAAGGCCGACCCGGACGCCGCGCGGTATGTCCATTGGGGGGCGACCAGTCAGGACATCATCGACACCGCCACCATGCTGACGCTGCGCGCCGGCATCGACGCGCTATTGTCCGACCTCGACCGCGCCGTCGCCGGCTTCGCAGACCTCGCCCGCGCCCACCGTCACACCGCGACGGTGGCGCGAACCTGGTTGCAGCACGCGCTGCCGATGCCGTTCGGCCTCAAGCTCGCCGGCTACACCGCCGCGCTGCACCGTGCCCGCGCGCGGCTGCTCGCGCTGCGCGACACCACGCTGGCGCTGCAATTCGGCGGCGCGGCCGGCACGCTGGCGGCGTTCGGGGATCACGGGCTCGCGGTGGCCGAGGCGCTGGCGCGCGACCTGCAACTGCCGCTGCCGGACGCGCCGTGGCACAGCCATCGCGACCGCATCGCGGACGTGGCCTCCGCGCTGGCGATCCTCACCGGCACCTGCGGCAAGATCGCCCGCGACGTCTCGCTGTTGATGCAGACCGACGTGGCCGAGGCGTTCGAGCCCGCCGGCGAAGGTCGCGGCGGCTCCTCGACCATGCCGCACAAGCGCAATCCCGTTGCCGCCGCCTCGGCGCTCGCCGCCGCCGCGATGGCGCCGAGCCTCGCCGCCACCATCTTCGCCGCGCAGGTGCAGGAGCACGAGCGCAGCGCCGGGCCGTGGCACGCCGAATGGCCGACGCTGCCGACGCTGATGCTGGTCGCCTCCGGCGCGCTTGCGGCGGTGGCCGACATCGCCGAGGGCCTTGAGATCGACGCCGCGCGAATGCGCGCCAACCTCGACGCCACCCACGGCCTCGTCATGGCGGAAGCGGTGACGATGGCGCTGGCGGACAAGCTCGGCAAGGCCGATGCCCACCGCCTCGTCGAAGCGGCCTCGCGCAAGGCGGCCGCCGGCAAGCGTCATTTGCGCGAGGTGCTCGCGGAGGACGCGCGCGTCGCCGCGCATCTCGACGCCGCTCGGCTCGCGCGCCTGTTCGACCCCTCCAGCTATCAAGGCGCGTCGCAGCAACTGATCGACCGGCTGCTGGCGTCATTGGAGAAGACGTGACCAATGTCATTGCCGGACTTGATCCGGCAATCCATCATCTTCAAAAGATCGATGCGCGGATCATAGGCGAGCGGAAGCGACGCCGTTCTTCGAACGACAAGACCCGCGCATGACGACGGAGGATTTGTCCCATGCCGATGATCGAAGCCGACGACGGCTGTCCGCTCAACATCGCGGTCGAGGGCCGCGACGACGGCCCGGCCCTGATGCTGTCGAACTCGCTCGGCTGCACACTTGAGATGTGGGACCCGCAGATCGGCGCGCTGGCGAAGCAATTTCGC
This sequence comes from Bradyrhizobiaceae bacterium, assembly GCA_044463945.1. Classification (GTDB taxonomy): domain Bacteria; phylum Pseudomonadota; class Alphaproteobacteria; order Rhizobiales; family Xanthobacteraceae; genus 62-47. The sequence continues at coordinate 26,035 of JBIQLW010000048.1, read as the reverse complement.
GTCATCCGCTACGACCGTCGCGGCCACGGCAGGTCCGGCGTGCCGCCGGGGCCGTATTCCATGGAGCGGTTCGGCCGCGACGTGCTGTCGATCCTCGACGCACTTAAAATCGACAAGGCACACTGGTGCGGGCTGTCGATGGGCGGCATGGTCGGGCAATGGCTCGGGGCCAACGCGCCCGAACGCTTCGACCGCATCATCCTCGCCAATACGAGCTGCTACTATCCCGACCCTGCCAACTGGGACGCCCGCATCAAGGCGGTGAAGGACGGCGGCCTCGCTTCCGTCGCCGATACCATCATTGCGGGGTGGCTGACGGCGGATTTCCGCGCGCGCGAGCCCGCCGCCGCCGCGCGCATGAAGGCGATGCTGCTGGCCGCGCCGCCGGCCGGCTATCTCGCCTGCTGCGAGGCATTGCGCACGCTGGACCAGCGCGACCTGCTGCCGCGCATCACGCGCCCGACGCTGGTGATCGCCGGCCGCAACGACCCGGCGACGCCGCTCGCCGCCGGCGAATACATCCGCGCCCACGTTCCCGGCGCGGCCATGACCATCCTCGACGCCGCGCACATCTCCAACGTCGAGCAGCCGCAGGCTTTCACCGAAGCCGTCATCGGCTTTCTGACGCAGCGCTGACGAGTCCCGGGCGCGATGCGGCATCTTCGATGCCGGTTCGCTGAACCGGGACCGTTATAAAGGACACCGCGCCATGGACGATCAACAGCGCCGCGACGACGGCACGAAAATGCGCCGAAAAGTGCTCGGCGACGCCTGGGTCGAAAAATCGCTCGGCAACCAGACCGCCTTCAACGCCGAGTTTCTCGACCTCATCACCCGCCACGCCTGGGGCGAGATCTGGACCCGGCCGCATTTCGACGAGCGCACCCGCCGCGTGCTGGTGATCGGCACGCTGCTGGCGCTGGGTCAGTGGGACGAGTTTCGCCTGCATGTGCGCGCGGCGCTCACCGAGGGCGGCTTCACGCCGGACGACATCAAGGAGATCGTGCTGCAACAGGCGATCTATTGCGGCGTGCCCGCGGCCAATCACGCCATCAAGGAAGCCGGCGCGATCGTTCAGGAACTCGGGCTGCTCAAGGGATAGCCCGGTGCGTGCGCGCCGCTCTCGACGGAGGCCGGCGCGCCGGCCGCCGGCGGCTCGACCAGCATCACGATCGCGGTGCCGAGCAGCAGCATGAGTTCGGTGGCATGCAGTTGCAGCGCCGCCGCCTCCCCCGCCTGCGAGGCGAAGATCATGCTGGCGAAGCTGATGAGCGTGCCGAGCGCCAGCGCGATTGCGAGCGCCTCATCGCCGCCACGCGCGCGGCGCGCCGCCCGCTGCACTGTCAGCGCCGCGAACACCATGAAGAACGCCACCACCGTCAGCTTGCCGAGCGCCAGCAGCCAGGCGAAGCGCACCGTCGTCAGCGCCTGCGCTTGCAAATGGTCGCTGATGAAGATCGCGACCGCCACGTTGGGCCGCTCGAACAGCCCCTGCACCGGCGACACCACGATGCGCCATGCGGCCTGCGTCCACAACGGCACGAAATAGCCGGCGAGCAGCAGGCCGCTCACCGTGCTCAACCGCCAGTTGCTCCGCTCACCCGCCCGCATCGGTTCCGCCTGTCGCCGCGCGCGGCCCCAAGCGAAAAACCGCCGGGACGCCGGTCAAGCGACCAAACCCCCGCCGCCGTGAAGCGGCAACGGAAACCATTTGTTAACCTTAACGGGACTGTGGAGGACTGTGGACAAGCGCCGGCCGGCCCCCGACTCCACAAGGCGCGATATTTACGCCCCGAACCCGAACAGCCGGTGCGGGTTGTCCACCAGGATGCGCCGACGCAACGCCTCGTCGGGCACCCAGCGCGCCAGCAGGTCGAGCAGATCGGCCACCGTCATCATCACGCCCCAGTTGGCGACGTGCGGCCAATCCGATCCCCAGACGCAGCGCTCGGCGCAGGCCGCCACCAGCGCCTGCGCGAACGGCACCGTGTCGTCGTAAGGCGGCCCCTGCACCGTGGTCCGGTAGGCGCCGGACAGCCGCACCCACGCGCCGTCGCGCACCAGCGCCAGCAATGTCCGGAAGCCCTCGCTGTTCACGCCGCGCGAAGTCGGGAAATGCCCCATGTGATCGATCAGGAAGGGCACCGGCAGCCGCGCCAGTTGCGGCGCGAGTCCCGGCAGGTCGCCGGCGTCGATCAGGAATTGCAGGTGCCAGCCCATCTCCCGGCACAGCGCGCCGTAGGCCTCCAGCCGGTCGAAGCCGATGCCGCCGCCGTACAAGACATTGAGCCGCAGTCCGACCACGCCGGCGTCCCGCAACGCCGCGCGCTCGGCGTCGGAGGCGTCACACCCCAATACGGCAATGCCGCGCAGCCGCGCGCGGTTCGCGTTCAGCGTCTCCACCATCAGCCGGTTGTCGGTGCCGTGGACGCTGACCTGCGTCAGCACGCCATAGCTCATGCCCATGGCGTCGAGCAGGCCGATATAGGCGGCGGGCGACGCCGGCGGCGGCGTATAGCTGCGCCCGGCGACAAATGGGTAATCAGGCGGCGCGCCGATGACGTGACAATGGGTGTCGACCGCGCCCGGCGGCACCCGCATCAGGCGCGGCTGCGGCTGGTTTGCGGGCGGCGGCGGACACGGCGGCGCGCTATCGCTCTCATGAACCGGATCGGCCATGGCTCAAGCCTCCGCCGTCAGCACGCGGCCACGGGTTTCCGGCAAGGCGAAGGCGGCGGCGAAGAACAGCACGTAGGCCCCCACCGAGAAGATCGCGATGGCGTTGGCGAGCGTCGTCGTCTCCGACAAGTGGCCGACCAGGAATGGGAACAGCGCGCCGATGCCACGGCCGAAGTTATAGCAGAAGCCCTGCCCCGAGCCGCGCAGCCGTGTCGGATACAGTTCGGTCAGGAACGCGCCCATCCCGGAGAAATAACCCGAGGCGAAGAAGCCGAGCGGGAAGCCGAGCAGCCACAACACCTGATTGGTGAACTCGACCTGGGTGTAGAGCAGCACCAGCGCGATGGCGCCGAGCGAGAAGATCAGGAACAGGTTGCGCCGGCCGATGCGGTCGGCGAGCCATGCGCCCACCAGATAGCCGACGAACGAGCCGATGATCAGCGCCGCGAGATAGCCGGTCGAACTGACGATCGACAGATGCCGCTCGGTGGTGAGAAAGCGCGGCACCCAGAAGGTCACGCCGTAGTAGCCGCCCTGACAGCCGGTGGTGACCAGCGAGGCGAGGATGGTGGTCTTCAGCATCGGGCCGGAAAAGATCTCCCAGATCGCCGGGCTGTCACCGCTCGCCTTCTGGCGGGCGCGGGCCTCGACCGCCACCGCCGGTTCCTCGACGTAGCGGCGCAGGTAGAACACCAGCACCGCCGGCAGCACGCCGACCGCGAACATCCAGCGCCAGGCTTCCTCCGGCGGCAGGATGCTGAACAGCAGCGCCTGCGTCAGCACCGCGAGCCCAGCCGACCGCCCAGCCGGACTGCACCGAGCCGACCGCGCGGCCGCGATACTGCGGACGGATGGTCTCGCCGATCAGCACCGCGCCGGCGGCCCATTCGCCGCCGAAGCCGAGGCCGAGAATGGTGCGTGCGATCAGCAACTGCTCGAAGTTCTGCACGAAGGCGCAGACCAGCGAGAAGAACGCGAACCAGATGATGGTGATCTGCAACGTCAGCACGCGGCCGATGCGGTCGCACATGTAGCCCGCGATCCAGCCGCCGATGGCCGAGGCCAACAGCGTGGTGGTGCCGGCGAGCCCGGCCATGCCGGCATCGACATGCCACATCGCGATAATGGTGCCGACCACCAGCGGGTAGATCATGAAGTCCATGCCGTCGAGCGCCCAGCCGGTGGCGCAGGCCCAGAACGTGCGTCGTTCCGGCAGGTTCATGTCGCGATAGAACGCGAGCAGGCTGGTATCCTCCGGCAGGACGACGTCGTTCGAGGCTTCCGTGGTCATGTCCCCTACCCCCTGATGCGTGGATGACGGCGATGTCGTCCGCCCGCGCGCGCCGGTCCGTGGTGTCGAAGCCATGCGGACGGACAGGTCGGAAACGCCTCGGCCCGCGCCGCGCGCGGCATGGCTGCGACGGCTGCGAATCGGCCCCTCGCGGCCCGCCGCGCCGCTTGAGGCGTCGGACGCTTGCGGAAACGATCTGTGGAAACGATCGGGGATCGACGGAAACTTTGGGTGGCGGAACCGTCCGCGCCGCGGCGCAACCGCGATGCCGTCGCTCGCCGCGCGGCGGCCGCGACGTCCTCGCCGGGCCGGGAAAGCCCGCAAATCCGCCGAAACAACATGACCTTCGCATTATCGCCCGAATCCCGACCGGGTCAACGCTGGCGGCGGCGCGCGGCGATCCGCACGCGACGATCCGCGCCCGAGCGCCCTCCGGGACGCCGTTGCCGTTGCAAAACCCCGCTGTTAAAGACGGTAACGGCAGAGTCGTGGGGACGATGGATTACTTCTTCCAGCAACTCATCAACGGCCTGGTGCTCGGCTCGATCTACGGGCTGATCGCCATCGGCTACACCATGGTCTACGGCATCGTCGGCATGATCAATTTCGCCCACGGCGATATCTTCATGATCGGCGGCTTCATCGCGCTCATCACCTTCCTGATCCTGGTGTCGATCGGACTCACCGCCGTTCCGGTGATCCTGCTGCTGGTGCTGCTGGTGGCGATGGCGGTGACCGCGCTCTACGGCTGGACCGTGGAGCGCATCGCCTACCGGCCGTTGCGGCAATCGTTCCGCCTCGCACCGATGCTCTCCGCCATCGGCATGTCGTTCGTGCTGTCGAACTTCGCGCAGGTGGCGCAGGGCGCCCGCGTCAAGCCGGTGCCGCCGATCATCACCGGCGGCTATACGCTGCACGACTCCGGCAACTTCGCCGTGCAACTGTCCAACGTGCAGATCGTCGTGGTGGTGACCACCGTCGTGCTGCTGGCGATCTTCAGCTACATCGTGGCGCGCACCCGCTTCGGCCGCGACATGCGCGCCTGCGAGCAGGACCAGACCATGGCGGCGCTGCTCGGCGTCGATGTCGACCGCACCATCTCGCTGACCTTCGTCACCGGGGCGGCGCTCGCCGCCGTCGCCGGCATGATGTACCTGCTCTATTACGGCCTCGTCGATTTCTTCATGGGCTTCATCGCCGGCATCAAGGCGTTCACCGCCGCGGTGCTCGGCGGCATCGGCTCGCTGCCGGGCGCGATGCTCGGCGGCCTCGCCATCGGCCTGATCGAGACGTTCTGGGCGGCCTATTTCTCGGTCGAGTACAAGGACGTCGCCGCGTTCTCGATCCTGATTATCGTTTTGATCTTCATGCCGACCGGCCTGCTCGGCCGTCCCGAAGTCGAAAAAGTCTGACGGATGGCAGCGTCCGCCCCCGCTCCGCCTCATGCCGCGCCGGTCGCGGGCATGGCCTTCATCCTGAAGAAGGCGGTCGTCAGCGCGCTGGTGGCGCTGGTGCTGTTCGGCCTGATGATCGGCATCCGCACCGAGGCCGGCCCGTCGGGCCAGTTGATCTACTGGACGCGCTTCGGCGAACTCGCCGCCATGGTCGGCGCAGTGTTCGCCGGCTCCATCGTCATCGAACTCTTGCGGCGCTGGATCGGGCCGGTGGGGTTGCGCGAAACCCCGCCGCGGCTGCGTAGCGTCCTCGCCACGCTCGGCCGCCTGCTCGCGCCCGCGCTCCTGATCTTCGCGCTGCTGGTGCCGGTGATCTTCTACAACGAGCGCTACCTGCTCGACCTCGGCATTCTGGTGCTGACCTATGTGATGCTGGGCTGGGGCCTCAACATCGTGGTCGGCCTCGCCGGCCTGCTCGATCTCGGCTACGTCGCGTTCTACGCGGTCGGCGCCTATTCCTACGCGCTGCTGGCGCAGAGCGGCCTGCCGCTTCCCTATCTGACCGATGCCTATCCCTATGTCGCGATCGATTTCCTGCAACTGGGACCGTGGGCGTTCTGGGTGCTGCTGCCGGTGTCCGGCCTGCTGGCGGCGATGTGGGGCGTGCTGCTCGGCTTCCCGGTGCTGCGGCTGCGCGGCGACTACCTCGCCATCGTTACGCTGGCGTTCGGCGAGATCATCCGCCTCGTCATCCTCAACTGGCAGGATCTGACCGGCGGCCCCAACGGCATCAGCGGCATCCCGCGCCCGACCGTGTTCGGCATCCCGCTGACGCCGGGCGAAAGCGGTTTCGCCGCGCTGATCGGCGTGCCGTTCTCGCCGACCCATCGCCTCGTCTTCCTGTTCTACCTGATCCTGGCGTTGGCGCTGCTCACCAACTGGGTGACCATCCGGCTGCGCGCCTTGCCGATCGGCCGCGCCTGGGAGGCGATGCGCGAGGACGAGGTCGCCTGCCGCGCGCTCGGCATCAACATCACCACGACGAAACTCTCGGCCTTCGCCATCGGCGCGATGTTCGGCGGTTTCGCCGGCGCGTTCTTCGCCACCCGTCAGGGCTTCATCAGCCCGGAGTCGTTCACCTTCCAGGAATCGGCGCTGGTGCTCGCCATCGTCGTGCTGGGCGGCATGGGCTCGCAGCTCGGCGTGGCGCTGGCGGCGCTGGCGATGATCGGCGGGTTCGAGCTGTTCCGCGGCCTCGACCAGTTCCGGATGCTGGTGTTCGGCGGCGTCATGGTGCTTTTGATGGTGTGGCGGCCGCGCGGGCTGGTCGGCCATCGCGCGCCCACCGTGTTCCTGCAAAAGCAGACCGAGATATCGTCGGCGCTGGTGAAGGAAGGCCGCGGATGACGGAGAGCGCGCCGATCCTCGCCATCGACGGGCTGACCATGCGCTTCGGCGGCATCGTCGCCATTAATGGCCTGTCGTTCACGGCCCAGCGCCGCCACATCACCGCGCTGATCGGGCCGAACGGCGCCGGCAAGACCACCGTGTTCAACTGCATCACCGGCTTCTATCGCCCGAGCGGCGGCACCATGACGCTGGTGCACGATGACGGCGCGACCTTCCGGCTGGACCGGCTGCACGATTTCCGCATCTGCAAATACGCGAAAGTCGCGCGCACCTTCCAGAACATCCGCCTGTTTCCCGGCATGACCGCGCTGGAGAACCTGATGGTGGCGCAGCACAACACCCTGATGCGCGCTTCCGGCTTCACCCTGCTCGGCCTCCTCAGTGCGCCGTCGTTCCGTGCCGCCGAGCGCCAGGCGATCGACGTGGCGCGGCACTGGCTCGACCGCATCGGCCTTTTGGCGCGCGCCGACGACGCCGCCGGCAACCTGCCCTACGGCGACCAGCGTCGCCTCGAAATCGCGCGGGCGATGTGCGCGCAGCCGGCGCTGCTCTGCCTCGACGAGCCGGCCGCCGGCCTCAACGCCAGCGAGAGCGCGGCGCTCAGCGACTTGTTGCTGTCGATCCGCGACGACTTCGGCACCTCGATCCTCCTGATCGAGCACGACATGAGCGTAGTGATGGAAATCTCCGACCACATCGTGGTGCTCGACCACGGCGTCAAGATCGCCGATGGCGCGCCGGACGCGGTGCGCGACGATCCGAAAGTGGTCGCCGCCTATCTCGGCGCCGACGAGGAAGATGCCGCCCAAGTGATGGAGCAGACCATGGAGGGCGGCACATGACGGCCTCCCGCACCGAGTCCCGGGCGCGGTGCGGGGCCTTGGCGCTGCTCCGCAGAACCGGGACCTTCACAAACGCTGCACGCCGTTGCGGCTTCGGCTCTGCAAAGCAAGACGGCGTCTTGCATCGCGTCCGGGGCACGGAGGGCGCGCGATGAGCCAACCGCTGCTGGCGATCAAGGGCCTTCGCGCCGCCTACGGCCGCATCGAGGCGCTGAAGGGCGTCGATCTCGATATCGCAGCCGGCGAGATCGTGGCGCTGATCGGCGCCAACGGCGCGGGCAAATCGACGCTGATGATGACCATCTTCGGCCGCCCCCGCGCCCGCGCCGGCAACATCCTGTTCGACGGCCACGACATCACCGCGCTGCCGACCCACCACATCGCGCGGCTGCGCATCGCCCAGTCGCCGGAGGGGCGGCGCATCTTCCCGCGCATGAGCGTCGCGGAAAACCTGCGCATGGGCGCCGACGCCACCCCTGGCAGCGACGCCGAGCGCGCCGCCAGCCTCGCCCGCGTGCTCAGCCTGTTCCCCCGCCTTGAGGAGCGCATGACGCAGCGCGGCGGCACGCTGTCCGGCGGCGAGCAGCAGATGCTGGCGATCGGCCGCGCGCTGATGAGCCGCCCGCGCCTGCTTCTGCTCGACGAGCCCTCGCTCGGCCTCGCCCCGCTCATTACCCGGCAGATTTTCGACGCCATCCGCACGCTGAACCGCGAGGACCGCCTCACCGTGCTGATCGTCGAGCAGAACGCCAACCACGCGCTGCGGCTGGCCCATCGCGGCTACGTCATGGTCAACGGCCTCATCACCATGAGCGGCGGCGGCATGGAACTGCTGCAACGCCCGGAAATCCGCGCGGCCTATCTCGAAGGCGGCCGCCATACGTGAGGCGCGGGCGGCCCGCGGCCCCGGCGACCAAGTGACGCGGGTGGGCGGCGGCGGGGCGCACCAATTTTGCCCATGACACCGGGACCAAATCATCGGACAATGCCGCATGACCGGCATCAGCCGGATGCAACCCGACACCCCTGCGCGAGGACCACCCGCATGACATCATTGAAACTGATCGGCCTGGCTTTCGGCGCCTCGCTGGCGCTGTCCACCGCGACCTTCGCCCAGGACATCACCATTGCGGTCGCCGGCCCGATGACCGGCAGCGAATCCGCTTTCGGCCGCCAGTTGCAGAACGGCGCCGAGCAGTTCGTGGCCGACGCCAACGCCGCCGGCGGCCTGCTCGGCAAGAAACTGAAGCTGTTCGTCGGCGACGACGCCTGCGATCCCAAGCAGGCGCGCTCGATCGCGGAGAAGGTCGGCAGCGCGGGCATCCCGTTCGTCGCCGGGCACTTCTGCTCGTCGTCGTCGATTCCCGCGTCGGAAGCCTATGCCGACAGCAACGTGCTGCAAATCACCCCGGCATCGACCAACCCGCTGTTCACCGAGCGCAAGCTGTGGAACGTGCTGCGCATCTGCGGCCGCGACGATCAGCAGGGCGTGGTCGCCGCGCAGTACATCGCCAAGAACTTCGCCGGCAAGAACGTCGCCATCCTCAACGACAAGACCACCTACGGCAAGGGTCTCGCCGACGAGACCAAGAAGGCGCTCAACAAGGCCGGCTTCCAGGAGAAGATGTTCGAGTCCTACAACAAGGACGACAAGGACTTTAACTCCATCGTCTCGCGGCTGAAGCGCGACAACATCGACCTCGTCTATATCGGCGGCTATCACCAGCAGGCCGGCCTGATCCTGCGCCAGATGCGCGACCAGGGCCTCAAGACGGTGATGATGTCGGGCGACTCGATGAACGACAAGGAGTTCGCCTCGATCACCGGCCCGCAGGCGGAAGGCACGCTGTTCACCTTCGGCCCCGATCCGCGTCTCAAGCCGACCGCGAAAGCCATCGTCGAGAAGTTCAAGGCCAAGGGCGTCGATCCGGAGGGCTACACGCTCTACACCTACGCCGCCATGCAGGTGTGGACCGAGGCCGCCAAGAAGGCCGGCACCACCGATCCGCAGAAGGTGATGAAGGTCATCAAGGAAGGCGAATGGGACACCGTGCTCGGCCGCATGGCGTTCGACGCCAAGGGCGACATCAAGGCGATCGACTATGTCGTCTACAAGTGGGACGACAAGGGCAACTACACCGAGATCGATTCCGGCAAGGGCACCTGAGCGCCTGATCGTCAAGGGCTGACCGAAGCATCGCCCCTTCGAGCGACGGCTTCGGTTGGCGTCATTCCGAGAGTTTGACCGGAAACGAGGCGTTATCGTCCGCCAACGGGTCCGCGCCAGAAGCGCGTTGACGCACATCTTCGACACGCTATGGCGCGGGCCGATGACACGCTCCGGCGGACGATCCAGTCATCCGGGTGGGCGCAAGGGAAATCGTCTCCGATGCGGAATACTGGATGCCCGCGTGCGCGGAGCATGACGGCTTTCGTGTTGCCCCTTCGTACGAAACGAATTTCCGGTCAGCTCCCTCAGAGCCTGACCGGGAAACGAGACGTCATCGTCCGCGAAGGCGGACGATCCAGTATTCCGTGTGAGTGCGTGGGACATTCGACCCGATATGGCGTACTGGATGCCCGCCTGCGCGGGCATGACGGCTGCTATATTGTGCATTCGCTTTGATAAGCGCATGTCCAGTCAGCCCAGCAAAGACAGCACCGGCACATCCCCATTCCCTCTCCACCCGCGCGAACGTCGTTGCAAGCGCGTCGCGGTCACGTAATCTGGTCGGTCCCGCTTCGTTGCGGGACACGCCCGCTATCCCCCGCCCGCGCCGGCTCCCCGGCGTGGCGGGAGTTGGCCAACGGCAAGCGATGTCAGCGGAGGAAACCGAACCATGAGCGACCGTCCCGTCGAACACGCCAAACCCGCGTTCAGTTCCTCCGACATCTCCGCGCTGGCGCACCTCTATCGCGGCGAGGTCTATCGCAGCACGGTATGGCGCACGCGCCTCGACGCCACCACCAACTGGGCGGTGCTGACCACCGGCATCGCGTTGTCGCTGACCTTCAGCAGCGAATCCGCGTCTCCCCTGCCGCTGGTCGTGGTCGGGCTGCTGGTCGCGACCTTCCTCGGCATCGAAGCCCGCCGCTATCGCTTCTTCGATTTCTGGCGGATGCGCGCGCATATTCTGGAAGTCTATTTCTTTGGCCCGATCCTGCGCGGCGACGGCATTCGCACCGAGAACGGCTGGAACGAGGTGCTCTACGAGGACTACCGCGCGCCGAGCCTGCACATTACTTACGCCGAGGCCATCGGCCGCCGGCTGCGCCACAACTACTGCTGGATTTTCGCGATCCAGGTCACCGCCTATATCGGCAAGCTCCTGATCCACCCCTCGCCCGTCGCCTCGCTGCAAGAGGTGTGGGCGCGCGCCGCCATCGGGCCGATCCCCGGCCAGATCGTGGTGCTGGCCGGCGTGCGTTTCATTCGGCGTGGATCATCGCCGCGATCGCGACCTATCGCAGCCGGCGCGGCGCGGGCCGTACCCGGCCGCCGCGTCCACCGACCGATCGGCTGCTCGACCTCGCGCGCGGCTGAGCATCCGCTACAGCCTTCGCACAATCGCCCGAATCGTTCCGGACGGTGCCGCACGACATTCATGCCAACCGTCGGGACAACAATCATGCGGACGAGATCGAAAGCCGGATTGCCCGGCATCGTGCTGGTGCTGGCGCTGGCTTCGCCGGCGACGCTTTCGGCCGGGCCCATCGATCCGGAAACGCCCGCCTGCAAGCTGATCCCGCTCGCCGCGCTGACACCCCTGCTGGGCGACCCGGTGGTCATTCGCCAGACCAACAAGACGGCGGAAGGCGTATCGAACTGCTTCTGGAGGGGCGCGACGAAAGGCGCGGATATCGGGCTGCACTTCATCACCTTCGCCAGCCAGAAGGTTCAGGGCGGCACGGCGTTGCAGTATTTCCGGCAAAGCGAACGGAACGAGAGGGAGCGCGTGGGGCCGCAGCACTACAAGACCGTCGAAGGCCTGGGCCAGGCGGCCTTCATGTTCAATCCCGCGGACAATCCGACGAAAGCCGTGACGATCACCTTCCTTCAGAACGACGACACGGTGACGCTGCAAACCTTCGGCATCGGCGCATCCGCCGCCGAAACGCTGGCGAAAACCATCGCCGCGTCGATGAAGCCGGCCCGGTAACGAAACCTGCCCGGTAACGATGTCGACTCAGGCCGCTTTCGCCGGGCCCGCGATCGGCTCGACGACGAGCTTGACCCCGACCGCGTTCAAAACCTTCCGCACCGTGTCGAACTCGGGCTTGGTCGTTCCGCTCAGCGATTTGTAAAGGCTTTCACGGGAAACGCCCGCCTCGTTGGCCACGCTTGCCATGCCCTTCGCTCTCGCGACCGTACCGATGGCAAGCGAGATCAAGGCGGGATCGTTGCTTTCGAACGCCTCGGTGAGATAGGCCGCGATCATCGCAGGACTATCCAGATAGTCGGCGGCATCGAATTTTGAAATCTTCGCCATGACCCTGACCTCACAACTCGGCGGCGATGCTTTTCGCGCGACGGATATCCTTTTGCTGCGTTGATTTGTCGCCACCGCATAAAAGCAGAATGATCATTCTGCCGGTCTGCTTGTAATACACGCGATAGCCGGGTCCTGAATGGATTCTCAGTTCGCTGATCCCATCGCCGACCGATGCAGCATCGCCCGGATGACCCTGTTCGAGACGCTGAACGCGTGAAACGATCCGCGCCTTACCGACCTGATCCTTGAGGTTCACAAGCCACGTATCGAACTCCGCGGTTTTGAAGACCTCATACATCTCTGTATCTTATAGGATACACACCTATAATGTCAACGATGATATCGGCGCTGATCGTTCAACTGGCCCGTCAGCCGAAATTCGCCAGTGCCGGAAACGTCTCCAGCAGCCAGATGCTGAGCCAGGTGATCGAGCCGGTGAGGAAGGCGATGCCGGTCACCACCATCAGCACGCCCATCACCTTCTCGATGACGTGGAGGTGCCGCTTCATCCGCGCGAACAGCGCCGAGAACTGTTCGATCATCACCGCCGCTAGCAGGAACGGGATGCCGAGCCCGGCGGAATAGACCGCGAGCAGGCCCGCGCCCTTGGTCACCGTCGCTTCCGCCGCCGCCACTGACAGGATCGCCGCCAGGATCGGCCCGATGCACGGCGTCCAGCCGAAGGCGAAGGCCAGCCCCATGATATAGGCGCCCCAGTAGCCGACCGGCTTCGGCATCGACAGCCGCCCTTCCCGCATCAAAAAGCCGATCCGGGTCAGGCCGAGGAAGTGCAGCCCCATGACGATGATGACGATGCCGGCGACGATCGACAGTTGCGCCGACCACGCCCGGATCAGGCCGCCGATCAGGCTGGCGCTGGCGCCGAGCGCCACGAATACCGTCGAGAAGCCGAGCACGAATATCAGCGCCGACAGCAACACCGCGCGCTTCGATGCGTCGGCGGTCTCGTCGTCGGCCACCCGCTCGATGGTGGCGCCGGTGAGATACACCAGATACGGCGGCACCAGCGGCAGCACGCAGGGCGACAGGAAGCTGACCAGGCCGGCAACCAGCGCGGCGGGCAAGGTGACGTCGTGAATCATGGGGGTAGATGCACCTGTCCCACGACTTTATGCAAGGGCGGCTCGCCCAACCTGCGCGTTTGTGATCGCGATATGATCGAACTGACCGGCGTTCTCTCCTCGCGTCATTACCGGGCTTGACCCGGCAATCCATCCTCTTTTCAAGGAAGGACGACAGTCCGAAACGGATTCGGGCACGACCAATGCTGCCTTGATGCCGCCGCCGTGGAGAGCACCGACATGAAGAATTGTCTCACCGATATCGCCGGCGTGCGCGTCGGCAATGCCCATGACGCGGCGCTGGCCTCCGGCGTCACCGCGATCCTGTTCGACAAGCCGGCGGTCGCCTCGCTGGACATTCGCGGCGGCGGGCCCGGCACCCGCGACAGCGCCCTGCTCGATCCGGTCAACACGGTGGAGGGCATCGACGCTATCGCGCTGGCCGGCGGCTCGGCGTTCGGCCTCGACGCCGCAGGCGGCATCCAGGGCTGGCTCACCGAGCAGGGCCGCGGCTTCGCCATCGGCGACGCGCTGATCCCGATTGTGCCCGGCGCCATCGTGTTCGACCTCATCAACGGCGGCAACAAGAAGTGGGGCCGCTTCTCGCCTTATCGCGACCTCGGCTATGCGGCGGCGGCCGCCGCAGGCGACGACTTCGCGCTCGGCACCGTGGGCGCGGGCTTCGGCGCCACTACCGTCAACTTCAAGGGCGGACTGGGCTCGGCCTCGGCCGAATTGCCCAACGGCGTGCGCGTCGCCGCGCTCGCGGTGGTCAACGCGGTCGGCAGCGTCACCATCGGCGACGGCCCGTGGTTCTGGTCCGCGCCTTATGAAATCGGCGGCGAGTTCGGCGGCCATGGAATGCCGGCGGTGTTCACCGACGACATGCGGGCGATGCGCGCCAAGGGCGCGACCGAGGCCACCGCCATCGAGAACACCACGCTGGTCGCGGTGGTCACCGACGCCATCCTCACCAAGGCGCAGGCGCAGCGGCTGGCGATGCTGGCGCAGACCGGCTTCGCCCGCGCCATCTATCCGGTTCACGCCCCGCTCGACGGCGACCTGGTGTTCGCCGCCGCCACCGGCTTAAAGCCGATCGACCCGCTCTACGGCCTCACCGAGCTTGGCACCGTCGCCGCCAACACTGTCGCCCGCGCCATCGCCCGCGGCGTCTATGAGGCGACGGCCCTGCCCTTCCCCGGCGCGCTGCCGGCGTGGAAGGATCGTTTCGGCAAGGGCTGAGCAGCGCGACGCAACCAACGCGCGGCGGATGCATTGTCGCGATGACCGCAACATGCTCTTGCCGTGACTGCGATCGGCTCTCGTGACAACCGTGTTCTCGCGACACCTGATGAGGTACGTTCTCGCGGCGGCCGCGATGTCTCCTCGCAGCGGCTGCGATCGGTTTGACACCGGAGCGCGCCATGCCCTCCACCGCGATCCGCGCCTTCACCTACAACGAAGCCACCCGCCGCCTCACCGTCATCTTCGTCAGCGGCCGCCGCTACGTCTATGACGACGTGCCGCCTGACGTCGCCGACGCCTTCGCCCGCGCCGAGTCGCGCGGCGGATTTTTCAATCGTGAGATTCGCGACCGCTACCGTTTCCGCGAGATCACGCGGAGGCGATAGCAGCCAGTCGCGCTGGACTGACGATCCTGCGCGGATCCTTGAAAGCTGTTCGCAGACGGCTTCAGCAAGACTTTCGCCCGCCACAATCGCGTCCAAAACCGCCTCCGTATGGCCACAAGAGTCCCGCGATGCGCACCCACCGGAATCCGGAGCCGGAAAAGCCGCCCGCGCCTCAGTTTATCTTCGTAGCAAGATCGGTCATATTGTAAGTACACATAAGTAATCATGCAATAAAATACGCTCAACTTAAGGTTACATCCAAGCATAGATTGAATTGATATGCTTTCGAGCGGATGCTTCTCCCGTGCGCAGCATCGCGCATGAGTCAAACAGTGGAGAACGTCATGAAGAAAATTCTTATCCTCGCCGCCCTTGCCACCACGCTTGCGAGCGCGCCGGCGCTGGCGGGCGGACACGGCCGCGGCGGCAGCAGCGTTCAGGGGATCGCGGTCGGCGCCAACCTGCTGTCGGGCCACGGCGGCGTGCTGGGACTGGTCAACGGGCGCAGCGCGCTGGCGGCCAACGTCGGTGTCACCACCGGCAAGAACGGCGTGCTCGGCGCGGTGCTCGGCAAGGGCAACGTGCTGGGCGGACTGCTCGGCGGCGGTCACGGCGGCTGCGGCTGCTACTAAGCATCACGACGGCGGACGGGGTCTCCCCGCCCGCACGCGCGCGCCGCCGCCCCGTCACATCGCGGACGACGGCGGCGCGGACTTCGCGGACGTGACCGCCCTGGCGGCCGAGCCGAACTTCTTCGTCAGCGAGGTCATCACGATCAGCGCATCGGCGCGCTCGCCGGAAATCAGCGTTCCCTGCGCGCGGGTGAGATCGAGCCCCCACACCAGATCGTCGTCGAGGTCGCGCGTGACGCCGACGCCATAGGTCAGCGTGCGCGCGTTGAACGGCGAATCGAGATATTCGGTGTCGGCGTAGCCGAGCGAGGCCGCGAGCGTCCACGCCGGATCGAGCGCCCACGACGCTTTCGCGGAATAAATGGTGTCGATGGTGATCGGCGAGATCGGGAACGTCGTCTCCGAGGCGCGCCGCGTCGCCACGAGGTCTATCTTGAAAGGCTTTGCGCGCCACGTCACGGTGGCGTCGAACAACAACCGGTCGACATCGCTGAAATCGACGTCGTGCCATTTGCCGTAAAGCCGCGACAGCGAACCGAACGCGGTGACCTGCTCGCCGTCATATTTCGCGAACACGAAGGGCTGCACCCGCTCGTTGTCGCGGCGATAGCCGAAATCGTCCAGAACATCGACATAGCGCCGCGCCGAGAGATTGACCGAAACGCCGACCTCGGCCTTGCCGCGCACCAGCGCGACGCCGGGCACGATCGAGGCGCGCAGGACCTGGTGCGGGCTCGGCAGGAAATCCTGGAAGATGGCGTTGGTCTGGTTGAGGCTGACGCGGCCGCCCTCCACCGTCGCGAACAGCTTGAGCCGGTCGGTCCTCGTCTCCAGCTTGAACGCCTGGCCGATCTCACGCGAACGCAGGTTGTAGCTGTCGACATCGGCAAGCGTCGTGGTCGAACTCAGCCGCAGGTCGTCGTCGCCAAAGGTGCCGCGCAGGATGACCTTGCCGCGCCGGGTCGGCGTGAGGCGCGGATTGGCGTAGTCGATCGTGCCGGCTTCCGCCGCCACGCCGAGGCTGTAGCGCTCGCCCTTGGCGCCGGCCGCAAGCGCCGTCTCGGTACCGAGAAAGGCGCTGCCGCCGATGCCTGAGCCGGAGGAAAATTGCGGGTTGGTATCGAGCCCGCCGCGCAGCAGGAATGATGCGGCAAACTGGTGATCGTTTTGCGGCGGCACGGTGTCGGCGGCAACCGCGCCCCGGTCCGCCATCAGGATAAATACTATAGCCAATACTTGAATCGCCCGCATCGTCGCCCCGCAATACTTATGCGCAGGATCGATTACTGGCGGCCATGGTTAGCGAACCGTGAAGGACGCGGCCAATTGCGGCGGAAATAAGAATTGCTCCGGAGGCGGATCGCCTCAGGCTACCGAACCCCATCATGCGGAACCTCGTTCTCGCCGATTGTCGATGGTGAATCGCCATCAGCGATCCGAAAGAACGAGACGCGCGAAAAGCTCTCAGGCTGCTCGTGGACGGCACGCCGAACGGATATCGCAAACTTATGGAGGCAGCTTTTCAGAAACCAATCGGATTTCGTGTCCCCACGGATCGGCCGTTTCCAGCCATTCCGGCGTTGCCTTCAGCGGCGCTCCCGCGTCACGCAGCCGGGTCTCCAGTTTCTTCAATGTCGAGGGATCACTGACCGCGATCGAGAACCAGCACAATCCGGCGGCTCGTTCAGCGCGCGCATGGGCGCCGTCGCTTTCCCAGACATTCGCCGCGACGTGGTGATGATATTTCCCCGACGACATGAAGACGACGCCGGGCGCCTGACGCGTCACGTCCAGACCGATGACATTGCAATAAAAATTCTCGGCCGCCTTCACGTCTCCCACCTTCAAGTGGATATGGCCGATGCGCATCGCGGACGGCGCGGTCGTGTATGCGTCGCTTTCATTGATGGCGAGTCTCAGCAAGCCTTCGACATCGAGATCGAAGACGCCCATGGACACCCGGCCGGCATCCCATTTCCACTGTTCCTCGGGACGGCTGGCATAGACCTCGACGCCGTTGCCTTCGGGGTCGTTCAGATAAACCGATTCCGTGACCAGATGGTCCGCGACGCCGGATAGCCGGACATTCTTCCTGACGGCATGGATCGCCCAGCGCGCCAGATCCTTGCGCGTCGGCATTTCAAACGCGACGTGGTAAAGGCCCGCGCCGTTTCGAGGCGGCTGAACAGCACCGGGATCGTTCAGCAACGCGATCAGGCCAACCCCGCCGACACCGAGCACCGCGCCGTCTTTCGTCTCGGTCATCACCTCAAGGCCGATCACCTGCCGATAGAACAGGAGCATTCCCGCAAGGTTTCGCACGCGCAGGCCCGCTCTCCGGATGAACATCGGCCGCGTGTGCGAAGGAAGACGCGCCGCATGGTTGTTGGAGGCGGCGAGAGCGTTTGCGGCGCCGGCATTGCGCCAAAGCGCGGCGCACGCCGCACATCCCGCGATTCCGAAAAATGCTCGTCGATCTGGCTGCGCTGCGGACATCCCACCGATAATGATGTTGCCGCGCGATCAGTCCATGTGGCGTCCGCTCATGGCCACCATAACCATCGGATATAAGTGTTCTCGATGCGCAGTCGGGCTCGCCGCGGCCTTCTGCAATACGCGTGACGCGTACAATACGCATGACGCGGCTGGCGTCTTCATGTTATGCAATAGTGAAAATCATAACCGCTGGCTATCGACATGGATATTGCAGCAGCCTTGCGCGCCTTCGTGCGCACCGTCGAGCGCGGATCGGTCACGGCGGCCGCGCGTGATCTGGCCGTTTCCCAGCCGGCGGTCACAAAGCACCTGCGCAATCTGGAACGCCATGTGGGCGCGCGCCTTCTCGAACGCTCCTCGCGCGTCGTGCGTCCGACCGCGCAAGGACGCGCGCTCTATGAGACGAGCCGGGAAGCGCTGGCCGCGATCGACGCGGCGCTTGAAGGCGTGAGGCGCGACATGGGAACCGTGGACGGCAATTTGCGCATCCATGCGCCGTCATGTCTTGGCGCGAAACATCTGCACGGGATCGTGATGGCGTTCCAGAGGCAGTACCCGGCGGTCTCGATCGATCTGGTGCTGGAAAACCGGGAGGTCGATCTTGTCTATGAGAACTTCGATCTCGCGGTGAAATATGGCCGTCCCACCAGTCAGGAGCTTATCATCCGCCGCCTCGGATTGATCCGGCGCATTCTCGTTGCCGCGCCCGGCTTCATCAAGAGGGTCGGCCCAATCGACACGCCGGCGCGTCTATCAGACGTCCCCGTCATCATCAGCGCGACGCTGCATTCGCAGCGCGACGTGCTTGCGCTTCGCCATAAGCACGGCAGCACGATCGATATCGCCGTCAATCCGGTTCTGCGCAGCAACAATGCCGATGTCATCGCCTCTACATTGATCGAGGGACATGCTGCCGGCCCGGTCCAACAGCTTCTCGTCACTGACGAACTGGCCGAAGGAAAGCTCATCCGTGTCCTGCCGGATTATGAGGTCCGGCCGACCGAGGCATTTCTGGTTTATCCTTCGGTCCGCTTCATGCGTCCCGTGCTACGCGCCTTCACCGATTTTGCGATTCCGGCACTCCGGTCGGTTGACGGGATAGATACCCGTGATCTGCCGAGCGTCGAACCGATGCCGCCAAACGCAACGCGACCCAACAACCGCCGGACGTCCCGTGGTGGGAGAGGATCGCTTCTTGAAGTCGTGCAAGAGCGATAGTCCCGTGATGCGCGTGCTGGACGCCGTTGAAGCAGGTGCCGGATCGAGCTTACCGAACTGCGATGCCTGAATTTTCTCAAGGGCGACCGACGAGCCGCGCGTGGATCGCCAAGGATGACGATCAGGCATTGCGGGAGCCGGAGGAAGCCTGCACCTTTCCGGCCCGCGCCGCCTTGTCCTGCCGGGTCAGGCGGGTATTGCGCACCACCAGCGAGTAGGTCGCGAGCGCGAACAGGATCACCAGCAATTGCAGCGACAGCGATTCCAGCGTCGGGTTGAGCCCGATCGCCGCCAGCCAGTCGCCACCCGCGACCGGCGTGAACGGCAGCAACGCCTGCTCCTGGAACTCCTGCACCGCCTCGCCGATGAACTTGATCGCCATCACGAACAGGAACGCCGAGGTGATGATGAACAGCGGGCGCAGCGGAATTTTCTGCGCCACCATGTTGATGAAATAGAACAGCACCGCGAGCGCCAGCGTCGCGGCGATCAGGCCGCCGAACAGGCCGGCGCTCCAGCCGCCCTCGGTGCTCGCCAGCGCGTTGACGAACAGCACCGTCTCGGCGCCCTCGCGGAACACCGCGAGAAACGCCAACGCCGCCACCGCCCACGCGGTGTTCCGCGCCAGCGCGTTGTCGGCCTTGGCGGCGAGATATTCCTTCCAGCCGTGCGGATCCTGCTTCACCATCAGCCAGCCTGAGACGTAAAGCATCAGCGCGGCGGCGAACAGGATGACGATGCCTTCCATCACGTCGCTGTGCTGGCCGGAATTGAGCACTGCGAACAGCCATGCCGCAATGATGCTGACGCCGACCGCCGCCAGCGCGCCGAGATAGAGCGCGCGGATGCGATGACTGCCGCCTGCTCTGGTGAGGTAGGCGGCAAGCGCGGCGATCACCAGCATCGCTTCCAGTCCCTCGCGCAGCAGGATCACCGCGGCTTGAATGAAGGCGCTCGACATGGCTCAGTCCCTGGTTCAATCCCTGGCTCGACTCTTGAACGGGTGCATCCGGGAGCCTGACCGAAGGTGCAACGCGATAACCCTCATATTCCGCCAACGAGTCCGCCCTCGCACGTCGAAGACGCGCGTGAACGCGCTTTTGGCCGGCCCGATGACAGGCTTCGGCGGAGTATCCGGTATTCCATACGGAAGCAGATTTTCCCTGCCTCGCTCCGGAAGACTGGATCGTCCGCATTCGCGAACGATGTCGCCTCGTTTCCAGTCAGGCTCCGGCAACACGATGCCCGTTCTCAACCCCGAATGCGTTGCGCGGAAGCAACCTCTGCGCATGGGAGGTCACCATTATCGTGGGCATTGCAGAAACGGCTTGAAAACAAGCCGTTTCCTGAAATCTCAAAGATTAGAATCGCTCCACCTCAGCGCGAGGCGCCGGCCGCGAGGGGCAATGCGCGCGCCGTCAGCCGCTCGACCTGCACGATGGCCAGCGTCAGCACCACGATGGCGACGCCCTGATGGGCCAGCGCCAGTTCGATCGGCATCTGGTAGAGCAGCGTCAGGATGCCGAGCGTCGCCTGCAAGGTCATGGCGACCGCGATCCACAGCGCGCCGTCCACCACCGGCCGCGCCGCCCGCGCGCGCAGCGCATCGACGAGATGCAGCACCGCCACGATCCACAGCGCATAGGCGACCATGCGGTGGTTGAACTGCACGGTGAGGACGTTGTCGAACAGGTTGCGCCACCACGGCTCCTCGAAGAACAGCCGCGCCGCGTCGGGAATGAGGCTGCCGTCGATCAAGGGCCAGGTGTTGTACGCCTTGCCGGCGCGAAGCCCCGCCACCAGCGCGCCGAGATAGAGTTGCAGGAACACCAGCGCCAGCAGCGCCATGCTGGTGACCTTCAGCCGCGCGTTCGCGGCGAGCGGCGGCCGGTCCGACAGCCGCCGCAAGGTCCAGACGATGGCGGCGAAGATCAACAGCGCCAGCGTCAGGTGCGTGGCCAGACGATACTGCGAGACTTCGACGCGCTGGGTGAGGCCCGAGGCGACCATCCACCAGCCCACCGCGCCCTGCAACGCGCCGAGTGCGAAGATGCCCCATAGCCGCCGTTTCAGGTCGCCCGGCAGGAAACCGCGCCACATGAACCACAGGAACGGCAACAGATAGGCGATGCCGATCACCCGTCCCAGCAGGCGGTGGCTCCATTCCCACCAGAAGATGGTCTTGAACTCGTGCAGGGTCATGCCGGCGTTGAGTTCGCGATATTGCGGGATCGCCTTGTAGCCCTCGAACGCCTCGTTCCATTGCTGCGCGTTGAGCGGCGGCAGGGTGCCGGTGACCGGCTTCCACTCGACGATCGACAGCCCGGACTCGGTGAGCCGCGTCGCGCCGCCGACCAGCACCATCAGCGCGATCAGCACCGCCATGACGACGAGCCACCAGCGCACCGCGCGGATGCGGGCGGCGCCCGCGCCGGGTTCCGCGAGAATCGGGTTTTCGCTCATTGCAGCCGCAATTTCGAGAGGAATTTCAGGTCGGTTATAGCCGTATCACACCGCCGCGCAAGGCGCGCTTGATCTTGCTCAAGCGAGGCCCTACACGTTCGCGTCATGACCATCCGCACCCGCAAATTCCTCGGCACCATCGCGCTGCTCGTGCTCGTCGTGGTGTGGTCGCTGCTCGGCATGACGGTGGCGCAGACGCCGTGGCTCGCGGCCTCCGGATGGTATCAGGCGATCTTCTACGTGGTGGCCGGACTCGGCTGGGTGCTGCCGGCGATGCCGATCATCAGCTGGATGTCCCGCCCCGACGCCTGAGGCGGTTGCCCTGCGCGTTTCGGCCTTGCCCGCGGAGGCCGACCGGAAACGAAGCGTCATCATCCGCGAAAGCGGATGATCCAGTAACCCCTGACCTTCGAGACGACCGGATTACCCGCGCGGGCATGACGGTTTTCATGTTGCACGTTCGTCCAACCGCAACTTTCCGGTCGGATTGCTTCCGTTCGCCCTCCCCGTCCCCTTACGGTTTCTTGACGTTTGTTTGCCAAGGTCCGGCAACAACAGGCGTGAAAAATATCTTAACCGACAGAAAGCGCGCATGACCATGGCGACCGCCGTCGAGGGCGAGGCGGCCGGACCCCGGACCGAGGCGGGGACGGCACAGGTGGCCGGCATCGACATCTTTCACGACATCACCGAGGCCGCATCCGTCTGGCGCGCGCTCGAAGCGCCGGACGCGGTGCTGACGCCCTATCAGCGCCTCGACTTCCTCGCGCCCTGGCAGACCCATGTCGGCACCGCGACCGGCGTCGCGCCGCTGATCGTGGTGGCCCGCGACGCGCGGGGCCGGCCGCTGGCGCTGTGGCCGTTCGGCGTCCGCCGCGAGAACGGCGTCCGCGTCGCCCGCTTTCTTGGCGGCAAGCACGTCACCTTCAACATGCCGGCGTGCCGGCGCGACTTCTTCGTCAGCGCCACCCGCGGCGACATCGACGCGGCGCTCGACGCGATCGCCGCCGATGGCGGCGCGGACGTTCTCGCCCTCGCCCGCCAGCCGCGGCAATGGCAGGGCCTCGCCAACCCGATGGCGCTATTGCCGGGACAGGCGTCGGTCAACGACTGCCCGCTGATGCCGATCGGAATCGACGCAGCGCCGAACAGCCTCATCAGCAGTTCGTTTCGCCGCCGGTTGAAAAGCAAAGAGAAGAAGCTCCAGGCGCTCCCCGGCTATCGCTATCTGCAAGCCGAGGACGACGCCGACATTGCCCGGCTGCTCGATGCGTTCTTCGTCATCAAGCCGCAGCGGATGGCCTTGCAGAAGCTGCCCAACGTGTTCGCCGATCCCGGCGTCGAGGCGTTCATCCGCGCCGCCTGCCATACGCGGCTTGCGGACGGCGGCCGCGCCATCGATATTCACGCGCTGGTCTGCGACACCGAGGTGATCGCGATCTACGCCGGCGTCGCCGACGGCGACCGCTTCTCGATGATGTTCAACACCTATACGCTGTCCGGCAACGCCCACTTCAGCCCGGGCCTGATCCTGATGCGCTACATCGTCGATCACTATGCCGCGCTGAACTACCGCGCGCTCGATCTCGGCATCGGCTCCGACGATTACAAGCGGCTGTTCTGCAAAAGCGACGAGGCGATCTTCGACAGCTTCATCGGCCTCACCGCGCGCGGCAAGGCCACCGCCGGCGCGCTCGCGACGCTCAACCGCCTCAAGCGCGTGGTGAAGCACAACCCGGCGCTGATGAAAGCCGCGCGGACGGTGCGCGGCGCGCTCAACCGCTAAAATCGGTCACGCCGCGGCGAAGCGCGGTCCTCGCCCGGCCGCTTCGGCTGCGGTGACCGCGGCCTCGCTGAGCATGGTCACGTCGCTGAAGCCGACCGCCTTCAACTGATCGGCCATCGCCTGACGCGCCTCAGTGCTCATCGCCCCGCCCGGCACCACGATGGCGCGGGCGCCGGCGGTCAACAGCGCCGCCGGCAGGTCGTCCGCCGCGCCGGCATCGAGCACGACATGGTCATAGGCTTGCAGCAACGCATCCAGCGCCAGCGTCAGGCGCGGCGACTGCAACAGCGCCCGGTCTGTGCTGGCACGCCCGGCATTGACGAGATGCAGCGGCGACAGGCGATCCCTGGTGATGATCTGGCCGAAGGACGCATCGCCCAGCATCAGGTCGGTCAGTCCGGGCGCGTCGGCGTCGGCGGACGCCGCCTTGAGCAGCGGCGAGGCGGCAGCGAGATCGACCAGCACCACCCGGCGCCCCCGCGCCAACAGCCGCGCCAGCGCCAGCGCGGTGCGCGTGGTGCGCTCGGCCGCGCCCGCGCCCAGCACCGACAGCTTGCGCGCCGCGTCTCCTGCCGCGTCGAGTTCGCGGGCAAGCTGCTCAAGCTCGCCCACCGGCGGCGGTGACGGTTCTGCGGCGGCCGGCACGGCTGTCTCCGGTAGCGCGGCGGCGAGCGGCGGCGACGCCATCGCCTGTGAGGCCGGAGCAGCCGAGACGTGCTCGGTCGGGACAGGCGCGCGCCCAAGCGGCGCAGGCGATGTGATGCGCAACAGTTCGCCGCTGGCGACGTAGCCCGTGGTCAGCATCAGCGTCGCCAGCGTCGCGATCAGAACGATCGGCAGCTTCTTCGGATAGTTCGGCGTGTTCGACACGATGGCGCGCGAGATGATGCGGCCGTCGGCGGGCGCGGCGTCGATGCTCTCGCGCGCGGTCGCCTCGCGATACTTGGCGAGGTAGGATTCCAGCAGGTCGCGCTCGGCCTTGGCCTCGCGGTCGAGCGCGCGAAGCTGGACGTCCTGGCCGTTGCTCGACGTCGCCTGCCGCTTCAGTTGATCGAGGCTGGCGCTGAGGTTTTCGACGCGGGCCTCGGCGATGCGGGCGTCGTTCTCCAGCGAGCGCGACACCTTGCCGGCTTCCTCGCGGATCTGCTTGTCGAGGTCGGCGATCTGCGCCCGCAGTTCCTTGATGCGCGGGTGGCCGTCGAGCAGCGTCGACGACTGCTCGGCAAGCTGGGCGCGCAGCGTCACGCGCTGCTCCGACAGCCGGCGGATCAGTTCGGAGTTCAGCACCTCCGACGCCTCGATCGGCCGGCCGGACTTCAGCATGTCGCGGATCAGACGCGCCTTGGATTCGGCATCCGACTTCAGCGCGCGCGCGTTGTTCAACTGGGTGTTGATCTCGCCGAGCTGCTGGTTGGACAGCGTGGTGTTGTTGGTGCCGACGAACAGGCTGGATTGCGAGCGGAAGGCTTCGGCGCGCTGCTCGGCATCCGCCACCTTCTTGCGCAGGGTGTCGATCTCGCCCGACAGCCACTGGCTCGCGGCCTTGGCCTGCTGCTGCCGCGCCGCCTGTTGCAGCACCAGATAGTTGTCGGCCACGGAATTGGCGACGCGCGCCGCAAGCTCCGGATCGCGCGACTGGAATTCGACCACCATGACGCGGGACTTGTCCACCGCGTACGCCGTCAGCCGGTCGTAATAGGCATCGAGCACGCGCTCCTCCGGAGTCATGCGGAACGGGTCGCGGCCGATGCCGAACAGCCCGAGCAGCATCTTCACCGGCGAAACCCCGCTCAGCACCGGATCGAACTCGGCGCGCTCGGCGAGCTTGTTCTGCTTGATGACCATGCGCGCCAGATCGCGCGACAACAGAAGCTGGACCTGGCTGGTGACGGCTTCGGGATCGAGCGCGGCGCGCTCCTCGGGGCGCTCGCCATTGGGACGCAGAAACACGTTCTCGCGGCCGTCGATCAAAACCCGCACCTCGGACTTGTAGAGCGGCGTGACCATGTTGACGACGGCAAGCGAAATCACCGCCGCGAGCAGGGTCGGCATGATGATGAAGTTCTTGCGGGCGACGATGGCCCGCCAGATCAGCCGCAGGTCGAGGTCGCCATCGGCGGCGGCCGGAGCCGCGACGGCCGGCGACGGCGTGCCTTGAAACGCCGGCTCGACGCGGGTCGTCTTCGCGGAGACGATGGCGGAAGCGCGGCGGGGTGCGCGAGACGGCAGCCTGCGCCTGACTTTGTCCCAGAGATCGAACCGCATGACATACTCCTGACCGACGCCCGCAACTTTCACGCCAGCCGCGATTAGAGAGCATTATGGTTTCCGGCCGGTTAACCGCCCGCTCCCGCCGGCCGGCGCGCGGCCGGGTCATGCTTTTTTAACCATGAGCGGACTTAATCGCTGTCGCTTCCAACAGGACCGCTTCATGCCCGGCTTTCGTGCCATCGCCTTCTGTATCGCCAGCGCGGTCGCGCTGTCGGGCTGTATGCAGCGGCCGGGGCCGGTGGCAACGGGTCATCCGCAGGGGGCCGCCTCACAGTCCGGCGGGGCGGTCGCAGCGCTACGCGACAGCTTCGCCTCGACCGCGCGGCCGCGCTACGGCGCGCCCGGCC
>JBIQLW010000047.1:0-29571 GCA_044463945.1 Bradyrhizobiaceae bacterium | reverse complement strand
TCCCCGCCACGTATAGCCGCAGGTGCCGGGAGGATGCAGATACGGGTGATGGATTCGCAAGCAGATCGAGCGTCTCGTCAGTCTCGGTAAGGCCGGGACTTTCCCAACCACGCGGCGGGCGGCCGGTAAATTTCTTGATCGCCGCAATGGTCTCGGCGATCGCTGTCTTCTGGTCACTGGTTCGATGCATGGGCTGCATGAGCCGTGTCCCATAAAATCCCAGCCGGCATCGAGTGCGGCCTTGCAGACTGCGGATAAAACTCGCAACAACTGCCGTTGACCGCGAACGTCGCCTTCAATCCGCGCGAAGACAAGACATTAAGGAATCGCCAGAATCCGACGCGCATGCCGTATTCATGCCAGCCCCAGTTCGGGAGATCGGGCAGCAGCGGCTGCCCCATTGGCGGCGGCAACACGGTCCTCGGCATCGGCCCGCTCGGTTGCCAGTTCTCTGCATTGACAATGGTCCAGACGGCGACCCTCGCTCCTCCCGGCAGCTTCAGCGGTGGCCGCCGGTGGATCGGCTGATAGTCGAGCCGTCTGCGAAGGGACATGGCGTGATCTTCCCGAGGTGTTCGGGGAATGGAACAGCGTCTTCCGGCGCTTCAGCCGATGGAGCACCAAGGGTATTTGGTGGCGGATCTTCTTCGAGGCCATGTCCGATGATCCGGACTTCGAATATCTGATCGTTGATTCCACCATCGTCCAGGCGCATGAGCACGCCGCCGGGGCGAAAAAAGGGGGCCTGAAGATCAGGCGCTCGGCCGCTTGCGCGGTGGCCTGGTGTTCACCGTCAGCACGGTTGAGACAGATTGAGGGACTTCACGGAGGGAGGATTTCTGGTTCATCGTAACGCAAGGAGCGAAGATGAAGCAGAAATCCGGTTCCGGCAAAGCGTCGGCAGAACAAGTGCTGAAGGACATTCGACGGCAGACACGCCGGCACTATTCGGCGGAGGAGAAGATCCGCATCGTGCTGGAAGGGCTGCACGGCGAGGAGAACATCTCCGAGCTTTGCCGCCGCGAGGGCATCGCCGCCTCGATGTACTACGGCTGGTCGAAGGAGTTCCTGGAAGTCGGCAAGCGCCGATTGGCGGGCGATACGGCGCGCGCCGCAACCTCCGGCGAAGTTAAAGACCTTCGCCGTGAGACCTCCGTCTTGAAGGAGGTCGTCGCCGACCTGACCCTGGAAAATCGCCTGCTTAAAAAAAGCATGAACGGGGATGGGGAGGACGAGGCATGAGGTACCCTGCGTCCGAGAAGGCGAGATCATCGCGTTGGTCGAGCAGTCGCACTTGCCGGCCAAGCGCACGCTGGACAAGCTCGGCATCCCCCGCGCCACATTTTATAGATGGTACGATCGCTACCGCGAGGGCGGCATTGAGGCACTGGCAGATCACCGCTCTCGACCGAACCGCGTCTGGAATCGCATCCCGGATGACGTCCGCGGCCAGATCATCGAGCTGGCGCTGGAGCTTCCGGAACTATCGCCGCGAGAGCTCGCCGTGCGGTTCACCGACGAGAGAAAATACTTTGTCTCGGAGGCTTCGGTCTATCGCCTGATGAAGGCGCACGATCTCATCACCAGTCCGGCCTATGTGGTGATCAAGGCAGCGAACGAGTTCAAGGACAAGACCACCGCCATCAATCAGCTCTGGCAGACCGACTTCACCTACCTCAAGATCACCGGCTGGGGCTGGTACTATCTGTCGACGGTGCTCGACGACTTCTCGCGCTACATCGTCGCCTGGAGGCTGGGTCCCACGATGTGTGCCTCGGACGTTACGGCCACACTCGATCAGGCACTGGCAGCCGCTGGCCTTGATCACGTCAACGTCAGACAGCGGCCGCGACTTCTCAGCGACAACGGTTCGAGTTACGTCGCGGACGATCTGGCAACGTGGCTCAGGGGCAAGGACATGCAGTATGTGTGCGGCGCACCGTATCATCCTCAGACCCAGGGCAAGATCGAGCGCTGGCACCAGACGCTGAAGAACCGCATTCTGCTCGACAACTATTATCTACCTGGTGATCTCGAACGGCGGATCGGCCTCTTTGTCGAACACTACAATCATGACCGCTACCACGAGAGCATCAGCAACGTTACACCTGCCGATGTCTACTTCGGCAGGTCTGAGACAATCCTCGCCGAACGACACCGCATCAAACGCGACACCATCGCAAACCGTCGCTTGCAGCATCGGCTGCAGGCCGCTTAAACTCTAACCCCGGATGAGCCAGAGCCTCTCTTCGCAAAATGCCTGATCAGTCTCAAATTATCTGACGACGGACAAGCATACACCTCATCAGAAACTGCGTATCTTTTCTGCGATGCAATCCTACGCTAGTTGTCTGATCCTCCTCGCGTTCGGGGCGGCAACAGCCCCTGAACTCAGCCCGGCGATGTCGTGATCATGGATAACCTGTCCAGCCACAAAGGGCCGAGGGTGCGCGAAATGATCGAGGCGACTGGCACCAAGCTCTTGTTTCTGCCGCCCTATAGCCCCGACTGCAACCCTATTGAGAACGCCTTCTCAAGCTCAAGGCACATTTGCGAGCAGCCACCGAACGAACCGTCGACGGCTTCTGGAACGCTATCGGTCGGCTCATCGGGTTCTTCACACCAGCCGAATGCCGAAGCTACTTCAAAGCCGCAGAATACGATCCAGCATGATCGGATTCCGATGGATGCCCGGATCAAGTCCGGGCATGATACAACATTCCACGTTACGCCCCCTCGAACTGCAACCGCGCCAGCCGGGCGTAGAGCCCGCCGGCTGCGACCAGCGAGGCGTGGGTGCCCTGCTCCACGATACGGCCCTGATCCATCACCAGGATGCGATCGCACGACAGCACGGTGGCGAGGCGATGTGCGATCACCAGCGTGGTGCGGTGGCGCATCAATTCCTCCAGCGCGGTCTGCACCAGCGTCTCGGACTCGGCGTCGAGCGACGAAGTGGCTTCATCCAGCAGCAACAGCGGCGCGGCGCGCAGGATGGCGCGCGCGATGGCGATGCGCTGGCGCTGGCCGCCCGACAGCGTCACGCCGCGTTCGCCGAGCGGCGTGTCGAAGCCGCCCGGCAGCCGCCGGATGAAATCGCTGGCATGAGCAAGATCGGCGGCGCGCTCGACCTCGGCGTCGCTGGCATCCAGCCGCCCGAAGCGGATGTTCTCGCGGGCGCTGGCCGCGAACACCACCGACTCCTGCGGCACCAGCGCGATGCGCTGGCGCACCGCCTGCGGCGACACCGCGCGGATCGGCACGCCGTCATAGGAGATGTCGCCGGAGGCCGGATCGTAGAACCGCAGCAGCAGATGAAACAGCGTGCTCTTGCCGGCGCCGGACGGCCCGACGATCGCCACCCTCTCGCCGGCACGCACCGAAAACGAAATACCGTCGACGACATTGGCCTGCGGCCGCGTCGGATAGGCGAAACGCACGTTGTCGAACGCGACGTCGCCGCGCGCCGGCTCCGGCAGCAGCCGCGCCACCGGCGGCGCGGTGATTGCCGGCTTGACGTTGAGAATTTCGAACAGCCGCTCGGCCGCGCCCGAGGCCGCCGACACCTCGCCCCACACCTCGCTGAGTTGCCCGAGCCCGGCCGCCGCGAACGCCGCGTAGAGCACGAACTGGCCGAGCCGGCCGGGGCTGATGTCGCCGACCAGCACGTCGTGCGAGCCGACCCACAGGATCATCACCACGCTGGCGAACACGATGAAGATGACGATGGCGGTGAGCATGGCGCGCGCCTGGGTCGAGCGCCGCGCCGCCTCGTAGGCTGTTTCCACCTCGCCGCTGAACCGCGTCGCCGCCAGCCGCTCGTTGGTGAACGCCTGCACGGTGCGGATGGCGTTGACCAGTTCGGAGGCGTAGGCGGTGGCGTCGGCGAGCGTATCCTGCGCGTTGCGCGACAGCCGCCGCACCCAGCGCCCGAACGCCACCAGCGGCAGCACGATCAGCGGGATCGCCGCCAGTACGAATCCCGACAGGCGCGGGCTGGTGACCACCATCATCGTCGCCGCGCCGACGAACAGCACGAAGTTGCGCAGCGCGATCGACACCGAGGACCCGACCGCCGATTTGATCTGGGTGGTATCGGCCGTCAGCCGCGAGATCAGCTCGCCGCTGCGCGCCGAATCGAAGAAGCGTGGCGACAGCGAGGTGAGATGCGCGAACACGTCGCCGCGCAGGTCGGCGACGATGCGGTCGCCCAGCGTCGTCACCAGATAGTAACGCAGCGCGCTGGCCCCCGCCAGCACCGCGACCACCGCGAGCATGACGCTGAAGTAGCTGTTGATCATCGCGATGCCTTCGGGGCTGAACCCGAAGTCGATCATCCGGCGCACAGCGACGGGAACGATCAGCGTGGTGACCGCGGCGATAATCAGTGCGATCAGGGCAAGGCAGGCGCGCCCGCGATAGCGGGCGATGTAGGGCACCAGCGCCAACAGCGGCCGCAGTCCCTTGCGGCCGCGATCGGCCGGCGCGGCAACGTCAGGCCGGGACGGCGGCGCCACGCGATCGGACACGGCGGCCGGGTCCGCCGCCGCGGCTTTGAGCGGCAGCGCCACCGCCGTCGCCTGCCGTTGGTCATCACGCCGCAATACTGGGCTCATGTCCCCTCGCCGTCACCGCCGCCATTTAACAACAATTCCAAATAGGCCCGGCGGCGTCCGCTGGCAAATCCGCGCGGGCGCTTGTCTCGCCATTCCGGCTGCGTTATAGAGCGCGCCAAATCCCGTACTTTGTTCAATCGCAATATCGGCGCCGGGCGCGCCAGAGGATGTGTCATGAAAGCCGAAATTCACCCAGATTATCATAACATTACGATTGTTATGACGGACGGGACCGAATATCAGACGCGCTCGACCTGGGGCAAGGAAGGCGACCGGCTGAACCTCGATATCGACCCCAAGTCGCATCCCGCCTGGACCGGCGGCACCCAGCAGATCCTCGACCGGGGCGGCCGTGTGTCGCGGTTCCAGAAGAAGTTTTCGGGCTTCCTCAAGTAGGATCCGCCCGCGCGGCCAGCCCATCGCGGCCGGCCGATCACTCCGATCATGCAAAACCGCTCCGGTTCCCGCCGGGGCGGTTTTGCATTTGACGTTTTGCAGGAGAGCAAGAACCTGGAAGCTGACCGGAAAGTCGCTTCTTGGGTGAATGCGCAACACGAAAACCGTCATACTCCGCGAAAGCGGAGTATCCAGTATTCCGTGTCTGACATGATTTCACTCGCTTTTGCAGGGGGGTACTGGATCGTCCGCCTTCGCCGACGATGACGCCTCGTTTCCGGTCAGACTCTTAAGAAACTCTCGGGGAAATCAGCCGGTCTGGCGCTCGAAGGCCGCCCGCAAGCGATTGAGCTGCGGCGTCAGCGGGTTGCCGATGGCGGGCGGGGCCAGCGGCGAATGGATGGTGGCGTCGAGACGGCGCACCTTGGCCTGCAACGCCACCGAGCGGGCAATCAGATCCTGCAAATGCGCCGGCAACTTCGCCAGCATGTCGGCCGCGCCGGGCTCGGCGGCGGTGAGCTTGACCTTGGTCTTCTCGCGGTTGGCCTGAACCAGCGTCATCTCGCCTTCCTTGACCGCGCGATGCAGCAGGAGCCACGAGGCAAGCTGCATCAGCCGGGTGGTCAGCCGCATACTTTCGGTCGCATAGGTCAGGCTGACCGGCCGTTCCAGCGCTTTCGCTTCAGTGCGGCCGGGGCCGTCGAGATAGGCCGCGGTTTCTTCGACGAGGTCCATGCCCTCGCGGAACAAGGTGCCGAAAGCCGCGGAATTGGCCAGCCGCTCACCGAACTGGACGAGACTGGCCTCGCTTTGCGAACGATCCGACATCGCCTTACGCCTCACGCTACTCGTTACGCCATCGCGCCGCGCCGCTTCGAAAGGCCGGACCGTGCGTCACCCGCTGCTTAGCGCGTCGGCGCGATACGGTCTGCCACCTCACCGGCATCTTGCCGGATGATCCAAAGCCCGGTCGGCTTATGGTGAACAAATCATTACCTTTGGGGGGAGTCCAGCACCCGCGCCGGTAAACCGGAAATATGGTTTCCAGCGCATCCGGGTGGGCGGCGCGGCGCAAAAAAAAGCCGCCGAAGACCGGCGGCTTGAAGTTGTTTAACAGGGAGGCGTCAAACAGAGTGGACAGGAGCCACTCGGTGTCCAAACAAGGACGGTTCGAGTCATAAACCAGAAGCCTTAACCGATCGTAAATGAGCGATTTTGTTTAAGGTTCGTTTGCCATGTCGGCCATTGGCCGACGCCGCCGCGTGGGGCGGAACCGATGGTTCCACGCCTGGTTCAGCGAACCAGGTCTCCACTTCGCTCGAAAACGCTTCTATGATTTGAAGAAGGCGGCGGCGGCATCCCGCGAGGCGCGCTTTTTCGCCAGCGCCTCGCGCAGCCGCTCGATTTCCGCCGCCAACAGCGCAATGCGCGCGTCCAGTTCCTCGACCGACAGGAGCGAGAGGTCCTGCCCGATCTCGTGACCGGCCGCCTTGCGCGGCCGCTCGTCGTCCTCGCTGGCCATTGATGCCTCCGCGTTCGATTTCCACCCGGCGCTTTCCTTGCGCGAAACCGCTATAAGCGGAGCCGGGATCATCATCGCCTGACGAGGACAATCATGGAAAAGCTGCCCGCGCAAATGACCGTCATCGCCATCAGCAAGCCGGGCGGCCCCGAGGTCCTGCTCCCGGAAACCCGCGCGGTGCCGGAACCGGGCCCCGGCGAGCTTCTCGTCAAGGTCGCGGCCGCCGGCGTCAACCGGCCCGACGTGGCGCAGCGCTCCGGCAGCTATCCGCCGCCGCCCGGCGCCAGCGATCTGCCCGGCCTGGAAATCGCCGGTGAGGTGGTGGCCGCAGGTCCCGGCGCGACGCGGCACAAGATCGGCGACAAGGTGATGTCGCTGGTGGCCGGCGGCGGCTATGCCGAATACTGCATCGCGCCGGATTCCCACGCCATCGCCGTGCCCGAGGCGCTGTCGATGGTCGAGGCCGGGGCAATTCCCGAGACGCTGATGACGGTGTGGCACAACGTGTTCGAGCGCGGCGGCCTGCAAAGCGGCGAGACGTTGCTGATCCACGGCGGCTCGTCCGGCATCGGCACCATGGCGATCCAGCTTGCCAAGGCCTTCGGGGCCAAGGTGATCGTCACCGTGGGATCGCAGGACAAGGCCGACGCCTGCCTCGGGCTCGGGGCCGATCACGCCATCAACTACAAGTCGCAGGATTTCGTGGCCTTGAGCCGCGAACTCACCGGCGGCCAAGGGCCGAATCTCATCCTCGACATGGTCGGCGGCGACTACGTCGAAAAGAACTACGACGCCGCCGCCATCGACGGCCATATCGTTCAGATCGCCTTCCTCGGCGGGCCGAAGGCGACCGTCAACTTCGCCAAGCTGATGACCAAGCGCCTGCATCACACCGGATCGACGCTGCGGCCGCGCAGCGTCGCCGACAAGGCGGCCATGGTCAGCGCCATCGAGGCCAAGGTAATGCCGCTGATCAGCGCCGGCAAAGTAAAGCCCTTGATCGACAGCACCTTTCCGCTGCGCGACGCGGCCGACGCTCACCGCCGGATGGAAACGAGTCAACATATTGGCAAAATTGTGTTGACGGTGTGACACAGACCGGCGAGCCGGAAAGCCTTTGAAATCCTTCTCATCCGTGGCATTTATCGCGCTCACGGCGTGACGTTGCCGATCGCGAACAGGGTTTCGACCAGCCTTGCACCGGTACGCCGCCCGTGTCCGGCCCGTTGCGCCGTTGCGCAACGTGTGAGCCGGCACGCGGCGTCGTTCAACGTGGAGACTTGAGATTGCGTCCGATCAGGTGTCTTGCGCTGCTGGCGCTCGGCCTTGCGCTTTGGGTCCTTGCGCTTCCCGCGCACGCCATTGACGCGGTCAGCGTGCGCAGCGACGCCGCCGCCATCGATCTGACTGCGGTTCTCGAACACCAGCACAGCGACACCGACCGCATTCAGGTGTCCACCGCGCCCGGCACCGACGGCATCGTGCGGCGCATCGAGGTGCGCGCGCGCGAAGGCGGCCAGAACTGGGTGGTGTTCGCGCTCGCCAACACCACCGACGACCAGCTCGACCGGCTCATCGTCGCCCCGCATTATCGCATGGTGTCGTCCGGCCTGTTATGGCCCGACCTCGGGCTGTCGCGCATCGCCACCATCACGCCGTCGACCGGCGACCGCCCGGAGCGGCAGGAGAATCCCACCGCCGACGTCTTCCGCATCACGCTCGATCCCGGCGCGGTCATCACCTTCGTCGCCGAACTGCGCACCGACAAGCTGCCGCAGCTCTATCTGTGGGAGCCCGACGCCTACAAGGACAAGGTCAACTCCTTCACGCTGTATCAGGGCATCGTCATCGGCATCTCCGGCCTGCTGGCGCTGGTGCTGACGATCCTGTTCGTGGTGAAGGGCAGCATCATGTTCCCCGCCGCCGCCGCGCTGGCGTGGGCGGTGCTGGTCTATATCGGCGTCGATTTCGGTTTCTGGGGCAAGGTGCTGGACATGTCGTCCGGGGCCGAGCGGGTGTGGCGCGCCGGCGGCGAAGCCATTCTCGCCGCCACGCTGCTGGTGTTCCTGTTCGCCTATCTCAACCTCAACCGCTGGCACGTGCGCTATTCGCACATCACGCTGGGCTGGCTCATCTTCCTCGGTTCGCTGGTGGCGCTGGCGCTGGTCGATCCCGCGGTCGCCTCCGGCATCGCGCGAATCTCGCTGGCGATGATCGCGGTGTTCGGCTTCGCGCTGATCGTCTACCTCTCCACCCACGGCTTCGACCGCGCGGTGCTCCTGATCCCGACCTGGTTCCTGCTGGTGATCTGGGTGATCGCCGCCGGCATGACGGTGGAAGGCAGCGTCACCAACGACATCGTCGGCCCGGCGCTGCTCGGCGGCCTGGTGCTGATCGTGATGCTGATCGGCTTCACGGTGATGCAGCACGCCTTCGCCGGCGGCACCGCCGGCAACGTGGTGTCCGACGTCGAGCGCCGGGCGCTGGCGCTGACCGGCTCTGGCGATCTGATCTGGGACTGGGACGTCGCAGCCGACAAGGTCTTCACCAGCCCGGAAACCGAGATGCTGCTCGGACTCAAGCGCGGCACGCTGGAAGACGCCGCCGCCGCTTGGCTCGAAGTGCTGCATCCGCTCGATCAAGACCGCTTCCGCGCCGCGCTCGACAGCGTGCTGGACCAGCGCCGCGGCCGGCTGGTGCAGGACTTCCGCCTGCGCACCGCCGACGGACATTTCATGTGGTTCTCGCTCAAGGCGCGACCGGTGGTCGGCTCCGACGGCGAGGTGCTGCGCGTCATCGGCACGCTGACCGACGTCACCGACATCAAGAACGCCGAGGAGCGGCTGCTGCACGACTCGGTCAACGACAACCTCACCGGGCTGCCCAACCGCAAGCTGTTCCTCGACCGGCTGGCGAGCCTGAGCAACCTGTCGAAGTCCGTGCCCGCGATGCGGCCGACGGTGATGGTGATCGACATCGACCGCTTCAAGCAGGTCAACGACTCGGTCGGCGTCGCGGTCGGCGACTCGATCCTGCTGACGCTGGCGCGCCGGCTGACCCGGATCCTCAAGCCGCAGGACACGCTGGCCCGCCTCGGCGGCGACCAGTTCGGGCTGATCCTGATGTCGGAGCAGGAATCGCCGCGCATCACCGCCTTCGCCGAAACCATCCGCAAGACGATCCGCGCGCCGATCGCCTTCAACGACCGCGAGATTTTCCTCACCGCCTCGATCGGGCTGGCGCTCAGCGACCCGCAGGCGCCGCCCAGCGACGACCTGGTGAAGGACGCCGAACTGGCGATGTACCATTCCAAGCGCATCGGCGGCGACCGCATCGACGTCTACAAGCCGGCGATGCGCGCGCGCAAGACCGACCGCCTGACGCTGGAATCCGAACTGCGCCGCGCCATCGAGCGCGAGGAAATCACCATCCTCTATCAGCCCATCGTGCGGCTGGAGGATCGCGCCATCGCCGGCTTCGAGGCGCTGGCGCGCTGGGATCATCCCAAGCTCGGGCGGATGTCGCCGATCGAGTTCATCGGAATCGCCGAGCAGAGCGGCCTGATCGTCGATCTCGGCATGTTCGTGATGGATCAGGCGGCGCGGCAGCTCAGCATCTGGCAGCGAGCGATGCGCGCGTCACGCACGCCGATCTTCGTCAGCGTCAACGTCTCATCGCGCCAGTTGCTGCGTCACGATCTGATTCACGACATCCGCAAGGTGCTGTCGCGCTCGTCGATCGCACGCGGCACCCTGAAGCTCGAACTGACCGAATCGCTGGTGATGGAGAATCCCGAGCACGCGGCGCAAATGCTCCAGCGCATCCGCGAACTGGGCGTCGGGCTGTCGCTCGACGATTTCGGCACCGGCCATTCGTCGCTGGCCTATCTGCAACGTTTCCCGTTCGACACCATCAAGATCGACCAGTCGTTCGTGCGCACCACCAGCCGCGGCACCCGGCCGGTGATCCTGAAATCGATCGTCGCGCTGGCCCATGA
This sequence comes from Bradyrhizobiaceae bacterium, assembly GCA_044463945.1. GTDB lineage: Bacteria > Pseudomonadota > Alphaproteobacteria > Rhizobiales > Xanthobacteraceae > 62-47. The sequence continues at coordinate 19,040 of JBIQLW010000047.1, read as the reverse complement.
CCTCGGCATGGATGTGGTGGCCGAAGGCGCCGAAACCGATTCCGACGCGGTGGAGCTTTATCAACTCGGCTGCGAATACGCGCAGGGCTTCGCCTTCGGCGAGCCGATGGACACCGAGGCGGCGATGCGGCTGTTGACCGAGGAGCGGTTAGAGGCCGCGCATTGATCCCGTTCTCGATCTGCGATGGCCCTCAAGCATCATGCGTTGCGATTTTACGCGACGGCGGCGTCAGCCTGAGAGCCTGAACGGAAAGCCGCTTTTGAGCCGGACCTGCACTACGAAAACCGTCATGCTCCGCGCAGGCGGAGCATCCAGTACTCTATATCGGATCAAATTTTCCCATTGCGTCCGCCCGGAATACTGGATCATCCGCCTTCGCGGACGATGACGCCTCGTTTCCGGTCAGGCTCTCAGCGATGACGGTGCAAGAACTGTCGCGCGATCACGCGTGTCCCGCGGCGGTGGACAGCGTGCCGGGATCGATGCCGATCTTGCGCAGCGCCCGGCTGTACTTCTCCTCGGCATCGGCGCCGAACACCAGCTCCGGGTCCGCCGGGCAATGCAGCCAGCCGTTGCCCTGGATCTCGCTTTCAAGCTGGCCGGGCGCCCATCCGGCATAGCCGAGCGCCAGGATGGCGTGGCGCGGCCCCTTGCCGGCGGCGATCGCCTTGAGGATGTCCAGCGTCGCGGTGAGGCAGATGTCCTCATCGATCGGCAGCGTCGCGTCCTTGATGAAGAAATCGCTGGAATGCAGCACGAAGCCCCGCCCGGTCTCCACCGGCCCGCCCTTGAGCACCTTCATCGATTCGGCCGTCTCGGGGAGCTTGATCTGATCCGCCTCGGCGATGATCTGTAGCTGCACCAGCAGTTCAGGGAAATCGATGCTGCCGGCAGGACGGTTGACGATGATCCCCATCGCGCCTTCCGAGGAATGCGCGCACAGATAGATCACCGAGCGCGCGAAGCGCTGATCCTCCATCACCGGCATGGCAATCAGCAACTGGCCGTCGAGATAGCCGCTGCCGCCACCGACATCGGTTCCAGCAACATCGGTTCCCGTTGCCTTGCGGCCGCCGATTTTCGGTGTTTTGCTCGCAGGGTTCATGGCCACAGCCCTCGCCTCGCTTATCTTATCCTGATATTGGCCGCGGTTCCTGTCAATCAACCCTCGAGGTCGAGGGATCACACGTAATTTAATGGTTTCGCTGACCACCTGCTTGTAAAGACGCCAGATGCCCGCAAGAGTTCCCTTCCGGTCCGTGATCGGCTTTGCCGCAATTGTGATCGCTTTCGCCACGATGCCGCAGGCGCACGCGCAGGATGCCTCGCCGTGGGTCGAAGACGATCATTCCGCGGTCCGGCTGCTCGCCGGCTCGCGCAGCGGCGCGGTGGTGCTTGGCGGCGTCGCCTTCCGCCTGCAACCGAGCTGGAAGACCTATTGGCGAACGCCGGGCGATTCCGGAGTGCCGCCGCGCTTCGATTTCTCGAAATCCGACAATGTCGAGGCGGTGACGGTGCTGTGGCCGGCGCCGCGTCCGTTCCCGGACGGCGCGGGCGGCACCTCGCTCGGCTACAAGGAGCAGGTGGTTCTGCCGCTTCGCATCGCGCTCAAGGCCGCCGACAAGCCGATGGTGCTGCGCATGGCGATCAGCTACGCGGTGTGCGACAAGCTGTGCGTGCCGGTGGAAGCCTATGCCGAACTGCCGTTCGTCAGCGTCGCCAGCACCGAGGACAACACCCTGTCGGCGGCGCTCGACACCGTGCCGAAGCCGGCCAATGTCGGCGACCCCAATCCGCTGACCATCCGCGACATTCACCGCGACGGCCCCGCCCGCGTCGTCGTCGATGTCGCCGCGGCCGACAGCGACGATCTCCATCTTTACGTCGAGGGGCCGACGCCGGATTGGTCGCTGCCGCTGCCGCAGCGGATCGACGACGGCGCGCCGGACCTCAAGCGCTTCGCCTTCGCGCTCGACGGGCTGCCGCCCGGCGCGCGCCCCGACGGCGCGGCGCTGAAACTGACGCTGGTCGGCGGCAACCGCGCCTACGAGTTCAACGTCAACCTCGATTGACCCGCGGCCGGTCGCAGCCGGCAGCGCGCTGAACGCCCACCTGCGCCCAACCGAATCTTAACGCATCCTTGCTAAGCCGGACCGTTGCCTCTCCGCCGCGCCATGAGGACGCTCGTCTTGGCTGTCATGGAAACCGCTCCCGCCACCGCGCCATGGCGCGCCCGGATTCTCACGCGGCTGCGCGCGGCGCTCGGCGGCACGTCCGAAGCCTCGGTGACCAACCGCCTCGCCGGCACCATCTTCGTCATCCGCGTGGTCAGCGCGGCGCTGGCGTATCTGGCGCAAATCCTGCTGGCGCGCTGGATGGGCGGCTCCGACTACGGCATTTATGTCTACGTCTGGATCTGGGTGCTGCTGCTCGGTAGCCTGCTCGATTTCGGCATCAGCGCCTCGGCGCAGAAAATCATCCCTGAATATCGCGCGCGCAACAAGACAGCGCTGCTGCGCGGCTTTCTCTCCGGCGCGCGCTGGCTGATGCTGGCGGCCTCCGGCGTCGCCGCGCTGCTGCTCGCCGGCCTCGTCGCACTGCTCGCGCCGCTGCTCGATCCTGCGAGCGTCGTGCCGCTCTATATCGGCTGCCTGACGCTGCCGGCCTTCGTCGTCGCCAACACCCAGGACGGCATCGCCCGCTCTTACGACTGGATGCGGCTCGGGCTGATGCCGCAGTTCATCGTCCGCCAGGCGCTGATTATCGGCTTCACCGCCGGCGCGGTGGCGCTCGGCTTCCGGCTCGGCGCGGTTGCCGCGATGTGGGCCAGCGCGGGCGCGGTTTGGATCGCGATGATCGGTCAGATGATCGTGCTCAACCGCCGGCTCAGGAGCGAGGTCGGGCCCGGCGCGCGGCGCTACGATCCGCGCGGCTGGCTCGCGGTCTCGCTGCCGATCCTGCTGGTCGAGAGCTTCTACCTGCTGCTGAGCTATACCGACGTGCTGGTGCTGCAACAGTTCCGCCCCTCGGAGGAGGTCGGCATCTATTTCGCGGTGGTGAAGACGCTGGCGCTGGTGTCGTTCGTCCACTACGCGATGGCGGCGACCGCCGCCCACCGCTTCACCGAGTATCACGTCGCCGGCGATCATGCGCGCCTCGCCGCTTACGTCGCGCACGCGATCAAGTGGACGTTCTGGCCTTCGCTCGCCGCCACCGTCGTGCTGCTCGCCATGGGCAAGCCGCTGTTGTGGCTGTTCGGGCCGCAATTCGTCGAGGGCTACGGCATGATGTTCGTCGCCGCCATCGGCCTGATGGTGCGCGCAGCCATCGGCCCGGTCGAGCGGCTGCTCAACATGGTCGGGCAGCAGAATGCCTGCGCGCTGGTCTATGCGCTGGCGTTCGCGATGAATCTCGGGCTGTGCGTGGCGCTGATCCCGCATTTCGGCGGCTACGGCGCGGCGGCCGCAACCTCCATCGCATTGACCTTCGAGACGGTGCTGCTGTTCGGAATCGCCCGCCGCCGTCTCGGCCTGCATGTGCTGGCGTTCGGCAAGCGGCCGGCATAAAACATCCGAGCAGCGGGCAGGCCCCGCCAAGTCAGAGCACAACCAGGGCAGCCGCAACGGCGAGCGCGGCGGCTGCGGTCAACGACGGGATCGCAAAGCTGCCCAGATGGTCGAGCGCGAAGCCGGCAAAGCTCGGCCCGAGGATCTGTCCGAGTCCGAACGCGCTCGTCATCAATGCGAAAATTTGTCGAGGGTCGCCCTGCGCAAGCTCCCTGCCGCGCATCAGGCCGAGCGCTGTGATCCCCATGAACGTCCCCCCGACACAGACGCTCGCTGCGAACACGCCGATGTAAGTCGGCCAAACCACGCTTGCGACGATCCCCACCGCTTCGACCAGAGCGGCCAGGATCGGCGGGTCCCCGGCAGGCCGGCGCCACTGGCCAGCAACGCGCCGGCCAGATAACCCACGAAATTGGCGGACGCGATCAGCCCGGCGCTCGATTTCGAAAGTCCCAGCTCGGCGACCATGGCTGGCAGGATCGGCGTATAGACAAAGCGGCCGATGCCGATTCCGACCGCCAGACCGACCAGGCCGCCGAGCGCGGCCACCAAGGCACCACGGTCACCGGCCGCACTTGCGGGTATTTCGCGCTCGCGTTGTGTCACACCGCCGTTTCCCTGTCCGTGGTCTTCCGTTCGGAGAATGGCCCGGCTTGCCCAGCACTGGAAACGAGAGTTAAAGATGCAAGCAATCGTTTTTGGAGATAGCCGATGGAATCGGCAGACCTTCGATTCTTTGAAACGGTCGCTCGCCTCGGGGCCATGACACGCGCCGCCACGGAGCTTCACACTGTCCAGTCCAATGTGACGGCCCGTATCCGTGCCCTGGAGCAGGGTCTCGGCGTCACGTTGTTCGATCGCCACTCGGCGGGAGTGACCCTGACCGACGCCGGACGCAGGCTTCTGCCATATGCGCGGCGCGTGTCCCGGCTGCTGGATGAAGCGACGCGAGCCGTAGGCGACGATGGTACGCCGCAAGGACCCCTGACCATCGGCTCGCTGGAGACGACGGCGGCGGTACGCCTTGCGCCGGTGCTGGCCGCCTATGCGAGAGCGTACCCAAAGGTCGATCTGGCTATTCAGCCGGGGACAACCTGCGAACTTGCGGCTGCCGTCAAGCAGGGCTCGATCGCCGGTGCCTTTGTCTGCGGTCCGGTTCTTGATCCGGAGCTTGTGCAGCGGCCGATGTTCCGCGAGGAACTGGTCGTGCTGGCGGCGGCTGGCACGTCTTCCCTTGAGGACCTTATCGGTGCCGGCGACATCCGGCTGGCGGTGCTCCGAGCGGGATGTTCGTATCGCCAGATGCTGGAGGCATTGCTGGCGCGTCGGGGCGTGCCGAGACCGCGGCTGATGGAGTTCGGGACGCTGGAAACCATCTTCGCTTGCGTTGCCGCGGGCCTCGGCATCACGCTGCTGCCGCGCAGTTTGCTGGGCGCGTCCCGCTTTTCAGATCAGGTGTCTGTCCTTGAACTGCCGGCATCGGAGGCAAGCGTCGAGACGGTGTTCGTCGGCCGCCGTGAAGCAACGCCATCCAGTGCCCTGACGGCCTTTCTGACTCTGGCCCAGCAGACTTTTCAGCTCGGAACGGCCGCTTCTCGCAACGACAGCGGAGACAGCCCGCTGCCCCGGCCCGCGCACGACGACCCGCAGGGCAACTCGAACAGCGAGGAAACTCGGCCTATGCCGCTGTCCAGCCGCCGTCGATCGACAGGTTGGCGCCGGTGATCTGGCTCGCCTCGTCGCTGCACAGATAGACCGCGAGCGCCGCCACCTGCTCCACCGTGACGAACTCCTTGGTCGGCTGCGCCTGCAACAGCACGTCGTTGATGACCTGCTCCTTGGTCATGTTGCGCGCCTTCATGGTGTCGGGAATCTGCTTCTCCACCAGCGGCGTCCAAACATAGCCGGGGCTGATGCAGTTGCAGGTGATCTTGAAGGTCGCAAGCTCCAGCGCCACCGTCTTGGTCAGCCCGGCGATGCCGTGCTTGGCCGACACGTAAGCCGACTTGAAGGGCGAGGCCACCAGCGAATGCGCCGACGCGGTGTTGATGATGCGGCCCCAGCCGCGCTTCTTCATGCCGGGCACGGCGGCGCGGATGCCGTGAAACGCCGACGACAGGTTGATGGCGATGATCGCGTCCCACTTCTCGATCGGAAACTCCTCGACCGGCGACACGAACTGGATGCCGGCGTTGTTGACCAGCACATCGACCGAGCCGAAGGTCTTTTCTCCCAGCGCGACCATCTCGGCGATCTCCGCCGGTTTGGTCATGTCGGCGGGCGAATGCACCGCCTTGACCTTGAAGTCGGCCTCGATGGCGGCGCGCTCCTTCTCGATGTCCTCCGGCTTGCCCATGCCGTTCAGCACGATGTTGGCGCCGGCCTTCGCCATCGCCCGCGCGTAAGCCAGCCCGATGCCGCTGGTCGAGCCGGTGATGACCGCCGTCCGGCATGTCAAAGTCCCCATTGTCATGTACTCCTGTCTGATTCCTCGATCGGGTGCGGCCGCTGCGCGGCGACGCGATCCTCCTCGGCGGTGAGGTCGTAGGCGACCATGGTCTGGTCGTGCGGCTGCTCCAGCCAATCCTTGTGGCGCATCGATTGATCGACGTCCTGCTCGCCGGACGCCCAGTGATCCAGCATGTTGAGGCGCGAGAAATCGTAATCCTTCGAGGTGCCGTGATAGGTTTTCTGACGATAGATCAGATGCACCACCGTGACGGTGTTCTCCTTGGCGGCCCGCCGGAGATACCTCACGGCGGGATCGTCCTTGAGGTCGTCCGGCAGCTTCGCGATCAGATCGCGCAGCGCCTTGCGGGCGTTGTGAATCTTCTTGTTCTGATCGGTGTTGAGCCGGGTGCGGCTGGAATAGCGGATGTCCTTCTCGCGCTCGGCCGCCTCCAGCATCGTGGTCGGCAGCTTGCCGCGCGCGCTGAACAGGTCGGCCTGGAAGATCAAGAGGTCCTCGGTGGTTTCCTCCGCGAGCACGTAATCGAGCGGCGTGTTCGAGGCGATGCCGCCGTCCCAGTAATAGTCGCCGTCGATCTCGATCGCCGGAAAGCCCGGCGGCAGCGCCCCCGACGCCATGATGTGCTCGGGACGGATTTTCTGACGCTTGTTGTCGAAATAGGCGAAGTTGCCGGTCTTGACGTTGACCGCGCCGACGCTGAGCCGCGTCGCCCCGGCATTGATGCGATCGAAATCGACCAGCCGCTCCAGCGTCGCCCGCAGCGGCGTGGTGTCGTAGAAGCTCAGCGTCCCCGGCGAGGCGCCGGGCCAGAACTGCCGCGGCGGCAGGCGCGGCACGAAGAACCCCGGCACGCCGAAGGCGGCGATGGCCGCGGCGCTCCCCTCGCTGAACAGCGAGCGCGCGAAGTCGTTCGGCAACGACGGCTGCCACGGCACTGGCGCCGACACCATGTTCCAGAACTCCATCAGCCGCTCGACCCGCGTCTCGCGCGGGTTGCCGGCGATGATCGCGGCGTTGATCGCGCCGATGGAAATGCCGGCGACCCAGTGCGGCTCGCAGCCGTGGCGGCACAGCGCTTCATAGGCCCCGGCCTGATACGACCCGAGCGCGCCGCCGCCTTGCAGCACCAGAACGCGCTGCGCCTGCGTCGGGATCGCAGATTTCGAAACGTGAGACATCGGCATGATTCTTGGGGCGCGGGTCTAGGTGAGCAGGAATGGCGAGGGTCAGGCGGCACCGTGGCGTCTGCCGCGCGGGCCGTCAATTGGCGAAATTGCGCAAGGCGATCACGCTGTCGTGGTCCGATTCCAGCATTTGCATCCCGTCGCGGCACAGGCCCATGCAAATGTCGGAATCATCGCCCGGCGGCGGCTTTGTCCTCGGTCGAAGCCAGGATCAGCGCCCAGAACACCTTGTATTTGGTGCCCGGCGCATAGGTCGCGGCGATGCCGAGCCGGGTCACGCCCTTGTGCAGCATGTTGGCGCGATGCGGCGGCGAATCGCGCCAGCCGGAAAACGCTTCCGCCAGCGTGTGATACCCTGCCGAGATGTTCTCCACCGCCACCGTCGCCGGATAGCCCGAGGCGTTGAGGCGCTTGCCGAGGGTGCCGGCGACGTCATGGTCGAGCTTGTTGCGCTTCGCCATGCTCATGGCCTGAGCCTCGGCCGCCTTCATCAGCTCGGGATCGACGGTGACCGCCCCGAGGCCGTTATTCCTGCGATAGCCGGAAATCATCGACGCAGCCACCGCCGCATCGACCTTGGCCCCGCCGTGCGCCATGCTGAGATAAAACGCGGGCTGTTCGGGAGCCTGCTCGACCGCGGTGCCGCAGCCGCCCAGCACCAGAAGGCCGCTCAACACCGCCACGACGCGCTTCATGCCCGATTCCCCAGCTTCACGAGCGCCGTTGTTGCACATCAACCATGGCTGAAAGGTGAACGCGCGCGTCTTTTCGCGCCGTGCGGCGGCGGAAACGGGCCGCGGCCGGGGTCAGTCGGCGTAGATGCGGAACCGGCGCGGCTGCAATTCGACCACCTCTCCCGGCGTCAGCGGCCGGTCGCGCGGCGTGTCGATCTCGATCACCGTCTCGTTGCCGCCCGCCGCCACCGCGATGTCGGCGCGCTGGATCGCGCCGAAGGCCCGCACATGGCGCACCGCGCCGCGCAGGCCGACGCCGTCCGCGCCGACCTGCATGTCGTGGCGGCGCACGAACAGCTTCGAGGGCCCGGAGCCGATATTGGGGGCGTCGATGTTGAGCGGCTGGTCGCCGATCCACACCCGCCCCTCGGCGACGTTGACCGGCAGCACGATGGATTCGCCGATGAAGCCGTGGACGAACGCCGTGGCCGGATCATCATAGACCTCGTCCGGGGTGCCGACCTGCTCGATGCGGCCCTTGTCCATCACCACGACGCGGTTGGCGACCTCCAGCGCCTCCTCCTGATCGTGGGTGACGAACACCGAGGTGACCTGGATTTCCTCGTGCAGCGCGCGCAGCCAGCGCCGCAGTTCCTTGCGCACCTTGGCGTCGAGCGCGCCGAACGGTTCGTCGAGCAGCAGAATGCGCGGCTTGGTCGCCAGCGCGCGGGCAAGCGCGATGCGCTGGCGCTGGCCGCCGGACAACTGCGCCGGATAGCGGTCGGCCAGCCAGTCCAGTTGCACCAGATCGAGCAGTTCCTTGACGCGGGCGCGAATGCCGGCCTCGTCCTTGCGGATGGCGCGCGGCTGCACCCGCAGGCCGAACGCGACGTTCTCGAACACGCTCATGTGGCGGAACAGCGCGTAGTGCTGGAACACGAAGCCGACCTGCCGCTCGCCGGCGCCGCGCGCCAGCGCGTTCTCGCCGTCGAACGACAGTGCGCCCTCGTCCGGCCAGTCGAGCCCGGCGATGATGCGCAGCAGCGTGGTCTTGCCCGACCCTGACGGGCCGAGCAGCGCCAGCAACTCGCCGTCGGCGATCGTCAGATCGACGCCGTCGAGGGCGGCGAAGCTGCCGAATTTTTTAACGATGTTCTTAAGCTCGATCGTCACGCGACTGTCGCCCCTCGTCCAGATTGCGTTCCAGAATGGCCTTCATCAGCAGCGTGACCAGCGCCAACAGCGCCAATAGCGAAGCTACGGCAAACGCCGCCACGAACTGATATTCATTATACAGGATCTCGACCAATAGCGGCATGGTGTTGGTTTCGCCGCGAATATGGCCGGACACCACCGACACCGCGCCGAACTCGCCCATGGCGCGCGCGTTGCAGAGCAGCACGCCGTACAGCACGCCCCACTTGATGTTCGGCAGCGTGACGCGGAAGAAGGTCTGCAATCCCGACGCGCCGAGCGACAGCGCCGCCTCCTCCTCCGCCGTTCCCTGCTCCTGCATCAGCGGGATCAGCGCGCGCGAAACGAACGGAAAGGTGACGAAGGTGGTGGCGAGCGCGATGCCCGGCACCGCGAACAGGATGCGGATGTCATGGTTTTGCAGCCACGTTCCGAAATAGCCCTGCGCGCCGAACAACAGCACGAACACCAGGCCGGAAATCACCGGGCTCACCGAGAACGGTAGATCGATCAGCGTGACCAGCAGGGTCTTGCCGGGAAACTCGAACTTGGCGACAGCCCATGCCGCGATCAGCCCGAAGACCAGGTTGAGGCCGACCGAAATCGCCGCCACCATCAGCGTCAGCCGGATCGCCGACAGCGCCTCCGGCTCGGTCAGCGCCGCGACATAAGCCGACGCGCCGCGCGCGAACGCCTGCGCGAACACCATGACCAGCGGCAGCACCACGAACACCGTGAGGAACAGGACCGCAAGGCCGATGACGACGCCGCGCACCACGCGCCCCTCGGTTCGCGCGGCGGCCTTCTCGACAGGTGCGGCCCTCTCCATGTGAAACGCCATCGCGATCTCCGCCATGCCCCGCTCCGTTTCCCTAGTAGGCCGGAACGCGCGTCTGCGCCCAGCGTTGCAGGCGGTTGATCGCGAAGATCACCAGAAACGACGCCAGCAGCATGACGACGGCGATCGCGGTTGCGTCGGCGTAGCGGAATTCGGAGAGCCGGATCACGATCAGCAGCGGCGCGATTTCCGAGACGTTCGGCAGGTTGCCGGCGATGAAGATCACCGAGCCGTATTCGCCGACCGCCCGCGCGAAAGCCAGCGCGAAGCCGGTGAGCAGCGCCGGCACCAGACTCGGCAGGATCACCCGGCTGATGGTCTGCCAGCGGTTGGCGCCGAGGCTTGCCGCCGCTTCCTCGATTTCCGGATCGAGGTCGATCAGCACCGGCTGCACCGTCCGCACCACGAACGGAATGCCGATGAAGACCATCGCGACGAAGATGCCGAGCGGCGTGAACGCCACCTTGATGCCGAGTTCAGCGAGCGGCGCGCCGAGCCACCCTCGCTCCGCGAACAGCGAGGTCAGCGCGATGCCGGCGACCGCGGTCGGCAGCGCGAACGGGATATCGACGATGGCGTCGAAGACGCGCCGCCCGGGAAAGCGGTAGCGCACCAGCGCCCAGACCACGATGCCGCCCATTACCAGATTGACCACGGCGGCTGCGAAGGCGAGGCCGAACGACAGCTTCAGCGCGTTCAGGGTGCGGCGGCTGGTGACGATCCCGACGAACTGCTCGAAACTGAGGTCGAATGTCTTGAGAAACAATCCCGCCAGCGGAATCAGGATAATGAGCGACAGCCACGTCAGCGTCAGCCCCATGGTGATGCCGAAGCCCGGCAGGGTGCGGCGTCGCGTCCATCCTCCTGTCACGATGTCGGCCCTCACGCCCCGCAATCAGTTCTTGTAGATCTGATCGAACACGCCCCCGTCGCTGAAATGCGTCTTCTGCGCCTTGGTCCAGCCGCCGAACACCTCATCGATGGTGAACAGCCCAACCTTGGCGAACGAGGCTTCGTATTTCCTGGCGATGTCAGGATCGCGCGGCCGGTAGGAATTGCGCGCCGCGATCTCCTGACCCTCAGGAGTGTACCAGTATTTCAGATAAGCCTCGGCGACCGAGCGGGTTCCCTTGCGGTCGGCGACCTTGTCGACGATGGCGAGCGGCGGCTCGGCGAGGATCGAGGTCGGCGGCGCCACGATCTCGAACTTGTCCTTGCCGAATTCCTTCAGCGCCAGAAAGGCTTCGTTCTCCCAGGCAAGCAAGACGTCGCCGACGCCGCGCTCGACGAAGGTCACGGTGGAGCCGCGCGCGCCGGTATCGAGCACCGGCACGTTCTTGTAGATGTCCGCGACGAACTGTCTCGCCTTGTCCTCGGAACCGAACTTCTTCAGCGCGTAGCCCCACGCCGCGAGATAGTTCCAGCGTGCGCCGCCCGAGGTTTTCGGATTCGGCGTGATGACGCTGACGCCCGGCTTCACCAGATCGTCCCAGTCCTTGATGCCCTTGGGATTGCCCTTGCGCACCAGGAAGACGATGGTGGACGTATAGGGCGAAGCGTTCTGCGGCAGACGTTTCTGCCAATCGGTCGCGATTAGTCCCTTTGCCGCGATGGCGTCGATGTCATAGGCCAGCGCCAGCGTCACCACGTCGGCCTGCAAGCCGTCGATCACCGCGCGCGCCTGCGATCCCGAGCCGCCGTGCGACTGCTTGATCTCGACGCTCTTGCCGGTTTCCTTCTGGTAAGCGGCGACGAACGCCTTGTTGAAATCGGCATAGAGCTCGCGCGTCGGATCATACGACACATTGAGCAGCGACACGTCGGCCGCGAACGCCGAACCTGCCCACACCAGCGCGGCGGCGACAATTGAGAGACGGCGATACATTCTCGATCTCCATTCCATCGACGGCACCGCGCCGTCACAGGTGCGGCAGGATCGCGGCAGAGACGGCTTCAAGTCAACGAAAGCGAATTTCAAACTTTGCGCGGATGCAGCGCCATTCTTCCATCATCACTTGACGATGTGGATGCCGCATTCCGTCTTGGCGCGGCCGCGCCAGCGGCCGGCGCGGGCATCCTCGTCGGCTGCCGCGCGCGACGTGCACGGCAGACAGCCCACCGAGCGAAAGCCGGATGCGACCAGCGGATGCGGCGGCAACGCGGCCTGCGCATAGATCGCCGCGATGGCGGCGGGCGAGACGTTGGCGAGCGGATTGAACTTCAATCGCGCGCCGTCATCCTCGACCACGGCGATGGCCGCGCGCGCGCCGCCCTGAAAGCGCTTGCGGCCGTTGATCCACGCCCTGAACGGTCGCAGCGCGCGCGCAAGCGGCTCGACCTTGCGGATGCGGCAGCAGGCATCGGGATCGGAGAACCACAGATCCCGCTCGGGATCGTGCTTCGCCAGATCGTCGGCACGCGGCGCGATGGTGCGCACGTCGCGCAAGCCGAGCAACGCGGTGAGCGTGTCGCGATACGCCAGCGTCTCGGCGAACAGCCAGCCGGTATCGAGGAAGATCACCGGAATGGCGGGATCGACATCGGCCGCCACCTTCAACAGCGCGGCCGATTCGGTGCCGAACGACGACACCACCGCAAGGTGCTCGCGGCCGACCGCGCGCAACGCGGCTTCGATAATCGCGGCCGGCGAGGCTTGCGCCAACTCACGGTCGAGCCGCGCCGCGGTGGCGGCAACGGTTTCCGTATCGTCTGTCAGCATCGTCATTCGGCCGCCATCAATCGGGTGGGAGATAAATCGTCCTGCGTCAGCGCGCTCCACGGCGCGCAATGCGCCACCACGTCGCCGATGACGAGGATCGCGGGGCCGCCATCGACCTGCGCCGCCAGTTCGGGCAGATCGTCCAGCGTGCCAACGGCGGCGCGCGACTGCGGCCGCGTCACCCGCGCGAACACGCCCACCGGCGTCAGCGGCGAGCGGCCGGCCTTGAGCAGCCCGGCGCGGATCGCCGGCGCGGCACTCATGCCCATATAGACCACCACCGTCATCTCCAGATCGGTCAGCGCTGACCAATCGACATCGGCCGCATCGCGCGCCTTGTGCGCGGTGAGGAACGTCACGCGCCGCGCTTCATGACGGAACGTCAGCGGCACCTCGAACTCGGCGGCGGCTCCCAGCGCCGCGGTGATGCCGGGGATCACGCTATAGGCCACGCCGGCGGCGCGCAGCGCGGCGACTTCCTCGCCGCCGCGGCCGAACACGTAACCGTCGCCGCCCTTGAGCCGCACCACGCGGCGGCCTTCGCGCGCCGCTTCGATCAACAGGCGGTTGACGGCCTCCTGCCCGATGCCGGGCTTGCCGGCGCGGCGGCCGACCGGCACCCGCGCGGCGTCGCGGCGGACGCGGTCGAGAATCTCCGGAGTCACCAGTTCGTCGTGAAACACGACATCGGCGTCCTGCAACGCGCGCAGCGCCTTCACCGTGAGCAGATCGGGATCGCCGGGACCGGCGCCGACCAGCGCGACGTGACCCTCGGCCTTGCCTGCATCGTTGCCGCCCGCGAACCGCGACGGATCACCGATCGCGCCGAGCGCGGCCTCGGCCTCGTCGCGACGTCCCGCCAGCACCGCCGCGCCGATCGGGCCATCGACGACGCGCTCCCAGAACCGCCGGCGCAGCGCGAATTCCGGAATGCGCGCATGAACCGACTTGCGCCACGCACCGATCAGCGCGGCGAGATCGCCTATCCGCGACGGCAGCAGCGCCTCGATGCGCTCGCGCACGCGCCGCGCCACCACCGGCGACGCGCCGCCGGTGCCGATCGCGACCACGACATCGCCGCGATCGACGATGGCGGGAAAGATGAAGGTCGAGTGTTCGAGATCGTCCATCACGTTGACCGGCACGCCGAGCGCGCGCGCCCGCGCCGCGACCGCGATGCCGACCTCGCCGGCGCCGGCGCACAGCACGGCGATGACGCCGCCGAGATCGATCGTCGCCGGATCCTGCGTGTCGAACGTGATGCGCAGGGCGGCATCGGGATCGAGCCCGGCGAGGTCATGGTCGCCGTCGGTGGCGTGCCAACGGATGCGCGCCTGCGCTGCCGCCAGAATGCGCAGCTTGGCGCGCGCCAGTTCACCGCCGCCGACCAGCAGCACCTCGCCGCGCCGCACATCGAGAAACACCGGAAGCCATTTCATGCCGAACTCCACCCCAGCGAACTTCAGGGTTGACTAGAATTATTTTCTGTATATCCCTGTGTTACAGGACGTAAACAGAAAAATTTTACTTCTATCGCGCCCTGAAAAAATAGAATGCCTTGCCACCAATTTCAGGCGCCGCACATGAATCGTCCTTCGCCCGTTTCGTCCATCGGGGAACCGCTCCCGCTTTCCCCGTCGTCCGCCCCGAACCATGCACAAGACGCGCCAGACCCGAGCGGGGCGGCGGTGCCGTCGATGGACCGGCTCGATCAACTGGAAGCGCAGAGCATCTACATTTTCCGCGAGGCGTTCGCGCGGCTGAAGAAGCTCGCGCTCTTGTGGTCGCTCGGCAAGGATTCGAACGTGATGATCTGGCTGGCACGCAAGGCGTTCTTCGGCCGCGTGCCGTTCCCGGCGCTGCACGTCGACACCGGCAAGAAATTTCCGGAGATGTATGCGTTCCGCGATCACTACGGCAAGGAATGGAATCTCGATCTGCGCGTCGAGCCGTGCCCGCCGATCGACGCGGTCGACCCCACGCTGCCGCCGGCGGCGCGCTCCGCCGCGCGCAAGACCGAGGGCCTCAAGATGGCGCTGGCGAAGTACGGCTTCGACGGATTGATCGCCGGCATCCGCCGCGACGAGGAAGCGACCCGCGCCAAGGAGCGGGTGTTCTCGCCGCGCGGCGCGGAAGGCGGCTGGGACGTGCGCGATCAGCCGCCGGAGTTCTGGGATCACTTCAACGCCTCGCCGCCGCCCGGCGCGCATTTGCGGATTCATCCGATCCTGCATTGGACCGAGGCCGATATCTGGGCCTACACCCAGCGCGAGAACATCCCGATCATTCCGCTGTATCTGGCAAAAGACGGCAAGCGCTATCGCTCGCTGGGCGATGCCGACATCACCTTCCCGGTGGAGTCCAACGCCGCCACCATCGCCGACATTCTCGCTGAACTGGCCGCGACGAAGGTGCCGGAGCGCGCCGGCCGCGCGCTCGACCACGAGACCGAAGACGCCTTCGAACGCCTTCGCGTCGCCGGCTATCTCTGACCTCCAACCATCCGCGTCCTGCCATGAACATGATCGTCGCCAACCGTCCCTCCGCCGTCACGCCTTCCGCTGCATCGCGCCCGCTGGTCCGCATCGTCATCGTCGGCCACGTCGATCACGGCAAGTCCACCCTGATCGGCCGCCTGCTGTTCGAGACCGGCAGCCTGCCGGACGGCAAGTTCGAAACGCTGAAAGCGGTCAGCGAGCGACGCGGAATGCCGTTCGAATGGTCGTTCCTTTTGGATTCGCTGCAAACCGAGCGCGACCAGGGCATCACCATCGACACCACGCAGATCGGCTTCCGCACCCCCGGCCGCGACGTGGTGCTGATCGACGCGCCGGGTCATGCCGAATTTTTGCGCAACATGATCACCGGCGCGGCACAGGCGGACGGTGCGCTGCTCTTGATCGACGCCCATGAGGGCGTGCGCGACCAGACCCGCCGCCACGGCTATCTGCTGCACCTGCTCGGCGTGAAGCAGGTCGCGGTGATCGTCAACAAGATGGACCGGGTCGGCTTCAGCGAGCAGCGGTTTCGCGAGATCAGCGCCGAGATCACCGCGCACCTCGACGGCCTCGGCGTCACGCCCACCGCCGTCATCCCGATTTCGGCGCGCGAGGGCGACGGCGTCGGCGCGGCCTCAAAGCGCCTCGGCTGGTACGACGGCCCCACCGTGATCGCCGCGATCGACCGGCTGGAGCCGGCGCGCACGCTCGAACAACTGCCGCTGCGGCTGCCGGTGCAGGCGATCTACAAATTCGACGACCGCCGCATCGTCGCCGGCCGCATCGAGTCCGGCAACCTCAACGCCGGCGACGAGATCGTCATCATGCCGGCCGGCAAGGTCGCGCGCATCCGCTCGGTCGAAAGCTGGCCGGCGACCTCACCGGGGCAGCGGCATCGCGCCGGCGGCTCGGTCGGCATCACGCTGGATCGCGAATTGTTCGTCGAGCGCGGCGACATCATCAGCCACGCCGCCTCAGCGCCGTCCCGCACCCGGCGCATCCGCGCGCGCATCTTCTGGCTGCACGAGGCGCCGCTGGCGGCGGGCGCGGCCATTGTCGTCCGGCTCGGCACCCGCGAGAGCCGCGCGGTGGTCACCGCGATCGCCAGGGCGGTCGATCCCGGCGAACTGTCCAGCACCACAAGCGCGGCCATCGCCCGCAACCATGTCGGCGAGATCGAGATCGCGCTGGCGCAGCCGGTCGCGGCGGACACCCACGCCGACAACGCGCACACCGGCCGCCTGGTCATCGAGGTCGAGGGCCGGATCGCCGGCGGCGGATTGGTGATCGGCTTTGATCCCGACGCACGCGCCGCGCCGGTGGACATCGTGCCGGTGGAATCGGCGTTGCAGGCGGAGGAGCGCGCCGCGCGCTATCGCCACCACGGCGCGGTGGTATGGTTCACCGGCCTGCCCGGCGCCGGCAAATCGACGCTGGCGCGCGCGCTGGAGCGGCGCCTGTTCCACAGCGGCGGCTCGCCGGTGCTGCTCGACGGCGACACGCTGCGCGCCGGCCTCAATGGCGATCTCGGCTTCTCCGCGAAGGACCGCAGCGAGAACATCCGCCGCCTCGCGGAAGTCGCGACCCACCTCGCCCGCAACGGCCACATCGCCATCGTCGCCGCCGTCTCGCCATCGGCCGAGGACCGCGCGACGGCGCGACGCATCGCGGGCGACACCTTCCGCGAAATCTACGTCGCGACGCCGGCGGCGGTCTGCGAGCGCCGCGACCCCAAGGGGCACTACGCCAAGGCGCGCGCCGGCCGCCTCACCGGCTTCACCGGCATCGGCACCGACTACGAGGCGCCGGGCGCGAGCGAACTGACCGTCGACACCGCGACGCGGAGCATCGCTGACGCCACCGCCGACATCGTGCGGATGCTGACCCGGACCGGCGTGCTGATCGACACCGTCGCCGACCTCGCGGCGTCCTGAAAGTCTGACTGAACGGCGGCCTTTTCTTGCACGAAAGTGCAACACGAACATCGTCATGCTCCGCGAAGGCGGAGCATCCAGTATTCCGGGCAAACGCAGATTTCTCTCACATCCGCCCCGATTACTGGATCGTCCGCCTCCGCGGACGATGACGGCGTTCGAGGACGACGACGCCTGCGCCGCATCGCATCCGGGACACGGGCGTTTTTCACGGGACGAGGCGCAACGTCCCCCGCCCCTCCATCCCCCCGCAGGGGCCCTTCTCACGGCGGCGGGCTGGCGCTAAAAGGAGCGTTCAACCCGCCCCGGCACGGGCTTTTTGCGGCGTTTTCGCCCAGAACAGCGCCGTTTGCCGCCGTCTGTCGTGAGAAATCCCATTATGAACCGTATCGACGCCCACGGACTGAAGATCGCTCCCGTCCTCCACGACTTCGTCGCCAAGGAAGCCGCGCCCGGAACCGGCGTATCCGCCGACGCCTTCTGGGCGGGGCTCGCCGGCATCATCCGCGATCTCGGGCCGAAGAACCGCGAACTGCTGGCGGTGCGCGATACGCTGCAAGCCAAAATCGACGACTGGCACCGCGCCAACAAGGGCAAGCCGTTCGACGTCAACGCCTATACCGCCTTCCTCAAGGAAATCGGCTATCTGCGGCCGGAGCCGGCCACGCACGAGGTCGAAACCGCCAATGTCGACGAGGAAATCGGCAGGATCTGCGGGCCGCAGCTCGTGGTGCCGCTGACCAACGCGCGCTATGCGCTCAACGCCGCCAACGCGCGCTGGGGCAGCCTCTACGACGCCTTCTACGGCACCGACGCCATCCCGCACGACCCGAGCGAGAGCGGCAAGGGCTACAGCAAGGCGCGCGGCGACAAGGTGATCGCCAAAGCCAAGGCGTTCCTCGACGAGGCCGCGCCGCTGGCCGCAGGCCACCACGCCGACGTCACCGGCTACAGCGTCGCGAACGGCGCGCTGGCGGCGAAGACCGCCAAGGGCGACGTCGGCCTGAAGAACCCGAAGCAGTTCGCGGGCCACCGCGGCGACGCCGCCAAGCCGCAGGCGGTGCTGCTGGTGAACAACGGCCTGCACATCGAGATCGTCATCGACCGCAACCATGCGATCGGCAAGGACGATCCGGCGGGCGTCGCCGACATCATCATGGAGGCGGCGGTCTCCACCATTCTCGACATGGAGGACAGCGTTGCCGCCGTCGATGCCGAAGACAAGGTGCTGGTCTATCGCAACACGCTCGGCCTGATGAAGGGCACGCTCGAAGACACCTTCGAGAAGGGCGGCAAGACCATGACCCGCGCGCTCAACCCCGACCGCGTCTATACCGGCCCCGACGGCAAGGAGGTCCGGCTGCACGGCCGCAGCCTGCTCTTGATGCGCAACGTCGGCCATCACATGTTCACCGACGCGGTGCTTGACGACAAGGGCGCGGAAATTCCCGAAGGCATCCTCGACGCCGCCGTCTCGGGCCTGCTGGCGCTGCACGACCTCAAGGGCAACGGCAGCTTACGCAACAGCCGCACCGGCTCGATCTACATCGTCAAGCCGAAGATGCACGGCCCCGACGAGGTGAAGCTCGCCTGCGACGTGTTCGGCCGCGTCGAAGCGATGCTCGGCCTGCCCGCCAACACCATGAAGATCGGCATCATGGACGAGGAGCGCCGCACCACGGTGAACCTCAAGGCGTGCATCCAGAATGCGTCGCAGCGCATCATGTTCATCAACACCGGCTTCCTCGACCGCACCGGAGACGAGATCCACACCTCGATGGAAGCCGGACCGATGATCCGCAAGAACGACATGAAGGCGCAGCCGTGGATCAAGGCGTATGAGGACTGGAACGTCGACATGGGTCTCGTCGACGGCCTGCCCGGCCACGCCCAGATCGGCAAGGGCATGTGGGCCGCGCCCGACAAGATGGCCGACATGCTGGCGCAGAAGATCGGCCACCC
>JBIQLW010000046.1:0-31352 GCA_044463945.1 Bradyrhizobiaceae bacterium | reverse complement strand
TCACCTGGCCGGGACCGGGCTACTACTGGATGAGCGCCTCGGTGCGCGACGACAAGAGCAAGATCAAGAACGCGCAGCGCCGCGCCAGCTACGCCGCGACCATCGAAGTGCTGCCGGAGTAAGCGGCACCACGCGCATGACCGTGACGGCGTCCCGGCGCGTGGCGATCCCGGTGGGGACGGTCGCGCCGCGCCCCGCGCCGCAGGGCGGCCGCGTGCGGACATTGACCGGCCTCACCATGGGCACCACCTGGTCGGTCAGGTTCGTCGGTTCCGATGCCAGCGAGCAGATGCTGGGCCGGCTCATTCCCCGCGCGCTCGATCGCGTGGTGGCGCAGATGAGCCCGTGGGAACCCGACTCCGACCTCAGCCGCTTCAACCGGCTGCCGCCCCAGACCTGGCAAATCCTGCCGCCGGAATTCGCGAGGGTCATCGGCTGCGCCGTCCGCATCGCGCGGGAATCCGACGGCGCGTATGACCCCACCATGGGCGCGCTGGTCGATCTGTGGGGATTCGGCCCTGGCGGACCGCAACCGGCGCCGCCGCCGGCGGACGCCGTCGCCCGTCATCTCGCCGCCTGCGGCTGGCGGCACCTCGACTTCGACGCCACCGCCCGACGCCTGCGCCGGCACGGGGCGGCTCCGCTCGATCTGTGCGGCATCGCCAAGGGTTTCGCCGTCGATCTGGCGATGGAGGTACTGCGCGAGCACGGCCTCCATCACGCGCTGGTGGAGATCGGCGGCGAACTGCTGGGACGCGGCGTCAAGCCGGACGGCAGCCCGTGGTGGGTCGAGATCGACGGGCCCGCCGCGACGTCATCCGCCGCCACGCAGCCGGTGCTGGTGGCGCTGCACAATCTGGCGATCGCGACCTCCGGCGTGGAGCGCGGCTTCGCCAGCAACGATGATTATTTCTCTCATACGCTCGATCCGCGCAGCGGCCGGCCGATCACCAACGGCATGGTCACCGCCACCGTGCTGCACCGATCCTGCATGGAAGCCGACGCCTATGCGACGGCGCTGATGGTACTGGGGCCCGACGCGGCGATCGCGTTCGCCGCCGCCCATGGTCTCGCCGCGCTGATCCGCTTCCGGCGCGACGGCGACGACACCATCACCGAACGCACTACGCCCGCCCTCGACGCCATGCTGGCGTGAGAGTTGGACCGGAAAGCCGCTTTCTGGACGAGTGCAACACAAAAACGTCATGCTCCGCGAAGGCGGGGCATCCAGTATTCCGTGTCAGATCGGATATCCCTCGCGATGGCGCGGGTTACCGGATCATCCGCCGGAGCCTGTCATCGGGCCGGCGAAGCCGGACCCGTTGGCGGACGATGACGCCTCGTTACCGGTCAGCTTCCGACGTCAGGTCTGCGCCCACTGGCGCAGCAGGTTGTGGTAGAGCGAGGTCAGCGTGACCACCGACGGGTGTTCCGGGTGATCGGCGTTGAGGCGGATGATCGACATGTCGAGATCGAACATCAGGCCGCGCCGGGTGACGTCGCCGATCATGCTTTCGGTCCAGAAGAACGACGCGATGCGCGAGCCGCGCGTGACCTTGGTGACGTGGTGCAGGCTGGTGCCGGGATAGACGATCATGTCGCCGGCCGGCAGCTTCACCGAGTGCGCCCCGTAGGTATCCTCGACCACCAGTTCGCCGCCGTCGTATTCCTCGGGCGACGACAGGAACAGCGTCGAGGACACGTCGGTCCGCACCCGCTCGCCGGTATCGCGAACGGTGCGGATGGCGTTATCGACATGCGAGCCGAAGTTCATCTCGCCCTCGGCGTCGTAGCGGTTGAACAGCGGCGGGAAAATCTTCTTCGGCAGCACCGCCGACATGAACAGCGGATTGCGGTTGAGCGCGTTCAAGACCATGTCCTGAAGCTCGCGCGCGGCCTTTGAGCCTTCCGGCAGTTGCAGGTTGCGCTTGACCTGGGCGGACTGATGGCCGGCGGTGACGCGGCCGTCCACCCAGTCGGCGCGCGCCATCACCTCGCGGCAATGCCGCACCTGCTCCGGCGTCAGGACATTCGGAATACGAACCAGCATCGGCAAGCCTCTTGAAGGGAAGCCTCTTGAAAAAGAGCCGGCATCTTGCGACGCCGGCTCCGATCGGTGTCAGTCCACAGTCGGGATTTGACCGTGTTACTTGCTCACGTAGCGCGCGGCCTTGAGCGGCATATCGACGACCGGCGGCGGCGGTGTGAAGCGGACGCGGTAGGTCAGCATCGCCGTCCGTCCCGGAGCCGGGACGGCGTGACCGCCGTAGTACTGCGAGTAGTACAACTCGTCCGTCACGTTGTAGATGTTGAGTTGCAGCAGCGAGTCCCTGGTGACCTTGTAGCTCGTCATCAGATCGAGCTTCCAGTAATCGGGCACATAAGCGGTATTCCCGGTATTGACGTAGGTGCTCGCGGCATAGGTCACACCGCCACCGATGGTCCACTGCGGCGTGAGGTCGTAAGTGGACCACAGCGTGAAGTTATGCGGCGGCGTATTGGGCAGCTCGTTGCCAAGCTCCGCCAGATTGGTGGTGCGGGCGATCTCCGACTTCAGGTAGCTGTAGCCCGCGAACACGTTCCACTGGTCGGTGAGCTTGCCGGCGACACCGAGTTCGACACCGTCCACGCGCGCCAGACCGTCAAGCACCAGCGCCGTGTTGGTGGCCGGATCGATCGGAATGCGCAGGTTGGTCTTCTCGATGCGGAACACCGCGCCGCTCAGGGTCATCCGGCCGCCGAGTACGTCGGCCTTGGCGCCGACTTCGAGCGTGGTGTTCTTCTCGGGATCGAGGAAGATGTTCGCGCCATTGGTGTCCGAGTCGCTCAGCGTCTGGAATTCAGCCGCCGGGTTGTGCGAGACGCCGTAGGCCGCGTAGATGCTGGAATTCGGCGTCGGGTGGAAGACGCCGCCGACGCGCCAGTTCACCATGTTGTCGGTACGGTTGAGGCTGGTAGCCGGGGTCGTGCCGAAATTGGTGTAATCGGTGCGGAAACTGTCGTAGCGGATCGACCCCAGCAGTTCGAAGTATTCGTTGAACTTGACCTGATCGAAACCGTAGACCGCGTAGTTGGTCGAGACCGTCGAATTGGGCGCGCCGAACCCGTTGTCGGGGCCGCCGTAAGACGTATCGACGGGCGCCCAGGCGCTGGTCCGGCACGCCAGATTGCCCGGCACGCAGTAGTTGGCGCGGGCCTGGTCGCGGGTCTCGCGCGCGGCCTCGACGCCGAACGCGAAGGTGTGCTCCAGGCCGCCGGTCCAGAACTTTCCGGTCAGATCGGTCTGGTTGATGAGAAGGGTGTTGTCGGTTTCGGTGGCGAAGTGCTGCCGGCCGACGGTCATCAGATCGACCGGATAGCCCGGCGTCACCGGCGTCGCATTATCCGCCTGGAGCAGACTGCGCGGCGCCGTCGGCCGCGCCATGCGATGCACGGAGACGTAGCGCGTCGCGTTGGAGAGTTTCAGGTTGTTGTTGAAGTCGTGCTCGAAGCGCAACGTGCCGATATGGGTATCGGTCAGCACCCGGTCCGCCAGCGGCCCGCCGGCGACGCCGTACCAGACGTTGCGCGGCACTGGAATCGGCGGCGTCGCCGCGCCATTGCCGTAGTAGCCCGGGTTGGTCATCGCGCCGGTCGAGGAACTGTACTGCGGCGTCGGCAGATAGGGGCGGCCGTAATCCGGCACGCTGTCCTCGCCCTGATAGATGTAGCTGACGATCGCGCGGGTATCCGGCGAGAACTCGGCCTTGAACGACGGCGCGATGCCCCAGCGCTTGGTGAAGACGTGATCACGATCCTGCGTGGGAATATCCTGATACATCGCCGCGATACGGCCCGAGAGATTGCCCTGGGTGCCGTTGGCGTCGACTTCGGCGCGATAGCCGCCGCTGGTGACACCGCTGATGGTGCCGTCAACGAAATTGTACGCCTGCGGCAGCTTCGAGACGGTGTTGATGGCGCCGCCGGTCGAACCGCGACCGAAGGCGAAACCGGACGGCCCCTTGTAAACCTCGACGCGATCGCTGCTGAACAGATCGCGGGTGTACCAGCCCGGATCGCGAATGCCGTCGCGGAACATGTCGCCGCGCGCCGCGAAGCCGCGGACGATCGGCGTATCGCCCTGGTTGCCGCCCTCGCCGGCGCTGAAGGTGATGCCCGGCACCGTGCGCAGCGCTTCCTCCATGCTGGTGAGGCGCTGCTCCTGGATGACCTGCTGGGTTACCACGTTGACGGTCTGCGGCGTGTTGGCCAGCGGCGTCGGAAGACGGGAAATTCCCGCCTGCGCCGGCGCCTGATAGCCGGTGACGCCATGGCCGTCGCCAACGATCGGGTTGATTTGCACGTTGCTCGGCGCGGGAGCGGCGACAGGCACCGGCGCGGCCCGCACCGGGGCGCGGCGCACGGTCTGGCGCTTGGCCTGCCGCTTCGGCGCGGTGACGCGCACCTGCGGAAGATCGTCGCCGCTCTGCGCCTGCTGCGCGTCCGCATGATCCGGAATCAGCATCACCGCGGCGACGCCGATCATCGCCTTGCTCCAGCCGAGCGCCGAAATGTTCTGCGCAACCACACCCTCGTTGGTCACGCTGCCCGCGTGACCCGCAGATGAAATACCCATTTGCCCCACTTCCCCATGATGACGTCGCGCAGATGCAGATCAGATGCCTGTCGCGATATGTGTGCTCGTCATAGCGATGGAAATTTTGCCCGGCAACACGACGAGCCTTGGATTCGCAGCACTTTATAGACCTTCTAGTTGGCAGGCGGCCGGAAATGGACGAGTTGGCGTCCGTCGCATCTCACTGCAACTGTCCGCCGGCAACCGGCCTTAAAGCGATTCTAAAATTCTGGTCCGGTTGCCTGTTTGATTCACAAAGCCAAAACGTTAGACCACTCGAAGGTGCTGAAAGCTCCTTCGTCCCGCCTCGCGATTGGTCCGGATCGGCGGCGCAACACAAAGTTTGTCCAATGAAGCAGTCTCATACGAACTCCCGCGTGACGGGGCCCCGTTGCCGACCGCAATCGAAAGCGCAAGTCCTCGCGCTGACGGTTGTCGTGGCGTTTTCCTGTGCGCCGCACACCGTCCACGCACAAACCTCGCCGTCATCCGCCTCGCCATCCACCGAGGCGGCGAACCCGGCGGCCGGAGCCGTAACGGCGCCCGCACCCGCGCAAGTGACGCAGGCCGCGCCGTCAGCACCTGCGGCACAGAACACGCCAGTACCGGCCGCGCCTCCGCAAAGCACACCTGTCCAGAGCGCGCCGGCACCGGCCGCGCCCGAGCAGACTGCGCCGGCGCCGTCCCCGGCCACGCCCGCGACGGAACTCGCACCGGCCGATAGCGCCGAGGCCGAACCGATCCTGCCGCACGAGTTGACGCCGTTCGGCATGTTCATGGCCGCCGACTACATCGTGAAGGCGGTGATGATCGGCCTCGCCTTCGCTTCGGTCGTCACCTGGTCGGTGTGGCTCGCCAAGAGCCTCGAGCTGCTTGCGGCGCGCCGCAAGCTGTTGCGCGATCTGCGCCACGTTGAAAACGCGCGTTCGCTCGAAGACGCCAGCGCCAAGCTGCGCAACGCCAATGGCGACATTGCCACGCTGACCAACGCGGCGCTCGACGAAATTCACCGCTCGCAGGACGCGATGGATCCCGACGGCGTCAAGGAGCGCGTCGCCTCGCTGTTCAACCGCATCGAGGCGGCGGCCTCGCGGCGCATGACGCGCGGCACCAGCATCCTGGCGACGATCGGATCGACAGCGCCGTTCGTCGGCCTGTTCGGCACCGTGTGGGGCATCATGAACGCCTTCATCGGCATTTCGAAATCGCAGACCACCAACCTCGCGGTGGTCGCGCCCGGCATCGCCGAGGCGCTGCTGGCCACCGCGATGGGGCTGGTCGCGGCGATCCCGGCGGTGATGATCTACAACATGTTCGCGCGCGCCATCACCGGCTACCGCGGATTGCTGGGCGACGGCTCCGCCGAACTGATGCGCATGGTGAGCCGCGACCTCAACCGCGCCGAACTGATGCCGCGCCGGGCACGAGCCGCGGAGTAGCACCGTGGGCGCGCAGCTTCAGCAAGCCTCATCCGACGACGAGATGACGCAGGTCAGCGACATCAACGTGACGCCGTTCATCGACGTCATTCTGGTGCTGCTGATCATCTTCATGATCGCCGCGCCGCTGGCGACCGTGGACATCGCCGTCGACCTGCCGGCCTCGACGGCGGTGCGGCAGCCACGCCCGGAAAAGCCGATCTTCATCACGCTGAAGGCCGACCGCACGCTGGCGGTCGGCGAGACGCCGGTCTCGCGCGTGGCGCTCGCGGCCTCGCTGGCCTCGGTGACGTCGTCGGATCACAGCAAGCGATTGTTCGTGCGCGCCGACAAGACCGTGCCCTACGGCGAGGTGATGACGCTGATGAACGACCTGCGCGCCGCCGGCTATCTCAAGATCGCGCTGGTCGGGCTTGAAAGCGCGGGCGCGCAACCCGACGCCGCCGCCGCGCCGGCAAGCGGAGGCGCGCAATGAACATGCCGCGCCGCTATCGTAGCCTGACGTCTCGCGACCTGCTGCTCTGGGGCCTGTGCTTCATTGCCATGCTGTCGCTGCACGGCGCGGTGGCGGCGGCGCTGTTGATGTCGCCGGCGGAAGAAGGCGACACCTTCGACACCACCACCGCGATCGAGGTCGACTTCACCACCGAGTCGTTCCGCGACGCCATCGCCCGCGACGTCGCGCCGGGCGAGGAGCAGATGCAGACCGACGAGGCGCCGCCGCCTCAGGAGAAGGCCGAAGTCAAGACCGAGGAAAAGCCCGAGCCGGAGCCGCCGCTGCCGCAGGTGGCCGAGCCCGACGTCGCGCTCGAAACCCCTCCCGAACAAAAGAAGGAGGAGGAAGAAAAGAAGGAAGACAAGGAGAAGACGCCGAACGCCTCGCCGCCGCTGGTCGCGGCCTCCGCCACCACCGCGCCGACCGCCGCCGCCGCGCGCAAGGCGATGCTGGTGAGCTGGAAGCGACGGCTGGCGCTGCATCTCCAGCGCAACAAGCGCTATCCGCACGAGGCGCAGATCCGCCGCGAATCCGGCATCGCCAAAGTGGCCTTCGTGGTCGATCGCCAGGGCCACGTCATCTCCAGCAAGATCGTCAAAGGCAGCGGCTCGGCCTCGCTCGACCGCGAGACGCTTGAGCTTCTGCAACGCGCGCAACCGCTGCCGACGCCGCCGTCCGACATCGGCGGCGCGCAATTCGCCTTCTCGGTTCCGATCCTCTTTGAACTGAAATGATCCTGCGTCTCGCGCGCCGCGCGCTGAGCCTCGGCGCCCGCCGGACAGCGGCGCGCCACGAGGGCACGGTGCAGCGGATTCTCGCGCGCGAGGCGGATTGCCGGAGCCTGTCGGACACCGCATTGCGCGAGCGCGCCGCTGAGTTGCGGCGGCAGGCGCTCGCCGGCACACCGCTCGACGCCATCAAGGTCGAGGTCTTCGCGCTGGTCCGCGAGGCGGCGCGCCGCGCGCTGAACGAACACCCAGTGCCGGAGCAACTGATCGGCGGCCTCGTGCTGCACGAGGGCTGCATCGCCGAGATGAAAACCGGCGAAGGCAAGACGTTGACGGCCACGCTGGTCTGCGCGCTCAACGCCATGACCGGCCGGGGCGTTCACGTCGCGACCCCGAACGACTATCTGGCCGAGCGCGACGCCGGCTGGATGCGCCCGGTCTACGACATGCTAGGGTTGAGCACCGGCGTCGTCACCCAGCACACGGACGACGACGCGCGCCGCGACGCCTATCGTTGCGACATCACCTACGGCATCGCCAGCGAGTTCGCCTTCGACCTTCTGCGCGACGACATGAAGTTCACCGCGGCCGAAATGGTCCAGCGCGGCCACGCCTTCGCGCTGATCGACGAAGCCGACGCCACCCTGATCGACGACGCCGGGATGCCGCTGGCGCTGTTCGGGCCGCTCGGCGACCATTCGGGATTCTATCAGGCGATCGACGGCGTGATCGCGCCCCTTGAGCCGCGTCATTACGAGATCGACCACCGCCGCCGCGTCGCGCTGACCGAGGCGGGATACAGCGCGGTCGAGCACGGCCTGCGGCAGCGCGGACTGCTGAAGGCACGGGCGACGCTGCACGACGTCGCCTCGATCGCGCTGCTGCATCACGTCGTGCAGGCGCTGCGCGCCCACGTTCTTCTGGCGCGCGACCGCGATTATGTCGTCGCCGACGGCCACGTCACCATCATCGATACATTGACCGGGCGGCCGATGCCGGGGCGGCGCTACGACGAGGGCCTGCACCAGGCGCTGGAAGCCAAGGAAGGCTGCGCCACCGGCGAGGAAACCCGCACGCTGGCCGCGATCACCTTCCAGACCTATTTCCGCCGCTACGGAAAGCTCGCCGGCATGACCGGCACCGCCCGCGCCGACGCTGCGGAATATCGCGAGGTCTACGGCCTCGACGTGGTGACGATCCCGACCCACCGTCCGCTGATCCGCACCGACGAGTCCGTGCTGCACGCCACCGCCGCCGCGAAGGACGCCGCGATCCTGCGCGAGATCGAGGGCGCGCACGCGCGCGGCCAGCCGGTCCTGATCGGCGCGCCGTCGATCGCCCGGTCGGAGCAACTGGCGGCGATGCTGGAGGCGAACGGCTGGCGTCCGCGCGGCAAGAGCAACGACGGCGGCGACGCCGCAAAGACGTTCGCTCTGCTCAACGCCAAGCACCACGCGCGCGAGGCCCAGATCATCGCCGAGGCAGGCAGCCCCGGCGCGGTCACCATCGCGACCGCGATGGCGGGGCGCGGCACCGACATCAAGCTCGGCGGCGAGCACGCCGACGTAGCGACGCGCGCGCGCGTCATCGCCGCCGGCGGCCTGCTGGTGATCGGCGCGACGCATCACGATCACCGCCGGCGCGACCAGCAATTGCGCGGCCGTGCCGGACGCCAGGGCGACCCCGGCCGCTCGATCATCCACGCTTCGCTGGAGGACGAGTTTCTCACCACGGCGGCGATCAAGCTACCCGCGCCGGCACGGGGCGCGCCGGTCCCGCCCGCCATCGCCAACCGGCTGGTCCGCGCCGCGCAGAAGCGTCACGAGACGCGGAGCTTCGACCGGCGGCTGGGGCTGCTGCGCTTCGACGCCGTGATCCAGCGCCAGCGCGACACCTTCTACGATCTTCGCCGCTACATCCGCGACTGCGACGCTCCGTTCGCCCGCGCCAAGCGCCTGCGCGATGAAACCATCGACGACCTGATCGACCGCTTCGCCCCGC
Organism: Bradyrhizobiaceae bacterium; assembly: GCA_044463945.1. Classification (GTDB taxonomy): domain Bacteria; phylum Pseudomonadota; class Alphaproteobacteria; order Rhizobiales; family Xanthobacteraceae; genus 62-47. Next base: position 22,073 of record JBIQLW010000046.1, on the reverse strand, counting down.
CCGACGCGCCGTGGGACCTCGCCGGCCTCGATGGCGCGGTGCGCTCGATCCTCACGCTCGCGGTGGAGATGACGCCGCCTTCCGCCGACCGCAAAGGCGATTCCGACAAGCTCAAGGCGACGATCCGCGCCATCGCCGACCGCTGGATGGACGGCAAGGTCGCCATCATCGGCGCGGCGATGCTCAACGATATCCTGCGCCGCATGATGATGGCGCTGATCGATCAGGTGTGGTCCGAGCAGTTCGAGCGCCTCGAACATCTCAAGCGTCGGATCGGCGACCGCCGGCTGCCGCCGCACCGGGTCGTCGCCGAGTTCCAGCTTGAGGCGTTCAAGCTGTTCGAAGGCACCATCGCTGACTTTCGCCATGACGTCACCGCGCACGCCATGCGCGTCGGGATCATCAAGCCGGCCGCGCCCGCCGCATCCACCGAACCGTGATGGCGCGCCGGAGACAAGTCCCTTGCATCCTGCGCATGGCTGGGCGCAAGTAGCGGTGGCAATATCGTCAGTGATGCGCGCATCCGGCGTGACTTTACGACATTGGGACGGATCATGACTTCAACTTCCGGCGGCGAGGCGATTGTCAACGGCCTCGTCGCACACGGCGTCGATACGGTGTTCGGCCTGCCCGGCGCGCAAGTTTACGGCCTGTTCGATGCGTTCCAGCAGGCGCAGTTGAAGGTGATCGGCGCGCGGCACGAGCAGGCGTGCGGCTACATGGCCTACGGCTACGCCCGCTCCACCGGGCGGCCCGGCGTCTTCAGCGTCGTGCCCGGTCCCGGCGTGCTGAACGCCGGCGCGGCGCTGTTGACCGCGTTCGGCGGCAACGAGCCGGTGCTGTGCCTAACCGGGCAGGTGCCGACCGCCTTTCTCGGCAAGGGCCGCGGCCACCTGCATGAGATGCCGGACCAGTTGGCCACCGTGCGCACCTTCGTCAAATGGGCCGAGCGCATCGAATATCCCGACGCCGCGCCGGCGCTGGTGGCGCGCGCGTTCCAGGAGATGCTGTCCGGCCGGCGCGGCCCGGCGGTGCTGGAAATGCCGTGGGACGTCTTCACCCAGCGCGCCGACACCACGGAGGTCGCGCCGTTCGCGCCGCTCCCCGCGCCACAGCCCGACAGCGACCGCGTCAGGGCGGCGGCGGAGCGCATCGCCGCAAGCCGCGCGCCGATGATCTTCGTCGGCGGCGGCGCCATCGATGCCGGCGCCGAAATCCTTGAGCTGGCGGAGACGCTTGACGCGCCGGTGGTGGCGTTCCGCAGCGGCCGCGGCATCGTCAGCAACGCCCACGACCTCGGCATGACCATGGCGGCCGCCTATGAACTGTGGCCGCAGACCGATCTCATCATCAGCATCGGCACCCGCATGGAACTGCCGTGCTGGCGCTGGCCCTATCGCCCGGAAGGCCAGACCTCGATCCGCATCGATATCGATCCGGCGGAGATGCGGCGGTTTGCGCCGGACACCGCGATCGTCGCCGACGCCCGCGTCGGCACCGCCGCCCTGCTCGAAGCGGTCCGGCGGCGCGGCTTCACCCGCCAGCCCGGCCGCCGCGAGGCGATCCGCGCCGCCTCGGCCACGACGCTGAAGGCGATCCAGACGGTGCAGCCGCAGATGTCCTACCTCAACGTCCTGCGCGAGGTGCTTCCCGCCGACGGCATCGTTACCGACGAACTGTCGCAGGTCGGCTTCGCCTCGTGGTACGGCTTCCCGGTCTACGCGCCGCGCACCTTCATCACCTCCGGCTATCAGGGCACGCTGGGAGCCGGCTTCCCGACCGCGCTCGGCGTCAAGGTCGCCAATCCGGACCGCCCGGTGGTCGCCATTACCGGCGACGGCGGCTTCATGTTCGCCGTGCAGGAACTGGCGACGGCGGTGCAGTTCAACATCGGCGTCGTCGTGCTGGTGTTCAACAACAACGCCTACGGCAACGTCCGGCGCGACCAGTTGCAGGGGTTCGAGGGCCGCGTCGTCGCCTCCGATCTGGTCAACCCGGATTTCGTCAGGCTGGCGGACTCGTTCGGCGTCGGCGCGGCGCGGGTGGCCTCGCCCGACGCCTTCCGCCCCGCGCTGGAGCGGGCTCTGGCGGACGGCGGGCCGTATCTCATCGAGATCGCGGTGCCGACCGACTCCGAGGTGAGCCCCTGGACCTTTATCCGCCGGCAGAAACCGTGATCCGCGCCGCGCGGCGGCCGGCTCTCGCCGCATGAGGGAGCCCGCCGAAAGGATAACGCGCGGCCATTCGCGGGCGGCTTGTCGTCGCACCCGCGTCCCACGATAATCCATTGCGCGAATTGAGTCTTGCATTCGCGGCCGCGCCGCTATCAATTCCCGTCCGTGACACGTCGCGTTCCGCCTTGCTCGGGCATTCCGGCAAGGCCGCGGCCGGCCAAGGTCAAGGGGCGGGCACTCCAGGAGGAAAGACATGCCGATCGACCAGTTCAAACTCAGCCGCCGCAGCATACTGGCGGGCAGCGCAGCCGGCGCGGCGCTGCTGGCGGCCCCGGCGATCGTCCGGGCTCAGGCGCAGACCCTGAAGATCGCGGTGCTGCTGCCGCAGTCCGGCTATCTCGCCCAGGCCGGCCAGAGCTGCCATCGCGGCGCGCTGGTGGCGCCCGAGGTGCTGGCCGAACTCGGCTACAAGGTCGAACTGGTGCATATCGACATGGAATCCAACCCGGATGTCGCGCGCACCCAGACCGAGCGCGCCATTAATGAAGGCGCGAACTGCATCGTCGGCGCCTTCGATTCCGCCGGCACGCTGGCGATGGCGCAGGTCTGCGAGCAGCGTCAGGTGCCGCTGGTGGTCAACATCGCCGCCGCCCCGCAACTGACCGAGCAGGGCTACAAATATCTGGTCCGCAACTTCCCGACCGGCGGCGCGCTGGTCAAGAACGGCCTGCACCAGATTCAGGCGCTGATCGACGCCACCAAGATCGCGCCCAAGACCGCCGTGTTCCTGCACGCCAACGACAATTTCGGCCTGGCGCAGCGCAAGGGCATGGACGCCCTGTTTCCCACCGCCGGGCTGCCGTTCAAGCTCTTGGAATCCATTCCCTACGATCCCAAGGCGCAGGACCTTTCGGTCGAGGTCACCAAGATTCGCGGGCTCAACCCCGACCTGCTGCTGGTCGTGACGCGCGCCGCCGACGCCATCAAGCTGGTGCGCGACACCGTGCGGCAGAAATTCCAGCCGACGGCCATCATCTCGCCCGGCGCGCCCGGCCTCTATGACGAGGAGTTCTACAAGGCGCTGGGGCCGCTGGCCGACTACCACGTCGATACGCTGCCGTGGGCCAATCCGAAGTCCAAGGTCACGCAGGCGCTGGAAGCCGCCTACAAGAAGGCGCAGCCGAAATTCCGCTTTGCCGTCGAGTGCTTCAACGTCGGCTTCACCTTCGACGCCCTGATGATCGCCGGCGACGCCTTCAAGCGCGCCGGCACCACCAGCGGCCCCGAACTGATGAAGGCGCTGCGGGAGACCAACCTCACCGATCACGTCATGATCGGGCCGCCGATCAAGTTCGACGAAAAAGGCCAGAACAACAACCTGCCGTCGGCCTGCGTGCAGAACCGCGACCAGACGCCGACCGTGGTGCTGCCTGCGGAGGTCGCGACCATGACTCCGGTGCTGCCGATGCCGCCGTGGCAGGGCCGCAAGTGACCTGACTTTCCCGTTCCGGTATTGAACCAGAAGCATCGCGCGAGAAGCGCGGTGCTTCGTTTCTACCCGTTCCTTTTCCGCTTCGCGTCCGCGACGCCGCCAATGTCCGGAGTTTCCATATGACGGCGATAACCTTGAATATTGTCGTTCAAGGTGTGCTGACAGGACTGGTCTACGGCCTGATGGCGCTGGGGCTGTCGGTCATCTTCGGGGTCATGCGCGTGGTCAATTTCGCCCACGGCGAGTTCACCGTGGTGGCGATGTACGCAGCCTTCCTGCTGTTCGAGATGTTCGACGTCTCGCCGCTGCTGTCGCTGCTGCCGATCGCGGCGGCGTTCTTCTTCCTCGGCTACATTCTTCAGCGCTCGCTGGTCGAGCCGTTCATCAGCCGCGCCGAGCACGAGCAGTTCATCCTGCTGGTGGGACTGGCGATCGTGGTGGTCAACGGCCTATTGTTGATGTTCGGCCCCGACGCGCGGCCGATCAACCTGCCCTACAGCTTCGACAGCTACAGCATCGGCCCGTTGTTCATCGACAAGGTGCGCGTCTTCGCGGCGCTCGGCGCGTTCGCGATCTGCATCGTGCTGTTCCTGTTCTTCCGCTATACTCGCACTGGCACGGCGATCCGCGCCTGCGCCGACAACCTGACCGGCGCAGGCGTGGTCGGGCTCAACGTCAAGCAGCTTTACGCCGTCACCTTCGGCCTCGGCTTCGCCTGCATCGGCGCCGCCGGCACGCTGATGGCGACGATCGCCGACGCCTCGCCCGGCTTAGGGCCGGCCTATACGCTATTGGCCTTCGTGATCGTCATCATCGGCGGGCTCGGCTCCATGGCCGGCGCGCTGATCGGCGGCGTGCTGATCGGGATTTCCGAGGCGCTGGCCGGCTTCTACATCCAGCCGTCGATGAAAAGCATGTTCTCGTTCGCGCTGCTGATCCTGGTGCTGGTGCTGCGCCCGCAGGGCCTGATGGGGCGACGCCTATGACCGCGCTCTGGAACAGCCTCCCCACGCGCGGAAAAATCCTCTGCGCCGTTCTGCTGGCGGCGGCCGTCGCCGCGCCGTTGATGGCTGACCGCTATCTGCTGTCGGTGCTGATCCTGGTGTTCTACTTCGCCTATCTCGGGCAAGCCTGGAACCTGCTGATGGGCTTCGCCGGCCAGCTTTCGCTGGGGCACGCGCTGTATCTCGGGCTCGGGGCCTACACCGCGACCGCGCTGTGGACGCTGTTCGGCATCGGCCCCTGGCTCGGCATCCTGATCGCCGTTCCGGTGGCCACCCTCGCCGGCATGATCGTCGGCTGGCTCGGCTGGCGCTTCGCCATCGAGGGCGTCTATTTCGCGCTGCTCACCATCGCCTTCGCCGAGTTCACCCGCATCGGCTTCGACCATCTGCAAATCACTGGCGCGTCGGCCGGGCTGTTCCTGTCGGTCAACAGCCCCGGCTCCGACAAATGGTGGAACCTCGGCGGCGGGCCGCTGCTCTATTACTATCTGGCGCTGGTTCTCGCCGTCGCGGCGACGCTCCTGGTGGCATGGCTGCGCCGCTCGCCGCTCGGCTATCGCTGGCTCGCGGTGCGCGAGGACCCGGAGGCCGCGCAGGCCGCCGGCATCAACATCTTTCGTGCCCGCATGATCGCGATGGCGATCTCCTCCGGCATGACAGCCGTCGGCGGCGTATTCTACGGCTTCTACTACCGCAACCTGTTTCCCTCGCAGGTGTTCGACATCGGCCGCTCGATCGAGATCATCATGGCGCCGATCATCGGCGGTCTCGGCACCGTGTTCGGACCGATCGTCGGCGCCATCCTGCTGACGCCGCTCGGCGAGAGCCTGACCGCGCTGGTGCAGCACTTCGGCGTCAACACCCCCGGCGCGAAGTCGATCTTCTACGGCATCACGCTGATGGTCATCATCACGCTTCAGCCCAGTGGCGTATGGCCGTGGCTCGCCCGAAAGCTCGGGCTCGACAGGCTCCGCTCATGAGCGCGCTTCTCACCGTCGCCGGCGTCAGCAAGCGCTTCCGTGGCCTCGCCGCGGTGAGTCGCGTCTCCTTCGAGGTGCCGCAGGGCGAGATCTTCGCGGTGATCGGCCCCAACGGCGCGGGCAAGACCACGCTGTTCAACCTGATCGCCGGCGCCATCGCGCCGGACGAAGGCGAGATCAGCTTCGCCGGCGAACGCATCGAGGGCCTGCGCCCGGACCAGATCGCCCGGCGCGGCATCGGGCGCACCTTTCAACTGGTGCGGCCGTTTCCCGCGCTCACCGTCGAGGACAACGTCATCATCGGCGCGCTGATGCAGACCCGAACCGTTCCCGACGCTGAGCGGATCGCCCGCGACATCCTCGCCCGGCTCGACCTGTACGACAAGCGCGCGCAGGTCGCCTCCGGCCTGACGCTGCCCGACCGCAAGCGCCTCGAAGTGGCGCGGGCGCTGGCGACCGGGCCGAAACTGCTGCTGCTCGACGAGGTGATGGCGGGCCTGCGGCCGACCGAGACCGACCGCATCGTCGCGACGCTGCGCGACCTCAACCGCGACGGCCTGACGATTCTTCTGATCGAGCACGTCATGCGCGCGGTCACCGCGCTGGCGTCGCGCATTCTGGTGCTGCATCACGGCGCGGCCATCGCCGAGGGCAGCCCGGAGCAGGTGCTGCGCGATCCCGCCGTGGTCGAATCCTATCTCGGCGCGGAGGCGCTGTGATGCTGACCGTCGAAAACCTCAGCGTCCACTACGGCGACGCACAAGCCCTCGACGGGGTGTCGCTCCACGTCGACGAGGGCGCGATCGTCGCCATCGTCGGCGCCAACGGGGCGGGCAAGACCTCGCTGATCCGCACGATCGCCGGGATGCACCGGCCGACCGGCGGCCGCATCGTGTTTCGCGGCACCGACATCGGCGGGCTGCCGAGCCACCGGGTCTGCGATCTCGGCATCGGGCAGGTCGCCGAGGGACGGCAGATTTTCCCCTCGCTGACGGTTTCGGAAAATCTCGACATGGGCGCGATGCTGCCGCACGCCCGGCCCCACCGCGCACAGAACCGCGCGCGCGTGCTGGCGATGTTTCCGCGCCTGTCGGAACGCCTCACACAGGCCGCCGGCACGCTGTCCGGCGGCGAGCAGCAGATGCTGGCGATCGCGCGCTGCCTGATGGGCGAGCCGAAGCTCATCATGTTCGACGAGCCCTCGCTCGGGCTGGCGCCGACCATCGTCCATGACGTGCTCAGGACGATCCGCGAACTCAATGCCGGCGGCATGACCTGCGTGCTGGTGGAGCAGAACGTCGCGGTGTCGCTGAAGATCGCGACCCGCGCCTATGTGCTGGAGAACGGCCGCGTCACGCTGTCCGGCAGCGGCGCGGAGCTTCTCGCCGACGAACGCGTGCGGCAGGCTTATCTCGGGATTTGAGGGCGTGGCTGTGTCCCGGATGCGATGCGGCGCAAGCGAAAGCGCCGTGCCGCTTCGCTGATCCGGGACCGCCACAAGCGATGCCGTTGATACGGTCCCGGCTCTGCGGCGCAGCGTTACACGCTGTACCGCGTCCCGGGACACGGCCTTCGCGCGCATCGACTCCGGCGGCGTCTGCCGTCGCCGCCGTCAAATCTTCTGATTGTACTCGCCGACCTCGGGATGGGTGCGCAGCACGCCGTCCATCGCCGCGAACATGTCGCGCATCCGCTGCTCCGACACCGGGCTCTCGACCACCACCACCAGTTCGGGCTTGTTGGACGACGCCCGCACCAGGCCCCAGCTTCCGTCCTCGACGGTGACGCGCACGCCGTTGACGGTGACGAGATCGCGGATCGCCTGGCCCGCGACCTTGTCGCCCTTCGCCTTGGCGTCCTCGAAATGCTTCACCACGGCATCGACCACGCCATACTTGGTCTCGTCGGCGCAATGCGGCGACATGGTCGGCGACGACCACGTCTTCGGCAGTGCATTCTTGAGATCGGCCATGGTCTTGCCCGGCGCGCGGTCGAGCATGTCGCACACCGCGATCGCGGAGATCAGGCCGTCGTCGTAGCCGCGGCCGAACGGCGCATTGAAGAAGAAGTGGCCCGACTTCTCGAAGCCGGCGAGCGCGCCCACCTCATGGGTGCGCCGCTTCATGTAGGAGTGGCCGGTCTTCCAGTAGGTCGCGGTCGCGCCCTGCTTCTGCAAGACCGGGTCGGTGATGAACAGGCCGGTGGACTTCACGTCGACGACGAACTGCGCATCCTTGTGGATCGCGGAGATATCGCGCGCCAGCATGACGCCGACCTTGTCGGCGAAGATCTCCTCGCCGGTATTGTCCACCACGCCGCAGCGGTCGCCGTCGCCGTCGAAGCCGAGGCCGACGTCGGCCTTGTGTTCAAGCACGGCATCGCGAATGGCATGGAGCATCTCCATGTCTTCGGGGTTCGGATTGTATTTCGGGAAGGTGTGATCGAGTTCGGTGTCGAGCGGGATCACCTCGCAGCCGATCGCCTCCATCACCTGCGGCGCGAACGCGCCGGCGGTGCCGTTGCCGCACGCCACCACCACCTTGAGCTTGCGCTTCAGCTTCGGCCGGTTGGTGAGATCGGCGATGTAGCGCGCCGGGAAATTCTCGTGGAACTGATAGCTGCCGCCGGCCCCGTTCTTGAAATCGGCGTTGAGCACGATCTCCTTCAGCCGCGTCATCTCGTCGGGCCCGAAGGTCAAGGGCCGGTTGGCGCCCATCTTGACGCCGGTCCAGCCGTTGTCGTTATGCGAGGCGGTGACCATGGCGACGCACGGCACGTCGAGGTCGAACTGTGCGAAATAAGCCATCGGCGTCATGCACAGTCCGATGTCGTGGACCTTGCAGCCTGAAGCCATCAGGCCGGAAATCAGCGCGTACTTGATCGACGACGAATAGCCGCGAAAATCGTGGCCGGTGACGATCTCCTGCTTCTGGCCCAGTTCGGCGATCAGCGCGCCCAGCCCCATGCCCAGCGCCTGCACCCCCATCAGGTTGATTTCCTTGCCAAACAGCCAGCGCGCATCGTATTCGCGAAAGCCGGTCGGCTTGACCATCGGCTCGGATTCGTAGGCGAGCGTATTCGGCACCAGGACGGGTTTCGGCTTGGGAAACATGCGGTCGGCCTTCTGACAATTCGTGGGCGAGAAACTCCGGAAGCCATAGCCAATGCACGGCCCGGAGGAAAGGCGGGATTGTCGCGTAACCGGCAATTGCGGCGGATTGGCAGCAGGCCGGAGCGCGGCCGCCGAGGGCCGGCGCTATTGCTCCAGCACCATCCGGCCGCCGGCATATTCGAAGCGCTTGAGCCGGCCGAGGAACGACAGCCCGAGCAGGTTCTGCGACAGCGCTTCGTCCGGCAGCACCATGGCATCGACGTCGCGCACGATCAGGTCGCCGACCTGAACCATGGGAAGCCGCGTCCGCGCCGCCTTGATGACGCCGTTGGCGGTGGTGACGGCTGCGTTGAAGTCGCCGCGCGCCGGCCGCACGCCGATCCGCGCCGCAGAGGTTTCGTTCATGGCGACCACCGACGCGCCGGTATCGACCATGAAGGCGATGCGCTGGCCGTCAATGCGGCCCTCGGTGCGGAAATGGCCCTGCCGGTCGCGCGGCACCACGATGCTGCGGCTGCCGGACACGCGCTCCGGGGATTCGTCCGTAGCCAGCATCGCGGAGGGGACCGCGGGTGCGGAGGCGGCGACCATATGATCGGCGACCTGGGCCATCACCGTGCCGAGGCCGATCATCACGCCCGCCAAAATCATCACGCCACGCATACCGAACTCGCCATTCGCACGTCATACGCTATTCCGCCCGCGCCTTCGGCCGCGACCGGGATCCTGCGTATTGTCGCGAAAAGCATGAGTTTAGCGTTAACGGAATGCCACGCCGCCAAAGCCGCGCATCACGTTCCGCGCGGCTTGGCGCGCCGCGTCGGCGGCGCGCTCGCAGGATCCTCCGGCCACGGATGGCGCGGATAGCGGCCGCGCAGGTCAGCCCGCACCGCTGCGTAGCTGCCGCGCCAGAAGCCCGGCAGGTCGCGTGTCACCTGCACCGGCCGCTGCGCCGGCGACAGCAGTTCCAGCACCAGCGGCACCCGGCCGTTGGCCACCGAGGGATGCACCGTCAGCCCGAACAGTTCCTGCAACCTGACGGCAATGGTCGGCCCCTGCTCCGCCTCGTAGTCGATCGGCAGCCGCGTGCCGGTTGGCGCCTCGAAATGGGTCGGGGCCTCGCGGTCGAGCCGCGTTCGCAAGTCCCACGGCAGCAGCGCCATCAGCGCGTCCGACAAGTCCCCCGACGAGACGTCCTTCAGCGCCACCTTGTCGAACAGCGCCGGTTGCAGCCACGCCTCGGCCGTTGCCGCCAGCGCCGTATCCGACAGGTCCGGCCAGATATCGCCCTCGGCGGCGCGCAGAAACATCACCCGGCCTCGCCATTGCGTCAGCGCTTTCGACCACGGCAGGCGGTCGAGGCCGGCGGCGACCAGCCCTTGCGCGAAAATCCGCGCGGTGTCGGCGGACGGCACGATTTGCAGCGGCGCGTCGGACAGGGTGACGGCATGGAGCCGGCGGCGGCGGCGGCCGCGTAGCGCCATCGCGTCGCGGTCGAACCACACCTCGTCGGCGCTTGCGATCTCGGCGGCGAAGCGCGCCTCGATCTCGGCCAGCGTGAGCGGGGCGGCGAGCAGGATGCGGCCGCGCGCGGCGGTGCCTGTGAGTTCGCCGACCGCGATGTAAGGCGCGCGCGCCAGCCCTTCCGTTGGCTCCATCGCCGCCCCGCGCCCGTTGACGAGTACGAAACTGCCGTCGCCGCGGTTCTTCGCCACGCGATCCGGGAACGCCAGCGCCAGAAGCGCGCCGGTCGACGGCGGCTCGCCCCCCTCTTGCGGGGCGGGAGAAGAAGGAGACGCCTGCGCCGCCCATCGTTTCGCCAGTTGCTTCGCGCTTGTCGCGCGCTGCGAACGATCGTGGCGGAACCGATCAAGCCGCGCATCGAGATCGACGCTGTCGCCGCCGAGCCCGCGCTCGGTCAGGATCGCGGCGATGTCGGCAGCCTCGTGCGCCGCACCTAACGGCGCGGCGTCGACAATCATCCGCGCCAGCCGGGGCGGCAGCGGGAGCGCACGCAGCGCCTGCCCCTCCGCGGTGATGCGGCCGTCATCGTCGAGCGCGCCGAGTTCGCGCAAAAGGCTGCGCGCCTCGGTCAGCGCCGGCAGCGGCGGCGGGTCGAGAAACGCCAGCGTCGCCGGATCGCGCACGCCCCATTGCGCCAGATCGAGCACCAGCGACGCGAGGTCGGCGCTGAGAATCTCGGGCTGGGTATAGGCCGGCAGCGATGCGGTCTGCGGCTCGTCCCACAGCCGGTAGCAGACGCCGGACTCCGTGCGCCCGGCGCGGCCGCGGCGCTGATCGACCGCGGCGCGCGAGGCGCGCACGGTTTCCAGCCGCGTCAGCCCGATATCCGGCTCGTAGCGAGGCACCCGCGCCAGCCCCGAGTCCACCACGATACGGACGCCGTCGATGGTCAGCGAGGTCTCGGCGATCGAGGTCGCCAGCACCACCTTGCGCCGGCCCGGCGGCGACGGCGCGATGGCGCGGTCCTGCACGGCGGCATCGAGCGCGCCGTACAGCGGCACGATATCGATCGCGGGATCACGTACCCGTTCCTCAAGCATGGTATGGGTGCGGCGGATTTCGCCGGCTCCCGGCAGAAACGCCAGCACCGATCCGGTTTCCGCGCGCAGCGCGGTCGCGATGGCGTCGGCCATCTGACGCTCCAGCGGCAGGTCCGGCCGGCGGCCGAGATAGCGCGTCTCCACAGGATAGGCGCGGCCCCGGCTTTCGATCACCGGCGCATCACCGAGCAGCGCGGCGACGCGCGCGCCGTCGAGCGTCGCCGACATCACCAGCAGGCGCAGGTCCTCGCGCAGGCCGGTCTGGACGTCGCGCGCCAGCGCCAATCCGAGATCGGCGTCGAGCGAGCGCTCGTGAAACTCGTCGAACAACACCGCCGCGACGCCGTTGAGTTCGGGGTCGTTCAGAATCTGCTGGGCGAAGATGCCTTCGGTGACCACCTCGATGCGGGTCGCAAGCGACACTTTCGAACCGAAGCGCACGCGGTAGCCCACCGTCTCCCCGACCCGCTCGCCCAAGGTGTGCGCCATCCGCTCGGCGCTGGCGCGCGCGGCGATCCGTCGCGGCTCCAGCACGATGATCTTTCCCGCTCCCACCCACGGCTCGTCGAGCAGGGCCAGCGGCACCCGCGTGGTCTTGCCGGCGCCCGGCGGAGCCACCAGCACCGCCGTCGGCTGGCGCTTGAGCGTCGCCGCGAGGTCGTCGAGCGCGGCGTCGATCGGGAGCGGCGTGGAGAAGCTGCGGGGCACCGGCAACATCGTCTGGTTAACGGGATCGGGCGGGGTCGGCCGTCTTATAGCGGGTTCCGAAAAGCCGGCACATTCCTTGTATCGCGAAACCGGACTGAAACCCTTCGCCGGTAATGTCCGCGCCGATGACCTCAAAAGGAACAACCATGACCCGAAACGGCACAGCCACGGCGATAAGCCCGAACCGCCTCGATTGGGTGGATTACGCCAAGGGCATCTGCATCGTCATGGTGGTGATGATGCACTCGGTGCTGGGCGTCGAGGCCGCCGCCGGCGAGAGGGGCTTCATGCACCACGTCGTGGAGTTCGCCAGGCCGTTCCGGATGCCGGACTTCTTCCTGATCTCCGGCCTGTTCCTGTCGCGGGTGATCGACCGCGACTGGCGCACCTATCTCGACCGCAAGGTGGTGCATTTCGCCTACTTCTACGTGCTGTGGCTGACCATCCAGTTCGGCTTCAAGGCTCCCGGCTTCGCCGCCGAGATGGGCTGGGCCGGCGTCGCCAAGCTCTATTTCATGTCGTTCATCGATCCGTTCGGTACGCTGTGGTTCATCTATCTGCTGCCGGTGTTCTTCGTTGTCACCAAGATCACCCTGCGCCTGCCGCCGGCGCTGATCTGGCTGTTCGGCGCGGCGCTGGAAATGGCGCATATCTCCACCGGCTGGACCGTGATCGACGAATTCGCCGCGCGGTTCGTCTATTTCTATTCGGGCTACCTGTTTGCGACTTACGTGTTCCGCCTGTCGGATTCCGTCCGCGCCCGTCCCATGCTGGCGATGGCCGGGCTCGCGCTATGGGCCTTCGTCAACGGCGCCCTCACCCATTTCGGCCACGCCGACCTTCCGGTGATTTCGCTTGCGCTCGGCCTTGCCGGCGCAGGCGCCATTATCGCCATCGGCACCTTGCTGGCGCGCCGGCACTGGCTCGATTTCATCCGCTATTTCGGCGAGCACTCCATCGTCATCTATCTGGCGTTCTTCCTGCCGATGGCGACGTCGCGCATCGTGCTGATGAAGACCGGGCTGATCCCCGACATCGGCGTGCTGTCGGCCGTGGTCACCATCATCGGGGTGGTCGGGGCGGTGGCGATCTGGTGGGTCTGCCGCAACACCCGGCTGAAGTTCCTGTTCGAGCGGCCCGACGCCTTCTGGATCGCGCCGCGCAAGCCGGCGGCACGGCTGCAACCGGCGGAATAGCCTGAGCGAAATCCGGAACATGGGTGCCCGGACGGCTGTCCAATCGCCGCCCGAGCCCCTACATTGCGGCCATGTCGAAAAAGCCCGCACCCGCCGTAGCCGCCCCCGTCTCCGCCAAAGCCCTCGCCAAAGGCGACCACCTCTTTCTGGTGGACGGCTCGTCCTACATCTTCCGCGCCTATCACGCGCTGCCGCCGCTCAACCGCAAGTCCGACGGCTTGCAGGTCAACGCCGTGCTCGGCTTCTGCAACATGCTGTGGAAGCTGTTGCGCGACATGCCGCAGGACGACCGGCCGACCCATCTCGCCGTCGTCTTCGACAAGTCGGAAGTCACGTTCCGCAACAAGCTCTATGCCGACTACAAGGCGCACCGGCCGCCCGCACCCGACGACCTGATCCCGCAATTCGCGCTGATCCGCGAGGCGGTGCGGGCGTTCGACCTGCCGTGCATCGAGCAGATCGGCTTCGAGGCCGACGACCTGATCGCAACCTACGTGCGGCAGGCGTGCGAGCGCGGCGCCACCGCGACCATCGTGGCCTCCGACAAGGACCTGATGCAGCTCGTCACCGACTGCGTCACTATGTACGACACCATGAAGGACCGCCGCCTCGGCATCGCCGAAGTGATCGAGAAGTTCGGCGTGCCGCCCGAGAAAGTGGTCGAGGTGCAGGCGCTGGCCGGCGACAGCGTGGACAACGTGCCCGGCGTGCCCGGCATCGGCGTCAAGACCGCAGCGCAACTCATCACCGAATACGGCGACCTCGACACGCTGCTTCAGCGCGCCGGCGAGATCAAGCAGCCGAAGCGGCGCGAGGCGCTGCTCGCCAACGCCGAGCAGGCGCGCATCTCGCGGCAACTGGTGCTGCTGGACGACAAGGTGCCGCTCGACGTGCCGCTCGACGACCTTGCGGTTCACGAGCCCGACCCGCGCCGGCTGCTCGCCTTCCTCAAGGCGATGGAGTTTTCCACGCTGACGCGCCGCGTTGCCGACTATTCGCAGATCGACCCCTCCGACGTCGAAGCCGATCCCGCGCTGAAAAGCCCGTTCGCGCGCGGCGCGCCGCAGGACTCGCCGCAGACGCCGCCGCTCGGCGGCGAGCCGGACGCGCGCGCCAAGGGCTCGTCGGTGCTGCCGCGATCCGGCACCGGCGACCTGTTCGGCCCGCCGCCCACGGTCAGCAGGAAGATCACCAACGGCGCGGCCGTCACCGAGACGCTGACGCCGCAGGCGCTCGCCGCCGCGCGCGCCGAGGAAGCGCGCAACGCCAGGTTCGACCGCAGCCGCTACCAGACCGTCCGCACGGCGGCGCAATTGCAGGATTGGCTGGCGCGCATCCACGACACCGGCCAGGTCGCGCTTGAGGTCGCGACCGACTCGATCGATCCGATGCAGGCGGAGTTGTGCGGCGTCGCGCTGGCGCTGGCCCCCAACGACGCCTGCTACATCCCGCTGGCGCACAAGCAGGCGGGCGACGGGGCGGGATTGTTCTCGGGCGGCCTCGCCCCCGACCAGATCGCGCCCGGCGACGCGCTGGAAGCGATGCGGCCGGTGCTGGAAAACGGCGGGATCCTGAAAATCGGCTTCGACACCAAGTTCGCGATGGTGTTGCTGGCCCAGCACGGCATCACGCTCCGCAACATCGAAGACGCGCAACTGATGTCCTACGCACTCGACGCCGGCCGCGCCTCGCACAACCGCGAGTCGCTGAGCGAAGGCTGGCTCGGCCACGCCGCGCTCGGCTACGGTGCGCTCGTCGGCAGCGGCAAGGCCAAGCTCAGCTTCGATCAGGTGGCGATCGACAAGGCCACCGAATACGCCGCCGAAGGCGCCGACCTCACCCTGCGTCTGTGGCGCGTGCTCAAGCCGCGCCTCGTCACCGAGCGCATGACGGCGGTATACGAGACGCTGGAGCGGCCGCTGGTGCCGGTGCTGGCACGGATGGAGCGGCGCGGCATCTCGATCGACCGCCAGGTGCTGGCGCGGCTGTCCGGCGATTTCGCCCAGACCGCCGCCCGCCTCGAAGCCGAGATTCGCGACGTCGCCGGCGAGGAGATCAATCCCGGCAGCCCGAAGCAGATCGGCGACATCCTGTTCGGCAAGATGGGAATCCCCGGCGGCAAGAAGACCAAGACCGGGGCGTGGTCCACCACCGCCTCGATCCTCGACGAGCTGGCCGAGCAGGGCCACGCCTTCCCGCGCCTCATTCTCGACTGGCGGCAGGTGTCGAAGCTGCGCTCGACCTATACCGACGCGCTGCCCAACCACGTCGATCCGCAGACCGGCCGCGTCCACACCACCTACGCGCTGGCGGCGACCACCACCGGGCGGCTATCGTCCAACGAGCCGAATCTTCAGAACATCCCGGTGCGCACCGAGGACGGCCGCAAGATCCGCCGCGCCTTCGTCGCCACGCCCGGCCACAAGCTGGTGTCGGCCGACTACTCACAGATCGAGTTGCGGCTATTGGCGGAGATCGCCGACATCCCGGTTCTGAAGCAGGCGTTCCACGACAAGCTCGACATTCACGCGATGACGGCGTCGGAAATGTTCGGCGTGCCGGTGAAGGACATGCCGGGCGAAGTCCGCCGCCGCGCCAAGGCGATCAACTTCGGCATCATCTACGGCATCTCGGCGTTCGGCCTCGCCAACCAGCTCGGCATCGCGCGCGAGGAAGCCGCCGCCTACATCAAGAAATATTTCGAGCGCTTCCCCGGCATCCGCGCCTACATGGATGCGACCCGCGACTTCTGCCGCGAGCACGGTTATGTCGAGACGCTGTTCGGCCGCAAGTGCCACTACCCGGACATCAAGGCATCGAACCCCTCGATCCGCGCCTTCAACGAGCGGGCCGCCATCAACGCGCGCCTGCAAGGCACCGCCGCCGACATCATCCGCCGCGCCATGGTTCGGATCGAGGACGCGCTGGCCGAGAAGAAGATGTCCGCGCAGATGCTGTTGCAAGTACACGACGAACTGATCTTCGAGGTGCCCGAGGACGAGGTGGCGGCGACGCTGCCGGTGGTGCAGCGGGTGATGCAGGACGCGCCGTTCCCGGCGGTGCTGCTGTCGGTGCCGCTGCACGTCGATGCCCGTGCTGCCGACAACTGGGACGAGGCGCACTGATACGCGGTGGCATGAACCTCGAAGCCGTCATCCTGAGAGTCTGACCGGGAAATGAGGCGTCATCGTCCCGCGAAGGCGGACGATCCAGTAATCGGGGCTTTCGTGTGTTGCATCTTCACCCCAAAAAACGAAATTCCGGTCAGGCATGAGGGGTGGTCCCGCAAAGCCGCGCCTCAGGGTGACGCGCTCGCGAGTATCACCTCACAGCGGAAGTTGCGGCTCGCGACTGGCGTTGCGCCGGGCGGTGGTCGCCGCCGCCGAAGCCGACGAGCGCACGAAGCTCCAGCGAATGTTGCCGACCTGCCGCGCATCCTGCCGGATCACGATCTGCACGGTGCGGCGCGCGCCGTCGCTGCCGGCGAGAAAGACGCTGTCTTCCAGTTCGACCTTGTCGTCGGGGGCCTCGAAGGTCCAGACCTCGCGATTGGGCAACACCAGCATCACCCCGTGCGCGTCGCTCAGACGGCTCGCCTTGATCGCCGGATGCAGATGGAAGCGCAGCGCGAAATCGGCGTCGTGGCCGCGGACGCGCCCGCCGTGCGGCGGCGCCAGCGTGTCCTCGCCGTCGAGCCGCAGGCCGTCATTCGACAACAGCAGCACCCGCGTATGGATGACGCCGAAGCGGCCGAGATAGCCGTCGTGCGAACTGGTGAGCAGCGTGCCGTCGGCGACGAACTCGCGCTCGCTTAGCACCTCGGCCGGGCCGCTGACGATCGGCGCGCCGCGCAGGAGCCGCTTCATCGACGACCGCTCGACGAACTGACAGGACGAGGTGTCGTGCCAGGTCGCGGTCGAATGCGCCGGCGTGCCGCGCGCAAAGGCGCGCCAGGTGTCGCGGCCGTTGAGCGGCATCCCGCAATTGACCACGATGCGGTTGTGCCCCGACGACAGTTCGAACGACAGGCAGCCGGCATGAGCCTCATGACTGACGTTGGCCGGCGGCGGCGCGCCGCTGTCGAGGATCACTGTGGTGGTACCGGCGTCGAGACGCTGATAGCCGGTATGCGGCATCGTCGCCATCGGCGCGCCATGGGTGTCGTCATAGGCGAGCAGCGTCGCCAGCAGGTCGGACGGCGTGCCGCTCATGCCGTTGAACAGCGCGAAATTGCCGTCGCCGTGGCGGAAGAAGCGCAGCATCGGCATCATGCGGTCGATGGCGTTGAGCAGCGCCGGCGGCGGCGGGATATTGCGCGCGGCGAAGGTCTGGCGCAGCGGCAACAGGTCCGCGAGCAGCTCGATCAGCGCGTTGGGGTTGCGCGAGATGTGGCCGCCGTCGGGCAGGATCTGGCGTTGCAACTCCTCGGACAGCTTGCGGGCCGCGGCCTTCACCTGACTGGCCTGATTGGCGAGGCACAGCGAGGCGTAGCACAGCGCGATCATCACCTGGAGCCGCGCCACGCCGTCCGGGATGTCGAGCGCGGCGGAGCGCAGATGGCGGATGTCGCGCGACAGGCTGCGCAGGTAGCGCCGATAGAACTTGCCGTCGGTGTCGCTCAGCACCAGCGGCGCGTGCGACAATAGCGAGATCACGCGGCGGGCGAGCACGTCGGCGCGGCGGCTCATCGGCCGCCGGCGCGGCGGGCTGGTGATCCAGTCCTCCATCAGCGAGCGGGCGTTGGCGCGGGTGATCGCGGTGTCGGCGGCGCGCAGATGGCGCAGCCAGCCGAAGCCGAGCAGCCCGGCGTCCCAGTCCTCGGACGGCGGTTCGAGGTCGAAGATCGAGCGGCTGTGGCAGGTGACAATCTTGCCGGCGAAGACGAAGCGCCCGGCATAGACCTCGGCGGCGCGGGTGGCGTCCGCCGTGCGCAGGTCGTGCGGGGCGATGATGAGGCGGTCGGTCCGGCCCGGCCATGCCCGCGCCAGCGCCGCCGAGCCGCCGCCGACGCGCGACATCACCGACCGCGCGAAGCGGCCGAGAATCAACGTCGAGAGGCGTCTGCGTTGTGCGATCGACACGCGGCGGGATCCTGGCTCAGATCGGACTTGATGGAAATTAACGACGAATCCTTCTTAATCCGGAAACGCCGCCGGCACACCCCCGCGCCCGGCGCCCGGCCCCGCGCTGGCTGCCGCATCACCCCGCTGACTAGCGCGCCGGACGCCGGGCGTCATTGGACGATTACGAAAAGGCTTTGAATATCAACCCTTAATCAGCCGCGCGGCATAGAATCCGTCGAGCCCGCCAAGATGCGGATCGGGGTTCGGCAGATGGCACGGCAGGGTGCGGACGTCCCCCTCGGGGGTGATGAGTTCGGCCAGGCCCGCAAGCTCGGCGGCCTCCACCGGCTGCCGGCGCACGCCTGATTCGGCGGCCAGCAACGCGGCGACCACCTGTTCGCCCTCCTCCGGCTCCAGCGAGCAGGTGCAATAGACCAGCGTGCCGCCGGGGCGCAGGAGCGCCAGCCCGCGCCGGATCAGCCGCGCCTGCTGCGCCGCCAGCGCGGCGATGTCGGCCTCCTGCTTCAGCCACGCCACATCCGGATGGCGGCGGACGGTGCCGGTCGCGGTGCAGGGCGCGTCGATCAGGACCGCGTCGAACAGGTCGTCTGTGGTCCATTCGCAGGCATCGGCGGCGACGGTTTCGGCATCGAGCGACAGCCGCGCCAGATTGGCGCGAAGCCGCGCCACCCGCGCCGGCGAGCGGTCGAGCGCGGTGACACGCGCCCCGGCCTGCGCCAGTTGCGCGGTCTTGCCGCCCGGCGCGGCGCACAGATCGGCGACGCGCCGCCCTTGGAGGCCGCCGAACAGCCGCACCGGCAGCGCGGCGGCGGCATCCTGCACCCACCATTGTCCGTCGTCGAACCCGGGCATCAGGGTCACCGCGCCGTGCAGCGTGGTCCGCACGGTGCCGGTCCGCAGCACCTCGCCGTGAAGGCGGGTGGCCCAGTGTCCGGGATCGCTCTTGACGGTGACGTCGAGCGGCGGCTCGTGACCGATGGCGATGGCGATGTCTTTTGCTGCGGCCTCGCCGTAATGCGCGCGCCACCGCGCGAACAGCCATGACGGCACGTCGCGCGCGAGTCCGTCGGCCTCTGCGATCAGCGCCTGTCCCTCGCGCGCGCAACGCCGCAGCACGGCATTGACCAGGCCGGCATATTTGGCGGCGCGGCGGTCGGTCTGCACCAGCCGCACCGAGAGATCGACGGCGGCGTGATCGGGCACGTCCATCCACAGGATTTGCGCCGCGCCGATCAGCAGCGCGCTCTGCGCGCGCGGCGCGTCGGTCGGAACGCCGCGGTCGAGCAGCCGCGACAGCACATGCCGCAGCGTGCCGAGCCGGCGCAGGATGGTGGCGACCAGCCGCCGCATCAGGGCGCGGTCGCGATCCGACAGCGCCTTCAGGCCCGGATGCGCGGCGGGGCCGTCAAGCTGCTCGTCGAGCGTGCGGTGCTTGTGCAGCACCCCGTCGAGAATGTCGGCGGCCATGCGGCGCGCCGCCAGTCCGGGCACCTCGGCGGGCGGTGCGTGTCTCGAAAGCGGCATGGGCGGGAGAAATCACTATGAACGATGGGCGACGAGCAGTCGACGCGGCGATGCCGACACGACCTCAGCCTCGTGACACGCGAATATGCCAATTGTAAGAATCCGACCTATATATCCGTGACGATGACGACGGCAGCCAGAGCCTGCGCCATCCGATAGCGACCACGGCGGGACATTCGACGATGCACAAGCAACCGGCGCAAGACACCTCCTCCGCGACAATCCGCAAGCCGCTGCCGGAAGCCGCCAAGCGCGCGCTGGCGGAGGCCGAGGCGCGCCGCGTCGCCGCGCAGGCCGAGGCGAAACCGGCTGCGCCGGAGATCGACGGCCCCAGGGGGCCGGAGCCGACCCGCTACGGCGACTGGGAACGCAAGGGCATCGCCTCGGATTTTTAACGTCTGCGCCCGATCATCGCCCCCAGGCTCGAAGCCGGCCTGACGATTGCCGGCCGTGCTTGCCGACGGAAGCGACTCAAGCTAATTTAGGAATATGTACCCGTCACGAAGAATATATTCTTCGCGCCCTGGCGCAAGCCGCTCCGGCCGGACGCTGGTGCTGCCATGGATCTTCGTGATCGGAGTGGCCGCCGGCCTGTCGCTGCCGTCGGTGCGGCAGTGGTACGACGGGGTGTTGCCGTCGCGGTGGGCCATCGAGCGCCCCCTCGATCGCGATACCGCGCTGATCGTGTCGTCGGCGGCCACGTCCGGCGGCCGTCAAGAAGTTGATGTCCTGCGCATCATCGACGGTGATACCTTCGAGGCCCGGATACATTTGCGCTCCGACTTCGCCATGGTGACGCGGGTGCGGCTGCGCGGCGTCGACGCACCCGAACTGAAAGCGGCCTGCGCTCGCGAATTTCAGATGGCGCGGGCCGCCTCGACCGCGCTGCGCAAGCTGCTCGCCGAAGGCGATGTGGCGATCTTCAACATCGGATCGGATAAATACAGCGGCCGGATCGTGGCCGACGCGGCGACGCGCCTGACCCCCAGCGTCTCCGAAGCGCTGCTCGCGGCAGGTCACGCCCGCCGCTACGGCGGCGGCCATCGCGACGGCTGGTGCTGAGCCGGAAACCGCGGCGGACCCTTTACCGCGTCACCACCACCGGCGTTCCCACCGAAACCCGCCGATAGAGGTCGCTGATGTCGTCGTTATACATGCGGACGCAGCCGTAGGAGACAAAACCGCCGACCGAGCCCGGCCGGTTGGTGCCGTGAATGGCGTATTCGCCGCCCGCCAGCGTCATCGCCGCGACCCCCATCGGATTGGCGGGCGAGCCGCCGGGAATGACGTCCGGCAGACGCGGATTGTCGCGCTTGACCTCGGCTGGCGGCGACCACGCCGGATGCTGGTACTTGCCGCTGATGTGGGTGGCGCCGGCCCAGCGCTTGCCAGCCTTGCCGACGCCGACCGGATAGCGCACCGCGCGCGCCTGATCGAGCACGAGATAGAGGCGGCGCTCGTTGGTCTTCACCACGATGGTGCCCGGCGAATAACCGCCACGGAACGCCACCACGTCCGGCCGCGCCTGCGCCGGCGCACTCGCCAATGCCATCGTCCCCAACATGGCGGCGAGCGCCACCGCAACCTTCGCTGTCATCGATCGCTCCGCATTCGTCTGCCGGCAACGCTCCGCCCCGCGGTCGTGCGACCACGACGGATCGTCCGGTTTGAATCTATTCGGCGGCGCTGACCAAACGGTTGCCACGGGCTCACCGGCCCCGCCGCGCGGCCGCATCAAAAGAAAATGTTGGCGGTAAAGTAAATGGCCGGAAAACAACACCGGCCCACAAACGCAAATGCCAGAGGCAGGCGCCTCTGACATTTGCGTGAGCGGAGATTTTGCCCGCGCGGCTCAGACCGTCGCTGGCTTCTTCTTGTTCTGGCGGTTGGTGACGAGATCGTCCACCACCGCCGGGTCGGCCAGCGTCGTAGTGTCGCCGAGGCTGCCCGGCTCGTCCTCGGCGATCTTGCGCAGGATGCGGCGCATGATCTTGCCGGAGCGGGTCTTTGGCAGTCCCGGCGCGAACTGGATGATGTCGGGCGAGGCGATCGCCCCGATGTCCTTGCGCACCCACGCCACCAGATCCTTGCGCAACTGCTCAGTTGGCTCGACCCCGGCCATCAGCGTCACATAGGCGTAGATGCCCTGGCCCTTGATGTCGTGCGGATAGCCGACCACGGCGGCTTCCGACACCGCGTCGTGCGCCACCAGCGAGCTTTCGACCTCGGCGGTGC
>JBIQLW010000045.1:0-31925 GCA_044463945.1 Bradyrhizobiaceae bacterium | reverse complement strand
CGAACGACATCAGGTCGCGGCCGAGTTCGGCGTCGACCATCGAGCATTCGTCGATCACGATCAGCTTGGCCTTCGAGGCCGGGGCGTCGTCCCACAATTCGAAGCTCGGCTGCTCCTCGCCGGATTCGCGCGCACGGTAGATCAGGGAATGGATGGTGGAGGCGTTGTCGCAACCCTTGTTGCGCATCACCAGCGCCGCCTTGCCGGTAAAGGCAGCGAACTTAACTTCGCCGTTGACACCGTCGGCGATGTGCCGCGCCAGCGTGGTCTTGCCGGTGCCGGCATAGCCGAACAGCCGGAACACCGGCGGCGTGCCGTTGCGGCCGGGTTTGGCTTTCAGCCAGTCGGCGACCGCTTTCAGCGCGGCGTCCTGATGCGGGGTGAAAGTGGGCATGGTGATCCGGGCGGCCGCTGCGGCAGAGGCGATGATTCGTGGCCATCAAAAACTAATGGTTCGCCGCTCCGGTGCAAGTTCAGGGCGGTCAAGACAGCGAGGTGTTCCCGGCATGACCTGCGCAGCCGGACACGTCGCACCGCCGCGTGTTATGAAGCCGCATGAAACGGGCGGCAACTTGGCTCATGTATCTGATCGGCGCGCTGGCCGTGGTCTGGCTGCTGGTCTATCTCTATCTCATGCTGACCGCGCCGCGGCTTACGCCCGGCGATCCGATCGAGATCTATCGCGATCCCGACGCGCCGAGCTATTCGATGACCGCGCCACGCTTGCTCCTGAGGGGTTGACCGGAAACGAGGCGTCATCGTCCGCGAAGGCGGACGATCCAGTAGTTTGGGGCGAAGGTAAGGGAAATCTGCTTCCACAGTGGGTACTGGATGCCCGCCTGCGCGGGCATGACGGTTGAAGCATTCCCTCCAAGGCACGACGTTCCGCTCACGCTCTCAGGCGGTGGCGGGGAGGTTGCGATAGTCGCCGCTGCCGAGGCCGGCCGGCGTGATCGGCAGGCCGCCGTCGGCATATTCATTCAGCTTGTTGCGCAGCGTGCGGATCGAGATGCCGAGAATGTTGGCGGCGTGGGTGCGGTTGCCGAGGCAATGCTTGAGCGTTTCCAGAATGAGGTCCCGCTCGACGTCGGCCACCGTGCGGCCGACCAGCGCGCGCGTGACCTGCTCGGCGGCGAGCGTGGCGTGTGCTACGGCAGGCACGGATTTCTCCAGATCGAGCCGGTCGCCGTCGGGGGTGAGAATGGCGTCGGGGCCGATCTCGTCGCCCTGCGCCATCAGCACCGCGCGGTGAATGGTGTTCTCCAACTCGCGGACGTTGCCCTGCCAGCGGTTGCGCGTCAGCACCTGCCGCGCCTCGGCCGAAATCGGCCGCAGCGGGACGCCGTTGGCGGCGGCGTATTTCTTGGCGAAGTGCTGCGCCAGCTCCATGATGTCGGCCGGCCGCTCGCGCAGCGGCGGCAGCTTCAGGTTGACGACGTTGAGCCGGAACAGCAGGTCCTCTCGGAAGGTGCCTTCGCGCACCGCGTCCGCGAGATTGCGGTTCGAGGTTGCGATGATGCGGATATCGACCGGCACCGGACGGGTGCCGCCGACGCGGTCGATCACGCGCTCCTGAATCGCGCGCAACAGTTTGGATTGCAGACGCACATCCATCTCGGAGATTTCGTCGAGCAGCAGCGTGCCGCCGCTGGCTTCCTCGAACTTGCCGATCCGCCGCGCGATCGCGCCGGTGAATGCGCCCTTCTCATGACCGAACAGTTCGGATTCCAGCAGATGCTCGGGGATCGCGGCGCAGTTGACGGAAATGAACGGCTTCTTCGCGCGCTGCGAGCGGCCGTGGACGTAGCGCGCCAGCACCTCCTTGCCGGTGCCGGATTCGCCGGTAATCATGATCGAGGCATCGGAGCCCGCGATCTGCTGCGCCAGCTTGATGACTTTCGCCATCGCCTCGTCGCGATAGATCAGGTCGCGCGAATCGTTGGCGACCGCCGCCAGCACCGCCGCGATCAGTTCGGGATCGGGCGGCAGCGGGATGTATTCCTTTGCGCCGGCATGAATGGCGGCGACCGCGGCGCGGGCGTCGCTGGCGATCCCGCAGGCGACGATCGGAACATGGATGTGCTCGGCTTCAAGCCGCATCACCAGATCGCGGATGTCGAGCGCGACGTCAGCGAGCAGCAGGTCGGCGCCCTTGCCGCCGCGCAGCACCCGCATCGCTTGTTCTGCGTCTTCGGCGTGGGTCACCGATGCGCCGTTGTCCATAGCGATCTTGGTCGCGGTGGTCAGTTGCCCCTTGAGGGTGCCGACGATGAGAAGCCGCATGATTTGCTCCTTTTCCGTTTCGCGTCAGGCGCGCCGGATGTTGCCCCGCGCGTCAGGCGCGCTCCGCCTTGATGATTTCGGTCATGGTGACGCCAAGCTTGTCCTCGACGAGCACGACTTCGCCACGCGCCACCAGCCGGTTGTTGACGTAGATGTCGATTGCCTCGCCGACCCGGCGGTCGAGTTCGAGCACGGTGCCGGGGCCGAGCTTCAGAAGCTCGCCGACGTCCATCCGGGAGCGGCCGAGCACCGCCGACACCTGCACCGGCACGTCGAACACCGCTTCGAGGTCGGCGGCGACACGGGCGGTCTGCTCATGATCGTTGCCGGCGATGTCGTCCGCGATCGGTGGCACGTCGGCAGCGTTGAGGTCTTGCAGCGGGACTTTGCCCTCGGTGTCGCTCATGATGTTGTCCTCGTGGCGTTGTGGGCGCGCGATGCGATGTAGCGCGCGACCAGTTCGCTGATCTTGCCGTCGATGGCGGCAGCTTCGCGCGCGACGCCGCCGTCGGCCCATTCGATCTTGCAGTCGCCGGTCGCAAGCTCGGGCTCGGCGAGAACGATGAGGCGGCCCTCAAAGCCGTTCTGCCGCGCCATCTGCTCGAAGGTGTCGCGCGCACGCTCATAGAGGCCATCGTTGACGCGGATCACCAGATGCGGCGTCGAAACCAGATGCCTGAAGCAATCCTCGACCAGCGCGACGATTTCAGTGAGCGGCTCGGCCTCGATCAGGACGCCGCTCAGCTTGCGGGCGGTTGCCACCGCGACGCTGACGGCCTCGGTTTGCAGGCGGCCTTCGATCTCGGCGAAGCGGGCGGCGATGGCGGCGATGGCCGCGCCGATTTCCTGGAACGAAGCGGCGGTGCGGCGTTCGCTCTCGGCGCGGCTTTCGCGCTGCCCGGCCTCGAAGCCGGAGCGATAGGCCAGCGCCTCGGCCTGCGCCACCCGTGCGGCGATCTCGGCCGGCGTCGCCGCGCGCTCGCGCGCCTTGTCGGGTGCGGAGAAATCGATATCGAACAGAAATTTGGCGGGAGCGCCCATCAGTACACCAGTTCGTCGTCGGCGCGGTTCTTGGTCAGCATGATTTCACCCTTGGCGGCGAGGTCCTTGGCGAGGTTGACGAGCAGCGCCTGCGCCTCGTCCACGTCGCGCAGGCGCACCGGGCCGAGCGCGGCCATGTCGTCCAGCAGCATCTTGCCGGCGCGCGACGACATGTTGCCGAGGAAGAAGCCACGCACCTCCTCGTTGGCGCTTTTCAGCGCGATGCCGAGCTTGTCCTTGTCGACGTGGCGCATCAGCGTCTGGGCCGAAGCGGAATCGAGCTTCACCAGATCGTCGAAGGTGAACATCAGCGCCTTGATGCGCTCGGCGGATTCGCGGTTTTCTTCCTCAAGCGCGGTGATGAAGCGGGTTTCGGTCTGGCGGTCGAAGTTGTTGAAGATCTCGGCCATCACCTCGTGGGCGTCACGGCGGCGGGTCTGCGACAGGTTCGACATGAACTCGCTGCGCAGCGTCTGCTCGACGCGCTCGATCACCTCTTTCTGCACCGCTTCCATCTTCAGCATCCGGCCGATGACGTCGAGCGCCATGTCCTCCGGCAGGATCGCAAGGACGCGGGCGGCGTGCTCCGACTTGAGCTTCGACAGCACCACCGCGATGGTTTGCGGATATTCGTTCTTGAGGTAGTTGGCGAGCACTTCCTCCTGAACGTTGGAGAGCTTCTCCCACATATTGCGGCCGGCGGGGCCGCGGATTTCGTCCATGATGCCGCTGACCCGATCCGCCGGCAGGTATTGTTGCAACAGCCGCTCGGTGGCGTCGAAGTTGCCCATCAGCGCGCCGGAGGCCGACATTCGCGACACGAATTCAAGCAGCAGGTCCTCGACCACGTCGGCCTCGATGGTGCCGAGCGAGGACATCACCGCCGACAGTTCGCGCACCTCGTCGTCGTCAAGCAGCGACCATACCTTGCCGCCGTATTGCTCGCCCAGCGCCAGCATCAGGATGGCGGCGCGCTGCGGGCCGGTCATCGGTCGGCCCTTGGCGCGGGTGCTCTGGCGCGCGGCCAGCGTCGCCACCACGCCGGCGATGTCGTTGTTGGCGTTGGCGTTGCTCGCGACGGTTTGCGGGACGGCCATGATCAGGCGGGCTCCGACATCCATTGACGGATGATCGATACGGTTTCGGACGGGTTGCGCTCGGCCAGCTCACCGACGCGATGGACCGACTGGGCGTGAACCTGGCCCTGCACCTGGGCGACGTCGATCATCTGCGAGGCGGCGCTGTTGCCGGGCACGAGGCTTTGACCGGGGGTGGGCGGCGCGGTGGCGTCGGCCAGTGCGGGGACCGGAGCGGGCGCGGGTGGCGCGGCGGTCGGATCGGGGCTGAGGATGCGCTTCACCAGCGGGCGGACCACCATGAACACCACCACCAGGCCGAGCAGCAGCACCACCACCATCTCGATCAGGTTCATGACGTCGTCCTTGGTGAACGACAAGATTCCGAACAGTCCGGCGGGCTCGCTGATCGGCAGGGCGGCGGGCGGCTCGGCGAATTTGAGATTGACCACCTCGACCTGATCGCCGCGTTTCTGGTCGAAACCGATCGCCGAGCGCACCAGCGCGGCGATGCGGTCGAGCTGCTCCTTGTCGCGGGCCTGATAGACCAGTTCGCCCTTGTCGTTCTTGACGTAGCTGCCGTCCACCAGCACCGCGACGGAGATGCGGTTGACGCGCCCGGCCTCGGTGATTTCGGTCTTGGTGGTGCGGGAGATTTCGTAGTTGTTCGTCTCCTCGCTTTTCTTGCTCTGGTCGCGCGCGGTGGCCGCGGTGTCCTGACGCTGGTTGCCCGGCAGTTCGTTGTTCACGGTCACCTGACCGTCGCGGTTGTCGACCGTGACGGAGGATTCCTCACGGGTCTGGCTGGAGCGGAGCACGCGGCCTTCGGGGTCGAAGGTGTCGGAGGTCTGCGTCACCTTGTTGTAGTCGAAGTCCGCCGACAACTGGACGCGGGCGCGGCCGGCGCCGACCACCGAGGACACGATCGATTCGATCTCGCCGCGCAGCCGCTTCTCGAACGCGACGCGGCGCTCGTCGCCGGTCACGCCGCCATTGGCGCCGTCGGCGGCGGCGCCGTCCGCCAGCAACTGGCCGGCCTCGTCAACGATGGAGACGCGCTGCGGCTTCAAGCCGTTGACGGCGGACGCCACCAGATGGCGGATGGCGCGCACCTGCTGCAACTCCAGCGCGCCGCGCACCCGCAGCACGATCGAGGCGGAGGGTTCGGGTGCGTCCCGCGAAAACAGCGGCCGCTCCGGCAGTACGAGATGGACGCGCGCCGCCTGGATACGGTCGATGGCGCGGATGGTGCGGGCCAGTTCGCCTTCCAGCGCCCGCAGGTGGTTGATGTTCTGGACGAAACTGGTGGAGCCGAGGGTGTCGGACTTGTCGAAGATCTCGTAGCCGACGCCGCCGCCCTTGGGCAGGCCGCCTTCCGCCAGCTTCATGCGCAGCCGCGTCACCTTGTCCTTGGGCACCATGAGGATGGCGCCGTCGTTGCGCATCTCGTAGGGGATGGCCTGACGTTCCAGTTCCTTGATGATGGAGGAGGAGTCCTCGACGCTGAGGTCGGTGAACAGCGTCGTCATCTGCGGCGTTGTGACGCGCATGATAACGAACGCAAAAAATCCGATGAGCGCCAGCGTGACCGCCGCCATCGCGGCCAGTCGGGATGCACCCAAGCCTTTGAGGAATGCCGTCAGACCCTGCACGAACCAACCCCTGAGATTCGGCATGGAACGCCGACTAGGCAAAATTTGCCTGCGGGATGGTTTCCATCAGGTTAACGGCGGTTAACCGCCGGCGATGAAATCCGGAAACGACGAAAAATCAGCCCCGGGCGGGGCTGATTTCTGACTCAACACGTGGCTCGAGACGGATTATTGCCGATATTGCTGGATGCGGGTGGTGCGCAGGCCGGCAAGACCGTGCTGATCGATGGAGAACTGCCAGGACAGGAACTCGTCCACGGTCAGCGTATAGCGGCTACAGGCTTCTTCGAGGGACAGAAGGCCGCCGCGCACTGCGGCAACGACTTCGGCCTTGCGGCGGATGACCCACCGCTTGGTTCCGGGCGCGGGCAGATCCGCGATCGTTAACGGACTGCCGTCAGGCCCGATGACGTATTTCACCCTCGGGCGATGGGGTTCGGTCATGGCATACTCACAAACGCTAACCACTGAACTCACCATCACAATCTAGCCGGGTCGGCTTAAAATTTACCTAAGCATACCGTTGCAATCCGAGGCGCCGGGAACCGGACATGGCACGGCCCGCCACCCGGGCGGGCCGTTTCGGGCTGTGCCAATGTTAGGGAGCGTCAATAAGTGGTGCCGCGGCTCACCACCTTCTTCACCTTGTCGATGGTGAAGCTCTGGTCGCCGATCGAGAGCGTCGGCGGGTCCTGGGTCAGGTCGGCCGCCTGCACCACGCCCTGAATTTCGGTCGAGATGGCGACGGCCTGGCCCGATGCATCCTTGGCGGTCGCGGTCAGGGTGTAGTTGCCGTCGGGCCATTGAGCGCCGTCGTTGCCGCGCCCGTCCCACTGAAACCCCTGATGGTTGCCGGCATTGATGGGAAAGCTGCCGGTGTAGACGGCCTGGCCGGTGGAATTGCTGATCGTCACGGTGACCGTGGACGGCTTGGAGACGCCCAGCGCCCATGTCGCAGAGCCGTCGACGAGGGCGGTGGTGCTGCCGTCCACGACAGCCGTCGCCCCGACGAAGTTGAGCGCCTGAGTCGATTGCGCGGTCTTTTGCAGCGTCAGCAATGAGGAGAGTTGATCGTTGGTCTTGAGCTGCTGCTCGACGCCGGCGAACTGCACCAGTTGCTGGGTGAACTGGTTGGTGTCGAGCGGATCGAGCGGATTCTGGTGCTGCAACTGCGTGGTCAGCAGCATCAGGAAGCTCTGGAAATTGTCGGCGATGCCCGCTGGCTTGCTCGCACTTGAGGTCGAGGCGCTTGACGCCGTCGCTGGCGCCGAGACGATCGTGGAGGGAAGCGTTGCGTCCATCGCCATGGCGATCTCCTAGACCCGGATGTCGATGCCGCGGCTCGCGCCTGCGGCGTAAGGATGGATTGCGACCGCCGGGACCAGCGGCGCGGCTGCCGCTTCGCTGACGACCAGCCGGTGCGGCTGCCGCTCGGCGCCGCCGTCGTTGTGGTGGCCGGAGGACTGGTCGCGCAGGCTGAACTGCAAGCCGTTGTCACCGGTCTTGAGGCCGGCGTCCTCCAGCGCGCGCTGGAGCTGTGGCGCGTCCTGCCGCAGCATCGCCAGTGTTTCCGGCTTCTCGATGGTCAGGTGCGAGGTCACCCGGCCGTGCCGATCGACATCGAGACGAACGTCGATGCGGCCGAGTTCGGCGGGATCGAGTCGGATTTCAAAGCGGCTGTTGCCGCTCCGGGCGCTGGCGGCGATCTGCACAGCAAGGCCGCTGACCGGCACGGTGAGAGGCGTCGTGGCCGTGGCCGTGAGTTGCGCCGCTGACACCGGCGTCGCCGCGGACGGCGGTTGGGCCGGCAGATTGATGCCCGAGGCGGACGTGAGATCCGGTGGCGTCAGGGATTGCGGCTGCGTTGCCGCGCTTGAACCATGATGACGGTCCGGCGCCGGCATTGCGGCCGTTGCCGCATTGTCGGTTACCGCCGGCGCGGAGGACGTCTTGTTGTCAGCGGTGGCGTCGGCGGGCCGGGCCGGACGGGCAGGATTGCCGTCGCCGGGCTGGGTCGGAGCGGCGGCATCGAGGTTCGCGCCGGGCTTGGCGTCCGCAGAGGCTGGGGTCTCGGGCGTGGATGCGGTGACCTGGGCCTTGCCGTCGGTCTTGATGGCCGCCGGCGTCGCGGTGGCGACAGCGGCGGCGAGTTGCGGCGTCGGTGTCGCGGCCTCGCCTTCGGCTGACGGCGTGCTTGCCGGGACTGGCGTCGTTGCGATGGTCTTGGCGATGGTGAAGTTGGTCGCGTTGACGCTGGCGGCCGCGTCGGCGACCGCTTCCGCCATGGCGGTCATGCCGTCGCCCGGCAGCGCCGCCGCCTGAGCCGATGTGGCGATGGCGGTGGCGGCGATCGCAAGCGGGGCCGGAGCCGTCGAGCCTGTCGCCTCGGAAGGCGGCGTGGTGGTGGCGGACGACTGGGGAGCCGAGGCGGGCTGAATCGTCGTGGCGACAGCGACAGCTATAGCTGAGGCCGCGCCATCGTTATCCTGTATGCTGTCAGTCTGGGATGCGTCGTCGGCCGGCTTGGCTGCCGTTGCCGGTTTGGGCGTATGGCCATGGCCGGAATGCGCGGTCTTGTCGGCATCGCTCCGGCCGTTGTGCCGGTGCGGTTGCGGGGATGTCGCTCGATCGGCCGTCGGCGTGCGGGGGTCAGGGTTCGGTTCCGTGGCGCGGCTGGCCGGCTGCGCCGGTTCGCGCCGATCCGCCGCCACGGAGCGCGCCGTTTCGCCCGGCCCCGGCGAGGTGACATCGACCAGCGCGGCGAACCCCTGCGACGTCGATCGATCTTCCGGGCCGGGCAAACGCGACGGATCGGGGCGGGACGGCGGAGCTACGCTGGATTCGGGGGCGACGCTGAACACAAGGAACCTCGGACAATGGAAGCGCCAGTCCCCGAGCAAGGAGCAGGCCAATTGGAGGTCGCAAGAAACACCTTGAGAATCAGTGTGATAGACTGCTGACGCGGCGGCGCGACGCGATTTCAGGGCGTTGTTTTCTGCCCGGCGGCAAGATTTGCCGCTAGCCTCCGCGCCCCGCGATTGCTTCACGGGGATACGAACGATATGAAGGGATTGTCTCCTTAATCATCGGCGGAACGCGATGCACGCCCGCCGATGGGCTTAGAACCTGACGATCGCGCGCCGTGCCCGCGATCGCGAGCAAGACCTGCCGATGCTGAACAGTCTGGACATCGAAGGACGCCCGCAGGACACCCGCGTTGTCGTGGCGATGTCCGGCGGCGTCGATTCGTCGGCCACCGCTGCCTTGCTGAAGTCCGAGGGGTATGACGTCGTCGGCATTACGCTGCAACTCTACGACCACGGCGCGGCCACGCACCGCAAGGGCGCCTGCTGCGCCGGGCAGGACATTCACGACGCGCGCAACGTGGCGGAGCGCCTCGGCATTCCCCACTACGTTCTCGATTACGAGAGCCGCTTCCGCGAGGCGGTCATCGACCGATTCGCCGAAAGCTATGCCTCGGGCGAGACGCCGGTGCCGTGCATCGAATGCAACCGCTCGGTCAAATTCCGCGACCTTCTGGCGACCGCGCGCGAGCTTGGCGCATCGGTGCTGGCGACGGGCCACTACGTCGCCTCGCGGCGGCTGGCGGACGGGTCGCGCAGCCTGATCTGCGCCGCCGACGCCGATCGCGACCAGAGCTATTTCCTGTTCGCCACAACCCGCGAGCAACTGGCCGCTCTGCGCTTCCCGCTGGGCGACATGACCAAGCCGCAGGTGCGCGATCTGGCGCGGCGGTTCGGGTTGCCGGTGGCGGAGAAGCACGACAGCCAGGACATCTGCTTCGTGCCGAGCGGCCGCTACACCGACGTGATCGCGCGCCTCAAGCCGAACGCGCTGGAGGCGGGCGATATCGTCGATCTGTCAGGGCGCGTGCTCGGCCGCCATCACGGCATCGCGCATTTCACGGTGGGGCAGCGGCGCGGCCTCGGTATCGCCGCGAGCGCACCGCTCTACGTGGTGAAGCTCGACGTCGCCGGCAGGCGCGTTGTGGTCGGGCCGCGCGAGGCGCTGCGGATGCACCGGATTCAATTGCGCGACGTCAACTGGATTGGCGACGGCACGCTCGATCAGGCGATCGGTGATCGGCTTGAGATTTTCGTCCGGGTGCGTTCGACGCGCGCGCCGCAGGCGGCGTGGCTGCGCGTGGTGGATGGGGACTACGAGGTCGAACTGGTCGCCGGCGAAGAAGGCGTCTCCGCCGGTCAGGCGTGCGTATTCTACGATGCGCCGACCGGGCAGGCGCGGGTACTCGGCGGCGGCTTCATCAGGAGCGCGGCGCCGCGCCACGCGCCCGCGCCGGCGTTGGCATCCGATGCACAGGCGCAAGGCGCGCCCGCGTCGGCGTGGTTCGCCGATGCCGCGGCGCGCGGCTGATCGCAAGGCGCGGCATGGCCAACGACATCGACCGCGCCGGCGTCGCCAAAGCCTATGGGCGCTGGGCTCCGGTTTACGATCTTGTGTTCGGCAAGGTGTTCGATCAGGGCCGGCAATCGTCGATCGCCGAAGCCGACCGGATCGGCGGGCGCGTGCTCGATGTCGGCGTCGGCACCGGGCTGTCGCTGTCGGACTACGCGCGCAGCACGCGGCTGTGCGGGGTCGATATCTCCGAGCCGATGCTGCGCAAGGCGCAGGAGCGGGTGAGAGCGCTCAAGCTCGACAACGTCGAGGTCCTGGCGGTGATGGACGCCAAGAACCTAGCCTTCGCGGATGAATCGTTTGACGCCGTGGTGGCGCAATACGTCATCACCGCGGTGCCCGACCCGGAAGCGACGCTGGACGATTTCGTGCGCGTGCTGAAGCCGGGTGGCGAACTCATTCTGGTCAATCATATCGGCGCGGAAAGCGGCCCGCGCCGCGTGTTCGAACTGGCGTTCTCGCCGCTGGCGCGGCGGCTCGGCTGGCGGCCCGAGTTCCCCTGGGCCCGGCTGACGGCCTGGGCCGCAAGGCATGGCGGCATCACCCTGGAGGAGCGGCGGCCGATGCCGCCGATGGGGCATTTCTCGCTGATCCGCTACCGCAAGACGTGAGCCGTGCGGGTTGCCGTGTCGCGAAAGGGCGCGCCGCTCGCGCGCCCTTGGATGGTTGCTTGACAGCGGATTGTCCGGCTCCCTATAAGCGGCCCACTCGGGTTGGGCGGCATGGCTCGTCACCGGGCCGTTGGGCGGGGTAGCTCAGTTGGTTAGAGCACGGGAATCATAATCCTGGGGTCGGGGGTTCAAATCCCTCCCCCGCTACCAAAACCAAAGCCTCTGATTTCATTTATAAACTTCGGACTGTCATCGAAGCCTGTCGAAGGCTGCGTGTATTTCTGTGACGCGCAACTTCGGGTGTCACCGCCGGGAATAGCCGGGATTAGCCCGGAATATTCGGGAAGTCGTTGATCCGTGCGGACTTTCCCGAAACCCGGCGGCCGTTGGCCGCTTCGCCCGCGCGCAACTTCAAATGTCACCGCAGCCGGCGCTCGCTGAGAAAAAACGCTGAGGCGTCAAAGATGGCGGTGGCGAACTGGGAAGTTTTTGAGCCGACAGCAGGTCACGATTCCCACTTCAAGAACCCAATAAAACTAGCCATTTCTACGATTGGCCGGCCGCTGTACTGGGAAGAAACTGGGAATCTAGGGCGGCCTCCGCTGGTTCATGACTGCGTCGCACTTTTGCGCGTAACGAGGGTACAGGTAGCCTTGGCAGAGATTGACGAAAGTGCCCATACAGAACCTCGGTGCGGTCCGGCTACCGCCGCCACTGCACCAGCGCTCTATATCAATCTTGGCGGCCTCGTTTGAGCCGTCAAAGAGAGAAGCGTCGACGACGCCAGCAGGCGTCAGCCTGGAAAGCTTGTCCGCCTCCGCCCCAAGCTTTGGCCAGATCACGGAGAAGCTGCCTGTCCTGCCGGATTCGGCCGGGTAGCTAAAATTCACCTTGATCCATTGAAGGCACGGCGCCACTCCGTTCCAAATCTTGGCCCAATCCTTTTTCCTGTTTTCAGGTCGGTGGGCCGACTGCCACTCTCCCCAGTCGCTGGCGCGCTCGCTAATCCAGATCATGGCCTCTTGGGCGGACTTAAAGCCTTCCTCAAACACCGATGAAGGCGAGGCCGCCTTGATATTAAGGATGGCAGCGCGACTGCATTTCATGACCTGATCGGTGACGAAACCCACCCCCGAGATATCGGTGGTGGACTTCAAGTCGCGGATTTCCTGAATGCGCGTTTCGGAGGGCGCGTCGCTCTCAGCGGCTGATAAAGTGGACGTCAGGATCGAAGAAACGAAAATAGTGGTTGCTGCGATCAAACAGTAAGCCGCTCCGCGCCAGATCATCCAAACGGCCCCCTTTATAGCGTGCGCCCTACCCACCGAACACGGCCGACAAGCCTGAAAGGCTCACCCGGCGGGATTGCCTCTTCCCGCGTCGGCCACTCAGGGTTGTCAGATATCATAACCAGCGAAGTGGGGCCACGGCGCAGACGCTTCACGAACGCCGAATTGCCGACCGTGAAAACGTAGACCCGACCGTCGATAATCCGGTCCTCCCCAATCTCAACGATAAGCGGATCATCGTCCGCAATCGTCGGCAGCATACTGTCCCCCGACGAATACAAGAGCCGCGCCCGCTTCTGGCTGAGTCCGAGCTGTTGCAAGAGTTGGCCCGAAACGGTCGCGTGACCCGCATCTTCATCCAGGACAAAGGATCCGTCGCCGGCTGAAGCGCGAAACGCGAGCTTCGGAATCTCTACCATTGATGATCCGAAAACTTCTTCGGATGAGGCGCCTGCCAGCCAGTCTAAGGACACCTCGCATGCCCGTGCTACGGCCAGCGCCTTGTCAAGTGACGGTTTTGACGGCCCCTTGAGCCACTGCCGGACGGACGCGTCCTCAACGCCACAACGCCTTGCAAACGCGGCAACATTTCCCCCATCGAGTTCTTGAATTAGGGCTTCTAGGCGTGCGCGGAACGGCAAACGTCTCTCCCGATAAGAAAACTCTTGGACGAATCATAGAGTTCTCGTATTTTGGTCACGAACGTGATTTGACGCCCCGAGAAAACCGGCCATTGGCCGGTCGAGGAATCTGCGAGAGCACCGATGTGGGATCGCCACGCCATAAGGGCTGCCGTCTATCGCCGCGGCTTGACGCTCGCCGGTATAGCAAGAGCCGCCGGGCTTGAGCCTAGCTCGTGTCGAGTCGCGCTGTGCCGCCGGCATCGCGCCGGAGAAGCAGCTTTGGCGGCCGCGCTCGGCGTCGAGCCGCGGACCCTTTGGCCGGATCGCTATCCCAGCCTCTCACTGTCGAACCGTAGCCATAAACCGGCCCGCCGGGCCAGTCCAAAAGGCAGCGTTCTGTTGACAAGGCGGGCCTCATGAACGGGTTCCGCCTGTCCAGCACCAGTCGAAACGTTGACCGCCTCCCGGTAGCACTGCCGCTGGTTGCAGGCGTCCTCATGTCCGCCATGGCGGTCCTGCTCGGCGCCAGCCTTGCAGTGCTGTCAACGACGCCGGGATGGTGAGCATGGCGCGGCGTCGGGACACTCAAACCATCGACCTTTTCAGCGACTACGAGCCGAAGCCGGTCGTCGATCGGTTTCCCGAGGAAAAGGTCCGCGCCTGGACGCCGGACCGCCGCCTGTCGCGGGCGATCGCCGCGACGCTCGATGAAGCTGCGGTCAGCCGCGAAAAGATCGCTGCGGCCCTATCCGAACAGATCGGCGAGCGCGTGTCCAAGGGGATGCTCGACGCCTACGCCTCGCCGGAAAAGCCGCATGCGATCTCCGCGCTGCGGCTCGCGGGTCTCGCGATGGTCACGGGCGACGTCCGCGCGCTCAACACGCTGCTCGCAGAAGCCGGCCTGATTGTCGTCGAGGCAAAGTATGAAGCGCTTCTCCGCCGCGAGAAAGCGAGGGAACTGCGCGAGCGCGCGGAGCGTGAAGAACAGGCCGCCGACGCCGAATGGAAGGCGCGGCGATGATGTTTTCCGACCTTCCAAAATCACAACAGCGCGCGCTGATCGACCTCGTCTCGAGTGGCTACCTCTTCAGGGTCTCCAAGGGTTGGAAGACCGGCGCCCGCGATCGGACAGGCGCGCGGCCGGGCGATGCCAAACGTCTCAAGCGTGGCCTGCAGGATCGTCTCGCTGTGCGAGTAGCGCGGCTCGGCTGCAAGCGCGCGCAGAATGACCAGGCGCGCGTCCTCTCGAATGATGTCCCTCATGACCTTGTTCCCTGCGGCCCAACCGCCTTTTCAAGCAACGCCTCCTGCATCCGAGACGCCATGTGAGTGATCGGCTTCATCTGCTCGGATAGTCCGCGCATCTCGGCCTTGATCTCCAGCAGCGAGCGCTCGAGCTGATGCGTGGCCTCCTTCGAGGGCAGGTGCTTGATCTCGTTCTGGATGACCGTGATCTTGTCTTCGGCGATATCGACCTTGCCGGTGAGCACCGCGACCGTATGCTTGCTCGCCTTGTCCTCGATCAGGAGCTTCAGTTGCTCGATCTGCGTTGTGGTGCCCTTCGTCCGATTCGACACGACGGTGTACGAGAGCGCCGCCAGCGAGATCAGGATTGCGATCCATGCCGGAATCGCCGAGAGATCGACCATCATCAGCGTTTCCACCCGCACCGCGCTTCGCCGTCGAGATTGTTGATGAGCAGCGCGTCGACCAGTTCGGGGTCATTCACCGCGAGGTAATCGACCGTGGCGGCTTTTGGACGCAGCGGCTTCCGGCCGGCGCATTCAGCAGCCGGCACGGTCGCGCAGCCGGTCAGCGCCGCTAGACATCCGGCAACGACGATCAGTCTAATCACGCGACCACTCCTTCAGTTTCTTCGCGCGCTCATTGGTTGGCAACCGCGCGACGTCGTCTTCGATCTCGGCGCGTGTGCGCCAAGCGTCGAGCGATTGCCGATCCTGCTTGGCCTGCTGGGCAGCCTTACCGGCCGAATAGACCTTGGCGAGCGCCGCACCGATCGCGGCGGCGAGCGCGCCTGCGGCGACACACCAGCGGCCGACCTTCGTGCCCAGGAACCACCCGACAGCCGACACGATCCACATCGGCTACGCTCCCGCCGCCGCGAGGTCAGCGACCAGCTCGCCGCCGATAGCCGCTTCGGCGCGCGCGTTCTGACGCGACGACACGAAGGCGCTGACGGCGCCGCCGATCGCGATGGCCGCACCGACGATGGTGAGGCCGATGAA
Source organism: Bradyrhizobiaceae bacterium (assembly GCA_044463945.1). Taxonomy (GTDB): domain Bacteria; phylum Pseudomonadota; class Alphaproteobacteria; order Rhizobiales; family Xanthobacteraceae; genus 62-47. The sequence goes on along the minus strand of JBIQLW010000045.1, from coordinate 16,667 downwards.
GGCGTAGGCCACGTAGGGCGAGAGGTCGGTGTAGGGTTGGATCGCTTGGGACACGGTCTGCACCGTCGCCGCCAGTCCGGTGCCCGCCGCCGCAGTGTTGGTGCCAGCGGCGACCGAGATCGTCGCCTGGGCAACGTCGCCGGCATAACCCTTGGCGGTGCCGCCGTCGTCGAGCAGGCCGACAACGGGCGCGGGGCCGACCGATCCCGAAGCCCATGCCTGCCCGATCGCCAGCGTCGACGACACGCGGCGCGACCAGCCCTTTCCGAAGGTCGGCCACGTCTTGAGCTGCTTCAGCATGCCGAGGCGGCGGGCGAGAATGTCGGCAATCAGCCGATCGTGGTCCGGATGCGCCGCCACGGCCGCCAGCGTGCCGAGGCCGCAATCGCCGTCGATCTGACCGCGATAGAGGCCGGCTGCCTGCAGGCCACGCTGGAGCCACTTGATCGACTGACCCACGCCCGAGTTGACCGCACCGTCGAAGACGACGAAATCAACGCCGGCCGGCAGGGCGGGGCCTTTGCACGCGTCCCAGTACTGCTCGCGATAGATAGCGCGCAGTTCGGCGTCGCTGAGATTGCGTACCGAGCGCAGCGGCAGTCCGGCACGGGTAGCGCCTTGAAGATGCCCGTTGCCCTGCGCACAATCCTGATGACGCCCCTGTCGTCGTCGGCGCCGACAAGTAGTTGGAAGCGATCGCCAGCCCGCAACCTGCATCGGTCGCAGAACCTCTGCCTCAGCGTGAGGCGAAACACCGGAAGGGATCGTCTGACCGACACCAGCGACACGGTCGCCGGCAGGTAGACGTCGCGGGCTCCGGAATTGTGCTTCTTGATCAGTTCAAACGCCATCAGAGCCTCCGCACAGGGCTCTATCCCTCAACGCCGTCAGCACTTCGTCCACGTCGCGCTGATAGGTCGGATCGACGGCGTCCGGCCGCCGGTCGAGCGGAACATAGTCCGAAACGGAAATGGGGCGGTGCGCGCTCATCGCGCGATTGCTGTGATAGGTTGGGTGCGTGAGGAACTGCGCCGGCTTGAAGACGTCGCCGCCGTCACTCTCACCGAAGCCGGCAGCGTCATGATCGCCACGCTGACGGACAAGGGCCTTGACCACGTCGAGGGCCGGATTGTCCTCGAGGGCGTGAAGCGCCCCAGCCCGAGGTAGACCCATGGCCGACACCGCCAAGCGAGGCCGGCTGTCGTCGCTCGACACGCTGCCCGATTGGGCGGACGAGGCAAAGCTGTGGGCCTTCGGTGAGTTGAAGGCCCGCCAGCGGCCCCAGCTTGAAATCCTCGACGAGTTCAATGCCAAGCTCCGCTCGGCCGCCTGGGAGCAAGGTGTCACCGATCCGCCGCAGATCAGCAAGAGCGCCTTCAACCGGGTGTCAATGCGCCTTGCTGTGCTTGGCCGGCGGCTGGAGGAAACCCGCGAAATCGCCAACGTTCTGGCGCCGAAGCTCGATCAGGCCGGCGACGCCTCGGTCACACTGCTGGTTGCCGAGAGCATCAAGATGCTGGTTCACGAAATGCTGTCGAACGCCGGCGAGCTGTCGGCCGATGGCGCCACGGCCGAAATGCTGATGCTCACGTCTCGCGCCCTCAAGCATGCCGAAGAAGCCAAGCGCATCAGCGCGGACGGCCGGCGCAAGATCGAGGCGGAGTTCAAGGAAAAGGCCGACAAGGTTATCGAGAAAGTCGGCCAGGAGGCTGGTCTCTCGGCCGAACGCATCGCGCAACTCCGCCGCGACTTCCTTGGCGTGCGACCAAAGACGGATGGCGGCAATGCAAGCCGTTGACCAGCCCGTCATCAGTCGCGACGATCGTGAACTACTGCCCGAACTTCCGCGCGGCGGCGAGGTTCCCGAAGACTTGGACCCGCTCGCCGATGGCGTGCTCATGCGCCATCAGGCCGAGTGGCTCGAAGACGACGCCGACCTCAAACTTGCGGAGAAAGGCCGGCGCACCGGGATCACATTCGCGGAAGCGCTCGATGCCACACTTATCGCCGCTGCAAAGAAATCCGAGGGCGGTTCCAACTATTTCTACATCGGCGACACGAAGGACAAGGGCCGAGAGTTTATTGGTTACGTCGCGCATTTTGCGCGCACGGTCGCCGGACAACTGGCGAGTATCGAGGAGTTTCTGTTCGAAGATCAGAAGGACGATGGCACCACAAATCTGATCTCCGCATTCCGCGTCCGCTTTGCGTCGGGTTCCGGCGGCGATCCTCGCAGGCGTGATGCAGGGCTTCGTTGAGGGCCTTGCACCTTTCGCCGCGCGGCTGGCGCCGCTTTTCGCTCGCCTCGGCCCGGCGCTCCTGGTCGGGCTCGCCGCGCTGGGGCCGATCCTGTTGCGCGGGCTGTTTATCGTCTTGCGTTTGCTCACTGGCCCGGTGGGGTGGGCATTGCTCGCCGCGCAGCTCGCTTATGTGTTTCGCGCCGAGATCGGCGCGGCCCTCTCCGGTCTCGGAACGTGGCTGCAAGAGCGGTTGAAGCTGTCATTCGGCAACGTGGCGCGAGCGCTGGCGGCAGGCCCAAGCGGTTTGTTGGCGCTCGCGGCCACGCGGCTCGCCTACAGTTTCCGAGCCGAGATCGGCGCGGCTCTCTCCGCTCTCGGAACGTGGCTGCAAGAGCGCTTGGGATCGCTTTTTGGCGGCATCAGCCTCGCGGATATCGGTGCGCAACTGATGCAGTCGCTGCTTGACGGCCTCAAGCGCGCGGCCGAGAGCGTGATGGGGTGGGCCACCGGCTTTGTTGGCCGCCTGAAGTCGCTGTTCTCTTTCAGCGCCTCGCCGACGATCACGCCAAAGGGTGGCGGCGCATCGGCACCTGCCGCAATCCCGCAATCCTATCGGCCAACCGGGCTGACGCCAGCGCCGGCGCGGCAGGCCAGCGTGACCTTCAACAACACGTTTTCCGTCAACGGCGGAGCCGACCCGGAAGGCGCGGCGCGGCGCATCCTTGCCGCGCTCGATCGCCAGCGCCAGGCCAGCCTTTACGACGGGGCGCTGGCATGAGCATGATCATGATGGCGCTCGGGCCATTTCGCTTCTCGCTCGATGCGCTGATCCTCCAGCGCATCGAGCGAAGGTTGCCGCTGCGCCACGTCGATCAGGGTCTGATCGGCCGCGCCCCCGGCTCTCAGTTTCTCGGGCCGGGTGTCGAGCGCGTCCAGTTGCCATGCCTCATCTATCCGGTCGCGCTGCCCGGCTCCGGCCTCTCACAGATCGAGGCGATGCGTCAGACCGCGAGGACGGGTGCTCCGCTGATGCTGGCCGCCGCCACTGGCCGGGTGCTCGGCTTGTGGACCATCCGGGATGTCGATGACACGCGGGACCACTTGCTCAGCGGCGCCATCGCGCAGCGCGTCGAAGCGACGATCGACCTTGGCCGCTACTCGCCGGTCGGCGGCGGCGGCGGGCTGTTCAGTCTGTTCGGATGAGGTGAGCGAATGCAAGTCACTTCGATCGATGATGACATGCTCGACCTGATGATCTGGCGCGAGATCGGCCGCACGTCCGGTGCGTTGGAGGCAGTGCTCGACGCCAATCCAGGTGCAGCCGCGCGGCCGCCGATCCTTCCTGCGGGTGTGATCATCACTATCCCGCCGGACGCCGTGCAGCAACCGGCCCCGACGTCGTTCAAGCTGTGGGAGTGAGATCGATGGCAGGTCAGGACATCATCGTCGTGCTTTGGGAGTGGGGACCGGAAAGCAAGCATGCGGGTGCGCGGTTTTGGGCGGCGCACGGCATCGAGAATGACGGCCGGCTGCGCGATTGGCCGCAGCATCATCTTATCGCGCGCGGCGCGGCGAAGGTGACCGTCCTCGAGGGTGAAGGTCTCGACTTGCTGCCGGAGGCGGCCGCGAGATGATCGTCCTCACCATCATGATGACGCTGGTCGCGGTCGGCTGGACGGCCGTCGTATTTATGGCGAACGCCATGCGGTCGGCGCCGGTGGGCTTTCAGCACGGCAGTCAAATCGCGGTGGCCTGGATCGTTGCCGCGATTTTTTGGCTCGGTTGGTGGCTGGACTGATGGCGCCCGACTTTTCAATCACGGCCGATGGCCTCGACGTCACCGATCGCTTCGCCGGCTGCAAGATCGAGATCGAGGTGGTCGACGCCACGGGCACCGAAAGCGACTCCGTCGAGATCGTGATCTTCGACCCGGCCGGCGTGGTCGCGCCGCCGCGGCGAGGCGCGGTGCTGGCCGTGGCGCTGGGTTACAAGGAGACTGGCCTTGTGCCTCAAGGCCGCTTCAAGGTCGATCAGTCGGCGTTCACCGGGCCGCCGCACAAGATCAGGATCACAGGCAACGCGGCCGACAATCGCGAGAGCCTGAAAGAGCGGCGGATCAAGGATTACACCAACAAGACGCTTGGCGAAATCGCCCAGGAGATCGCCGGCCGGCACGAATTGCGGGCCAAGGTCGCGAGTGATCTGGCGCAGATCAAGTTTCCGGTGCTCGCCGGCGGCGACCAAAGCTATATAGGCCAACACGAAGAGAGTGATGAGGCTTTCATGACGCGCGTGGCCGAGCGCGTCGGCGGCTTCATGACGATCAAGGATGGCAACCTGATCGTCGCCCGCCGCGGTGATGGTAAGAGCCTCTCCGGCGCACGCGGGCTTGTCGTCGTTCGCGAGACAATGCTGATTGGCCCCGATTCCTATGAGCTGACCTTCAAAGACAAACCACAGCACGGTGAGGTCGAGGCGAGCTACTTTGATCGTGGCAAGGTCGCGCGTGAGCCTGTCATCAAGGGTGGTGGCACGGGCAAAGTAACTTATCGCTTCCGCGAGCCTTTCCCCTCGAAAATGCAGGCCGAAGCGGCGGCCGAAGGGAAGGTGCGCGAGCTGCAGCGCCATGAAGCGTCCGCGAGCTTCACGGTGTGGGGCGACCCGACGATCCGCGCCGAAATGGACGTGGTCGCCACCGGCATCCGCCAGGGCGTCGATGGCGTGCTGCTGTCGATCGAGCGCGTGACGCACCGGATCGACAGCAGCAACGGCTTCACGACGCGGATCGAGGCTGAGAACAAACCGGGAGGCGGCAAGCAATGACGTGCATCCACGCCGAACGCGCCGAGCAGGCGGAACTGATTGATGCCGAAACCGGCCGGGTGACGCCGACGCAAGGTCCGGTGCTGTGCGCCTGGGCGATGAACACAGCACCGGCCCAGCTCGTCAACGTGCCGCGCTGGTTGTCGCGCAATGCGATAGCCGGCCACCTGCTCAACTACCCGACCGACTGCAAAGGATGCCCTTGCTATGAGCCGCGGTAGGCGCCAGCGGCCATTGCGGCCGTCGAGGACCAGACTTGAGGAGGCTGCGGTGGCCTGCTGTCGGCGTGTCTACGGCGCGAAGTGCTCCTGCGACACCGCGCCTTCAGTTTGTCTCTCGATGGAGACGGCCGCGCTGGCGGCGATCGCGGCCGTCTCGCTGGAGCTTGCTGAAGAACTCGTTCGCGAAAGGGCCGGCCGGTGACCGCTCCATCCGCAAATTCCCGGCCGCCGTCGGTGGCGGGGGCGCAGCGTTGGCGCGCTGCAACCACGGGCCGCTTGTCGAGGGTGACCCGTACGACGTCAGAAACCCGAATCGCCGTCCCGCCGCCGCTGCACAGTGGGTTGCACAGCGGAGCGAGAAGGCACGAAACGGGACATCAAGCCAAGATGGCTGGGGAAGTTACCTACAGGCCGGTGCGACCGGCCAAGCCGGCGGCCGGCTATATCGGCGGCAAAAAGCAGTTGGCGCGCACGATCGCCGCCGAGATCGCCAAGGTGCCGCATGAGACCTACGCCGAGGTTTTCGTGGGGATGGGCGGGGTATTTTTCCGCCGAGAGCGAGCAGCGAAAGCCGAGGTCATCAACGACCGCAGCGGCGACGTGGCCGGCTTCTTTCGTGTGCTGCAGCGCCATTACGTCGCCTTCGTCGAGATGCTGCGCTGGCAGGTCGCCTCACGACGCGAGTTCGAGCGCCTGCTGGCGACCGATCCGGCGACGCTCACCGATCTGGAGCGGGCCGCTCGCTTCCTGTACGTCCAGAGGCTGGCGTTCGGCGGCAAGGTGGCGGGCCGGACCTTCGGCGTCAGCCCGAACCTGGCGAGCCGGTTCGACGTCACCAAGATCGTGCCGATGCTCGAAGAACTGCACGAGCGGCTCGCCGGCGTCGTGATCGAGAGCCTCGATTGGTTCGAGTTCATCCGACGCTACGATCGGCCGGGCACCCTGTTCTACCTCGACCCGCCCTATTGGGGCTCGGAGCGGGACTACGGACCGGGCTTCGAGCGGGCTGACTATGTGCGGCTGGCGGTAGCTTTGACGTCTCTTCAAGGCCGCTTCATCATGACGCTCAACGACGTGCCGGCGATTCGCCGGGCCTTTGCCACCTTCAGGATGCGCCCGGTCGGTGTGACCTACACCGTCGCGGCCGGCAAGGCGCAGCGCGCTAGAGAGTTGGTGATTACCGGACCTAAGAGGATTGCACCGTGAGGATGTTTGTCGTGCTGCTTACCCTTCTTTCCGCGGTGCCGGCTGCCGCCTCCGGTCGCATCGTCGGGCAGGCGACCGTCATCGACGGGGATACGATCGAGATTCACGGCCAGCGCATCCGGCTGTTCGCAATCGACGCCCTGGAGAGCCGGCAGCTATGCTTCGACGAGCGGCAGCGGCCGTGGCGCTGCGGTGCGGTGGCGGCCAACGCCCTGGCCGACTTCATCGCCCGCCGGCCTGTTGCTTGCCGGCCGGTCGATCGGGACCGCTACGGCCGAACGGTGGCGACCTGCAAGGTCGCGCGCGTGGACTTGGCGGGCTGGTTGGTCGGCCAAGGGCTAGCACTGGATTGGCCCCGGTACGGCCGAGGCCGCTACAAGGCCGCCCAGGGCCGGGCCAAGGCAGCCCTTCAAGGGGTTTGGAAGGGCCGTTTTGAGGTGCCCTGGGAGTGGCGCCGGAGCCACGCCGGCCGGCCCGAAAACCGCGCTACAAGGGGGGTGACATTTGAAGTTGCGCGGCGGTGACATTTGAAATTGCGCGCTACAATTTCATCGAGCCGGCGACTTTGACAGGATCGGCCGCCGCGATGCCGCGCCGTAACGGATGCACGTCCGTGCGTTCTCGCCGCTGGACGATTGCCATTGCAATTCCCCGCCCGACATATAACATACATATGAGATATATCTTTCAGGCAAGTCTTGATCGAGGACCGCGATGACCAAGCATGTCAAAACGCCGCTTGAAGGCGTTCTGGTTTCGATCGCCGGATCGGCGAAGGCGCGTCGCGAAACCGATGCGCCTTGGGATGACGTGGCGCAGGCGTCCCTGGACTCATTCCCGGCCAGCGATCCGCCATCCTGGATCGCGCGCGGTTCGCGGCGGGTTACGGCCGCGGGCCGGCGTCGTCGCGTGACCGAGGGCGCGCGCCCAGATTGATGCCGAACCCCGATCATGAGCCATTTCGTCCTCGTTACGCTGCATCTGTTCGCTGCCATCATGTTCGTCGGGACCGTGTTTTTCGAGGTCATCATCCTCGAAGGCATCCGCAAGCCGGCCGGACGGGAGGTCATGCGGACGGTGGAAACCGAGATCGGCCGCCGCGCGCGCCGGGTGATGCCGTTCGTGATCGCGGTTCTGTACATCGCGGGGATTGCGATGGCATGGCAGTATCGCGACGTCCTCGCGCACCCGTTCTCAAGCAGCTTCGCGACGCTGCTTTCGATCAAGATCGTGCTTGCCATCAGCGTTCTCGGTCACTTCATCACGGCGATGACAATGAGCGCCCGCGGCAAGCTCAAATCCCATCACTTCAAGTTTATCCACCTGAGTGTGTTCTGCCACGTGGTACTGATCGTGTTTCTGGCGAAGGCGATGTTTTTCATCACCTGGTAGCCGCCGCGCCGCCCGCGCAGGGGAACGGGTAGCCCGACGCCTTGCCGTCGATCCGCTTGTTGTAGAACTGTCCCATCGATGGCGCGTCGAGCAGCGCCTCGAACGTCGCCTTCGGCATGTCGCAGAACTGGCGGTAGGTCGATCGCACTTCGAGAACGGCGAAGCGCCGCGTCTCGTCGTAACAAGCGCGGGAGATCATCGTGCTGCGGGTAATGTCGGTGCAGACGAACGGCGCCAGATCGATCGGCCCGGCATCGGTCACATCGACGACGTCGGCATCCGCGAAACTCGCGTTGCCGAGCGCAACGAACAGCAGAACGATCAGCTTCTCCGGAACCATGGCGGCGCCGCGCGGTGCGTGAATGCTCCGCTATTCAGGCACCAAATCCCGCGCCGCGCAACAGGGCGAATGCGGCGGGGCGTCAACCGGTCGCGCCCGCCGCCTTGTTGCGGTAGCGCAGGTGGAAGGCGCAGGCGCAGCCCGGCGGATGCGACGCCGGATCGGCCCCAGTCGCATCGTTGGCGGGCGGCGGTGTGTCGCCGCTGGAGATGCTGGTCGCCGGCGCGCTGCGCGCGGGGATGTAGTTGAGGATCGGCGCCAGCCAGCGCTCCATCTCCGCGACCGGGCGGCCCTTGCGCGCGGCGTAGTCCTCGACCTGATCGCGCTCGATCTTGCCGACGCCGAAGTAATAGCTCTCCGGGTGGCTGTAATAGAGCCCCGACACCGAGGAGCCGGGCCACATCGCGAAGCTCTCGGTGAGCTGCACGCCGGCGGCGCGGGTGGCGTCGAGCAGGCGGAACAGCGTCGCCTTCTCGGTGTGGTCGGGCTGCGCCGGATAGCCGGGGGCAGGGCGGATGCCCTGATATTCCTCGCGGATGAGTTGCTCGTTGCTGAGCGCCTCGTCGCGCGCGTAACCCCAGAACTCCTTGCGCACGCGCTGGTGCATCCGCTCGGCGAAGGCTTCGGCGAGCCGGTCGGCCAGCGCCTTCACCAGGATCGACGAATAGTCGTCGTTGGCGTTCTTGAAGCGCGCGGCGATCTCGTCCTCACCGAGCCCGGCGGTGACCGCGAAGCCGCCGATGTAATCGGCGATGCCGGTGTCCTTCGGCGCGATGAAGTCCGACAGCGCCGCGTTGTGGCGGCCGGCGCGTTTCTCAAGCTGCTGGCGCAGCGTGTGATAGGTCGCGATCTGCGTAGTGCGGCTTTCGTCGCTGTAGACCGCGACGTCGTCGCCAACGCTGTTAGCGGGCCAAAAGCCGATCACGCCGCTGGCCTTGAACCACTTCTCCTTGACGATGCGGTCCAGCATCTTGCGGGCGTCGTCGTAGAGCGCGCGCGCGGTTTCGCCCACCACCTTGTCGTCGAGAATGGCGGGGTAGCGCCCGGCCAGTTCCCAGACCTGGAAGAAAGGCGACCAGTCGATGACCTCGACCAGTTCTTCCAGCGGATAATCGGTGAAGACTTTTGTGCCGAGGAAGGTCGGCTTGGTGGGGCGATAGCTGCTCCAGTCGATCGGCACCGCGTTGGCGCGGGCGGCCTTCAGCGTCAGGCGCTTTTTGTCCTGCTGGGCGCGCAGATGGGTCGCGGAAATCTTCTCGTATTCGGCGCGCACCTCGGCGGCGTAGGCCGCGCGCCGCTCCGGCGACATCAGCGAAGCGACCACGCCGACCGCGCGGCTGGCGTCGTTGACGTGCACCACCGGGCCGCTCTGATAGTTCGGATCGATCTTCACCGCGGTATGCACGCGGCTGGTGGTCGCACCGCCGATCAATAGCGGCAGGTCGAGCCCCTGGCGTTCCAGTTCGGCGGCGAAATAGCCCATCTCGTCCAGCGACGGCGTAATCAGGCCGGAGAGGCCGACGATATCGGCCTTCTCGGCTCTCGCCGTCTCGATGATTTTCGCGGCCGGCACCATGACGCCGAGGTCGATCACCTCGTAGTTGTTGCACTGGAGCACGATGCCGACGATGTTCTTGCCGATGTCGTGGACGTCGCCCTTGACGGTGGCGAGCACGATCTTGCCGGCGGAATTTGTGCCGCTGCCGGTGACGCCGTTGGCGAGGTTGCGCGCCTTTTCTTCTTCCATGAACGGCATCAGATAGGCGACCGCCTGCTTCATCACCCGCGCCGACTTCACCACCTGCGGCAGGAACATCTTGCCGTCGCCGAACAGGTCGCCGACCACGTTCATGCCGGCCATCAGGGGACCCTCGATCACCGACAGCGGCCGGTCGGCCTTCTGCCGCGCTTCCTCGGTGTCCTGCTCGATATATTCGGTGATGCCGTGGACCAGCGCGTGGCTCAGGCGCTTCTCCACCGGCCACTCGCGCCACGAGAGGTCCGCTTCCTTGCTCTGCTTGCTCTGGCCGCGGAATTTCTCCGCGAGGTCGAGCAGCCGTTCCGCCGCGCCCGGGTCGCGGTTGAGGATCACGTCCTCGCACACCTGCCGCAGTTCGGGGTCGATGTCGTCATAGACGATCATCTGCCCGGCATTGACGATGCCCATGTCCATGCCGGCCTTGATGGCGTGATACAGGAACACCGAGTGCATCGCCTCGCGCACCGGCTCGTTGCCGCGGAACGAGAACGACAGGTTGGAGACGCCGCCGGAAACATGCACGTGCGGCAGGTTCTCGCGGATCCAGCGCGTCGCCTCGATGAAATCGACGCCGTAATTGTTGTGCTCTTCGAGGCCGGTCGCGATCGCAAAAATGTTCGGATCGAAGATGATGTCTTCCGGCGGAAAGCCGACCTTCTCGACAAGGATGTCGTAGGCGCGCTTGCAGATTTCGGTCTTGCGCTGATAGGTGTCGGCCTGTCCGGTCTCGTCGAACGCCATCACCACCACGGCGGCGCCGTGGCGGCGCGCGATCCGCGCCTCATGCAGAAACTTTTCCTCGCCTTCCTTGAGCGAGATCGAGTTCACCACCGGCTTGCCTTGCAGGCATTTCAGGCCGGCCTCGATCACCGAGAATTTCGAGGAATCGACCATCACCGGCACGCGCGCGATATCCGGCTCCGCCGCGATCAGGTTGAGGAAGGTGACCATCGCCTGTTCGGAATCGAGCAAGCCCTCGTCCATGTTGACGTCGATGATCTGCGCGCCGTTCTCGACCTGGCTGCGCGCGACGTCGAGAGCTGCGGTGTAATCGCCCTCCTTGATGAGGTTGCGGAATTTCGCCGAGCCGGTGACGTTGGTGCGCTCGCCGACATTGACGAACGGAATGTCCGCCGTCAGCGAGAACGGCTCAAGGCCGGACAGCCGCAGCCGCGGCTCGATCACCGGCACGACGCGCGGCTGGTGCGGCGCGACGGCGGCGGCGATCGCGGCGATATGGTCCGGCGTGGTGCCGCAGCAGCCGCCGACGATGTTGACGAGGCCGGCTTGCGCGAACTCGCCGATCAGCCGTGCCATATATTCGGGGCTTTCGTCGTACTGGCCGAACTCGTTGGGCAGGCCGGCGTTCGGATAGGCGCACACCAGCGTATCGGCGACGCGGCCGATATCGGCGATATGGGCGCGCAGGTCTTCGGCGCCGAGCGCGCAGTTGAAGCCGATGGTGAGCGGGCCCGCGTGCCGCACCGAGTGCCAGAACGCTTCCGGCAACTGGCCCGACAAGAGCCGCCCGGACTTGTCGGTGATGGTGCCGGAGACCATCACCGGGATGTCGATGCCGCGTTCCTCGCCGATTTCGGCGATGGCGTAGAGCGCGGCCTTGGCGTTGAGCGTGTCGAAGATGGTTTCGACCAGCAGCAGGTCGGCACCGCCGTCGAGCAGGCCGTTGATCTGTTCGCCGTACGCTTTGCGCAGGTCGTCGAAGGTGACGGCGCGATAGCCGGGATTCGACACGTCCGGCGAGATCGACGCGGTGCGGTTCGTCGGGCCGATGGCGCCGGCGACGAAGCGCGGCTTTCCGTCCTCGGCGCTGACGCGCGTGGCGGCGGCGCGCGCCAGCCGCGCGCCCTCGCGGTTCATCTCATAGACGATGCCGCTGAGGTCGTAGTCGGCTTGCGCGATCGAGGTTGACGAGAACGTGTTGGTCGCGACGATGTCGGCGCCGGCGCGCAGGTATTGCGCGTGGATGTCCTCGATGGCTTGCGGTTGCGTCAGGATCAAGAGGTCATTGTTGCCGCGCTGGTCGCGATGGAAGTCCTTGAAGCGCTCGCCGCGAAACGCCGCCTCGTCGAACTGCAACGCCTGGATCATGGTGCCCATGGCGCCGTCCAGCACGAGAATGCGCTCACGCGCGAGGGCGCGGAATTTTTCGGCGATAGGGGAAGCGGGGAGCGAGGTCATGTCGGACTCGAGCTTTACTCCCTCTCCCCATCGGGGAGAGGGTTGGGGTGAGGGGGACCGGCGTTACTTTGGACAGAGTGAGGAGAATTTCGCTCAGTACGCCTTCGATGTTGACCAGCACGTCGTTGTTCCAGAAGCGCAGCACGAGGTAGCCCATCGAAGAAAGCGCCTGCGTGCGTTCAGCATCCCGTGAGGTCTGAACGGCGTGCTGGCCGCCATCCAGTTCGATCACGAGCTTGCCGCCGGCGCAGTAGAAATCGACAACATATCTGTCGATAGGTACCTGACGCTTGAACTTCCAGCCGCCAAGTCTCCGGTCGCGGAGTCGGAGCCAGAGCGTGCGCTCGGCGTTCGTTTGGGTTTCTCTTAAGCGGCGTGCAATCGGCGTGTTTTTCGTCATCGCTCTCACTCGATCTCGATGCGACCGAGCCCCCTCACCCCAACCCTCTCCCCTTCGGGGAGAGGGGGAAAGGGCCGCGTGTCGATGGGCGGGCACCTACGCCGCCTTGCGGGCGTTGGGACGGATGCCGAGCAGATGGCAGATGGCGAACACCAGATCGGCGCGGTTCATGGTGTAGAAGTGGAAGGTCTCGACGCCGTGCTTGGCGAGTTTCTGCACCTGACCGGCGGCGACGGCGGCCGCCACCAGCTTGCGCGTCTCGGCATCGTCGTCGAGCCCGTCGAACTTCGCTTCCAGCCAGGCCGGGACGCTGGTGCCGGCGCGGGTGACGAAGCCCTTCGCCTGCCGGAAATTGTGCATCGGCATGATGCCCGGAAGAATCGGGATATCGATGCCGCGCGCCCGCGCGCGGTCGAGGTAGCGGAAGTAAAGGTCGTTGTCGAAGAAGACCTGGGTGATGGCGCGGGTCGCGCCGGCGTCCACCTTGGCTTGCAGCATGTCGAGATCGGCGTCGAAATCGCGGCTCTCGGGATGCTTCTCGGGATAGGCCGATACGGTCACCTCGATATCGGGATAGCGCTTGCGGATGCTGGCGACGAGTTCGGCAGAGGTCTGGTAGCCGTCGGGATGGGCGACGTAGGGCGTGCCGATGCCGGTGGTCGGGTCGCCGCGCAGCGCCACGATGTGGCGGACGCCGACGTCGTGATAGCGCGCGACCACCTCGTCGATGGCGGCGCGCGGGGCGTTGACGCAGGTGAGATGGGCCGCCGGGACCAAGTCGGTTTCCTTGAGGATGCGCGCGATGGTCGCGTGGGTGCGCTCACGGGTCGAACCACCGGCGCCGTAGGTCACCGAGACGAAGCTGGGATTGAGCGGGGCAAGCCGTTCGATCACGTCCCACAGGTTGCGCTCCATCTCCTCGGTCTTGGGCGGGAAGAACTCGAACGAGATCGACGGCAGGTGAGATGGACCGGGACCGGGTTCGGAAGGACGGAGGCTCACGCTCATGACGGAACAAACTCTGCTTCGCAGTTTGGTCCGGCCGCGGTCGGCCGGCTGATCGGATGCTTCCAAAGTGCTGGCCGGAAGATAAGCCAATCGGGCGGTTTTCGCGCGGGCAAACCGATAATTCGCCGTTGGGAAGTTTCCCATCATGGCCGAAATCTTGAGATTTATGGGACTGCCTGCAAATTAGTGGGCAACTAGAATTTGGTCAGAATAGCCGGAAATGGAGATATAATATTGTTCTTCAAGAGAAATATTACGGCTTACGTTGTAATTGTTTCGCTTGTCTCGTGGGCGATGCGCGATATGTAATGTATGAAAGTCGTTCCGCCCACTGTTGGTAATGACCTCTGATCGTCCTATGCTTCAAGACCTCCCGGCCTCTGAAATATCTGGATTGATGGCGTGGTCGCAGGCGCGGGGCGATTCCTGCTTCGCCTGAGTCAGCCGTTGCTTTCGCTGAAGGTGGCGCGGAAGGGGTGCGCGGGGTAGACGCCGACGATGCGCAGTTCCTTGGAGAAGAACTTCAGTTCCTCCAGCGCGAAGGTCAGCCCGCGATCGTCGGGATGGCCGTCGACGTCGGCGAAGAACTGCGTCGCGAAGAAGTTGCCGTCCACCATGTAGCTTTCCAGCTTGGTCATGTTGACGCCGTTGGTGGCGAAGCCGCCCAGCGCCTTGTAGAGCGCGGCGGGCAGGTTGCGCACGCGGAAGACGAAGCTGGTGACGACGGGGCCGTTGTTCGGCTTGGCCCAGCGCGGCTCGCGCGCCAGCACCACGAAGCGCGTGGTGTTGTAGCTTTCGTCCTCGACGTCCTGCGCGAGAATGTCGAGGCCGTAAATCTCGGCGGCGAGACGCGAGGCGATCGCGGCGCAGCTTTTGTCGCCGCGTTCGGCGACGGCGCGGGCGGAGCCTGCGGTGTCGGCGGCGACGATCGGCTTGATGCCGAACTTGCGGATGGCGTTGCGGCACTGGCCGAGCGCCTGCACATGGCTTTCGACCGTCCTGATATCGTCGAGCGTCGCGCCACGCGGCGCCATCAGTTGATGACGGATCGGCAGAAACCATTCGCCGATAATGGAAAGATCGGAGCGCGGCAGCAGATAATGAATATCGGCGACGCGGCCGGCGATCGAGTTCTCGATCGGGATCATGCCGAGATCGGCCTCGCCGGAGGAGATCGCGGCGAGCGCGTCCTCGAAGGTCGCGCACGGCAAGGGCTTGGCGTCGGGATAGGCCTCGACGATGGCGAGGTGGGAGTTGGCGCCCATCTCGCCCTGAAAGGAAATGGTCTTCGGTTGGGTCATGGCGCGTTGTAGCAGCCGCTGCGGCTTTTGCCAGAGGTGGAATCGAAAAGTTTCATCGCATCACTTCGACAGGATGCGGCGCGCGGTTTCGAGATCGGCGGGCGTATCGACGCCGCGCGGCACCTCGTCCACCACGGTGACGTCGATCCGCATCCCGGCCTCCAGCGCCCGCAGCTGCTCCAGCTTCTCGCGCTGTTCGAGGGCTGAGGGCGGCAGCGCGACGAAGCGGGCCAGCGCCTCGCGGCGATAGGCGTAGAGGCCGATGTGATGATAGCGCGGCCCCGCGCCGTAAGGCGCGGTGGCGCGGGTGAAGTAGAGCGCGCGCAGCCGGTTGCCGCCGAGCGGGGAGCCGATCACCTTGACCACGTTGGGGTTGGTGGCCTCCTCCTCCGTGCGGATTTCGGCGGCCAGAGTGGCGATGGGAATCCTGGGGTCGTCCAGCGGCGACAACACGGCGCGAATGTGGCCGGGTTTGATGGTCGGAAAATCGCCTTGCAGGTTGATGACGACCGGGTGGGCAGCCGCCCCATCGAGCCTTTCCATCGCCTCGAACACCCGGTCGGAGCCGGAGGGGTGGTCGGCGCGGGTCATCACCACCTCGCCGCCATGGGCGGCGACGGCGGCGGCGATCTCGGCGGAATCGGTCGCGACCGCCACCCGCCCGAGCGCCGCCTCGCGGGCGCGGCGCAGGACGTGAACGATCATCGGCACGCCGCCGATATCGGCGAGCGGCTTGCCCGGCAGACGGGTCGCGGCCATGCGCGCGGGAATCAGGATAAGCGGTTGAGACATCGTCGGTTCGGGGCTGCGCCGGAGGCTCGGCCTAAAGCGCCGCAGGGCTTGAGGGTTTTCGGAGCGGCGGTCTGTTTATACGGGTTGCCAGAGACCGGGCAAACCGGTATCTCATCGCCATCGCCCCGTCTTTTTAGATCGATTCCGGGCGCAGAATCCTCAGGCCGTTATTGCCGGCCTACAAGTTGACCTTTCGGTCTGGAGCCTGATCCGCAATGGACTCCTTTGAGCTGAACAAGATTCTCGGCGCGATCCTCGCCACCTGCCTTGTCGTTCTGGTCACCAGCTTCGCCGCTCAGGCGATTTTCGCGCCGGTCATGCCGGAGAAGCCGGGTTTCGACATCGCCGTGAAGGAAGCCGCGTCCGGTGGCGGCAAGGAAGCCGCGGCCGAGCAGTCCGAGCCGATCGAGAAGCTGCTTCAGACCGCGTCGGTGGAGAAGGGCAAGACCGCCGCCAAGAAGTGCGCCGCCTGCCACACCTTCGAGAAGGGCGGTCCCAACCGCGTCGGCCCCAACCTGTTCGGCGTCGTCAACGACCACAAGGGCGAAGGTCGCGGCGGCTTCAACTTCTCGGCCGCGATGAAGGCCAAGGGCGGCACCTGGACCTTCGAGGACCTCGACCAGTTCCTGAAGAGCCCGAAGGGCTTCGTGCCCGGCACCGCGATGGGCTTCGCCGGCATCAGCAAGGACAGCGAACGCGCCGACGTGATCGCCTACCTCAACTCGATGTCGGACAACCCGGCGCCGCTGCCGACCGCATCGAAGTAAGACATTCGCCACTCCCTGATGGCGCTGAAAAAGGCCGGGTTTCCCGGCCTTTTTTGTTGTTCCGACGCGGCCGCTGCGCGGCGGGGCAGGATAGCCGTCATGCCCGCGCAGGCGGACATCCAGTATCCCATGCGGGATGAGATTTCCCATTGCGCTTACACGGGTTACTGGATCGTCCGCCTTCGCGAGGGCTTTGCAGAAGTGAGGTTTGGTGATTCT
>JBIQLW010000044.1:0-34431 GCA_044463945.1 Bradyrhizobiaceae bacterium | reverse complement strand
CCAGCAAAAAATCGCCTCACTTCTGCAAAGCCTTCGCGAAGGCGGACGATCCAGTGTACTCCGGACGGACGCGAGAGCAATCTGATTCCAGCGGAATACTGGATGCCCGCCTGCGCGGGCATGACGGCGACATTTATGTCGGACGCGCACTTCGGGATGCGGGCGCAGTCGGCATCAGCCCTTCGCCGGCATGATCGTGCCCTCGACCTCGCCGAAGCCGACGCGGTAGCCGTCGGCCTCGCACCAGCCGCGAATGACGAGCGAGTCGCCGTCCTCGAAGAAGGTGCGCGTGACGCCACCGCCCAGATCGATCGGCTCGCTGCCGTTCCACGACAGTTCCAAGAGGCTGCCGCGCTGACCCTTTTCCGGACCGGAGATGGTGCCGGAGCCGAGCAGGTCGCCGACGTTCATGGCGCAGCCGCTTGAGGCGTGATGCACGAGTTGCTGCACCGACGACCAGTACATGTATTTGAAGTTGGTGCGCGCGATCTTGGCATAGTCCGTCGCGCCGCTGGCGCGCAGATCGACCTGCAAGGCGAGATCGTAGTTGTTGGCGCCCGTCTGCCGCAGGTACGGCAGCGGCGTCGGATCCTGTGCCGGGCCCTGCACGCGGAACGGCTCCAGCGCCTCGCGCGTCACCACCCACGGGCTGATCGAGGTGCCGAACGCCTTGGCCTGGAACGGACCGAGCGGCACGTATTCCCATTGCTGGATGTCGCGCGCGCTCCAGTCGTTGAGCAGCACGAAGCCGAAGATCATTTCAGTCGCCCGCGCCTCGTCGAGCATCTGGCCCATCTGCGACGCGCCGCCGATCACGACGCCGATCTCCAGCTCGAAATCCAGTCGCTTGCACGGGCCGAACGTCGGCGCATCGGCGGCGGGCGGCTTCAACTGCCCCTGCGGGCGGATGATCGGCGTGCCGCTGACGACGACGGTGGAGGCGCGGCCGTTATAGGCGATCGGGATATGCAGCCAGTTCGGCTGCAAGGCGTTGTCCTTGCCGCGGAACATGATGCCGACATTGGTGGCGTGCTCCTTCGACGAATAGAAATCGGTGTAGCCGGCAACCGCGAACGGCATGTGCAACTGCACCTCCTTGCGCGGCAACAGCGCGCGCCGGCGCAGACCCGCGTCGTCGCGCAGCGTCGGCGTGTCCTGGCGCAGCAGTTCGCTGATGCGCGCCCGCGTCGCGCTCCACGCTTTCGGCCCCAGCGTCATGAAGGCGTTGAGCGAGCCTTGCGCGAACACGCCGGGCGCGTCGGTCTTCAGCAGCCCCTCGGATTCCAGCACCGCCAGATCGAGCACATCGTCGCCGATGGCGACGCCGACGCGGCGCTCGGTGCTGTCCGGCGTCGAGAACACGCCATAGGGCAGGTTCTGGATCGGAAAATCGCAATCGGGCGCGACGGCGATGAAGGATTTCAGTTTCGGATCGTTGGGGTGGGACACGACGATTGCCTTTCAATCCTTGAAACAACCAACCACTGTCATTCCGGGATGCGCCCTCTGGGCGCAGGCCCGGAATCCATACTCCCGGCAGTGGTTATGGATTCCGGGTTCGCCCGCAAACAGCGGGCGCCCCGGAATGACGACATGAGTATCCCACACCTAAGCCAGAAAGCTCACGGCTTGTTCGGATCGAATTTCTTCTCCAGCCCGTTCCAGCAATCGGCGTAGTCGTCCTGCAAGGTGCCGCATGTCGCCGCGTGCCGGGTGACGCGCTGGGGGAAGCGGGTTTCGAACATGAAGGCCATGGTGCCGGTGAGCTTCACCGGCTTCAACTCGCCGTTGGAGGCGTGGTCGAACGCCTCGCGGTCCGGCCCGTGCGGGAGCATCTGGTTGTGCAGGCTGATGCCGCCCGGCACGAAGCCCTGCGGCTTGGCGTCGTAGACGCCGTAGATCAGGCCCATGAACTCGCTCATGATGTTCATGTGATACCACGGCGGCCGGAAGGTGTTTTCCGCCACCGCCCAGCGCTCGGGGAAGATGACGAAATCGATGTTGGCGGTGCCGGCGGTTTCCGACGGCGAGGTGAGCACCGTGAAGATCGACGGATCGGGATGGTCGAAGCCGATGGCCCCGATCGGCGAGAAGGTGCGCAGGTCGTACTTGTAGGGCGCGTAGTTGCCGTGCCACGCCACCACGTCGATCGGCGAATGCGGCAGCTTCGTCACATAGAGCGACCCGCCCCACTTCACGAACAGCTCGGTCGGCGTGTCCTTGTCCTCATAGGCCGCGACCGGGGTGAGGAAGTCGCGCGAATTGGCGAGGCAGTTGGCGCCGATCGGCCCGCGCTCCGGCAGCGTGAAGGCGCCGCCGTAGTTTTCACACAGGTAGCCGCGCGCGGAACCGTTCGGAATCTCGACGCGGAACTTGACGCCGCGCGGGATCACCGCGATCTCGCCGGGCTCGATGTCGATGCGGCCGAACTCGGTAACGAGGCGCAGGTCGCCCTGCTGCGGCACGAACATCATCTCGCCGTCGGCGTTGTAGAAGTTCTGGTCCACCATCGATTGGGTGATGACGTAGACGTGCGCCGCCATGCCGGCCTGCGTATTGGCGTCGCCCGCCGTGGTCATGGTCCGCACGCCCTGAATGAAGGTCAACGCCTCCGTCGGCATCGGCGTCGGGTCCCAGCGCAGTTGCGAAATCGGCATGTCGTCCTCGAAGCACGGCGCGGTGCGCCACAGCCCGGCGTCGATTTTCGTGAAGCGGCCGGAATGCTTCACCGAGGGGCGAATACGATACAGCCAGGAGCGCTCGTTACTGCCGCGCGGCGCGGTGAAGGGCGAGCCGGACAGTTGCTCGGCGTAGAGGCCGTAGGCGCAGCGCTGCGGCGAGTTGCGGCCGATCGGCAGCGCGCCCGGCAGCGACTCGGTCTCAAAGCTGTTGCCGAAACCGGACATGTAACCCGGCGTCACGCCGACGGTGCTCTGGTTGAGAACGTTGGGTGCGGTGTTGATGTTCATCTCACTCTCCCATTGTGCGAGCGCCCCACCCTGACCCTCCCCGCAAGGGGGGAAAAGGAGAGGCGATTGTTTCGTCGCTGACATCCCTCGCAACGCCGGACTCCAATCGCATCGGCATCGCGGTCATCCTTGCAGCGCCGCCCACATCTCGCGGTCGCGCTTGTCGGTCCAGATCACCGGATCGTCGATGCCCGACGCCTCGTCGAAGGCGCGCGACACGTTGAAGGGCAGGCAATGCTCGTAGATCGCGAAGGAGGAAAACTTCGGATCCATCACCTCGCGCGTCGCCGCCATCGTCTCCTTGAGGCTGCGGCCCTTGGCGACCGAGATTTCCGCCGCGCCGTACAGCGTGGTGACGAAATCGCGGGTCATGGCGATGGCCTCGCGCGTCGTCTCGAAGCCCTTCAGCGCGTCGCCGCGCCCCGGCGCGATCGCTTTCGGATTGAACTCGGCGATTTCGTTCAGCGTCATCGGCCATTCGCGCAAATGCGCGTCGCCGCAGTAGCAGGCGGAATGATATTCGATCAGGTCGCCGGAGAACATGACTTCGGCGTCCGGCACCCAGGCGACGATGTCGCCGGAGGTATGGCCGGCGCCAAGCTGCATCAGCCGCACCTCGCGCTTGCCGAGCCAGATCGACATCTCGCCCTCGAAGGTCAGCGTCGGCCAGGTCAGGCCGGGGATGCTGGCGGCGTCCTGAAACAGGCGCGGGAAGCGGCCGTATTCGGAGTCCCAGTCCTGCTGGCCGCGCTCCTCGATCAGCCGATAGGTTTCCTGCGAGGCGACGATGCCCTGCGCATGATAGGCGGACGCGCCGAGCACGCGCACCGCGTGGTAATGCGACAGCACCACGTATTTGATCGGCTTGTCGGTGACGGTCTTCACCCGCGCGATCACCTTGTCGGCCATCGCCGGTGTCGCCTGCGCATCGAACACCACGCAGCCGTCGTCGCCGACGATCACCGCCGAGTTGGGGTCGCCCTCGGCGGTGAAGGCGTAGAGGTCGGGACCGATCTCGGAAAAGGTGATCTTCTTTTCCGCAAGATCGGTGGTGGAAGCGAAGCTCTTGGCAGAACTCTTTGCGGACGTCTTGGCGGAGCCTTTGGCCATTCGTTGAAACTCTCTGGTTTGGTTGGTTACCCGATTATCTGGTCAATCGTTGCGAGCGCCACCGTCCTGACCCGCCCCCGCAAACGCGGGGTGCGGCGGCGCGTCGGCGGCGATGCCGCGCCGGCCGAGCGCCACCGCCTCGCGCAGCACCTCGATGTCGCCGATGTGGTTGGCGAGGATCAGCACCAGCGCGGCGTCGAGCGCCGCGCTCTGCTCGTCGTCGAGGCCGTGATGCGCCTCGACGATGGCGCGGAACGCATCGTCCGGCCGGGCGAAATTGGAGGCGGTCGATAGCGGCATGATGTCCTCCTCGGGTCTGATCCAACTGCGTTGCATCAGACCCGTCGTCTATCTTTTTATTTGAGCATGATCTTATCCGAAAACCGGCCTCCACTTTTCGGGATCATGCTCTATCCGCACGCGCAGGCACGCGCGACGGCGGCCGCAACCGCGTCGCGGGTCGGCCGCCGGAACCGGGCGGCGACATAGCCGTCGGGCCGCAGCAGATAGGCGGTGCCGGGCGCGGCGTCGTAGCGCGCCTGCATCAGGCCGGCGGCGTCGATCAGACCGCCGTCGCCGCCGATGCGGATCGTCCGCACGGCGTCCGGCGCGTCAACGGCCGCGCCGTTGGCGAACGCGAGCAGCGCGAAGCCCCGCTCCGCGCCGATGAACGCTTCGGTGAGAAACGTGTGGCCGCCGTCGCGGGTGCGCAAGGGGGCGTCCGGCATCGACGCGCCGGGCGGCGGCCCGCCGTTCCACGCATCCGCATCGGGCGTCGAGAGCGGCGTCGCGTAGCGCGAGGGCACCGACAGCCGCCCGCCGTTGACCATGCGCTTGCCGAACTCGGTTTCCTTTGCCAGCGCGAGCACCGCCTGACGCAGCCGCGCCTCCTGCTTCGTCGCCGGGGCCATGAAATCGGTCGAGCGGGTCGATTCGCGGATGTTCTCGTCCGCCGCAAGGCTGCGCTCGACGTGGTAGCTCTCCAGCAGCGCCTCGGGCGACTCGCCGCGCAGCACCCGCGCCAGCTTCCACGCCAGATTCTCCGCGTCCTCCAGGCCGGAATTGGCCCCGCGCGCGCCGAACGGCGACACCTGATGCGCCGAGTCGCCGGCGAACAGCACGCGGCCGTGGACGAAGCGGTCCATGCGGCGGCACTGGAACCTGTAGACCGAGATCCATTCGAAATCGAAGCTGTCGTGCCCCAGCATCCGCGCGATGCGCGGCCGCACGTTCTCGGGGCGGCGCTCGACCGCGGCGTCGGCCTGCGGGCTCAGTTGCAGATCGATGCGCCAGACGTCGTCGGGCTGGCGGTGCAGCAGCGCCGAGCGGCCGCTGTGGAACGGCGGATCGAACCAGAACCAGCGCTCGGTGGGAAACTCGGCGCTCATCTTGACGTCGGCGATCAGGAACTGGTCGTCGAACACCTGACCGTGAAAATCCGCGCCGACCAGCGCGCGCAGCGTCGAGCGCGCGCCGTCGCAGGCCGCGACGTAGTCGGCCGCCAGACGATACGGCCCCTCCGGCGTCTCGACGCTCAGGAGCACATGGTCGTTGCGCTGCTCCAGCGCGGTCACCCGGTTGCGCCAGCGCAGATCGATCCCCGGCAACTGCCGCACCCGGTCCACCAGATAGGCTTCGGCGTAATACTGTTGCAGGTTGATGAAGGCCGGCATCTTGTGGCCGTCCTCCGGAAGCAGGTTGAACTGATAGAGCTGGCGGTCGCCGTGGAAGATTTTCCCGACGCTCCACACCACGCCCTTCTCGATCATGCGGCCGCCGACGCCGAGCCGGTCCCAGTATTCCAGCGAGCGCTTGGAGAAGCAGATGGCGCGCGAGCCCTCGCCGATGCGGTCGGCGTCGTCGAGCAGCACCACCGGCGCGCCGCGCTGCGCCAGATCGATCGCCAGCGACAGTCCGACCGGCCCGGCCCCGACCACCACCACCGGGTGACGGGCGACGTCCGACGCCGCCCGGTCCTGATCGGGGTGGCGGCGATAGCCGAACTGAAGGGTGTGCTGCGTCATTGCCGCTTTCGTACGCGCTCCCGAGACCGCCGTGATGCCGCGCCGCTTCAGGGCGCGCGGCGGCCGGATTGGCGGTTGCTCCGTTGCCGATCCCGATATAGTTTCACTTGCAACGATCTAAACGCCTCGCTTGCGTCGCCGTCAACCGAAACTTTGGAGCCGCCGTTGGCCAAGCTCGATCTGTTCGCCTTCGTGCCGTTCCGGCTGAACCGGCTTGCCGCCGAAGTCTCCGCCGCGCTCGCGGCCGACTACCGCGAGCGCTACGGACTGGACATCCCGGAATGGCGGGTGCTGGCCACGCTCGGCTTCCGCAACGAGGCGTGCAGCGCGCAATATGTTGCGCACTGCACCCGCACCCACAAATCCACCATCAGCCGCGCCGTGACTTCGCTCTTGGCGCGGCAACTGATCGAACGGGTGGAGAACGCCGACGACCGCCGCGAGTTTCGTCTGGCGCTGACGCGCAAGGGCCGCGCGCTCTATGAGACGCTGATCCCGCGCCTCAAGCGCCGCGAGCAGGACATCCTGTCGTGCCTGACGGCGCAGGAGCGCGAGGAGTTTGCGCGGCTGATCGGCAAGATCGAGGACAGGCTCGGCCTGGTCCGGACGCGCCGCCCGCTGAGCGAGGCCGACGTGTGTTAAGCCGCCTTCGCGAACGAGCGTGACGGGGCGAGGTGCAGCGCGAAGGCATCGGCCTTGTCGCTGACACGCGGATAGATGGCGCAGACCAGCGGGTCGTGTCCGGGGATCACCCGGTCGGGATGCCCGGCCAGCCGCTCGGCGGTGGTCCAGCCCTCGATCATGTCGCCGACGTTGTAGACGATCGGAAACGGGCTGCGCCGATGCAGGTTCGCGTAGTAGTGCGCGGCGTCGGACGCCAGCACCACGGGGCCGCGCGCGGTCGCCACCCGCACGATCTGCAAGCCGTCGGAATGGCCGCCGACGTGGTGCAGCGTCACCCCCGGCGCGACCTCGCCGTCGCCGCGATGAAACACCACGCGCTCGCTGTAGACGTGGCGCACCATCAGCGTCACGTCCTCCACCGAGAACGGATGGCGCAGCGCGCCATGGCACATGCAGCGCCCGGTGGCGTAGCTCATTTCGCGATCCTGCAAATGAAAACGGGCGTTGGGAAAGCGGTCGAGGTTGCCGGCGTGGTCGTAATGCAGGTGCGTCACCACCACGTCGCAGATGCTGTCGGCGGAAACGCCGAACGCCGCCAGCGCATCGGCCGGGTTGATGGTCAATTGGCGGCTGCGCTCTTTCGCCGCGACCGCGTTGAAGCCGGTATCCACCAGAATGTCGCGGCCGCCGCCGCGGATCAGCCAGACGAAATAGTCGAGATCGGACGCCGTCGTCTCGTGCGGATCGGGGCTGAGGAAATTCATCTGCGGCGTGCGCGGCGACATCGTCGCGTAGCGGATGGCGAAGATTTCATACTGCTGCGACACCGGCGGTCCCCTCGTTGCGTTTCTTCTCTTTCCCCATTGAGGCCGGCGAGGATGCAAATGTCAAAGGTCGCCCGCTCCCATGTTTGAACCTCGCCGATCCGGCCCGCGTCCTATTCCGCAAGTCGCCCTGTCTTTCGGGCTTCGCGGACGGACCGGCCTTCTATGTGACTGACATCACATTCTTCTCCGCGGCGCGAACGATAATGGCGGGCATCGCAATCCAACCGAACGGAGATGAAAATGATGAGCCGGCGGAACTATCTGGGCACCACCCTCGCCCTCGCGCTCCTCGCTGGCGGCGTCGTCACGGCGCCCGCCCCGCAGCCGGCGATGGCCGGCGAACTGTCGACGCAACAGATCATCGACGGCTTGAGGCCGAAGACCCGCAGCCTGAGCGCGTCCGCGCGCACCGGCCTCAACGCGGCCGACGCCGCCTTTATCAACCGCGTGCGCGGCCAGCGCCGGTCGCTGTCGCTGGGCGACCGCCAGCAGATGGCGGAGATCGCGGCCAAGCGGCCGAAAATCGACATCGAGATCAACTTCGACTTCAACTCGGCCGAGGTGACGCCCGCCGCCGAGCCGCAGCTCAACAGCCTCGGCCAGGCGCTGACCAGCCCGGACCTGGCCGGCACCGTGGTCATGCTGGGCGGGCATACCGACGCCAAGGGCGGCGACGCCTACAACCAGAAACTGTCCGAACGCCGCGCCGAGACGGTCAAGCGCTTTCTGGTCGAGAACTACAAGCTGGCGCCGGACCTGCTCCTGACCTCGGGCTACGGCAAGTCGGGCCTCAAGAACACCGCCGATCCCTACGCCGCCGAGAACCGCCGCGTGGAGATCGTCAACGTCGTGGAAAAAGACCACGCCGAGGCCAAGTAACCTTCGGGTCGCCATCGCCGCCCGCGTCGACCGGCGCGGGCGGCGATTTGAAAATGGGTAAGGCGTAAGGTACGGTCGTGAGCACGCTATTCATTTCAGATCATCACGTTGTCCGGACCGGCGTCTCATGAGATTGCGTATTGCCCTTCTTGCCGCGTTGTCGCTGCTGGCGACGCCCGTTGCCGCTCCGGTCCCGGCCCTTGCCGCCGGCGACCGCGTCGCGCTGGTGATCGGCAATGCCAAATACCCCGACAACGAAGCGCCGCTGAAGGAGCCGGTCAACGACGCCCGCGCCGTCGCCGACGAACTGAAGCGCGACGGCTTCGAGGTCGAGATCGGCGAGAACCTCACCGGCGACGCCATGCGCCGCGCCCTCGATAAATTCTACAGCCGCATCACGCCGGGCTCGGCGGCGCTGATCTTCTTCAGCGGCTTCGGCATCCAGTCGGCGCGGCAGAGCTACATCCTGCCGGTCGATGCCCAGATCTGGACCGAGGCGGACGTCCGCCGCGACGGCTTCAGCCTCGAAACCATTCTCGGCGAGATCAACAGCCGGGGCGCGGGCGTCAAGATCGCCCTGCTCGACGCCTCGCGCCGCAACCCGTTCGAGCGGCGCTTCCGCAGCTTCTCGGCCGGCCTCGCCCCGGTGATCGCGCCGAGCGGTACGCTGGTGATGTATTCCGCCGCGCTGAGTTCGGTGGTGAGCGACAGCGGCGCCGAGCGCAGCCTGTTCGTCGGCGAACTTTTGAAGGAAATCCGCGTCCCCGACCTCACCGCCGAGGAAACGCTGAACCGCACCCGCGTCGGCGTCACCCGCGCCTCGCGCAGCGCGCAGGTGCCGTGGATTTCGTCGTCGCTGGCCGAGGATTTCGCCTTCGTGCCCGGCGGCGCCAAGGTCGCGGCGGCCGAACCGGCGAAAGCCGAACCGGCAGTCGAACGGGCGCGGATCGAGCCCGAGGCCAAGCCGGTGGTGACGCCGCCCCCGGTCGCGCCCGAGATCAAGCCGGCGACGGCGACAACGCCGGTCAGTCCACCCCCCGCCGCGACCGAAGCCGTCAAGCCGCCGGCCCGGCCGGAGCCGCCGAAAGCCGAGGCGCAAAAGCCCGAACCGCCGAAGCCCGAGACGCAGGTGGCGGCGCTGGCCGACGACCCCACCGTCAAGGCCCTCAACAGCAAGCTCGCCGCCGACCCGAAGGACGCCAATTCGTACTACCGGCGCGGCCAGGTCTATGCCAGCCGGGGCGCCTACAGCGCGGCGATCAAGGATTTCGACGAGACGCTGAAGCTCAATCCGCGTGACGTCGAGGCGCTCAACAACCGCTGCTGGACCCGCACCGTGGTCGGCGACCTGTCACCTGCGCTCAAGGATTGCAACGAGGCGCTGCGGCTGCGGCCCGGCTTCGTCGATGCGCTGGACAGCCGCGGCCTGCTCTATCTCAAGAGCGGCAAGCCGCGCGAGGCCATCGCCGATTTCGACGCCGCGCTGAAAATCAACCCGCGCCTGACCTCGTCGCTCTACGGCCGCGGCCTCGCCAAGCAGCGCAGCGGCAACGCGGCGGCCGGCGAACTGGACATGACCAACGCCAAGGCGATGGACCCCAATATCGTCAAGGAATTTGCCGGCTACGGCGTGAATTGATCGTGGCGGACCTCCGCCCCGGGCGGAGCGGCCGCGCCTGAATTGCGAAACCGGGACGGGCCCCCAGCCCGCCGCCATTTCATCGATCCAGCGGTGCTGGCATTTTGTTTTGTTTGCAAGCGGAGGAACTTCATCATGGCAAATCCGTCGAAGCGACACCATCGCGGCGCGTTCCGTTCGCTGCTGGCCCTCGGGATGCTGGCGGCGATCGGCGGCGGCATCGCGGTGGCGGGCGAGGCCACCGAGAGCCAGATCCTGCAAGCCTTGAAGCCGAAGCCGCTGACCCGCAGCCTGTCGATGGCGCCGCCGCGCGAAACCGCGACCTCGCCCACCGACGCCCGGTTCATCGACACGGTGCGCAACCGCGCCACCCGCTCGCTGTCCTCCGGCGAACGCCAGCAGATCGCGACGATCGCCGACCAGCGGCCGAGCATCGATCTCGAAATCAACTTCGACTACGACTCGGCGACCATCGGCGCGCAGGCCAGATCCGCGGTCGAGGCGCTGGGGCGGGCGCTGACCAATCCCGACCTCAAGGGCTCGACCTTCCTGCTCGCCGGCCACACCGACGCCGCAGGCAGCGATGCCTATAATCAGACGCTGTCGGAGCGCCGCGCCGACGCGGTGAAGCAGTATCTGGTGGAGAAATTCGGCATTCCCGCCACCGATCTCGTCACCGCCGGCTACGGCGAGACGCGGCTGAAGAAGCCGGACGCGCCGCGCGACGCCGCCAACCGCCGCGTGCAGGTCGTCAACATGCAGAACAAGACGGCGGCGAGCCAATAGTCCATGATGCCTTTGTGAATCCGGACAGGCGACGCCGCCCATGATCGAACCCGACCGTCCGCCGCCCGTGGCGCCCGACACATCCGTAGCGCCACGACGGCGGGCGGCCCGACCCCGCGGGCAGCCGCCGATCCTCGCGCTCGCCGCGCTGGCCGGCATCCTGACCGCGCTGCCCGCCACGCTCCACGCCGCGGACGAGGCGGACAGCGGCGTCCACGTCAGCGTGGTGCGTGCGAAGAACGCCTGCTTCTCGGACATGGTGCGGGTCACCGGCTTCGTGGTGCCGAAGCAGGAAGCGGTGGTCAACATCGATCACGAGGGCTCAAGGGTCACCGACCTGCTGGTGCGCGAGGGCGATGTCGTCACCGCCAATCAGGAACTGGCGCGGCTGACCCCGCCGCCGGGCGGCAATGCCCGCAATCCCGTGACGCTGCGCGCCCCGGTGGCCGGGCTGATTACCAAGGTCCATACCATGGTCGGCGCGCCCGCCTCGCCGCAGGCCGAGCCGATGTTCCGCATCGCCATCGACAACGTGCTCGAGTTCGACGTCGAGGTGCCGGGCATCCACATGCCCAAGCTCGGCACCGGCGCCACCGCCCGCATCAGCCGCGACGGCGAGCCCGACCTCGCCGGCCGTATCCGTCTCATCAATCCGCAGATCGACCAGCGCACCCAGCTCGGTCGCGTCCGCGTCGCCCTGACCGGCAACGCGCCGCTGCGGGTCGGCCTGTTCGCCCGCGTCAACATCGACGCCAAGCGAAGCTGCGGCGTCTCGATCCCGCGCTCGGCGGTGGACCATTCGACGGTTCAGGTGGTCAACGGCGACGTGATCGAAACCCGGCGGGTGCGCACCGGGCTCAGTTCCGACACCAGCGTCGAAATCCTTGAGGGCCTCAAGGTCGACGAGATCGTGGTCGCCGATGCCGGCACCTCGCTGCACGACGGCGACCGCGTCAAACCCACCTTCAACGACGACCCCGACCGGGTGCGAGGCCGCTGAAAATGTCTCTCAATATTTCGGCCTGGTCGATCCGCCATCCGCTGCCCTCGGTGGTGTTCTCCATCATCCTTCTGGCGCTGGGCTGGATCAGCTTCACCAAGCTCGCGGTGACGCGGCTGCCGTCCGCCGACATCCCGGTGGTGTCGGTGGCGGTGTCGCAGTTCGGAGCCGCCCCGGCCGAACTGGAGGCGCAGGTCACCAAGACCATCGAGGACGGCGTCTCCGGCGTCGAGGGCGTGCGCCACATCGCCTCCTCGATCACCGACGGGCTGTCGGTGACCACGATCCAGTTCGCATTGGAAACCAACACCGACCGCGCGCTCAACGACATCAAGGACGCGGTGACGCGGGTGCGCGCCAACCTGCCGCAGAACGTCAACGAGCCGCTGATCCAGCGCGTCGATGTCATCGGCCTGCCGATCGTCACCTACGCCGCGATCTCGCCGGGCAAGACGCCGGAGCAACTGTCGTATTTCGTCGACGACGTGGTCAAACGCGCGCTGCAAGGCGTGCGCGGCGTGGCGCAGGTCGAGCGCATCGGCGGCGTCGAGCGCGAGATTCTGGTGTCGCTCGATCCCGACCGCTTGCAGGCGGCGGGGCTGACCGCCGTCGATGTCAGCCGCCGCCTGCGCGGCACCAATGTCGATCTCGCCGGCGGCCGCGCCGAAATCGGCAAGAACGATCAGGCGATCCGTACGCTGGCCGGCGCGAAGACGCTGCAAGACCTCGCCGGCACAATGATCAGCCTGCCGGCGGGCGGCGAAATCCGCCTCGACGACCTCGGCACCGTCACCGACACCATCGCCGACCGCCGCACCTTCGCCCGTTTCAACGGCGAGCCGGTGGTGGCGCTCGGCATCAAGCGCTCCAAGGGCGCCAGCGACGTGGTGGTCGCCGCCGCCGTGGAGAAGCGCATCGCGGCGCTGAAGGCGGCGCATCCGGAGGTCGATCTCAAGCTGATCGACACCTCGGTCGATTTCACCAAGGGCAATTACGAGGCCGCGATCTCGACGCTGTTCGAGGGCGCGATCCTCGCGGTGATCGTGGTGTTCCTGTTCCTGCGCGACATCCGCGCCACCGTCATCGCCGCGATCTCGCTGCCGCTGTCGATCTTCCCGGCGTTCTGGGCGATGGACATGCTGGGGTTCTCGCTCAACCTCGTCTCCTTCCTCGCCATCACGCTGTCCACCGGCATCCTCGTCGACGACGCCATCGTCGAGATCGAGAACATCGTGCGCCACATGCGGATGGGCAAATCGCCCTATCGCGCGGCGCTGGAAGCCGCCGACGAGATCGGCCTCGCGGTGATCGCCATCAGCCTCACCATCATCGCCATCTTCGCGCCGGCCAGCTTCATGTCCGGCATCGCCGGGCAATTCTTCAAGCAGTTCGGCATCACCGTGTCGGTGCAGGTGTTCTTCTCGCTGCTCGCGGCGCGCTTCGTGACGCCGGTGCTCGCGGCCTATTTCCTCAAGCACCACGCCCGCGAGGAGCCGCCGCCGGGCCGCGTGCTGACAACCTATACCCGGCTGGTGACGTGGTCGGTGCGGCACTACGTCCTCACCGTGATCTTCGGCCTTGTGGTGTTCGCCGCCTCGATCCTGAGCATCCATCTGCTGCCGCAGGGCTTCCTGCCGGCGCAGGACACCGCGCGCTCGCTGCTGGCGATGGAATTGCCGCCGGGCTCCCAGCTTGCCTATACCGAGAAGGTCACCGAGGACATCGTGGCGCGGCTGCGCAAGCGGCCCGAGGTGAAGAGCGTGTTCGTCGATGGCGGCCATGTGCCGCCCGGCACCTATGAGGTCCGGCGCGCGGCGCTGATCATCAACTACACGCCGAAGGGCGAGCGCAGCATCACCCAGCGCGACCTTGAGCTTGAGATCGGCAAGGACCTCGAAAGCGTTCCGGACATCCGCTACTGGTTCCTCGACGAGAACGGGTTGCGCGCCATCTCGCTGGTGGTGACCGGCAGCGACAGCGCCATCGTCGGCAACGTCGCCAGCGAACTCGCCAGCCAGATGAAGCGGATTCCGCTGATCGCCAACGTGATCTCGGAAACCGCGCTGGACCGCCCCGAACTGCGCATCCAGCCGCGCGCCGACCTGGCGGCGCGGCTCGGCGTCTCGACCGAGAGCCTGTCCGAAACCATCCGCGTCGCCACCATCGGCGACGTCGGCCCGGCGCTCGCCAAGTTCGACGCCGGCGACCGTCAGGTGCCGATCCGCGTGCAGCTTGCGGACGGCGCGCGCGGCGACCTGCGCGTGCTCGAACAGTTGCGGGTGCCGATCGGCGGCGGCCGCGGCGGCGTGCCGCTGTCGGTGGTCGCCGACGTCAAGCTCGATCAGGGCCCGACCAGCATCAACCGCTACGACCGCGAGCGGCAGGCGACGGTGGCCGCCGACCTCGTCGGCACCGCCGCGCTCGGCGATGCGCTGAAGGAAATCTATCAACTGCCGGTGATGAAAAGCCTGCCGAAGAACGTCCGCGTCAACCAGTCGGGCGACGCCGAAAGCCTCAACGAACTGTCGGAAGGCTTCGCCACCGCCATCAGCGCCGGGCTGATGATGGTCTACGCGGTGCTGGTGCTGTTGTTCGGCACCTTCCTGCAACCGATCACCATCCTGTTCTCGCTGCCGCTGTCGATCGGCGGCGCGATCGGCGCGCTGCTCATCACCGGCAAGCAACTGACGACGCCGGTGTGGATCGGCATCCTGATGCTGATGGGCATCGTCACCAAGAACGCCATCATGCTGGTGGAGTTCGCCATCGAATCGATCCGCGAGGGCAAGCCGCGCGACGAGGCGATGATCGACGCCGGCAAGAAACGCGCGCGGCCGATCGTCATGACCACCATCGCCATGGCGGCCGGCATGGTGCCGAGCGCGCTGGCGTTCGGCGCCGGCGGCGAATTCCGCTCGCCGATGGCGCTGGCGGTGATCGGCGGCCTGATCTTCTCGACGCTATTGTCGCTGATCTTCGTGCCGGCGATGTTCCTGTTGATGGACGACGTCGGCCGGCTGTTCACGCGGCTCGGCCGCAAGGTGCTGTCATCGAGCGGCGAACCCGACGAGCCGGCGGCGGAGCACAAGCAGGTCACGTGAGCGCCGCCCGCTTCAGTCGTTGCGCGCGGCCGCCGTCAGCTTCGCCATGTCGAGCAGCAGCACGCGGCCGCGTTGCAGGTCGAGGATGCCGTCCTTGCGCCATTGCTGCAATTGCCGGTTGACGCTCTCGCGCGCCGCGCCGACGAAGACGCCGAGCTGCTCCTGCGAGATGTGAACCTCGGAGCCGAAGTCGGAGGCCAGCGCGCACAACCGCCGCGCCAGCCGCACCGGCAGCGGCTGCAACACCGACTCTTCCATGCGCTCGCTCATCCAGCGGATGCGCTGGCACAACAGTTCGATCAGCTTGATGGCGACGCGCGGCTCGCGCTCCAGATGCGCGAGGAAATCCTCGCGCCGCAGCACGAACAGTTCGGTCGGCTCGGTGGCGGTGGCGTCCGCCGTGCGGCTCTGGCCGTCGAGCACCGCGACCTCGCCGAACAGGTCGCCGGGACCGAGGAAGTTCAGCGTCAGCCGCGCGCCGTCGGACGCGCCGGTCTCGATGCGGATCTGGCCGCGCCGCACCCCGAACAGCGCATCGCCGTCGTCGCCCTTCTGGAACAGCACCTCGCCGCTCGCGAGCTGCTGGGTGCGGCACAGGCCGGAGATGCGCTGCAATTCGGCGGCGCCGAGTTCGGCGAACATCGGATTCATCTTGAGGATGACCGCGAATTCAGCCTGCCTGCTCATCGCCCCTGCCCGCCCAGCCTCTGCCGTGATGGGTCGAAGTGTGTCACAGGTCACACAGGTTTGCAGC
Organism: Bradyrhizobiaceae bacterium; assembly: GCA_044463945.1. Lineage (GTDB taxonomy): Bacteria > Pseudomonadota > Alphaproteobacteria > Rhizobiales > Xanthobacteraceae > 62-47. The sequence goes on along the minus strand of JBIQLW010000044.1, from coordinate 18,718 downwards.
CCTTTTGCATTATTTCTACACTGCGAGGACAGATCGCCGCAGCGTCGCGTTGAACGCAACGCCGGACCGCGGCGACATTCCGACGACACTTTTGCGAGGCCGAATATCACGATGAAGATTGCCAGGATCGCCGGCGCCGTTGTTGCGGCCGTCATCGTGCTGGTCGCGATCGTCCTCACCGTCGGCCTGCCCTCCAACCTGTTAACCTCGGCGATCCGGGACCGCCTCGCGCGCGACACCGGCTTCCGCATCGAGATCGACGGCGCGACCCGCGTCGCGCTGTGGCCCGCCTTCCACCTCACGCTCAACGACGTGTCGCTGGACCGCCGCGCCGGCGCGGACGACGCCGAGCGCATCGAGATTGCTTCCGCGCGGATCGAGATGCCGCTGGCGAGCCTGCTCGCCGGCAAGCCGGCCGTCACCGCCCTCACCCTGGATCGGCCAGTGGCCTACCTGCCGCTGCTGCGCGAACGCAGGCCGGCCAGTCCCTCGCCCGCCACTGGGTCCGCCGGCGACGCCCCGGAGATCACCATCGACCGCGTCACCGTCCGCGACGGCGCGGTGGTGTTCGCCAATCCGCGCGACAAGGTCGAGGATCGCATCGAGGGGATCGACGCCACCGCAACCATCGACGCCGGCCGCGCGGTGGCGATGACCGCCACCGGGCGGAGCGGCGCGCACACGCTCACACTCGATCTGCGCGCAACCCTGCCCGAGGATGGCGCGACGCGCCGGCCTTTTCCGGTCGAACTGACGTTCGAGGCGCCGGGCCTGCTGGCTGATACGCTCACGGCGAAAGCCGACGTCCGCCTCGCCGGCGCGACGCTGCGGATCAACGGCGTGAGCGGCGCGCTCGGCGGCAAGCCGTTCACCGGATGGGCGTCGGTCGATCTCGCCGGCAAGCCGCTGGTCAAGATCGATCTCGACATTCGGGACCTCGCCATCGGCAAGACCGCGCCGGATACCGCGCCGGCTCCGGCGGCGTGGAGCGACGTTCCGTTCGACCTGCGCGGCCTCAACTATGTCGATGCCGACGTGCGCGTCTCGGCGGCGCGCCTGTCCATCGGCGATGTCCGCATCGCCCCGCTGGCGCTGGGCGCGACGCTGAAGCGCGGCACGCTCGCCGTCAGGGTCGACAATCTCGGGCTCTATGACGGCCTCGCCAGCGGCGGCGTGAGCGTCGACGCCTCCGGCCCGACCCCGCGCTATACGATGCAGGGCGACCTTGCCGGGGTCAGCGCGCTGCCGGCGCTCACCGGCCTTGCCGGTTTCGACCGGCTGGAAGGCAAGCTGCAAGCGAAATTCGCGGTGCAATCCACCGGCAACAGCCCGCGCGCCATCGTGGCGGCGCTGGATGGCACCGCCTTCCTCGATTTCCGCGACGGCAAGATCCGCGGCATCAACGTCGCGCAGATGATCCGCACGCTGACCGCGAGCACCCTGAACGGCTGGCAGGCCGACGAGGTGCAGGCCACCGACATGTCGCAACTCAGCGCCTCGTTCCGCATCTCGCAGGGCAAGGCCGAGACGGCCGATCTCGCGCTGGCCGGCCCGCTGGTGCGGATGCGCGGCGGCGGCACGGTCGATCTCGCCTGCAAGGCGCTGGCGCTGCGGGTCGAACCGAAGCTGGTGATGTCGCTCGAAGGTCAGGGCGGCGAGGCCGAGCCGGTCGGGCTCGGCATCCCGGTCGCGATCCGGGGGCCGTGGGCCGCGCCGCACATCTATCCGGACATGGCGGGCATCCTCGACAATCCCGAGGCGGCCTATGCGCGGCTGCGCGAACTGGGTCAGGGCCTGTTCGGTGCGGGCTCCGGCGACGCCGGCAACAGCCCCGGCGAAAAGACCCCCGGCGAAAAGACTCTTGGCGAAACGCTGGGCGGCCTGATCCGGCAGGGACTGGGCGGGCAGCAGCCCGGCGCGCAAGACCCCGCCGGGGACCCGGCCAGGGAGCCCGCTACGGGCGGAGGCGGCGCATCCGCCATCGACGGCATCCTCAAGCAACTGTTCGGCCGCTGACGACCGGCAAATTATGTTAGAGTCTTTCACCGTTTCACGGAAACGGTGAAAGACTCTAGGTTTTTGTTTTGACGCGTTTTCTTCACGCGAACCGGATTCCACTTCGCTCGAAAACGCTATGGAGCTTTGCGTCCGACGGAATCGGGCGCGATGTTTTGATGCCAGGGGCAGGGATGGCCGGAGAAAACGGCAAGGGCTGGTGGCGGCGCGGCGGCCTGTTCGCCAAGTACGTCACGTCGCTGGTTGGCCTCGTGCTGTTCGTGCTCGCGGTCAACGCGGCGCTCGAAACCCTGATGATCTATCGCGAGACGCGCGCCAGCCTCACCAGCGCGATGGCCGACAAGGCGGAGGCGGCGGCGCGCCGCATCGCGCTTGCCGTGGCCGACCTCGAACGGCAGGTGAGCTGGGTGACGCGCGCCAGCGTCACCACCCTCGACCAGCGCCGCGCCGACTATGTCCAACTGCTCAGCCAGCAGCCGGCGGTGAGTCAGGTCTTCAAGCTCGACGGCGCCGGACGCGAGCAATTGCGCGTCAGCCGGACCGCGGTGACGCTGGAGCGCGGCACCGATTTCTCCCGCGAGGCGGCGTTCACCGAGGGCGTCGCCAAGGGCGCGGCGTTCGCGCCGGCGGTGTTCCGCAACAACCGTCCGTTCATGGCCATCGCGGTGGCCCATTCCGGGCAGGACGCCGGCGTCACCGTGGCCGATATCGACCTGCGTTTCCTCGGCGATTTCATCGATGCCGCGCAGGCCGGCAAATCGACCACCGCCTATGTGGTCGATCCCACGGGGCGCGTGCTGGCGCATTCCGGCGCGCCGCGCGCCATCGGCGAGAGCTTCGCCGCGTTGCCGCAGATCGCGGCACTGATCAAACCCGGCGGCGCGCCGCCCGACGCCGGCGCTGCGCCCGACGGCCACGCCGTCCTCGCCGCCGCGCGCGCGGTGCCGAAGCTCGGCTGGTTCGTGGTGTTCGAGCAGCCCACCAGCCAGGCGCTGGCGCCGGTGCGCGATCTTCTGGTGCGCATCGCCTTTCTCGCCGCCCTCGGCCTGGCGGTGGCGATCCTCGCCGGCATCCTGCTGGCGCGGCGGATGCTGATTCCGATCCGGGCGCTACGCGACGGCGCGCGCAAGCTCGGCGGCGGCGACTTCGGCCACCGTATCGAGGTCCGCACCGCCGACGAACTGGAAGAACTCGCCGACCAGTTCAACGGCATGGCCGGCCAGTTGCAGGAAACCTATGCCGGCCTCGAATCCAAGGTCGCGGAGCGCACCCGCGATCTGGCGCAATCGGTCAGCGATCTCGCGGCGGCGCGCGACACCGTGCAGCGGCAAGCCGACAAGTTGCAGGAGCAGACCGACCAGTTGCGCGACTGGAATCGATCGCTGGAGGAGCGCGTCGAAACCCAGCTTGGCGAGATCGAGCGCATCCGCCGGCTGGAGCGTTTCCTCGCGCCGCAGGTGGCGCAGCTCATCGCCTCCTCCGACGGCCACGATTCGCTGCTCAACAGCCACCGCCGCGAGGTGACCGTGGTGTTCTGCGACCTGCGCGGCTTCACCGCTTTCACCGAAAGCTCGGAGCCGGAGGAAGCGATGAACGTGCTGCGCGAATATCACGCGGCGCTGGGCGAAACCATCTTCCGCTACGAGGGCACGCTCGACCGCTACGCCGGCGACGGCGTGATGGTGCTGTTCAACGCGCCGATCCCGTTTCCCGATCACACCGAGCGCGCGATCCGCATGGCGATCGAGATGCGCGACCGCATCGAGGTGCTGGCGCGCAAATGGCGCAACCGCGGGCACAGTCTTGGCTTCGGCGTCGGCATCGCGGTCGGCTACGCCACGCTGGGACAGATCGGCTTCGAGCAGCGGCTCGAATATGCCGCGATCGGCAGCGTCACCAATCTGGCGTCGCGGTTGTCCGACGAGGCCAAGGCCGGGCAGATCATCGCCAGCCAGCGCGCTTACGGCATGGTCGAATCGCTGGTCGAGGCGCGGCCGATCGCCCCGCTCAGCCTCAAGGGCTTCGCCCATCCGGTCGCCGCGGTGGAAATCCTGCGGCTACGCGCCGCGATGCCGGACGCCGAGGCTGAAGCCGACGCCCGTCCGTCCCGCGAGGCGTCGTGAACCCGTCCCATGCCGGGGACGACTGACCCGTATCACCTCCTTGATGCCTCTTGGCGCTGGCGATCCACTCCCATAATCTCGCGGCTCGACCCGACGCGCCGCCTCTCAAACCGGAATCCCCGATGACCCGCATGGCCGCCCGCCCGCCGCTCCCGCGACGCCATGGACGCCCGGCTTTCGCCCTGCTCGCAGCGACGCTGGCGAGCGCCGCCGCGCCGGCCGCCGTCGCCGCCACCGATCCGCCCAGCAACGCGGCGGCGGTGACCGTGCTGACCACCGCGAAGTCGTGCTTTTCCGATACCGTCGATGCGTTCGGCCTCTTGATCCCGCGCAAGGAAGTCGCGGTGCGGCCGGAGCGGCCCGGCCTCAAGGTGCAGGAGGTGCTGGTCGATGCCGGGCAGACGGTGACGGCCGGGCAGGCGCTGGCGCGCCTCGGCCTTCCCGAGGGCGGCGCGACCACCGTGCAGGCCCCGACCGCCGGGCTGGTCAGCGCGGCGACGGCGGTGGTCGGCGCCCCGGCCTCGGCGATGGGCGAGGCGCTGTTCACCATCATCACCGGCAACGACTTCGACCTCGCGGTGCAGGTGCCGACCCGCGACCTCGGCAAGCTGAAGGTCGATCAGCCCGCCACCATCCATATCAGCGGCATCGAGGACCTTGAGGGCAAGGTGCGCCAGATCGGCGCCACCGTCGATCCCAACAGCCAGCTCGGCCAGGCGTTCATCGCGGTGACCTCGCAGCGGCCGCTTCTGGTCAACGCCTCGGCGCGCGCCTCGATCAAGACCGGCGAAAGCTGCGGCGTCTCGGTGCCGCTGGCCGCGATCCTCTACAGCAGCGCCGGCACCGTGGTGCAGGTGGTGCGGCGCGACCGCGTCGAGACGCGGCGCGTCGAGGTTGGGCTGATGGCCAACGGGCGGGTCGAAATCCGCGAGGGGCTGGCGGAGGGCGAAACCGTGGTGGCGCGCGCCGGCGCGCTGTTGCGCGAGGGCGATCCGGTGCGGCCGATCCTCGCCGAAGGCGAGAAGAAGTAGGCCCACGCCACAAATCGTCATGCCCGCGAAGGCGGGCATCCAGTACTCCATGACCAATCGGATTTTCCCCGCACGGGTTGGGGGCTACTGGATCGTCCCCCGGAGCCTGTCATCGGGCCACGCTTGCGCGGACCCGTTGGCGGACGATGACGCCTCGTTTCCAGTCGCTACGCCGCGCAGCGTGGTCTCAGCTTCCCGCCCTGGCGAGATGAGCGGCGGTCTCGGCGCGGAACGACACGTCATCAAGCAGCGACGACGACACCGAGGGGACCTGCTTGCCCTTGGTCGCCTGGGTCACCGCCTGACGGGTCTTGCCGAACACCGCGGTGGCGCCCAGCGCCGGTTCCTTCAGGTTGTTGAGCAGTTCGCCGACCAGCACGCTGTTGGCGCCGTCGCCGTCATCGACCACCTGTCCCGGCGCCGCCGACGACAGGATCAGCGCGTTGTCCGGGGTGTTGATCGGCGCGAGGCCGTGGGAATAGGCGCGGAAGCGGCGCTCATAGGGATTGCGGCGCGAGGCGTCGATCACCACCAGCTTGGCGCGCGCGCCGCTCTGCTTCATCGCCGCCAGCACCGATTCGACGCTGGTGCCGTCGCGGCGGACGTCGGATTCCTTCCAGATCGCGGCATCGACCGGGATCATGTAGCTTTCGCGGCCGGCCTGCACCGCGTAGCCGGCGAAGAACAGCATCGCCACCGACTCCGGCCGGATCTTCGCCTTGAGGCGCTCGACCGCGCTCCGTATCTCGCCCCTGTCGCCGTTCTCGACCGTCTCGACATCGAAACCGTCACGCTGCAATGCAGCGGAAAGGGCGCGGGCATCGTTGACCGGCTGCGCCAGCGGCGCGTTGGCGTCGGGATAGAGGCTGTTGCCGATGACCAGCGCGACCCGCGCGGGACCCTGGGTCGCCAGCGGCGCGGTGGCGGTCTTGGCGGCGTCGTTCGCGCGCATGTTCAGCGCGGCGTGGGCGCCGATCGCCAGCGACAGGGTTCCGACCACCGCCGCAAGCATCGTGGCGGACCGGCGAGAGAGGCGAAATTTTCTTGTTTTCATGGCCTTACGTCCCCGTCCGGATTCCGTCGCGCCATCGGGGCGCGCCGGCACTCGTACTGTGGTTGAGGGTTGCGGAGGTCTTGACGACCAATTGTGCTCGATTTGCGGCACTGCGGTATAACAAACGGTTACCGGGTTTGGTGCCGTCGTGACAACCCCTTGGGGATCACTTGTCGAAGACGGCCTTGCAGGCGGCGCTCAGGCTCGACTTCTGCTTGCGCATGCAGGCTGTGATGCCGTCGATGTTGGGGATTTCGCTGCTGCACAGGCGGAAGGCGTCCGGGGTGCAGGCGATGCGCTGCTGGCTGGTGTAGGCGTCGGCCGCCGAGGCGAAGGCGGTCAGGGAACCGGCAATCGCCAGACCGAACAGGGCGGTGCGGAGGTTGAACTGGCTGGAAATCTTGGACATGACACTCTCCCTTGGGTAAGGGCCGATCCGTCCGGACTGGCCGCGTTTCATGCCCCCACAATGCCGCCGGACCCAATTCTCCACAGTGACCGACATCACATTTGTAATTCCAGTCGTTTCATGACAGTTTTCAATGACTTGGGGAACATCTTCGGCGGGGCGGGCCACTATTTGACGAATGTGCGGTATTTCGCCGGCGCTGCCCTGGGGGCTCTGACGGCCAGCAAGGACGGCCCCTCGCTCTACGAGGTGTGCGACCCGCTGTTGCGGAGCGCCGGCGGCCGCGCGCCGCCCGGCGACGCCCATCTCGCCAAGTTCTACCGGACCGCGCTCGGCAATCCGGCGCTGCGGCCGCTGCTGCGGCGGGCCGGACTGCCGGAACTGCGCGACCAGGGCCGGCTCGACGCGCTGCGCGCCGCGCTGACACAGGCACGCGACGCGCCGGAGCCGGACTGGGCCGCCGTCGGCCGCCCGGTCGCCGACCTCGTGGACACCATCCGGCTCGATCACCCGCGGCCAAAGCCGTTCGCCGCGCCGAACACCATGCCGGCCACGGAAGCGATCGAGGACGCGATCCGCGCCTGCGGCCGGCACCTGCTGCGCGCTTATGCGAAGAACGGTTTTCTGCCGGCCTATGCCGCCTTCAACCTGATCGGCGATCCCGATCTGCGCGGCCGCGATTTTCTCGCAGCGCTGACCGGGCTCGACGCCCGCGGCTACAAGAACTCGACGCTCTTGTTCAATCTGGCGCGGGTGTTCATCGCACGCTCGAAGGCCGCGCGCCTCATCAATCCGCCATGGACCGGCATCGCCGAGCCGATGTGGGAGCCGGTGCAGATCCGCCATCGCTCGGCCTATTACGATGCGTTCTTCATCGAAGCCTTGCTGAGCTATCTCGAAACCGGCCTCGCCGCGCCGGACGAGCACACACACGCGCGCGCCGCCATCGACGCGATGGCCGCGTTCTGCCTTGGGCCGAGCCGCGAAACGGTGCGCGGACGCGACGGCGCGACGTTCGACGTCATCACCGCGCTGGCGCCGGCGCCGCATCCGCGCTTCAGCCGCTTCTTCGCGCAGATCAAGCAGGACCTCGGCTTCGGCATCTACGTGCCGGACTGCGACACCACCGCGTGCTCGTTCTCCGCTGCGTTACAGGCCGGGAGCACCGATCCGCTGCTCGACCAGCCGCTGGTGGATTTCTACGCCGGCTATCAGGTGCAGGACGGCGCCAACGCGCCGCTGGTCACGGTGCCGCTCAACGATCGCCTCGATTATCGCGGCGGCATCGTCACCTGGATCGACAATCTCAACGGCGAGCGGCCCTACGGCAACGACCTCGATCCGACGCTGAACCTCGACGTGCTCGAAGCGAGCTTCCGCAACTGCGCGCGCTGGACCATCGTCGAGACGCCGGCGCGGCTCGCGGTGCTTCACGGCATCATCGCGTTCCAGCGGCGGCTGGCTTCGAGCGGCGCGTTCGCCGATCCGCGCTCGCACATCTATTACCTGCCGGAATTGTACTGCGCCTATTTCGGCCGCTGCCACGCCGCGTTCATGGCGCTGCCGGAGGCCGCGCGCCGCGCCATCGATCCGGACGGGGCGTTTCCCTTCATCCGCGAAAAAGTCCTCGCCTATGTGCGCGACGATCTCATCGCCCACGAGATGAACCCGTTCGACGCGGCGCTGGCGCTGATCGCGCTCGGCCATCTCGGCGCGGAGCCGGCGGCCTTCGCGGGGCCGCTCGACGTCGTCCTGCGCGGCCTCGGCGAGGGCGGCCGGCGCGGGCCGTACCGCGCCTATGAATGGAACAAGATGAAGACGCCGACGCGCATTCTGGTCGGCGGTCCCGAGGTCACCTCGGCCTTCGTGCTGATGGGGCTGGCGCTGGCGCGCCGCGCGCTGACGATGCCGCGAACGTGAAGGCGATGCGGGCGCGCCACCCGCGCGCCGCGCCTTGCGGCGGAACCGATCGGCCGCCACAATGGCGCGGCATGTCCCGCGCCCGGTGGTCCTTGTCGAGATTCGCACGCCTCACCCTCGCCGCGCCGCTGCTGGCGCTGGCGGCAGCAACCACCGCCGACGCGGCGGACGTCGCCGGCGTGCCGAAGATCCAGAGCGCCGATCAGGTCAGCATCAACAACATCCGCATCAAGCTCGCCGGCATCGACGCGCCCTCGCCGCAGCAGCTTTGCCTCGACGCCCGCGGCGCGCCGTGGAAGTGCGGCGTCGCCGCCCATGACGCGCTCGCAAGCCACGTCGGCACGCGGTCATGGGCGTGCCACCTGATGCGGCTCGACCGTCGCGGCCGCACGCTGGCGCGATGCACGGTCGATGGCGAGGACATCCACAAATGGCTGGTGCGCAATGGCTGGGCGCTGGCGATGCCGCGCGGCGCGCAGCACGACGACGCCGACCAGAAGGCGGCGCAGGCGGCCAATGCCGGGCTGTGGCAGGGCGCGTTCTTCGCGCCAGCCGACTGGCGCACCCGCCGCAAGACCGCGCCGATCCTCGGCGCTGTCAGGCCGAAGGAGAACGTGCGGCGCCTGCTGCTGGCCTCGGCCTCGGGGCCGCTGCCGCCCTCGCCCGCCTGCCGCATCAAGGGCAACGTCAACACCTCCGGCCAGTGCATCTACCACCGCCCGACCAGCCGCTGGTACGCCCAGATCCGCATGAAGGTCAGCAAGGGCACGCGCTGGTTCTGCTCGGTCGAGGAGGCCGAGGCCGCCGGCTGCCGCGAGACGCGGCGATGACGCACGCGCACCCTGACGTCCGGTGCGAGAGGCGGGCGACCTGACCCGCCATCGCCCCGCCGACGGTCAGCCGCGCCGGCGACGCCGGCTGCGGCAGACCGTGCTGCTGTCGCTGATGCTGCTGAGCCTCTACGGGCTGATCGCCTACATGCTGCTGCCGATCCTGTGGACCCACTACGAACATCAGAAGGGACTCGCCGGCCTGCCGATGGTGACGCGCACGGCGCAGGACATTCCCGGCGATCCGATCAATGTCGGCCTGATCGGATCACGCGACGACATTGCCTGCGCGATGAAAGCCGCCGGCTGGTCGCCCGCCGTCGCCCTCTCGATCCGCTCCAGCATCGGCATCGCCGGCAGCGTGATCTTCCGCCGGCCCTACCGCGAGGCGCCGGTGAGCAATCTCTATTACCTCGGACGCCGCGAGGATCTGGCTTACGAGAAACAGGTCGGCGGCAGCGCCGATCAACGCCACCACGTCCGGCTGTGGCGCGTGCTGGAGCGCGGCGCGGAGGACCGCCCGGTGTGGCTCGGCGACGCGGCGTTCGACCGCGGCGTCGGCATCAGCCGCTATACCGGGGCCGTCACCCATCACATCGCGGCGGACATCGATGCCGAGCGCGCGCGACTTGCGGCCGACCTTGAGGCCGCCGGCATGGTGAGCGCGAAATATCAGGTCACCGGCGTCGGCCCGACACTCGCCGGCCGCAACGGCGGCGGCGATCCCTACTACACCGACGGCGAGGTCTGGGTTCTGCGGCTGGTCGAAAACTGCCGGAAAAACGCCGAGCCGGTCGTCGACATCGCCAGCCCGCTCGCGATCCAGCTCAAGGACCAGATCTGGCAGGCCGTCGCCGGCGCGCTGGGCAGATAACGGCGCTCGGTCGACCGGAAACGAGGCGTCATCGTCCGCCAACGGGTCCGCGCAAGCGCGGCCCGATGACAGGCTCCGGCGGACGATTCAGTCATCCGTGTCAGCGCAATGGAAAATTTGACCGATATAGGTCCTGGATGCTCCGCCTTCGCGCAGCATGACGGCTTTCGTGTTGTAAATTCGCCCAAAAGAGCGAATTTCCAGTCAGATACTCGGGAGGCTTTAATTTGCAGGCCCGTCGTGCCAAGCAGGGCACGTCATAACCAGCGTTGAGGATTTCAATCATGGCCGTTCGCGCGGGGCGGGAGTTTCTCGCCATTCCCGGCCCCACCACGATGCCCGACGAGGTGCTGCAAGCGATGCACCGCCCGGCGCTGGACATCTATTCCGACGCCATGGTGCAACTCACCGATGGCGTGCTCGCCGATCTTAAGCGGCTGTTCCGCACAACCCACCGGCCCTACATCTACATCGCCAACGGCCATGGCGCGTGGGAAGCGACGCTGACCAACACGCTGTCGCGCGGCGACACGGTGCTGGTGCTGGAGAGCGGCCGCTTCGCCATCGGCTGGGGCGAGGCCGCGCGCGCGATGGGTGTGACCGTCGAGGTGCTCAAGGGCGATCCGCGCCGCGCCGTGCGGCCAGATGCGGTCGAGGCGCGGCTGCGGCAGGACACCCTTCGCGCCATCAAGGCCGTGCTGGTGGTGCAGGTCGATACCGCGTCGGGCGTCGTCAACGACATCGAAGCCATCGGCCGCGCCATCAAGGCCGCCGGGCACGACGCGCTGTTCATGGTCGATACGGTGGCCTCATTGGGCTGCATGGCGTTCGAGATGGACGCATGGGGCGTGGACGTGGCGATGGCGGCCTCGCAGAAGGGCCTGATGACGCCGCCCGGCCTCGCCTTCGTCGCCGCCAGCGAACGCGCGCGCGAGGCGCACCGCCGCGCCGGTCTGCGCACGCCTTACTGGGACTGGACCGCGCGCGACGGCCCCGAGCACTATCACAAATATGCCGGCACCGCGCCGGTGCATCTGTTGTTCGCGCTGCGTCGGGCGCTCGACCTGTTGTTCGCCGAAGGGCTGGACGCCGCGTTCACGCGACATCGCCTGCTGGCGAAAGCGCTGCGCCGCGCGGTCGAAACGTGGGCGCAGGGCGGCGCGCTCGATTTCAACATTTCCGAGCCGGCGGAGCGCGCCGACACCGTCACCACGATCCGTCTTGCCGGTCACGACCCGCGCGCGCTGCAAGCCTATTGCAACGACAAGTGCGGCGTGGTGCTCGGCACCGGCATCGGCGACCTCGCCGGCGACGCCTTCCGCATCGCCCATATGGGCCACGTCAACGCGCCGATGATCCTCGGCACCCTCGGCGTGGTCGAGATGGCATTGCGCGCGCTGCGCATTCCCCATGGCGACGGCGGCACGGCCGCCGCCATTCGCTCGCTTGCCGACGACGTCGGCGCATGAGGCAACCGCATCCGATGAATGACACCACTGGCAAAGCCGCCACGCAGCCGCCCGTCGCCGACAAGCGCCCGCAAGCCTTCACCCTGCACGGCACCACGCTGGTCGACGACTATGCGTGGCTCAAGGCCGACAACTGGCAGGAGGTGCTGCGCGACCCGAAGCTGCTGCCCGCCGACATCCGCGCCTATCTGGAAGCCGAGAACGCCTATACCGAGAGCGTGCTGGGCGGCACCGCCGATCTTCAGCGCCGTCTCGTCAGCGAGATGCGCGGCCGCATCAAGGAAGACGATTCCAGCGTGCCGGCGAAGGACGGACCGTTCGCCTACTTCCGCAAGTTCCGCGACGGCGGCCAGCACGCGATCTTCGCGCGCACGCCGCGCGACGGCGGCACCGAGGAGGTGATCCTCGACGGCGACACGCTGGCCAAGGACACCGAGTATTTCAATTTCGGCGACGCCAGCCATTCGTGGGACCACAAGCTGGAAGCCTGGAGCGCCGACACCCGCGGCTCGGAATACTTCACCATCCGCGTGCGCGACTGGGCGAACGGGCAGGACCTGCCGGACACGATCGAGCACAGCGACGGCGGCGTGGTGTGGTGCAAGGACTCGCGGGCGTTCTTCTATGTCAAGCTCGACGACAACCATCGCCCGATGCAGGTCTTCCTTCACCGCCTCGGCACCGCGCAGGCCGACGACAAACTTGTCTACGAGGAGAAGGACTCCGGCTGGTTCACCCACATCCATGAGAGCGCCAGCGGCCGGTTCTGCGTCATCGCCGGCGGCGATCACGAAACCTCCGAGCAATGGCTGATCGACCTCGCCGCTCCCGACGCCGCGCCGCGGCTGGTGGCGGCGCGCGAGACCGGCGTGCAGTATTCGCTCGCCGATCGCGGCGATGAGTTGTTCATCCTCACCAACGCCGACGACGCCATCGACTTCAAGATCGTCACCGCGCCGCTGGAGGCGCCCTCGCGCGACAACTGGCGCGACCTGATTCCCTACCGGCCCGGCATCTTCGTGCTGGATATCGAACTTTACGCCGGCCATCTGGTGCGGCTGGAGCGCGCCAACGCGCTGCCCTCCATCGTCATCCGCGACCTCGCCGACGGCAGCGAGCACAGCATCGCCTTCGACGAGGCGGCCTATTCGCTCGACACCCACGGCGGCTACGAGTTCGACACCACCAACCTGCGGTTCTCCTATTCGTCGATGACGACGCCGTCGGAGGTCTACGACTACGACATGGCGAGCCGCGTCCGCGTGCTGCGCAAGCGGCAGGAGGTTCCCTCGGGACATAACCCGGCGGACTACGTCACCACGCGCATCATGGCGGCGGCGCATGACGGCGCGCAGGTGCCGGTGTCGCTGCTGCATCGGAAGGACATCAAGCTCGACGGCAGTGCGCCGCTGCTGCTCTACGGCTACGGCTCCTACGGTCACGCCATCCCGGCGTCGTTCTCGACCAACCGGCTGTCGCTGGTCGATCGCGGCTTCGTCTACGCCATCGCGCACATCCGCGGCGGCTCCGACAAGGGCTGGGGCTGGTATCTCGACGGCAAGCGCGAGAAGAAGCCCAACAGCTTCGACGATTTCGCCGCCTGCGCCCGCGCGCTGATCGATGCGCGCTACACGTCAACGAAGCGCATCGTCGGCCACGGCGGCAGCGCCGGCGGGATGCTGATGGGCGCGGTGGCCAATCGCGCCGGCGATCTGTTCGCCGGCATCGTCGCCGAGGTGCCGTTCGTCGATGTGCTCAACACCATGCGCGACGCCACGCTGCCGCTGACGCCGCCGGAATGGCCGGAATGGGGCGACCCGATCACCGATGCGGCGGCGTTCCGTTCCATCCTGTCCTATTCGCCTTACGAGAACGTCGCGGCGCAGGACTATCCGGCGATCCTCGCCATGGCGGGCCTGACCGATCCGCGCGTGACCTACTGGGAGCCGGCGAAATGGGTGGCGCGGCTGCGCGCCACCATGACGGGCGGCGGGCCGGTGATGCTGCGCACCAACATGGGCGCGGGCCACGGCGGCGCGTCCGGTCGCTTCGAGCGGCTCGACGAGGTTGCCGTGGTCTATGCCTTCGCGCTATGGGCGGTCGGCCGCGCGGCCGCCACACCATCGTAATCGACATTTCCCTTCCAGCCGCAAGGATCGACCCCGTGGCCAACGCTCCCTCGACAACGCCTCCCGCGACGCAGCCCTTCATGGAAGTGCTGCGCGGCCGCCGTCAGGCGGTGCCGCCGATCTGGATGATGCGGCAGGCCGGCCGCTATCTGCCGGAGTATCGCGCGTTGCGCGCGAAGGCCGGCGGCTTTCTCGACCTCTGCTTCACGCCCGAATTCGCCGCCGAGGTGACGCTGCAACCGATCCGCCGCTTCGGCTTCGATGCCGCGATCATCTTCTCCGACATTCTGGTGGTGCCGTACGCGCTCGGCCGCGCGGTGCGCTTCGAGGTAGGCGAAGGACCGCGGCTCGATCCGCTCGACACGCCGGAAAAGATCGCGACGCTCGGGACACACGCGGATGGCGAAAAACTCGCGCCGGTTTACGAGGCGCTGCGGCGAGTGCGGCGCGACCTCGATCCCGCGGTGGCGCTGATCGGATTCTGCGGCGCACCATGGACGGTCGCCACCTACATGGTGGCGGGACATGGCACGCCGGATCAGGCCCCGGCGCGGCTCTTGGCCTATCGTCATCCCGAGGCGTTCGCGCGCCTGATCGACGTGCTGGTGGATGCCTCGATCGGCTATCTGACGCAGCAACTCGCCGCCGGCGCCAATGCGTTGCAGATCTTCGACACCTGGGCCGGCGTGCTGCCGCCGCGCGAGTTCGAACGCTGGTCGGTCGAGCCGACGCGCCGCATTGTCGAGGGTGTCCGCAAGGCGGTTCCCGATGCGAAGGTCATCGGCTTCCCGCGCGGCGCGGGCGCGCTGCTGCCGGCCTATGCCGCGAAGACCGGCGTCGATGCCGTCAGCATCGATTGGACCGCGGAACCGTCGCTGATCCGCGATTCGGTCCAGACTCGCGTCGCGGTGCAGGGCAACCTCGATCCGCTGGCGCTGATCGCCGGCGGCGGCGCGCTCGACCGCGCGGTGGACGATGTGCTGGCATCCTATGCCGGCGGCCGCTTCATCTTCAATCTCGGCCACGGCATCACCCCGCAAACGCCGATCGCCCATGTCGAGCAGATGGTGCGTCGGGTCCGCGCGCACCGCGCATAACGCCCCTGGCCGTCATCCTGCGAGACAGACCGGAAGCGAGGCGTCATCGTGCGCGAAAGCGGACGATTCGGTCACCCGTGCGAGCGCGTGTGAGATCCGATTCGATACGGAATATTGGATGCTCCGCCTTCGCGGAGCATGACGGCTTTCCGTATTGCGCATACACCCCATCGGCCCGGAATTAAATTCCTGATGCGGCAGCCTTATTAGTCCTTGTTCTAATATCGCGGGGGCGTGCTTTCGACCAAAGTGAAATTGACAGAAAGCTCAAGGAACGGAACCAAAGAGCGCAAGAACCACGAGATCAAGGCGGCGATGCCAGACCTTGCGTTTCGGCCGTTCCGGTTTCGATCCGACTTCAGTCGGCAGACGTCAACAAGGACACTTTGGAGGACGACCCATGGTAAAGCGCATCGGAGGCGATCATCAATTCAGGACGGCGGTTTCCCGCCGCACGTTGTTGCAGGCGAGCGCCGGACTGGTCGGCGGCGCGCTGTTGCCCGCCGGCGTGGCGATGCCGGCGATCGCGGCCGACAAGCCGGCGATCGGCACCTGGCCGGCGGGTTCGCAGGGCGACACGGTCTATATCGGCTCGACGTCGCCGCGCACCGGAACCTACGCGGTGCAGGGCGAGGACGAAATCAAGGGCGCCGAACTCGCCGTCGAGCATCTCAACACCGCCCATGATCTGGTCAAGAAGCTCTCGCCGAAGACCAAGAAGGGCGTGCTCGGCAAGGAAGTGAAACTGCTGGTTGCCGATAGCGCCGCCAAGCCGAACCAGGCCGTGCAGGCGCAGCAGCGCTTCATCACCGAGAACAAGATCGTGCTGATGACCGGATCGACGTCATCGGCGGTCGCGGTGGCGCTCAACAAGCTCGCCCAGCGCGAGAAGGTGTTGTACGTCGCGCAGATCTCCGGCTCGAACGACACCACCGGCAAGGACTGCGTGCGCTACGGCTTCCGCCAGTGCTTCTACGGCGAGATGGCCGCCAACGCCATCGGCCCGACGATCATCAAGGCTTTCGGCAAGAACAAGAAGGCCGCGTATCTGACGCCGGACTACACCTATGGCCACACCACCACGGCCTCGGTGGAAAAATACCTGAAGTCGCAGGGCTGGACCACGGTGACCAACCAAGTGTCGCCGCTCGGTGCGCCCGATTATTCATCGTATCTGCTCAACGTCGCCAACTCCGGCGCCGACGTGCTCATCAACGTCAACTGGGGCCACGACTGCGTGCTCTCGACCCAGCAGGCCAAGCAGTTCGGCGTGCTCGACAAGATGAAGCTGGTCGTACCCTATCAGGTGCCGTTCCTGGCGCGCGAGACCGGCGGCCTGATGGAAGACGTCTACGCCGCCACCGACTACTGGTGGACTCTCGAAGACAAGTTCCCGCTCGCCAAGATGTTCAACGAGTCGTTCGAGAAGAAGTACGGCTACAAGCCGGAGTGGGGTGCCGAGAACGCCTATATGGGCATCGTCCACTGGGCGCGCATGGTCGAGGAGACCGGCAGCTTCTATCCGCCGGACATTATCAAGACCTGGGAAAAGGGCGAGACCATTCCCTCGCTGGTCGGCGACGTTCACTACCGCCCCGAGGATCACCAGTGCGTCCGTCCGGTTATCATCGTCAAGGGCAAGAAGAAGGCCGACATGAAGAACAAGGAGGACTGGTACGACATCGTCGACATCGTCGACGGCGCCGGCGTCATCCAGAAGCCCGACGCCTTCGGCTGCAAGCTCGGCGACTACACCTGATCGTCGCCTAACGAGGCGCGATCCGGTTTTGCGAGCCGGGTTGCGCCGCGACGTTTCGACTTCGATTGGCGTTTCCAAACCTGGCGTTTCCACGGCGCCGGCTGTCGCCCCGGATCACTTCGGGAGCACGCGCCGCCGGGAAACGCTCTGTTTTCCCTATCCTTGTTTCCTTATCCTTGCGCGAGGGTGACGGTGATCAACTGGCCTAATCTCATATCGCAGATGTTCAACGGGCTGGTGCTCGGCGCCCTGCTGGCGCTGATTTCATCGGGCCTGACGATCATTTACGGGACGCTCGGCGTCCTCAACCTCGCGCACGGCGCGATGTTCATGCTCGGCGGCTACGCGGGGTATGTCGCGTTCACCTACACCGATTCGTTCATCGTCGCGATCATCTTCGGCTCGCTGTTCGTGATGGTGGTCGGCCTGGTGCTGGAACTGGTGATCATCCGCCACTTCTACAGCCGCCCCGACGAGGACCAGTTGCTGGTGACGTTCGGTATCGGCATGTGTCTTGTCGAACTGGTGCGCCTTTCCTTCGGCAGCCTGTCGCTGACGGTGCCGGCGCCAAAAGCACTGGCCGGCATCACCTCGCTCGGCTTCATGTTCTATCCCACCTACCGGCTGGCGCTGGTCGGCATCATCGCCGCGGCCCTGCTCGCTCTGTTCGTGGTGCTGTACAAGACCCGCATCGGCATGATCGTCCGCGCCGGCATCGAGGATTCGGTGATGGTGGCCTCGCTCGGCATCAACGTCTACCGCGTCTTCATGGTGGTGTTCGGCATCGGCGCCATGGCCGCCGGCTTCGCCGGCATCGTCAACGCGCCGGTGGTCTCGCTCACGCCCGACATGGGCGACGCCATTCTGGTGCAGACCTTCGTCGTGGTGGTGATCGGAGGCGTCGGCTCGTTCCCCGGCGCGATCATCGGCGGCCTGATCGCCGGCGAGATCATCAGCATCACGTCAATGATCAACCCCGGCTATGCCTACGTCATGCTGTTCGCGGCGATGACGCTGGTGCTGGTGCTGCGGCCGCATGGACTGATGGGCTCACAGAGCCGCGGATAAAACGGTTACATCATGATCAATCAACGTCGTTATCTGGTCGAGACGCTGACGGCCATCGGCCTGATCCTCGCCCCTTTCATCCTGCCGCATCTCGGCTTCGCGCCGAACACGGTGAACCGCATCCTGGTCTGGGGCCTGTTCGGGATCGGTTTCGATATCCTGTTCGGCTTCACCGGGCTGTTGTCCTTCGGCCAATCCGCGCTCTACGGCACCGGCGGCTTCTTCGCCGCCTACCTGCTGACGCAGGCCGGCTTTCCTCATGTGGTGACGGCGCTGTTCCTCGGCATGATCGCCGCCGCCGTGGTCGGCTATCTGGTCGGCCTCATCGCGCTGCGCCGAACCGGCATCTACTTCGCGATGATCACGGTCGCCATCGCCGAAGTGTTCTTCTTCGTCGAGTTCAATCCGCTGGCGGAATGGACCGGCGGCGAGAACGGCCTGCCGGGCGTGCCGAGCCCCTCGTTCGACCTCGGCTTCACCCAGATCCACTTCTCCAGCGGCTGGTCGCTCTACATCTTCCTCGCCTTCTGGTACTTCGTCGGGATCGTCGTCGCGCTGCGCATCATCCGTTCGCCGGTGGGCGCCGTGTTCCGCGCGGTTCGCGACAATCCGCTGCGCGCCTCGGCCGTCGGCCACAACATCCACGGCTACAAGCTGACGGCATTCGTCATCGCGGCGGCCTATGCCGGCTTTGCCGGCGGTCTGCTCGGCGTCATGCAGGCTTTCATGCCGCCGGATGCCTTCATGTTCCACACCTCGGCGGAACTGGTGATGATGACCGCGATCGGCGGCACCGGCACCCTGTTCGGCCCGCTGCTCGGCGCGGCGATCTGGCTGTTCCTGCAAGACTTCCTGCAAGCCGCGCTCGGCCTCGGCGCGGCCTGGAAGCTGGTGCTCGGCGTCATCTTCGTGCTGCTGGTCTGCTTCCTGCGGCGCGGC
>JBIQLW010000043.1:0-34914 GCA_044463945.1 Bradyrhizobiaceae bacterium | reverse complement strand
ATCGGCCCAGGACAGCAGAAACGAGAAGATGCCGACCGTAATCAGGCCCGGCGCCGACAAGGGCAGGACCACTTTGACGAAGGCGCCGAACTGCGAGCAGCCGTCAACCATGGCGGCCTCCTCCAGGTCGAACGGCATCGACTTGAAGAATCCCCAGAGCAGCCACACCGCGAGCGGCAGCGAAATCGCGAGGTGGGCAATCAGCAGCCCGCCGAGGCTGTCGGCCAGCCCGACCGCGCGGAAGGCCGCCGACATCGGAATGACCAGCATCAAGGGAGGGAACATGTACTCGCCATGAAACGCCTACCGCGCGTTCTCTGGCTGGCGACGCCAGCCGGGAGAACGGCAGCAGAAGGTGCGCCGATCCGATGGAAGGAACTGGCTAAAAACGTTGGCCTTCGCGAAGCCGAACCGGGCCGGACCAGGTTCGCTCGGTTAGAGACGGAGGGCCGTTCAGAGACGGAAATTGGACCCGGCGTCAGTCTCCGAGGTTCGGGCGCCTCGGCTAAACGCCTTTGAAACAAAAAGAAAAAGGCCCCCAACGGGAGCCTCATCTCGGGTTCGCTACAAGATAATGGCGGAGAGGGAGGGATTCGAACCCCCGATAGGCTTGCACCTATGCCGCATTTCGAGTGCGGTGCATTCAACCACTCTGCCACCTCTCCAGGCGCCAAGATCGGGGGGATTCCCCGCGGGTGGTCGGCGGTGTTCTAGGCGAGGATGGCAGGCCAGACAAGCCGCGCTTGAGCGAAAATATCCGGCCGCCGATCGCAGCCGACGATGCGCGCCAACGCCGTCCCGGTGAGGCAACGCCGTTCCGGTGAGACCATGACCCAAGGCCACGCGCCGATGCGAGCCGGCCTGCCGTCACGGTGTCGGGGGAGGACGCGGCCGACTCCGCGACGATCAGGCTATTCCTTGTTTTTGTTCGACTTTTTATTGCCGCCCGCCGCCTTCTTGTCCTTGCTCCCGCTGTCCTTCGCCTTGTCGTCTTTGGTCTTGCGGTTGGTGAAGCGGGCGTTGCCGAGGCCGGTGCCGATGGTCAGCACGCCCCAGCGCGCGACGTCCTGCATGAACGGCATCTCGCTGAGGCCCTGCGCCACGCCGTCATTGTGCATCAGGATGGTGGTGTCGTGCTCGCCGATCATCGGGATCGCCTCGAACAGGCTGGCCGGCAGGTTGAAGCGGCTGCTTTCCCAGTTGCCGGGCAGGTTCTGCGCGCCCTTCTTGATCGCGCCATCCTCCTCGATCACGCCGGGGCAGGAGATGCCGATGAAAGGCGCCAGCTTCAGCCCC
The DNA here is from genome assembly GCA_044463945.1 of Bradyrhizobiaceae bacterium. Classification (GTDB taxonomy): domain Bacteria; phylum Pseudomonadota; class Alphaproteobacteria; order Rhizobiales; family Xanthobacteraceae; genus 62-47. Next base: position 33,618 of record JBIQLW010000043.1, on the reverse strand, counting down.
TCGGTGTCGGCCTGCTCGATCAGATCCTTGAGCATCTTCACCAGCCGCTTCACCGCGCCTTCGCGGGTCGGCTCGTCGTCGGCGTGGCACCACAGATCCGACTTCCACACTGCCGCCCTGGACAGGTCCTTGGCCTTCTTCCACCGGGTTTCCACCACGCCGCAGCGGATGTTGGAGCCGCCGATATCGACCGCGAGGATGCTGTCATAGGCCTCGAAGATCCACGGCGGCGCCAGATGCAGGCAGCCGATCAGCCCGGCCTCGTCCGGATGAAAGCGGATCGGGATCAGGTCGACCTTGAGCCCTTCGGCCTTGAGGATCAGGTCGGCGCGGGCGATGGCGATCTCCCCCACCAGGCTCTGGCGGAAGCCGCCGCCGACCACGATGCGTTCGGTGTCGGCCCAGGCCTTGGTCTTGAGGAAGCGGCGGGTGACATAGGCCAATTCCTGCGCGAACTCCTCCAGCGCGCCATGCACCAGCGCCGCCGCCGTCACGTCGTCGCCGCGCAACGCCTCGTCCAGGGTGGTCTTGCCGAGGTTGTCGGCCGGCTTCTTGCCGAGCGGATCGTCGCCGTTCTTCTTCAGCGGCTTGCGCCAGTCGTCGAGGATCTGCTGAAACGCGCCCTTGCTGGCGCGATCGCCGAGGAAACCGTTGTCGTCCTTCAGTTCGATGTTGTAGCTGTCGATATCGACCGACGGAAGCCGCGACGCTCCGTGCTTGCCGATGCCGGAGGTGCTGATGTTGCCGTCCGCCATGCCGCCCCTTCATTATTCTCTCGTGAGCGCGGGACAACGGCGAGGGAACCGGTTGGTTTCAACGCGGCGGGGGCCCGGCCCGCCGGGAAAGGCCGCAAAAGGGCGGCCAAACCCTTCATTTGCGGCCCTTTTCGCCGGGTTTTGCCTTGACTCCCCGGCCTCTGCGGCTATAAGTCCCGGCACGCGGCGCAGGTTTTCCTTGCGCCGATTGTTTTTGCGTGGCCGCCAGGCGTCGCCTGGGACCCGCGAAATTCGCCCCAATCGACTGAACAAGAAGCCGGGCCGGACCAGATCCGAGCGCCGGAATCGAACACAAGGAACCAAATGATGTTCGCAGTCATCAAAACCGGCGGCCGGCAATACCGCGTCGCACCGGAAGATGTACTTGAAATCGGCAAGATCGCCGGCGAAGTCGGAACGATCGTGCAACTGGACAGCGTGCTGGTGCTGGGCGGCGAGACGCCGGTGGTCGGCGCTCCCACGGTGGCCGGTGCGTCGGTCGCGGCCGAAGTGCTCGACCACAAGCGCGGCCCCAAGGTCATCGCGTTCAAGAAGCGCCGCCGCAAGAATTCCAAGCGCAAGCGCGGCTATCGCGACGAGATCACCGTGCTGCGCATCACCGAGATCCTCGCCGACGGCAAGAAGCCTTCGGTCGGCCCGCGCCCCAAGCGCGCGAAAGCCGCCAAGCCCGCCGAGGCGGCCGCCGGGTCATCGCCAGATCAGAGCGATTAAAATCCGGCACGACGAAAAGTGAGATGATTCCGTCACGGAATCGAACTAGAGTGTTCTGGAGATTGGAGACGAGCCATGGCTCACAAAAAGGCAGGCGGTTCATCGCGTAACGGCCGCGATTCGCGCGGCAAGCGCCTGGGCATCAAGGCTTACGGCGGGGAACACGTCATTCCCGGCAACATCATTGCGCGTCAACGCGGCACCACCTGGCATCCCGGCCTTAATGTCGGCATGGGGACGGACCATACGTTGTTCGCCAAAATTGAAGGCCGCGTTGAATTCCGTGCCAAAGCCAACGGCCGCACTTTCGTATCGGTGATTCCGATGATGGAAGCCGCGGCCGAATAGAGACGGTGGATACATTCGACTCCGCCGGATCCTGTTGAACCGGCGGAGTCGTCAAGGCTCCAGGGGAGGCGGGACACCGGCCTCCCCTTTTTCGTTTGCGTGACCTGACGTTTCGCAAAGGTTTGACGCCCAAGGAGCCGGCCATGTTGCAGGAATACACGACACCCTTCTCACGACAGCCAAGTACCGTCGTCCTCGAGACGGAACGGCTGACCCTGCGCAAGCCGACGCTCGCGGACGTAAAAGCGATTGCCCTTCTCGCCAATGATCGCCGCATTGCCGAGAACACCCGCCGCCTGCCGCATCCCTACCGGCAGGAGGACGCCGCGCGCTTCGTCAAGGAGGTCGCCAGGACCGGGTCAGGCACCGTGTTCCTGGTCGAGCACCATCACACCCCGGTCGGCGTGGTCGGCGTCGACTGGCGCCAGCCGGAGACGCCCGAACTCGGCTACTGGCTCGGGGTCGATTACTGGGGCCGCGGCTTCGGCACCGAGGCGGCGCGCGCCGTCATCGACTTCACCTTCGAGGAATATGACGCCGAGCAGATGGTCTCCGGCGCGCGCGTGGTCAATCCGGCCTCGCGCAACATTCTGGAGAAGTGCGGCTTCCAGTGGAGCGGCGTCGAACTGCACCGCTTCGAGGCGCTGGGCTCCTCGTCGCCGGTCGATTGCTTCCGGCTGACGCGCGGCGTCTGGGCGTCGCTGAAGACCTGGGGCCACTCGACCCGGCGCGGGATGTGAGTGCATCCGCTTCCCTCTCCCTCACGGGGAGGGAGGCGCCGATGTTATCGTTTCGACGCCATCGTTGACGCAGCGCTCCACCCCGGCGTCATTGCCGGGCTTGACCCGGCAATCCATCCCCCTCCCTTTGATTTATCCCTCCCCCGCTTGCGGGGGAGGGTAGGGGGCGATGCGCGGCCTAGAGTCTTTCACCGTTTCAGGGAAACGGTGAAAGACTCTAGGTTTTTGTTTTGACGCGTTTTCTTCACGCGAACCGGATTCCACTTCGCTCGAAAACGCTATAGGCTCGCGGAGCGACACCGTTCTTCGAACGGCCATGCCCGCGCATGACGCTCAACCCATCACCCTCACCTCACGCCGGCGGATTGACCGTCTCGTCGGCGCGCCCCAGCGCCTGCTCGCGCAGGAAGATGTAGAAGCCCGCCGCGATGATGATCGCTGCGCCGATCAGGGTCGCGGGGGAGGGCGCGTCGCCGAACACCACATAGCCGAACATCACCGCCCAGACGATCATCGAATACTGGTACGGCACCACCACGCTGGCCGGCGCCAGCTTCAGCGAGCGGTTGACGCACAACAGCGCGCCGACCGAGATCGCCCCGGCCGCGGCGAACAGGCCGAAGCCGGGCAGGCTCGGCGTCACCCAGCCGAACGGCAGCAGCAGCGCGCCGAACACCAGTGTGCCGACGAACTGCGATGACGCCAGCACCACGTCGGACGCGCCGCGCAGCGAGCGGGTGACCAGCATCAGCACGGCGAAGCAGGTGCTGCCGCCGAGCGCGATCAGCGCCGGCCAGGTGATGGTCTGCGTCGATGGCCGCATGGCGATCAGCACGCCGCAGAACCCGACCCCGACCGCGCACCAGCGCCGCCAGCCGACCTGCTCGCGCAGCACGATGGCCGACAGCGCGGTGACGAAAATCGGGCAGGCGAGATAGAAGGTGATGACGTCGGCAAGCGGCAGATAGATCACCGCGACGAAGAACGCCGCGACCTCCAGCGTCGAGAGCACGATGCGCAACAGGTGCAGGCCCGGCCGCTCCAGCGCGCGGAACGCCGCGCGGCTGCGCCAGATCAAGGGCGACAGCAGCACCAGCGAGGCGATGGCGCGCAGGAACAGAAGCTACCCCACCGGGTAGGTCGCAACGATGTATTTGCCGAGCGCGTCGCCGAACGAGAACGCCCATACGCCCGCGAGCATCAGGCCGATGCCCGCAAGCCGCGCCGAACGGTCGGCCGCGTGATCGTTGGTGCCGGTGGACATCCTGCTGGCCGGGCCCATATTGACGTGACGACATTTGCGGCCCGATGGCCGGTCCGGTCCTGTATCAGCTTGCGGCCGGCCGCTCCATCTCCAATCCGGGATACGGCGGTTGCCGCTAGGGCGGCGCTGCGATACCCATACGCCATGAAGTTTTTTGCGCCATGAAATTCCTCGACGAAGCCAAGGTTTATGTCCGCTCCGGCGACGGCGGCAACGGCTGCGTGGCGTTTCGCCGCGAGAAGTTCATCGAGTTCGGCGGGCCGAGCGGCGGCAACGGCGGCCGCGGCGGCGACGTCATCGTCGAGGCGGTGGACGGCCTCAATACCTTGATCGACTATCGCTATCAGCAGCACTTCAAGGCCGCCAAGGGCGTCAACGGCATGGGCAAGGACCGCCACGGCGCCAACGGCAAATCCGTCGTCCTCAAGGTGCCGGTCGGCACCCAGATTTTCGACGAGGACCGCGAGACGCTGATCCACGACTTCACCCGGCTGGGCGAACGCTTCGTGCTGGCGGAAGGCGGCAACGGCGGCTTCGGCAACGCGCATTTCAAGTCCTCGACCAACCGCGCGCCGCGCCACGCCAATCCCGGCCAGCCCGGCGAGGAACGCTGGATCTGGCTGCGCCTTAAGCTGATCGCCGATGCCGGGCTGGTCGGCCTGCCGAACGCCGGCAAATCGACCTTCCTGTCCGCCGTCAGCGCGGCGCGGCCGAAGATCGCCGACTATCCCTTCACCACCCTGCATCCGCAACTCGGCGTCGTCAGCGCGGGAGGCCGCGAGTTCGTGCTGGCGGACATTCCCGGCCTGATCGAGGGCGCGCATGAGGGCGCGGGGCTCGGCGACCGCTTCCTCGGCCACGTCGAGCGCTGCCGCGTGCTGCTGCATCTGGTGGACGCGACCTGCGAGCACGCAGGCCAAGCTTACAAGACCGTGCGCAACGAGCTGGAAGCCTATGCGGGCAATCTCGCGGACAAGATCGAGGTCGTCGCGCTCAACAAGATCGACGCCGTGACGCCCGATGAATTGAAGAAACAGCGCGACCGGCTCAAGCGCGCCGCCAGGAAAATGCCGCTGCTGTTGTCCGCCGTCACCGGCGAGGGCGTGCCCGAGGCGCTGCGCGCCCTGGCCGCGGCCATCGGCGACGCCCCGGTCTCCGACAAGGCGAAGATGGCGGAAGCCGGCGCGGCGGATACCGCGCCATGGTCGCCGCGCACGACATAATCATTCATCTCCGGGGGAGACCGACAAAATGGCCAAGCAGGATTCCGACGTCGCCGCGTTCTGGGCGTGGTGCAAGGAGCGCGCGGCGGCGCGCGCCACCATGTCGATGGCGGAAATCCGCGAGTCCTTCGACACCGAGATGGCCCGCATTCCGCTGGCCGACCGCACCACGACGCAGAGCCTGACGTTCGGCAATGTCCCCGCCGAGAAGATCACCCCGGCGGACGCCACGCCCGGCAAGACCCTGCTCTATCTCCACGGCGGCGGGCATATCTTCGGCAGCATCAAGAGCCATCGCCACTTTGTCTCGCGCCTTGCTGTTGCCGCAAGAATCCCGGCCTATCACATCGACTATCGCCTCGCGCCGGAGCATCCCTATCCCGCGGCGATCGAGGATGCGCTCAAAGCCTACCGCGCCATCCTCGATGGCGGCACCGCGCCGGCCGATCTGGTGGTCGGCGGCGAGTCCGCCGGCGGCAATCTCGCCGCCGCGCTGCTGTTGAAGCTCAAGCAGGAAAACCTGCCGCAGCCGGCCGGGCTCTATCTGCTCAGTCCGTGGCTCGACATGACCACCTCGGCCGAATCCTACGACAAGGTCGGCGCGCGCGATCCGATGATTACCCGCGAGGGCATCGTCGGAGTCGCGACCGCCTATCTCGGCGGCCAGCCCGACAATCCGCTGGCCTCGCCGGTGCGCGCCGATCTGTCCGGCCTGCCGCCGATGCTGATTCAGGTCGGCAGCGAGGAAGTGCTGCTGTCGGATTCGATCGCCTTCGCCAATCGGGCGGCGCTCACCGGCATCGACATCAGCTTGCGCGTTTGGGCGGGAATGCCGCACGCATGGCCGCTGTTTCACCCGTTCCTGCGCGCCGGCCTGCCCGCTATCGATGAAGTCGGCGCATGGATGCGTCGTCGTTTAGAGCCGTCGCCGGTCTGACGGAGTCATGATTTCGTCCCGCCGTTGGACACCAGCAGCACCGACCCGCGCGATTCCTTGAGGACTTCGGCGGCGATCCCGCCGAAATTGAGCGTGTCGCCCTCGATGCGGTCCACGCCCATCACCACCAGGTCGATATTGCTGTCGCGCATCTCCTGAAGGATCGCCTCCTCGGGCGAGGTGTTGGCGCGCAGCGCCGTCACTACATCGACATCGTAGCGCTGCGCCAGCGCGATGGTTTCCTTGAGGACGGCTTCCTCCTGAAACAGCGACGTGCCGATATTGCGGCGCCGCGCGCCCTTGTCGCGCGTGGTGCTGACATAGACCACCCGCAGCGGATAGCTGCTGCTGCGCGCCAGCGCCACCGCGACCTCGGCGCCGCGCCGGGAGACGCTGCTGCCGGAGACCGGCACCAGAATCCTCAGGTCGTCGCCGTCAGCGCGGGTGAGATGACGGCCCTTGGCCGCGACCACCGCCAGCGGCCCTTCGAATCCGGCGGTGACGACGTTGATGGTCGGGTCGAAGCCGCCGCCGGCGCCGATCACCTTGTTCATGCCGACCACCAGCAGGTCGAACCCCTTGCGCGCCTCATCGACCACCGCATCGACCGCCTTCTTCTGGCGCGACCGCGTGGTGATGTCGATCGTCCGCACCTGCTCGCCGTCCTCCTTCTCGATGTCGGCGCTGATTTTCGCCGCGTTCTTGACCGTGGACTCGTGGCTTTGCTCGTCGTCGCGGCGCTTCTCCTGCGCCTTGGCCTGTGGCCCCAGATGCAGGACGGTGATCGGGATGCCGCGCGCGCCGGCGATCAGGCCGGCGATCCGCGAGGCGAACTTCGCATTGGCGCTTTCGTCCACCGCCAGCAGCAGACGCTCAAGATTGGCGACGAAGCCTTTCTCCTCGAACTCCTCGCGTTCAAGACGCTCCTTCTCGGTCTTCTCCAGAGGCAGCCGCGCCAGCGCCGCCCGCAGCATCGGCGGCATCGCCATGGTGGTGACGATCGCCATGGTCACGATCATGGTGAACATGTTCTGGCTCAGCACGCCCATCGACAGGCCGATGGTGGCGATGATGACTTCGGTCGAGCCGCGCGCGTTCATGCCGCTGGCGAGCGCGAACGATTCCTTGTGCCCGAGCCCGCCGAGCGCGCCGCCGACGAACGCGCCGCCGAACTTGCCGATGCTGGCGATCAGCACCAGAAGCGCGGTGAGCATCAGCAGATCGGGGTCCTTCAGCACCGTGAGATCGGCGCTAAGCCCGGCGAGGCCGAAAAAGATCGGCATGAACAGGCTGCTGATGAGTCCGCGCAGCCGCTCGTCGATCTGCTTGGTGAGGATCGGCGATTCGCCGACCAGCACGCCGGCGACGAACGCCCCGAGCACGGTGTGAACGCCGATCCAGTGGGTGATCAGCGCCATGCCGCTCATCAGCAGCAGGATGACGGTGATGACCGCCGCCTGGCTGACCAGGGTGTCGTTGGCCCAGCGGATCAGGCGGAATACCAGTTGCCGGCCGATGGTGAAACTGACGGCAAGGAACGCCAGCGTACCCGCCACCGCCTGCACCACCGACATCAGGTCGAGGTGGCCGCGCGAGGCCAGGCTGAAGATCACCGCGATGATGACCCATCCGATGGTGTCGTCGATCACCGCGGTCGCGACGATGATCTGGCCGACATTGCGGCGCATGAAGTTCATCTCGCGCACCACCACCGCCACGATCTTGACCGAGGAGATTGACAGCGCGGTGCCGAGGAACAGCGACGCCACCAGCCGCTGCTCGGGATGCGGCAACAGGCTTTCCGGGAGGAACTGGCCGAGCGCGAAGCCGCAGCAGAACGGCACGACGATGCCAGCGATCGAAATCGTGATCGCCGCCTTGCCGACCTTGCGCACCAGCTTGAGGTCGGTCTCCATGCCGGTCAGCAGCAGCAGCAACAGCACGCCGAACTGCGCGATGCCGTCGATCAGCGCCTTCTGTTCGGCGTTGGCGGGAAAGATCGCGCTCCGCGCCTCCGGCCACAGCGCGCCGAAGATCGACGGCCCAAGGATCACGCCCGCAAGCAGTTCACCCATCACCGAGGGTTGGCCGAACCGCTGCATGACTTCGCCAAGTCCGCGGCCGACTGCGATCAGCAGGATGATTTGCAGAATGAAGATGGTTTCGGACGCCCGGCCCGCCGAGTCGCCCCCGGCGGCGAACGCGGTCGCGACCGGCCAGACGGCGGCCGCCATCAGCAAGGCTACCATCCAAACGCGCCGGCGCGCCGCCCCAACCTGCATCCTCGATCCGTCCCCGTCGCGCGGCTTACTGCGGAACCCGCCCGATCATGACCGGCCCGTTGCGATTATGCCTTCCCGCGCCGCGCGCGCAAAGCGGCGACTCGCGTCGCGTCGTCGCTGGTCGAGGCCGTGCGGGTCATGACGCGGTATCCGCTTGACGAAGCGGCCGCGACGGAACATTGAACTGCGCCGGCTTCGCCGCCGCGCGTCGCGGCGAATGGCCGTCGCGTCTGTCCCAATCGTTCCATGACCCGCGTTCCATGACCCGTCCGAGTCTTGAAAATTTCCGCCGCATCGTCGTCAAGGTCGGCTCCTCGCTGCTGATCGACGCCGAGGCCGGCGAGGTCAGGGAGGCGTGGCTCGAAGCGCTGGCCGTCGATCTCGCCGCGCTTCATGCCGAGGGCCGCGACGTGCTGGTGGTATCATCGGGCTCGATCGCGCTCGGCCGCTCGCGCTTGAAGCTGCCGCGCGGGCCGCTCAAGCTGGAGGAAAGCCAGGCCGCAGCCGCCGTCGGCCAGATCGCGCTGGCGCGGCTGTGGGCCAAGGTGCTGGCGCAGTACGGCATCGACGCCGGTCAGATTCTGCTCACCTTGCAGGACACCGAGGAGCGCCGCCGCTATCTCAACGCCCGCTCCACCATCGCCAAGCTGCTGGAGTGGCGCGCCATCCCGGTCATCAACGAGAACGATACGGTCGCCACCACCGAAATCCGCTACGGCGACAACGACCGCCTCGCCGCCCGCGTCGCCACCATGACCAGCGCCGACCTCCTGATCCTGTTGTCGGATATCGACGGCCTGTACGACGCGCCGCCCGGCGACAACCCGGACGCGAAACTTATTCCGGTGGTGGAGTCGGTGTCGGCCGCGATCGAGGCCATGGCCGGCGCGGCCGGCTCCGAACTGTCGCGGGGCGGTATGACCACCAAGATCGAGGCCGCGAAGATCGCGACCTCCGCCGGCACCCACATGCTGATTGCGTCCGGCAAGGTCGCGCATCCGCTGCGGGCGATCGCCGAGGGCGGTCGCTGCACCTGGTTCCTCACCGCCGCCAACCCGGTCACGGCCCGCAAGCGCTGGATCGCCGGGTCGCTGGAACCGAAGGGAACCCTGACCATCGACGCCGGTGCCGTCGCCGCGTTGCGCGCCGGGGCCAGCCTCCTGCCGGCCGGTGTGATCCGCGTCGATGGCCGCTTTGCCCGTGGTGACGCGGTCGTCGTGCGCGGCCCCGACAGCCGCGAGATCGGCCGCGGGCTGGTCGCTTATGATGCGGATAATGCTGATAAAATCAAAGGTCACTCGTCGGCCGCGGCGGCCCGCATATTGGGCGTCGACGGCCGCGCCGAGATGATCCATCGCGACGATCTGGTGATCGGCGTGGCCCCGGCCTGAGCGCGCCGCGGCCGATCCATTCCGTCGCGGGCAAGCGACTTTTGTGCTACACAACACAGCTTCAAGCGAACCGGACCTTAATCCATGACCGCGCCTCTCAAAGCCGTTGACGGCACGCCCGATCTTCCCGCCCTGATGGCGGACCTCGCCGCCGCCGCGCGCGAGGCCGCGCGGACGCTGGCGCTGACCCCCGCGGCCCAGAAGGACGCGGCGCTGGCGGCCATGGAGCGCGCGATCCGCGCCGGCACCGCCGATATCCTTAAGGCCAATGCCGAGGACGTCCGCGATGCGCGCGCGCGCGGTGCGACGTCCGCCTTCGTCGATCGGCTGACCCTGACCGAGGCGCGGGTCGCGGCGATGGCCGACGGCATCGGCGTCGTGCGCGGCATCGCCGATCCGGTGGGCGCGGTCACCGAACGCTGGCAGCGCCCCAACGGCATGACCATCGAGCGCGTCCGGGTGCCGCTTGGCGTCATCGCGGTGATCTTCGAAAGTCGCCCCAACGTCTGTGCCGATGCCGGTGCGCTGTGCCTGAAATCCGGCAACGCGGTGATCCTGCGGGGTGGTTCTGACAGCTTCCGTTCGTGCCGTGCGATCCATGCCTGCCTGGTGCAGGGACTGCGCGAGGCCGGCTTGCCCGAGGCCGCGATCACGCTGGTGCCGACCCGCGACCGCGACGCCGTGGGCCTGCTGCTGAGCGGGCTCAACGGCGGCATCGACCTGATCGTGCCGCGCGGCGGCAAGAGCCTGGTGGCGCGGGTCGAGGCCGAGGCGCGCGTGCCGGTGTTCGCTCATCTCGACGGCATCAATCACATCTATGTCGATCATGCCGCGAAGCTCGACATGGCGAAATCGATCGTGCTCAACGCAAAGATGCGACGCCCCGGCGTCTGCGGCGCGGTCGAGACGCTGCTGATCGAGCGCGCCGCAGCAGTGACCCATCTCAAGCCGCTGGTCGAAATGCTGATCGACGCCGGCTGCGAAGTGCGCGGCGATGCCGCGGTCCAGCAGGCCGACGCGCGGGTGAAGCCCGCGACCGAGGCCGACTGGGACACCGAGTATGAGGACGCCATCATCGCCGCCAGGCTGGTCGATGGCATCGACGACGCCATCGCCCATATCGCCAGGCACGGCTCACGCCACACCGAGGCGATCGTCACCGAGGACGCAAGCGCCGCGCAAAAATTTCTCAACGAGGTCGATTCGGCCATCGTGCTTCACAACGCCTCGACGCAGTTCGCCGACGGCGGCGAGTTCGGCTTCGGCGCCGAGATCGGCATCGCCACCGGGAAGTTTCACGCGCGCGGCCCGGTCGGCGCCGAACAACTGACCACGTTCAAGTATCGCGTTCACGGCTCCGGACAGACGCGGCCGTGATGCGTCCCTCGCCGGCGCGCGGAGATTGACTTGCCGCAAGAGCCCGTCGCGCCCGCGCAGGCGATTCCGCTCCATACCGGCGGGATGCGCGTCGGCCTGCTCGGCGGCTCGTTCAACCCGCCGCATGAGGCTCATCGCGCCATCAGCCGCTTCGCGCTTCTGCGGTTGCGGCTCGATCGCGTGTGGTGGCTGGTGTCGCCCGGCAATCCGCTGAAGGCTGGCTACGGCGCTTACGACCTCGCCCGGCGCGCGGCGGCGGCGCGGGCGCTCGCGCGCGATCCGCGCATCGACGTCACCTGTCTCGAAGCTGTCATCGGCACCCGCTATACCATCGACACCATCCGCTACCTGCGCCGCCGCTGCCCCGGCGTGCGCTTCGTCTGGATCATGGGTGCCGACAACCTCGCGCAATTCCACCGCTGGGAGGACTGGCAGCGCATCGCCGCGCTGGTGCCGATCGCGGTGATCGACCGTCCGCCGCAGGGTCTTCGGGCGCTCGCCGCGCCGGCCGCCCGCGCGCTCGCCCCCTACCGGATACCGGAGAGCCGGGCGTCCCGTCTCGCCGATGCCGCGCCGCCGGCCTGGATGTTTCTTAGCGGCGTCAAGCTCCGCCTGTCGTCCACCAGCTTGCGGAACCCGGACGGCACCTGGAAACCATAGTGCAAGAGCAAATACGGTGCGGCGACTGGAATATTGAAACCGTGGGCCCCACATGCGTATTATGGCAACCGGGCCGTCGAGATTCGGCGCCCGATACAGCGAAAGGAATGGTCCCTGACCGTATCTGTCCTGTCTTCATCCGCTCCGTCCCGGAAGCGGATATCATCAGCGCCCGCCGCGGTGTTGACGGCGCGCCCTGATGCCGAACAATCCCTGAAAATCATTCTCGCCCGTCTCGACGACATGAAGGCGGAGAACACCGTCAGCATCGACCTGCGCGGCAAGTCCTCCGTGACGGATTACATGGTCGTGACCTCGGGCCGATCCAACCGGCACGTCGGCGCGGTCGCGGAAAACGTCGTCAAGGCGCTGAAGGAGGCCGGCATTCCCGGCGTCCACGTCGAGGGTCTGACCAACTGCGACTGGGTGCTGATCGATTCCGGGGATGTCGTGGTCCACGTCTTCCGCCCCGAAGTCCGCGAGTTCTACAATCTCGAACGGTTGTGGATCAACGGCCCGGCGACGACGAAGAAAGCCTGATCGCGGCTGTGATCGGGCACGGCCCATCGGTGGCGCCGCGTTGCGCGGGGCGGTTTCGTTTGCCGTCGAAGATCTGACAGGCCGCGACGATGCGGATCATGGTGATTGCTGTCGGCCGGCTGAAGCAGGGACCGGAACGGGAACTGGCGGAGCGCTACGCGACGCGGTTCGACGACGCCGGCCGCAGACAAGGATTTCGCGGCATCGAGATCCGCGAGATCGCCGAGAGCCGGGCGCGCGACGCGTCTACCCGGATCGCGGAGGAGGCCGCCGCCATCGCCGCGCTGGTGCCGGAGAAATCGGTCGTCGTCGCTCTCGACGAGCACGGCGACAGCATCGACAGTTCCACGTTCGCGCGCCATCTCGGCCGCTGGCGGGATCAATCGGTGGCCGACAATGTTTACCTGATCGGCGGCGCGGACGGACTTTCGCCCGAATTGCGGCGCAAGGCCAAGCTCCGGCTGGCTTTCGGACGTGCGACCTGGCCGCACCAGATCGTCCGCGTCCTGCTTCTGGAGCAGATTTATCGGGCCGCGACGATTTTGGCCGGCCACCCGTACCACCGCGCTTGAGAGCATGATCCCCGGACACGATCATGCTCCACCAAGACAGATCGCGATGATTCATGTGGATCGAGCCTGATGCAGGGGCATGAACGGGATCGGTCCGATAATTCAGGGCACGATGTGATTCGAAAATCGCTTCACACGTTTCAGCTCGACGCTCTGGCCGCAGCGCTGCTGACGGCCGGCGTGGCGCTCGCGTGGCCATCCATCGCGCCGGCGCAGACGCCGCCCGACACCGCCACGCCGGTTGCGGCGACGACACCGTCCGCCGACGACATCAAACAGCGCGAGCAGGAACTGGAAGCGGCGCGCGCCCGGCAGAAGGATGCCGCCGAGCTTCAGGAGAAACTCGAGGCGGAAATCGCCGCCATCGGTCAGGACCGCAGCAAGCTCAATCAGGAGCTGATCGACATCGCCGCCAAGGTGCGCGGTCTCGAAAGCCGCATCACCGATGCCGAGGCGCGGCTCGTCGATCTCGACGGCCGGGAGCGCGCCATCCGCGACTCGCTCGACTCGCGCCGCGCCGAGATCGTCGAGGTGCTGGCGGCCTTGCAGCGTGCCGGCCGCCGCGCGCCGCCGGCTTTGCTGGTAAGCCCGGAAGACGCGCTGCAATCGCTGCGCACCGCGATCATGCTGGGCGCGGTGGTGCCGGAAATGCGCGCGCAGTCGATCAAGCTGGTCACCGACCTCGGCGAACTGGTGACCCTGCGCAAGACCATCGCGGCAGAGCGCGACCAGTTGGCGGCGGATCGCGACGGGCTGAAGGTGGACCAGACCCGCCTTGCCTCGCTGGTCGAGGAACGCCAGAAACAGCAAAGCGCCATCGAACGCAACATGCAGGCGGAAGCCGCCCGCGCCCTCGAACTGGCCAAGAAGGTGGACGACCTGCAAAGCCTGATCGCCAAGATGGAGCAGGACCTCCAGAGCGCGGCGAAGGCGGCGGCGGCGGCCAAGGCGGCCACCGAGAAGGCGGCGGCCGCGGCCGCCAGCGGCAAGCCCAACCTCGCGGCGCTCAAGGACCCTGGACGGCTGAGCCCGGCGATTGCCTTCGCCTCGGCCAAAGGGCTTCTGGCGCTGCCGGTCAACGGCACCCGGATTCGCGATTTCGGCAGCCCGAACGGGGTCGGCGGCAGCGAAAAAGGCATTTCACTGGCGACCCAGTCCGGCGCTCAGGTCACAACACCGTGTGATGGTTGGGTGGTGTATGCCGGCCCGTTCCGGAGTTATGGACAACTCTTGATCCTCAACGCGGGGGGCGGGTATCATGTGCTCATCGCAGGAATGGAGCGTATTTCGGTCAACATCGGCCAGTTTGTATTGACGGGAGAGCCGATCGCAACCATGGGGACGGCGTCCCGGATCGCTTCGATTCTCGCAACCAGCGTGAGCCGGCCCGTTCTGTATGTCGAGTTCCGAAAGGACGGAACTCCTATCGACCCTGGCCCATGGTGGGCCGCAAATGCCAAAGAAGGCGAAAAGGTTCGCGGATGATGCGCAAGACCTCTGTAATTCTTCTCAGCGCCGCGGCCGGCGCCGCGCTGACGCTGTTCGTGACGCAGCCACGTTCGATGTTGATGGAATCGAGCGCGCGCGCCGCTACCTCCGACACCTACCGTCAGCTCAACCTGTTCGGCGACGTGTTCGAGCGGGTCCGCTCCGACTACGTCGAGAAGCCGGACGACGGCAAGCTGATCGAGTCCGCCATCAGCGGCATGTTGACCGGGCTCGATCCGCATTCGAGCTACATGGACGCCAAGAGCTTCAAGGACATGCAGGTCCAGACCCGCGGCGAGTTCGGCGGCCTGGGCATCGAAGTCACCATGGAGGACGGCCTCATCAAGGTGGTGTCGCCGATCGACGACACTCCCGCCTCCAAGGCCGGGATCCAGGCCAACGACATCATCACCACGCTCGATGACGAGGCGGTTCAAGGCATGACCTTGAACCAGGCCGTCGACAAGATGCGCGGCCCGGTCAACACCAAGATCAAGCTGAAGATCATCCGCAAGGGTCAGGACAACCCGATCGAGGTGACGCTGGTGCGCGACAACATCCGCGTCCGTTCGGTGCGCGCCCGTGTCGAGAGCGACGATATCGGCTACATCCGCGTCACCACCTTCAACGAACAGACCACAGAGGGCCTCAAGCGCGAGGTTGCCTCGCTGACCAAGCAGATCGGCGAGGACAAGCTGAAGGGCTTCATCCTCGACCTGCGCAACAACCCCGGCGGTCTGCTCGAAGAAGCCGTCACCGTGTCCGACGCCTTCCTCGAACGCGGCGAGATCGTCTCGACGCGCGGCCGCAACGCCGAGGAAACCCAGCGGCGCGTGGCGCGGCCTGGCGACCTCACCAAGGGCAAGAAGCTGATCGTGCTGATCAACGGCGGCTCGGCCTCGGCGTCGGAAATCGTCGCCGGCGCGTTGCAGGATCACAAGCGCGCCACCCTGATCGGCACCCGGTCGTTCGGCAAGGGATCGGTGCAGACCATCATCCCGCTCGGCTCCGGCAACGGCGCGCTGCGGCTGACCACGGCGCGTTACTTCACCCCGTCGGGCAAGTCGATCCAGGCCCAGGGCATCACCCCCGACCTCGAAGTGTTGCAGGACGTGCCGGAAGACCTCAAGTCGCGCACCGACACCAAGGGCGAGGCGTCGCTGCGCGGTCACCTCAAGGGCGACGCCGGCAAGGAGCAAACCGGTTCGCAGTCCTACGTGCCGCCCGACGCCAAGGACGACAAGGCGTTGAAGATGGCGAACGACCTGCTGCACGGCGTCAAGGTCGACATTCCGGTGCCGGGCGGCGACAAGGCCGCGGTCGACAAGCCCGCCGGCGACAAGGACAAGGCGGCCAACTGATCCGCCGCCGCCGTTCACCGGAGGCATCATCGACAACCTGGACGACGGGCGGCCCTGCGGGCCGCCCGTTCTGTTATCGGCGTGGTAATGTCGGTCGCTGATTCGTGGGAAAAGCAGGCTGGCGGGAGGCCACAGTGACAACGGACGACCTCAGCACGCCGCTCGGGCAGGATACGCCGCCACAGCGGCGGCGACGCCTGCCGGTGAGCGGAATACAGGCGGTCGCGGCCGGGCTCGGGCTGTTTCTTCTGACGTTTGCCGGATTCGTCCTGTTCCATCACGACCGCCTCGGCGGCGAGCCGGTGGTGCGGGTTGCCCTGCAACCGGCAACGCCAGCGGCCAAGGACGCCGCCGCACCCGCGACCGAAACCGGCAAGCCGGCTCAGCCGGAGATCCGGGCCGACGCCCCGGCCGCGGCCGGGCAGAAGACCATCACCATCATCGACGGATCGAGCGGCGCGCGGCAGCACGTCGTGGTGCCGGGCGAAAGCGGCGACGCGCCTGCGGAAACGCCCGCGATCATGGCGGGCATCGACCCGCGTCTGCTCGAAAAATCGCGCTATGGCATGATTCCCGTCGCCGCCGACGGCCTGACGCCGTTCACCGCTTACGCCGTCGCAGCGCCGGCCGATCGCGCCCGTGTCGCGACCATGCCGACCGTCGCCGTGGTCATCGGCGGGCTCGGCATCGGCGCGGCGCGAACCACCGACGCCATCGTGAAACTGCCCGGCGCGGTCACGCTGGCGTTCACGCCCTATGGCTCGGACCCCGCCCGGCTGGTGGCGCAGGCCCGCGCCCGCCACCACGAGATCCTGCTGCAAGTGCCGATGGAGCCGTTCGACTATCCCGATAACGATCCCGGCCCGCAGGCGCTGCTCACCAGCCAGAGCACCGAACAGAATCGCGACCGCCTGTTCTGGCATCTCAGCCGCTTTCAGGGCTATGTCGGCCTGACCAATTTCATGGGCGCGCGCTTCACCAGCTCCGACGCGGCGATGCAGCCCTTCATCAGCGAAGCGGCCAGACGCGGGCTCGCCTATCTCGACGACGGCGCGGCGCCGCGCAGCGTCGCCGGCACCGTGGCGCAGGGCACGACCATGCCCTTCGCCAAGGCCGACCTCAGCATCGACGCGGTGCCGACCGCGATCGAGATCGACAAGGCGCTGGCGAAGCTCGAAGCACTGGCGAAGGCGCACGGCAACGCCATCGGCATCGCGTCGAACCTGCCGGTTACGGCGGAGCGTATCGGCGCCTGGGCGAAAACGCTGGAAAGCCGCGGCGTCCTGCTGGTGCCATTGACAACCGCGATGCTGAAATCAAAATCCGGCTCGTGACGCGGCGCGCTACGCCGCCGGATCGGACCTGAATTTGATTCCCGCATGTCAGACGCCGGACGCGAGGTGAGCGCGAGCATGAGGCTCGGGATCGTTTCAGCCGAAAGGGCATGAGGCCATGACACGTTACGACGATCTGCCCTATCGGACCTGCGTCGGCATGATGCTGATCAACCCGGCTGGGCTGGTCTTCATCGGCCGCCGCGCCGGCGGGCCGGAGCATATCGACGAGACCCATGTCTGGCAGATGCCGCAGGGCGGCGTCGATCCCGGCGAGGACACCTGGGAAGCCGCAAGGCGCGAGCTGTTCGAGGAAACCAGCGTCCGCTCGGTGGAGAAGCTCGGCGAGGTGTCGGACTGGCTGGTCTACGACATTCCGCGCACGGTGGCCGGGCGCGCCTGGAAGGGTCGCTACCGCGGCCAGCGCCAGAAGTGGTACGCGATGCGGTTCACCGGCGCCGACTCCGAGATCGACGTGCTCAGCCCGGGCAACGGCCACAAGCCGGAATTCATCAAATGGCGCTGGGAGCCGATGCACAACCTCCCCGGCCTGATCGTGCCGTTCAAGCGGCCGGTCTATGAGCGCGTCGTCAGGGAGTTCGCGGGTTTCGCCGAACGCTGATATCGTCTCACGCACACTCGTCTTCACCCGGCGCGCATGATCCGGCATGTCTCTCGAAAAGCCATATCGTCCGAATGTCGGCATCGCCCTGTTCAACGATGAAGGGCTGGTGCTGATCGGGCGGCGCTTCCGGGACGCCGGTCCCGAGATCATCCTGCCTGGACTCGAATGGCAGATGCCGCAAGGCGGCATCGACGCCGACGAGGATCCACGCGATGCCGTGATGCGCGAATTGTGGGAGGAGACCGGCGTCACCAGCGCGGCGCGCCTCGCCGAGACCGACTGGATGACTTACGAGTTTCCGCCTTATGACGGCCCATCGCATCGGCTGGCCCGCTTTCGCGGCCAGCGCCAGAAATGGTTCGCGCTGCGCTTCACCGGGCGCGACGACGAGATCGATCCGCTGGCGGCGCGCAACGGCCAGCCCGCCGAATTCGATCTGTGGCGGTGGGAACGTCTCGACCGCGTCGCGGACCTCGTCGTGCCGTTCCGTCGCGAGGTCTATCGTCGCGTCGCCGAGAACTTCGCGCGCTTCGCCTGCCCCCGCTGACGAGACGGCATCTGCAAAAACAACAAGGGCTTTAGTGATAGCGCTGGCTTGCCAGCGAACCGGCCGGCGTCGGGCGCACCGGCCACACCGGCGGGTTGTTCACCTGCGCGATGATCTGTCTGCTCCCGCATCCGGTATGGGCGTCTTCCAGCGCTTCGATAAAATCGGCGCACCAGCGCTGAACGGTGCCGGCGCGCAGCTTCCTCATCATCGATTCCCAGCGCATCCGCCGCTCCACCAGCGGCATCGCGAACGCGCTGGCGATGGCGCGCGCCATGCTATCGATGTCGTGAGGGTTGACCTGCAACGCCGCGTCGAGTTCGTTGGCCGCGCCGGCGAATTTCGACAACACCAGCACGCCGGGATCGGCCGGGTTCTGCGCCGCGACGTATTCCTTCGCCACCAGGTTCATGCCGTCATGCAGCGGGGTGACCACGCCGACCTGCGCGGTGCGATAGAACCCCGCCAGCACGGTCTGGCTGAACCCCTTGTTGAGATAGCGGATCGGCGTCCAGTCCACCTCGCCGTGACGCCCGTTGACGTCGCTGACCAGCCGCGCGAGTTGCGCCTGAAGATTGCCGTAGGCTTCGATGCCGCCGCGCGAGGGCGTCGCGATCTGCAACAGCGACACCGTCCGGGACAGCGCCGGTTGCAGCGTCAGCATCCGGTCGAATGCGTTAATGCGGTTGATCAGTCCCTTGGAGTAGTCCACCCGATCCACGCCGATCGCCAGCTTCTCGCCGTGCAGGCTGCGGCGCAGGCGCGAGACATCGGGGTGCGATATCGCCTTGACGGCCTGCGCGCTGAATTTCTCGACATCGATGCCGATCGGGAACGCCGCGAGCCGCGACACGCCGTGACGCGACGTCACCTCGCCGCCGTGCACCTTCAGCCCCAACTCGCCTTCGAGATAGTCGATGAAGTTGGCGCAGTCGTCCTCGGTCTGAAACCCGATGAGATTATAGGCAAGCATCGCCTCGACCAGTTCCTGATGGTGCGGCACGCTGCCGAAGATCGCGCGCGCGGGCCACGGCGTATGCAGGAAGAAGCCGATCGCCTGTTGAACGCCAAGCTTGCGCAGCTCCGCGCCGAGCGTCAGGAAGTGATAGTCCTGAATCCAGAACGAGACATCCGGCTTGCGGAAGCGCAACAGCGCGCGCGCCATGAAGGCGTTGACCTCGCGGTAGGAATGATAATCGTCGCGGGAGGTATCGATGAGGTCGGTGCGCGAATGCAGCGCCGGCCACAGCGCCGAGTTGGCGAAGCCCTCGTAGTAACCACCATAATGCGCGGCTGGCAGATCGAGCATCGCCAGCGCACCGGACCCAAGTGGTTCGATTTCCGCGAACGGCTCTTTCTGCACGCCCTCACGCAAGGTGCCGCTGGAGCCGACCCAGATCGCCCCGGAGTTTTCGACCACAGGCAACAGCGCTGCCGCCAATCCGCCGGTCATCGGCTCATTGGTTTTCGCTCTCGCCACACGATTCGATACGACCACCAGGCTCACAGGGTCCCCTCCGTTGTTACGCCCACGTACATAAACAGCTATTCATCAATATGGTTCCTCGCCACACCGCATTCTCATTGAGGCCAGATTCTTGCGCGCGGCGTGGAACCCACGCGATGTCTGTGCGATGAACGGCGGTTCGAAATTTCATTTGCTGTTCGCGCGCAAGAAAAAAGCGCCGTTGTTCAGGCGGTTCCCGACGCGATACGCTGACAGGCATGAGCGACCGCGTCAGCGAGGCCGACCGCGTGCCTTGCGCGCAGGTTCCGTTCGCGGTTCGTGGGAAACCTGGAGAACTTCCGAAGAACAAAATATCGCAACGTTATTGTCGCGAATCTTTGCATACAGCTTCAGAGTGGCGCGAACCCATGATCGACGGCGCGGGTTCCCCTCAATACATCGTTGAGCCAGCGGCGCACCTCGCCCGGGTCGGCGAAGGTTCCCGCCACGCCGTGCGATTCGCGGCCCACCGAGAACGACAGTCCGTCAAATTCCGGCATGATGGCGAACACGGTTTCATCGGTCACGTCGTCGCCGAGGAACACCGGGCGGCGGGACCTGAATGGCGCGTGCGACATCAGTTCGCGAACGCCGGTGGCCTTGGTGATGCCCGAAGGCTTGATCTCGCACACCAGCTTGCCTGGCAGCACCTCGATCGGCGCCTTGGGCAAATCGGCGCGGACCGCCGACACCGCATCATGGATCGCCCTCTCCAGTTGCGGCGCCTTGCGATAGTGCAGGGCGATCGAATAACCCTTGTCCTCAACGAGAATGCCGGGGTGCAGTTGCGCGATGGCGGCGAAGCGGCGCTTCAGGCTCGGATTCATCGGTGGCGCGCGGGTCGCCACCGCCTCGCTGTCGATCGACAGGCGCATTTCCGCGCCGTGGCCGGCGACGGACGGATAGCGCGCCGGCGCGAACATCCAGTCGATGTCCTCAAGCGCGCGCCCGCTGACCAGCGCCAGCGCGCCGGAGGTTCGTTCCAGAAGTCCGTCGAGCGTCGGCACCAGATCCGGCGGCACCACCACCTCGCGTGGGGCCGGCGCCAGATCGAGCAGGGTTCCATCGATATCGAGCAGCAGCGCGCATTCGTCGAGACTTAACGGAGTTGACGGCGATTCAACCTCCACTGGCTCGCCGGTGTGAACATCAGACATATCAGACATGATCGAAACCCTCGTGTTCGTCATTCGGCGACGGCAAGCGGCCGCGCCACGGATTCCAGGGGTTGCCGCTCGGCGGCGATACAGTATCGCCACGCAATCGTCGCCGCCGCAAGCATCAAGGCCGCGCCGAACAGATAGCCGAGAAAGACGCTGATGCGCGACCCGGTATCGATCAGCGCGCCGAACAGCGCGGGGCCGATGACGCCGCCGATGCCGGTTCCAATCGCATAGAACATGGCGATCGCCAGCGCCCGCACTTCCAGCGGAAACGTCTCGCTCACCGTGAGATACGCCGCGCTCGCGGCCGGCGAGGCGAAGAAGAAGATCACCATCCATGCGATCGTTTGCGTCTGCGCGCTCCAGACGTCGATGGCGAACAGATATCCCGAGACGGCAAGCAGGATGCCGGACACGCCATAGGTCAACGTAATCATCAACCGCCGGCCGAGCGTGTCGAACAGCCGGCCGAGCAGCAGCGGCCCGAGAAAGTTTCCTGCGGCGAACGGCAGCACGTACCAGCCGATGTGATCGGCGGGGATGTCGTAAAACTCGGTGAGCACCAGCGCGTAGGTGAAGAAGATCGCATTGTAGAAAAACGCTTGCGCGATCATCAATGCGAGTCCCACCAGCGAACGCTGGCGGTAGCGCCGCAGCAGCGTGCGCGCCACCTCGCCGAGTGGCGTATGGCTCCGCATCCGCAGCATGAGCATCGGCCAGCCAGCGGCCGGCGGCGCGTCGCGTGTCGGCACCGACCGCTCAATCTCCGCGATCACGGCGGCGGCGCGTTCGGGGTAACCGTGGATCACCAGCCAGCGCGGACTTTCGGGAATCCACAGGCGCATCACGAACACCACGAGGCCGAGGCCGGCACCGATCAGATAAGCCAGCCGCCAGCCAAGGTCCGCCCCGAACATCTGCGGATCGAGCAGAACGATGGCGCTCGCCGCGCCGAGCGCGGCGCCGAGCCAGAAGCTGCCATTGATGATGAGATCGGTCCAGCCGCGATAACGCGCCGGCACCAGTTCCTGAATCGTCGAGTTGATCGCGGTGTATTCGCCGCCGATTCCCGCGCCGGTCAGAAACCGGAACAGCGCGTAGCTTCCCACGTCCCACGACAGCGCGGTGGCCGCCGTCGCCGTCAGATAGAGCGTCAGTGTGATGAAGAACAGTTTCTTGCGGCCGAGGCGGTCGGTCAACCAGCCGAAGCCGATCGCGCCAAGCACCGCGCCGGCGAGATAGGCGCTGTTGGCGATGCCGACATCGAAATTGCTGAAGCGCAGCACCGGGCTGTCCTTCAGTGCGCCCGACAGCGTGCCGGCCAGCGTGACTTCGAGCCCGTCGAGGATCCAGGTGATGCCGAGCGCGATTACGACACGGGTATGAAAGCCGCTCCAGCGCAACGCATCGAGCCGCGATGGAATGTCGGTCTCGACGATTCGTTCGTTGACGCTCACCCGTGAATCCTGCCGCAGACCTTCTCGCTTCCCTGATAATGTCATGTGTCGAACGGCAACCGCGAAAGCCGCCTTTCGGCCCGCGCGATCGCGGTTCCATTTATGAACAATGACGAAGCCAATAGAATTAAACGCGCAAGGCGCGGACAGGTTCCGCAACATGGAGCTGTGCGCTGTGCCGTCTCCCGCCTTTGATTGGCGAAGGTTCGCGCCTGCGGCCGTCAAAACCCTGCCGCCGATCAGCGGCCACGACGGGCGCGATGCGCGCGGTGGCGGCGCTGGGGTCGCGGCTCGCCCATGAACAGCATCCGCGGATTAAGGACGCAGTCGGCATAGAGTCCGGAGGCGGTGGCGCGGCACTGCGCGTAGGTGTCGTAGGAGCAGTCGCTCGGGCCGTCAAAGATCGAAGTTTGCAGGCAGTAACGGTAGTCCCGCGCCTCGGCCGGGCTCGCAGCCGCCGTCGCGATCATGCCGGCCGCCAGAAGTGCCAATCCCGCTGCACGCATATGCTATCCTTTCACGCCGGCCGCTTGGGCCCCGTCTCGGAAGCATTGACCGGGGCGGAAACCTCAGAGCATCCCTAACCGTTCCGAAAGCATCGTTCAATATCTCTCGACCGGCCCCGCCGGTCTGTCCCGGAGGATATCGTGCCGATCCACATCACCGCCCTCGACCATCTCGTCATCAACGTCGCCGATGTCGCGCGCTCCGCGCAATGGTATCAGCGAATCCTCGGGATGGAGGTTCGCGTCTTCGATCCCGGAGGCGGCAAGGTGCCGCGCACCTCGCTGGTCTTCGGCGATCAGAAGATCAATCTTCGCCCGGCCGATGCCGACAAGGCCGACTGGTTCACCGCCGATCATGTCGCCGCCGGAAGCGACGATCTGTGCTTCCTCACCACGGCGACGCCGGACGAGGTGGTGGCGCATCTTGGCGCGGCGGGCGTTGCCGTGGAGCAGGGTCCGGTCGCGAAGCAGGGCGCGCGCGGCACGCTGCGCTCGGTCTATTGCCGCGATCCCGACGGCAACCTGATCGAGATCGCCTCCTACGCGAAGGCGCCCGGATGAGGCGGACGATGCCCGCCGTGGCGCTCACATGCCGAACACTATCGGGCGGAATGCCTGCAACAACTGCTGATCGAGCTTGCCGCCCATCGCCTCCATCATCGCAAATGCCTGCGCGTGGGTGAACGGCATCCGGTAGGACCGCCGCTCCACCAGCGCCGCGTGGATATCGACGATGGTGGTGAGCCGGACGATATCGCTGATGCGGTCCGCGGTCAGGCCGTGCGGATAGCCGCTGCCGTCGAGAAATTCGTGGTGGTGCAGCACGACGTCGAGCATTTCCGGCGGGAAACCGCCTTCCTCCGCCAGCGCCTCGTAGCCGAGCCGCGGATGCTCGTGCATGTAAGCCGTCTCGGCATCGGTCAGCTTGCCCGGCTTGTCCAGAATCGACACCGGAATGAACGCCTTGCCGACATCGTGCAGCAGCGCGGCGCGCGCCAGCCGTCGCTGATCGTGCTCGCGCATCCCCAGATGCTGGGCGAACGCCACCGCGAAGCCGGTCGCGAACAGGCAGTGGCGGTAGCTGCTGTTATGGTGCCGCCCCACCACCGCCAGTCATTCCCGCAGCGATGTCTTGCGGATCGCGCGCAGGATCTGCGCCTCCGCCTCGGCCACGTCCTTCAGCGTCAGCGGCGTGCCGGCCGGCAGCCGCTTGAAGATTTTTATCATCACGAGATGCGCGGCGGCGACGCCCTTGCTCAGCGCGCGGTCGTTTTCGGTCGCATCTTCGACAACCGTGTCGGGAAAGGCGGCGCGGACCCGTTGCAGGACGGCGCGCGCATCGAACGGCCGCTCGATGGTGTCGGTCGCGCCCAGCGCCCACGCCTGCATCGATCCGTGATGCAGCGCGCCCACCAGCACGAACAGCCGCGGCATCGATTCATAGCCTTTGGCGGTGAGCTTGTTGCGCACGCGCTGCACGCTTTCCGCCGAGCGCAGGTCGATGTCGACGACGATGCCGGAAATCTTGCCGGAGGGCGCGTCGGGAATGTCCGAGGTGGAGACTACGCCGACGTCGCCGATGGCGCCGAGAATCCGCGCCAGTTCGCCGCTGCGATCGCTGTGGTCGGACGCCAGCAGCAACCGCCGCCGGGCAGGGGTTTGATTCAATGCCGCAGTCATGGACACCTCGATGCCATCAGGTCTTCTACCGATAGCGCAGAGGTGGACTCATTCCTGTTAACGGGAACTGTTAACGAATGCTGTCGCCGGTTGCGTCAACTTTCGCAGCCGCGTTGACGAACGCGCGGCTTGTCGAAATTTCCAAAATGCTTTCAAGCGGCGATCGCTAACAGGGCGGTGCGCGCCGCTCGCCGGCCTCGGTCGTATCTTGAAAAACACCGCCGATTTTTTCGCCAGCGTTGCGCGGCGCGGATGGCGCGCGCGTTCCGCTCTGCTATTGTGCCGCCGGGATATCGATCCGAATCGTGGAGGCTGACCTTGAAGCGCCGCTTGTTGGCCGTCATCACCGCAGCCGCTGTGGTGCTGGGCGGCGCTTTGCCGCCCGCTTACGGCGGCGAGGCGTGGCCGGCATTGCCGTTCACGAAGACGCTGTCCAATCATCTTCCGCTGGCGTTCGGCATGACGCCCGCCGAGGCGGCCGACGCGCTTCGGACGCCGCTCACATATGCCGGCGGCCGGCGTGGAAACGAGGTCTATCGCGCGGTCAGGACCATCAACGGCAGCCTGTTCTTTCCGCGCCGTGACGATCTTTATCTCCAGTTCCGCCACAACCGCCTCACCGGCTGGAAAGGCGACTGGAATCTGGCCGAGAGTTGGCGTTAGCGCTTTCGGTTTTCGATGGAATCAGAACCAGCGCTCGCCGACGACGATGGTGTCGCCCGGATTGATCGGGGTTGTCGGCGGCACCACGGCGCGCACCGTGCCGGCGCTGGAGGTGTGGGTGAGGGTGACGCTGTCGCGTTTGGCGCGCGGCGAGAAGCCGCCGGCGATCGCCACCGCGCTCTCCGCCGTCATGTTGGGGACGTAAGGATACTGGCCGGGCGCGGCCACTTCGCCGAGGATGAAGAAGGGCCGGTAGGCTTCGATCTCGGCGGCGACGTAGGGCTCGCGGATATAGCCGTTGCGCAGCCGGTTGCCGATGCGGCTTGCGAGTTCGGCGGGCGTCAGGCCGCGCGCCGGCACCGCGCCGATCAGCGGCATGGTGATGGCGCCGCCGGCGCCGACCGCGTAGGAATTGGTGAGGCCGTCCTGGCCGTAGACCACGATGCGCAGCTTGTCGCCGGCGTCGAGCCGGTAGTCGGAATCGTAGGCCGGCACGGTGATGCGCGGCCGCTCGGGATAGCGGGCGGTGATGACGCGGGGGCCGGGCGCGCCGTAGCGCGGCCGCGCGGTCGAGGCGAAGCTGTCGCGTAGCGCGTAAGCCGGCGGCGATGTGGAAGCCGGTCCGCCGTAAGCGAGCCGATCGAGGCTGCCCGGCGCAACGCTGCCCGGCGGATAGCCCGTTGCAACCGGCCTCGGCCGCTGCATACAGCCTGACAGCGCGACCGCGCTGAGCGCGGCCGCCGCGAAGATTCCAAACGCACGCACTCCTGACACGGCCTATCCCTCGTCGCGAGATAAGCCCTGTTATGACATGGTTAAGGTTAACAAACCGTGTGGACGCGCGGATCGGGTCAGGCGGTCACGCCGACCCCGACCGGGCACGACACCCCGGTTCCGGCCAGCCCGCAATAGCCGCCCGGATTCTTCGCCAGATACTGCTGGTGATAGTCTTCCGCGAAGAAGAACGGCGGCGCAGCCTTGATCTCGGTGGTGATCGCACCGTACCCCTTCGCGGCCAGTGCCTTGCCGAAGGCCGCGCGCGATTCCGTGGCGGCCCGCATCTGCGCATCGTCGAAAGCGTAGATCGCCGAGCGATACTGGGTGCCGATGTCGTTGCCCTGCCGCATCCCTTGCGTCGGATCGTGGTTTTCCCAAAACGTTTTCAGCAACTGCGCGTACGATATTCGCGCCGGATCGAACACCACCAGCACCACCTCGGCGTGGCCGGTCTGCCCCGAGCAGACCTCCTCGTAGGTCGGGTTGGGCGTGAAGCCGCCGGCATAGCCCGACGCCGTGACGTAAACCGCGTCCCCCAACTCCCAGAACATGCGCTCCGCGCCCCAGAAGCAGCCCAGTGCGAACATCGCCTGCGCGGTCCCCTCGGGATACGGTCCCTTCAGCGGATGCCCGTTGACGAAATGATAGGTGGCTGTCGGGATCGGCTCGGCGCGTCCCGGCAACGCATCGGCGGCGCGCGGCATCCCGGCGGTCTTGCGCATGAACAGCATGAATCCCTCCCGGCGGACATGGCGACGCCCGGACCATCCGGACCTCGTCCCGATACTATAATCGCCGCGCGGCCGGTTTTGCAGGGGCGGGCGGCTCAGTTGCGGGCATAGCCGATCAGCGGCTTGCGCGGGCGGAAGATCAACAGCAGTACCAGTCCCAGCACGCCCAACACCGCGAAGGCCGGCTGATTGAGGATGACCTTGACGACGTCGCTCCACAGCCAAGGCGCCATCTCCTCCACCAGGGTCCGCAAAGCCTGCTGGCTGCTCTGGTGGATGTCGTTCCAGACCTCGCCGAGCGGGGTCAGGCGCAGCGCCTGGTCGGCGATCGACCGCGCGCCGTCATAGACCAGGAAGACGAATGCGACCGCCAGCAGCAATAGGCCGACGAGACGGAAAAAGCCTCTGATCATGCGTCACCTGTCACTCGTGCGGGCGCCGGTGTTCGGACTGCCGGCAAAGTCGGGCAATAGCTGCGGCGGCGGCGGATTTCAACCGCCCCGGCCGCCCGCGTCCCGCCGCCGCGCCCGAAAAGCGCCGGAAAGCCCGGTTCCAGCCGAGCCGGACAGCCGTTGACGCTGCGGGGCGGGGCCAGTATAAGGTCCACCAAATGGCGGCGGGCGCGATCCTGCCGCCGCTGTTCTTTGAGCGCTGCCGCTGTCCGGGCCTTGAACTTTCGTCTTTGGCTTTAGTCTCTGGCTTCAATCCTGGGCTTTGCGCGCGGCACATTCGAGAGCAACCCGGAACCCGTCACGCGTCGAGCGCCGTTCGCACGACCGACATCAATCAGCCCGGCTGAGCCTGGCGGCTGAAGGATCAGTTAAGAGCATGGCCAATACGTCCTCCGCGAAAAAGGCGACGCGCAAGATTGCCCGCCGCACCCTCATCAACAAGTCGCGCCGCACCCAGATGCGCGGCTCGGTCCGCCTCGTCGAGGAAGCGCTCGCCAAGGGCGACCGTGAGGCCGCCGTCAAGGCGATGGCGCGCGCCGAACCCGAACTGATGCAGGCCGCGCAGCGCCACATCATTCACAAGAACGCGGCGAGCCGCAAAGTCTCGCGTCTGACGCACCGGATCGCCAAGCTGGCGAAGTGACCCGCGCCAAAGCGCGACAGCCCCAATCCAGATTTAGGCCCGGCTGCGCCGGGCCTTTTTGTTTGCGAAATGTTTCCCGTCTGCGAAAGGCTTGTTGTTTGCGCAGGCGTGCCTGTTCGTGCGGCAAGTCACCGTCCGCACATCAGGCGCTACCCGGGGATGCCGAAACGTCACACCATGACAACGACGACACCGAATCCGATTCAAGATGCTTGACTCCGGCTCGGCGTCGTCGCGCAAGCGCCGGATGGCCTTCCGTCAATCGCGGCGGCGAGGGTTACCCTGAAAAATGGCGCAGAAAAATCCGCGACTCGATAATCACTTATCCACATAGCGCGAAGCAGCGCTTCGAAAATCGCGGCGGGGGCGATCAAACGTAAACGAATTATGAAATTCTTTTTTACCGTCACAAAAATTCGTCACGTGCCGGACACGCTTCGAATCCGCGCGCAGATTCAAAACCTTGTTGGCCGGTTTCGGAGCGTTCAAAAAAATCACGGATCAGCAAGTGACCGTGGCGGCGTTCACCGCGCCGTTATGCCCGTTGCGGGAAACGAGGGGTCGTGTATTCCTTAGGCCGTCCGCGGCGCCTGCGGTTCTTCAGATCAGGGCGATTTGAGAAACGGGGCGCGCGTGCAGATCGGTGTGATGTGTACGTCAGCGGCGCTTTCCAAGCGATCAGCAAACTGTCGCTCATGGCTTCATGAGAACGGCATTGCTTTGCCCGGATGCGCCATGTCGAAACGCCTTGCGGCACCTTCAAGGGGCCGGCACGCCGACTGCACCACGGATGCGTTTTGAGAATCGCCACAGCGATGTGTGGCAAGTTTAAGGGGGGAGTTTCCATGTGCGTTGGTATTGCGGGCCTTACGCATCGCATGATCTCTCTGACATCCGTCGTGCCGGATTTGGCGTTGCCCCGGCCCCGCGCCCGCGCCCCTAACGGCACCACGCACTAGCCCGACCGCTAAAGCCCAGCCTCACCTTTGGACGTCGCGACCGGCGCCGGCACTGTGCGCGCCGAACGGCTTGCGACGCCGCTCCGGTGTATCGGCGGGGATGGCGCCGCGTCTGGCGCGGCTCTGGCGGGCATCTCCACCCAACGCTTCACTTCAACGAGAAAAGTCAAACGAACAATGTCGGATATGGAACAGGATCGCTGGTCGCGGGTGAAAAGCCGTCTTCGGTCGAGTGTCGGCGAGGACATCTATTCAAGCTGGTTCGCGCGCATGGATCTGGAGGGCGTGAACGGGCAGAACGTGCATCTGACGGTTCCGACCAAATTCCTGCGGAGCTGGATTCAGACTCACTACGCCGACCGCGTGCTGTCGTGCTGGCAGGCGGAGCTGCCGGACATTCACCACATCGATCTCACCGTGCGCACGGCGGCGACGCGGAGCGTGACGCCGGCGAAGGAGCAGGCCGCGGCCGCCGATGCGCGCGCGCTCGAGCGCGGCAACGGTCGCGCCGCACCCGAACTGCGCGCCGGTCCCACCGCGCCCGTCTCCGCCAGTCACGACGCGCTCGGCGGTTCGCCGCTCGATCCGCGCCTGACGTTCTCCACCTTCGTGGTCGGGCGCTCCAACGCGCTGGCGCAGGCCGCCGCCCGTCAGGTCGCCGAGGGCCGGCGCGGCGACAACGTGATGTTCAATCCGCTCTATATCCATTCCGGCGTCGGCCTCGGCAAAACCCACCTGCTGCAGGCGGTGACCTGGGCCGGCAATTCCGGCAACGAACGCAAGGTGCTGTACCTCACCGCCGAGAAGTTCATGTACGGCTTCGTCGCCGCGCTGAAGTCGCACACTGCGCTGGCCTTCAAGGAAGCGCTGCGCGGCATCGACGTGCTGGTGATCGACGACCTGCAATTCCTGCAGGGCAAATCCACGCAAGCCGAGTTCTGCCACACCCTCAACGCGCTGATCGATGCCGGCCGTCAGGTGGTGATCGCCGCCGACCGTCCGCCGGCCGATCTCGAAAGCCTCGACGACCGCGTGCGCTCGCGGCTCGCCGGCGGCCTCGTCGTTGAAATGGGGCCGCTCGGCGAGGAACTGCGGCTCGGCATCCTCAAGTCGCGCGTCAACGCCGCGCGCGTCCATCACGCGGGCTTCGAGGTGCCGGCCCCGGTGCTGGACTATCTCGCCAAGGCCATCACCCACAACGGGCGCGACCTCGAAGGCGCGGTCAACCGCCTGCTCGCGCACAGCAAGCTCAACGCCCAGCCGGTGACGCTGGAAATGGCGGAGCGCGAGGTCCGCGACCTGATCCGCCCGCAGGAACCCAAGCGGATCAAGATCGAGGATATCCAGCGCGTTGTTGCCCGCCAGTACAACGTCAGCCGCTCGGACCTGTTGTCGTCGCGGCGCACCGCCAATGTGGTGCGGCCGCGCCAGGTCGCGATGTACCTCGCCAAGACGCTGACGCTGCGCTCGCTGCCGGAGATCGGCCGGCGGTTCGGCGGCCGCGACCATACCACCGTGCTGCACGCGGTGCGCAAGATCGAGGCGCTGGTGGCCAAGGACGTCTCGCTGTCCGACGAGGTCGAACTTTTGAAGCGCCAGTTGCAGGAGTAGCCGGAGCGGCACCTCGCCGCGCGGCTGTTTTTGCGAAGAATCCGCTGAATAAGCAGCCGGTTCACCCTTGCGCCCGAGCCGTATCCACGCCACCCTGCGACCCCCGCGGGGCAGATCGGATTCCGTCCTTGATCGAGCTTGCGGGGCCATCCGCCGCGGCGCCGTATCCGGCCGCCCGGCGTCTCCACCACATGGTTCGAAATCCGGATCGGGCAGGTTTGCGATGAAGGTTACCGTTGAACGCGCGCAGTTGCTCAAGTCGCTGGGCCACGTCCATCGTGTGGTCGAGCGCCGCAACACCATTCCGATTCTCGGCAACGTGCTGATCCGCGCCGAGAACGGACGCCTCGCGCTCAAGGCCACCGACCTCGACCTCGAAGTCACCGAGACGCTGGCGGCGGAAACTGCGACCGCCGGCGCGACCACCGTTCCGGCGCATATGTTCTACGACATCGTGCGCAAGCTGCCGGACGGCTCGCAGATCGTGCTGGAAAGCGACGGCGACCGCGCGGTGCTGGCGATCCGCGCCGGGCGCTCGCGCTTCACCTTGCAGACGCTGCCCGAAAGCGACTTCCCCGATCTTGCCGCCGGCGACATGTCGCACGCCTTCTCGCTGCCCGCGGCAAGCGTCAAGCGGCTGATCGACCGCACCCAGTTCGCGATCTCGACCGAGGAAACCCGCTACTACCTCAACGGCATCTATCTGCACGCCGCAGGCAGCGCCAAGTCCGAGACGCTGCGCGCGGTCGCCACCGACGGCCACCGGCTGGCGCAGGTCGACCTGCCGCTGCCCAAGGGCGCCAGCGGCATCCCGGGCGTTATCGTGCCGCGCAAGACGGTCGGCGAGGTGCAGCGGTTGATCGAGGACGCCGAAGCCGAAGTCGGCATCGAACTGTCGCAGGGCAAGATCCGCTTCACGCTCGGCAACGTGGTGCTGACCTCGAAGCTGATCGACGGCACCTTCCCGGACTACGGCCGCGTCATTCCGCAGAACAACGACAAGGAACTGCGGGTCGACAAGAAGGACTTCGAGGCGGCGGTGGACCGCGTCTCGACGATCTCCAGCGAGCGCGGCCGCGCGGTGAAGCTGGCGCTGTCCGCCGGCAAGCTGGTGCTGTCGGTGACCAACCCGGATTCCGGCAGCGCCACCGAGGAACTGGAAGTCGAATACGCCGCCGACGCACTCGATATCGGCTTCAACTCGCGTTACCTGCTCGACATCGCGGCGCAGATCGAGGGCGAGGTCGCGGTGCTGAAACTGGCCGATCCCGGCTCGCCGACGCTGGTGCACGACCGCGACGCCAAGGGCGCGCTCTACGTGCTGATGCCGATGCGGGTGTGATGGCTGTCCAGCGTATCGTCGCGAATATCGCCGCCGGGGATATCGCCGCTGCCCACGCATTTTACGGCGAGATATTCGGCCTCGATGTCCTGATGGATCTCGGCTGGATCAGGACGTATGGCTCATCCGCGCGGATGAGCGTGCAGATCAGTATCGCAACCGAAGGCGGCTCCGGCACGCCCGTTCCGGACATCTCCATCGAAGTGGACGATCTCGCGGACGTTCTTGAGCGCCTGAGGCAGCGGAACATCGCCATCGTCTACGGCCCTGCGGATGAGCCCTGGGGCGTGCGGCGATTCTTTGTGCGCGATCCGTTCGGGAAGCTGATAAACGTTTTGTCGCACATCTGACCCGAACGCTGCGGCCCGCGCCCCGATTGATGATTCCTTCCCGCATTCTGCGCCTGTCGCTGACCCAGTTCCGCAACTACCGCGCGGCGAGTCTCGCCGTGCATGGCGACATGGTGGTGCTGGCGGGGCCGAACGGCGCCGGCAAGACCAACTGCCTTGAGGCGATCTCGTTTCTGTCGCCGGGGCGGGGCCTGCGCCGCGCCCGGCTCGAAGACGTCGCCAACCGCGAGGGCGGTGGCGGCTGGGCGGTGGCCGCCGAGGTCGAGGGCGCGCTCGGGCTGGCGACGCTCGGCACCGGCATCGAGGCGCCGGCGGGCGATGCCGCCGCCACCGCGCGCCGCTGCCGTATCGACCGCGAGCCGGTCGGCTCGGCCGCCGCGTTCGGCGATCATCTGCGCATGGTGTGGCTGACGCCGGCGATGGACGGCCTGTTCACCGGCCCGGCATCCGAACGGCGGCGCTTCTTCGACCGTCTGGCACTGGCGCTCGACAGCGAGCATTCCGGCCGCGTCTCCGCGCTCGACCGCAGCCTGCGCTCGCGCAACCGGCTCCTGGAAGACCGCCGCGCCGATCCGCATTGGCTCGACGCCGTCGAGCGCGAAACCGCCGAGCTTGCGATTGCCGTCGCCGCCCGGCGCGCCGAGACGCTGCAACGACTGGCGGCGGCACTTGCCGCGCGCGGCGCGGTGTCCGCGTTCCCCTCCGCCACCATCGCGCTCGACGGCTGGATCGAGAACGCGCTCGCCTCCGAACCTGCAACAGCAGTTGAAGATCGCTACCGCGCCGTGCTGCGCGACAACCGCGCCCGCGACGCCGCCGCCGGCCGCACCCTCGACGGGCCGCACCTCACCGACCTTCAGGTGGTCTATGCGCCCAAGGCGATGCCGGCCAGGGACGCCTCCACGGGCGAGCAGAAGGCGCTTCTGATCGGCCTGGTGCTGGCGCACGCTCATCTGGTCGCCGAGATGACCGGCATCGCGCCCTTGCTGCTGCTGGACGAGGTGGTGGCGCATCTCGATCCCGGCCGCCGCGCCGCCCTGTTCACCGAATTGACCACGCTCGGCGCCCAGGTGTGGATGACCGGCGCGGACCCGGCCGCCTTCGCCGAGATCGGTGCGCCCGCCGACATTCTCATCGTCGAAGCCGGACGGATCCGCCCCGCAAAGTGATCTGCAAAGGGGTCGGCGCGGACCCGGTTTTCGAGGCTTGCGGGCAGTGTTTCCCAACGGTCCGCAGCGACCTGAAAAGCGCCTTGAAAAACCGTTAAAAATGCCTATCTCTTCAATGCCTTGCCGGGCACGACTTTGCGCTATGCGCACCGCCCGTTTCATGGCACAAATGAGCTATTCCGCATCGCTGATGCGTGCTGATTCGGCACACCCTCAAAGGCCCTCTGATGACCGAACCCGCCCGGCAATCCGTTGCCGAAACCGAACTACCTGTTTCCGTCGAATACGGCGCTGAATCGATCCGGGTCCTCAAGGGCCTCGACGCCGTGCGCAAGCGGCCGGGCATGTATATCGGCGACACCGACGACGGCTCCGGGCTGCACCACATGGTCTACGAGGTGGTGGACAACGCCATCGACGAGGCGCTCGCCG
>JBIQLW010000042.1:0-35595 GCA_044463945.1 Bradyrhizobiaceae bacterium | reverse complement strand
GGCGATCGCCGAAGCCCGGCGCCTTGACGGCCGCGACCTTGAGGCCGCCGCGCAGGCGGTTGACCACCAGCGTCGCCAAGGCCTCGCCCTCGACGTCCTCGGCGACGATGACCAGCGGCTTGCTGGTCTGCACCACGGCCTCGAGCAGCGGCAGCAGCTCGTTCAGCGACGACAGCTTCTTCTCGTTGATGAGGACGTAGGCGTCCTCGAACTCGACGCGCATCTTGTCGGCGTTGGTGACGAAGTACGGCGAGATGTAGCCGCGGTCGAACTGCATGCCCTCGACCACGTCGAGCTCGGTCTCGAGCGACTTGGCTTCCTCGACGGTGATGACGCCCTCGTTGCCGACCTTCTTCATCGCCTCGGCGAGGAACTTGCCGATCTCGGTGTCGCCGTTGGCGGAGATGGTGCCGACCTGGGCGATTTCCTCGTTGGAGGTGACCTTCTTCGAGTTCTTCTTCAGATCCTCGACGACGGCTTCCACCGCGAGGTCGATGCCGCGCTTCAGATCCATCGGGTTCATGCCGGCGGCAACGGACTTCGCGCCTTCCTTGACGATCGCCTGGGCGAGAACGGTGGCGGTGGTGGTGCCGTCGCCGGCGAGGTCGGCCGACTTGGAGGCGACTTCGCGCACCATCTGCGCGCCCATGTTCTCGAACTTGTCCTCAAGCTCGATTTCCTTGGCGACGGTGACGCCGTCCTTGGTGATGCGCGGCGCGCCGAACGACTTGTCGAGCACGACGTTGCGGCCCTTCGGGCCCAGCGTCACCTTCACCGCGTTGGCGAGAATATCGACGCCGCGCAGCATCTTGTCGCGGGCCTCGACGCCGAATTTGACTTCCTTGCTTGCCATTATGGGTTTTCCTTCGTTGGGATCGTCACCCTCAAGGTGCGAGGCAACGAAGTTGCCGGGCCTCGATCAGGTGACGGGATTTCGGTGGATGTCACCCATCGGGACGCCGGCTGCGCCGGCCCCTCGGGATGACGGAGCGGTGCGCCTCAGGCGGCCTTCTTCTTGGCGGCGGTATCTTCGAGAACGCCCATGATGTCGCTCTCCTTCATGATCAGCAGCTCCTGGCCGTCGATCTTGACCTCGGTGCCCGACCACTTGCCGAACAGTACGCGGTCGCCGACCTTGAGATCGATCGGGGTCAGCTTGCCCGACTCGTCGCGGCCGCCGGGACCCACCGCGATGACTTCGCCCTGCGAGGGCTTTTCCTTGGCCGTGTCAGGAATGATGATGCCGCCTGCTGTCTTTTCTTCTGCGTCGATGCGCTTGACCACGACCCGGTCGTGAAGCGGACGGAATTTCATGCAGTCCTCCTAAGTTTCTGAAGATACTTGAATTTCTGAATTGGCAATCGCGATGGCCGAGTGCCACCGCGATTGCCCTCGGAGATAGGCCGGCAAAATCCGTCGGGCAAGGGGCTCAATGAAAAATTTTAGCACTCCGGCAAACTGATTGCCAAAATGGTTTCCAGCCGCGCGGCCGGCTCCGCGCCCGCACTGTTAGCACATGCGGTAAGTGGCTGCTAACGCTTGATATCTCAACACATTATTAAACTTTTAGGCTTGAGATCGACGGGTGCCTTGCGTCACATTTCGCGTGTGAGCGCATTTCAAACCGGGTGGCCCTCGGTTGTCGGCCGCCCTGTCAGACGCGCTCCGGATAGGAGGTTTGACATGGTTTCGAAGGGGTTGGTTTCGAAGGACGCGGTTGCAAAGAACCCGGCCTCGAACGGTGGTGAAGTGTCCGAGGACTTCCGCAAGCAGCTTCTCGGCTACGGACTGACGACGGCCGAAATCCTCTACCGCCGGCCGGATCACAAGTGGCTGCTGCAATCCTATGTCTGGCAGGCTTACGACCTGTTTCCGAAATTCCCGGCGCTTCAGGATTTCCTCGCCTTCTGGCAGAAGTCGCTCGACGGCCCGCTGGTGTCGGTGACGGTGGCGCATTCGCAACTGGTGAAGCCCGCCGAGCTGCGCGCGGTGGACGGCGTCTTCCGCCTGCACTGAGGCGCGCGACGCGAAGGGCGGAGCGGCGCCGGCGCGGCGCGCGCTCACCCGCGCCCGACGAACGGCATCTTGGTCGCCATCACGTTGAGGAACATGACGTTGGCGTCGAGCGGCCGCGTCGCCATGAACACCACCGCGTCGGCGACGTTCTGAACGTCCATGCGCGGCTCGATCATCTTGCGGCCGTCCGGCTGCAACACGCCTTCCGCCATGCGCGCCGTCATTTCGGTGGCGGCGTTGCCGATGTCGATCTGGCCGCAGGCGATGTCATAGGCGCGCCCGTCCAGCGAAGTGGCGCGCGTCAGCCCGGTGATGGCGTGCTTGGTCGCGGTATAGGCCGCCGAGAACGGACGCGGCGCATAGGCCGAGATCGAGCCGTTGTTGATGATGCGCCCGCCGCGCGGGCTCTGATCCTTCATGATGCGGAAGGCGTGCTGGGTGCAGAGGAACGGCGCGGTGAGGTTGGTGTCCACCACCGCCTTCCATTGCTCCACGGTGACGTCCTCGAACGGCACCGCCGGCGCGCCGATGCCGGCATTGTTGAACAGCACGTCGAGGCGGCCGAAGGCATCCTTCGTTTTCGCGAACAGCGCCGCGATCGATTCCGGATCGGTCATGTCGGACGGCACCGCCAGCGCGGCGCCGACCGCCTTGCCGGCCGCGGCGGTCTCGTCGAGCTTGTCGGCGCGGCGGCCGGCGAGCACCACCGAGAATCCCGCCTTCATCAGCGCCAATGCGCTGGCGCGTCCCACCCCGGAGCCCGCGCCGGTGACCAATGCGACCTTGCGTGAATCTGCCATGTTGTCCGCCCCGGATTGTCTGCCGCCGGGTTTCGCGATGAACCCGCCCGCCGAATCCATAGCCCGATCGGGCGCGGATCGCAAAGCCGCGACCGCCGCCTTGCCGGATAGGCACGGCCGCGCCGCTTCTGCTAAGGATAGCGCCACGGCAGGTTGGGACCGGCGCAAGACGAGGCGATCATGAGCGAAGTGGTGACGGCTGGCATCCTGGTCATCGGTGATGAAATCCTCTCCGGACGCACCAAGGACAAGAACATCGGCTTCATCGCCGACTACCTCACCAATGTCGGGATCGACCTCAAGGAGGTGCGGATCGTCGGCGACGAGGAGGCCGATATCGTCGCCGCGCTCGACGCGCTGCGGGGCCGCTACACCTATGTGTTCACCACCGGCGGGATCGGCCCGACCCACGACGACATCACCGCCGACTGCGTCGCCAAGGCGTTCGGCGTCGGCATCGACCATCATCCCGAGGTGGTGGCCCGGTTCCGCGAGCGC
Organism: Bradyrhizobiaceae bacterium; assembly: GCA_044463945.1. Taxonomy (GTDB): domain Bacteria; phylum Pseudomonadota; class Alphaproteobacteria; order Rhizobiales; family Xanthobacteraceae; genus 62-47. Next base: position 32,281 of record JBIQLW010000042.1, on the reverse strand, counting down.
TTCACCGGGCAGGACCTCAACGAGGCGCGGCTGCGCATGGCGCGGATCCCCGACGGCGCGGAACTGATCCAGAGCGCCACCATCCTCGCGCCCGGCTTCATGATCGGCAACGTCATCGTGATGGCGGGGGTGCCCTCGATCATGCAGGCGATGATGGACATCGTCGCGCCGAAGCTGAAGACCGGCGAGCGCATGTTGTCGGAATCGGTGCGCGCCAACGCCCGCGAGGGCGATATCGGCGGGCCGCTGCGCGAGATCGCCACCGCGCACCCCGATACGATCATCGGCAGCTATCCGTTCCTCGACGAGAACCAGAAGCCGAACACCAACCTGGTGGTGCGCTCGCGCGATCAGGCCAAGCTCACCGCGGCGATGGACGAGGTGAAGGCGATGATCGCCAACCTCAAGGTGACGCTGTAAAATCCAAGGAAAGGCGGCGGACGGATGGTCGACAAAAACGCGTTGTTCTGGAAGATGGTCGATGGCCGGCTGCCGCCGCCGGCGTGCGCCCGCACGCTGGGGATGGCGTTTGCCAACATCGATCCCGAGCGCGGCACGATCGAGGTCGATTTCGAGGCGAAGCCCGAATTTCTCAATCCGGCGGGCAATGTCCAGGGCGGCTTTCTCGCCGCGATGCTCGACGACACGATGGGGCCGGCGCTGGTCGCAACCCTCGATGCCGGCGAGTTCGCGCCGACCGTCAATCTCAACGTCCAGTTTCATCGGCCGGCGAAGCCCGGCCCGTTGAAAGGCATGGGCCGCGTCGTGATGCGCGGCAGGGAAGTGTGCCAGCTCAGCGGCGAACTGCTTCAGAACGACAAGATCGTCGCCACCGCGACCGCGACCGCGGTCATCCGCAGGATGTGAAAACCGTGGCCGGGGACGACAGGCAGAGCATCGACCGGGCGCGGGCCGAAAAGGCGTTTCCGGTGTCGTGGGACCAGTTTCACCGCGACGCCCGCGTGCTGGCGTGGCGGCTCGACGGCGCGGGGCCGTTCCGCGCGCTCGCGGCGGTGACGCGCGGCGGGCTGGTGCCGGCGGCGATCGTCGCGCGCGAACTCGGCTTGCGCACCATCGATACCATCTGCCTCTCAAGCTACGATCACACCACGAAGGGCGACCTCAAGCTCTTGAAAGGCGTGTCGGACGCGGTGGCGCAATTGTGCGGCGACGGCGGGCAGGGGCTGTTGGTGATCGACGATCTGGTCGATACCGGCGCCACCGCCCGCGCGGTGCGCGAGATGTTTCCGAAGGCGCACCTCGCGGCGGTCTACGCCAAGCCGATGGGCAAGCCGCTGGTCGATACTTTTATCACGGAAGTTTCGCAGGACACCTGGATCTTCTTTCCGTGGGACACCGGGCTGTCGTTCCAGCCGCCGATCCGCGACGGCGCGGCGTAGGGATCCGAGCAGGAGTTTGACATCATGAAACCGACGGGCGGCACGGGACTTTTCGGCCTTCGCGTATTTTTCAATCGCCGCCGGCTGGAGATTCTGTGGCGATTCTATCTGGTCATCTGGTTGATCGAATTGCTCTCGAACATTGCCCCGATGTTCATGCACGAATCCCCCAGCGGGGTCGTGTTCTGGATGGCATGGCTGGTTGTGCCGCTCAATCTTGTCGCGCGCCTTGCGGTGGTGCGGCTGCTGATCGAGGTTGCGCTGGTCCTGCTAACCGATTCCGGCAGCAAGGCGGATGCTTCCGGCAATGTCGCGTGAGCGGGCCGGTTTCCGGCCGAATTTGAATAGCGGGCGTAACGTTGGCTCGACGATTTGACGGACGTCGCACGCGGGCTTGACCCGCGTGCCCATCTGCTCTGAAGAAAGGATGGATTGCCGGATCAAGTCCGGCAATGACGATTATCGTGTGGCTGCGGATTCCACTTAATCGGATCGTGAGAGATGCCCCTGCAAAACCGCGTGACGCCGCTGGGCGAGATCGTCGCCGTGCCGCAGCGCGGCACCTTCATGGGCAATCGCGGCATCATCCACGACCCGGCGACGCGGACGCTGCTCAACCGGCGCTGGAGCACAAGGGCGTGGATCACCTGCGTCTGCGAGTTTCGCGGGCTGCGGCGCGAAGTGATGGCGCGGCGAAGCTGGACCGAGCTGTTCTTCCTCGACGAGGCGACGGCGCTGGCCGCCGGGCATCGGCCGTGTTTCTTCTGCCGCCGCGCCGACGCCAACGCCTTTCGCGCGGCGTGGGCGCAGGGCAACAGCGTGGCGCGGCCGCGCGCCGATGCGATCGACGCGGTGCTCGATGCGGAGCGCCGCGACGGCCGCGTCAAGCGGCTGCATCCGCTGCCGGGGCCGCCCGACACGTTGCCGGACGGCGCGATGGTGCAGGCGGGTGATGCGACGTTGCTGGTCGCGAAAGGCAAAGCGTGGCGCTGGTCGTTCGACGGCTATGCGGCCGCGCCGCTGCCGCCCGGTGACATCCGTCTCGTCACCCCGCCGTCGACATTACGGGCGTTGCAGGCGGGTTATCGGCCGAAGCTGCACCTCAGCGCGGCCGGACAATAAAACTCAGAATGCCGCCTGCCTCAGCGCGGATCGATCGGGGTCGAGCCGCGCACGCCGAGGATGTCTTCCAGCACGCGCGCGCCCGCCAGCAGGCCGGCTTCGTTGCGCGGCCGCGCCACCATTTGCAGGCCGACCGGCAGGCCGCTTGCGGTGAAGCCGCACGGCAGCGACAGCGCCGGGCAGCAGACCAGAGTAATCGCGTAGGCAATACCGAGCCATTCCACGTAATTGTCGAAGGTCTTGCCGTCGCATTCGGCGACGTAGCGCTGCTCGACCGGGAACGGTGAAACGATGGTCGCCGGGCACAGCAGCAGGTCGTAGGTCTCGAAAAAAGTGAGCACGCGCTGCGTCAGGGCGACGCGCTGGCCTTCGGCGCGGGCGATTTCCTCGACCGACAGTTTCAGGCCCTGCTCGATGTTCCAGATCACCTCCGGCTTCAAGAGGTCGCGCTTCTCGCGCAGCAGCGGCGCCATGCCCATGGCGAACTCGAAGGCGCGCAGCACATGGAAGCATTCATGCGTCTCGCTGAGGTCGGGCTGGGCTTCCTCGACGATGACGCCGGCGTCCGCGAAGCGCTCGGCCGCGTTGCGGGTGACGGCGGCCACCTCGGGATCGACCGGCATGATGCCGAGATCGCGTGAGTAGGCGACGCGCTTCGGCTTCTCGCCAGAGCGCGCCGCGGCGCGGAACGAAGTCGGCAACAGCGGCAGCGAGATCGGATCGGCCGGATGCTCGCCGCTCATGGCGTCGAGCAATAGCGCCACGTCCTCGACGTTGCGCGCCATCGGTCCCTGCACGCCGAGCGTGGCGTCGACCTTGAACCTCGGGGTGTGGGCGACGCGGCCGAAGCTCGGCCGCATCCCGACGATGCCGCAGAAGCTCGCCGGGTTGCGCAGCGAGCCGCCCATGTCGGAGCCGTGCGCCAGCCACGCCGTGCCGCTGGCGAGCGCCGCCGCCGCGCCGCCCGAGGATCCGGCGGCGGAGCGGGCGAGGTCCCACGGATTGCGGGTGGCGCCGAACACCTCGTTGAAGGTGTTGCCGCCGGCGCCGAACTCCGGCGTGTTGGACTTGGCGTAGACCACCGCGCCGTTGTCTTCGAGCCGCTCCACCAGCACATCGGACGCGATGGGGACGTTGTCCTTGAAGATCGGCGAGCCGTGGGTGGTGAGGACGCCGGCGACCTCGTTGAGGTCCTTGATCGGCACCGGCAGTCCGGCCAGCAGGCCGCGCTCGGCGGCGGGGCGTTGCATCAGTTTTCGGGCATGCTCGCGTGCGCGGTCGAAACACAGGATCGGCAGCGCGTTGACCTTGCCGTCCACCGCTTTGATCCGCGCTTCCAGCGCATCGAGCAGGTCGAGCGGCGTCACCTCGCCGGAATTGAGCTTGGCCACGACGGCGGTTGCGGTTTCATGGATCAGGGATTGGTCCGCCACGGGGGCCTCCGTCATGGTCTTTGCGTTGCTGCGGCGGCGATGACCGTATCGCGTTCGCGCGGAATGACTACCGGATCGCGCGCCGGCGTTCGGCGCGCTCAACCCCAGCCCGCGGCGAGGCCGCCGTCAACGGTAAAGATGACGCCGCTGGTATAGCCGGAGCGGTCGGAGGCAAGATAGGCCATCAGGTCGGCGATCTCGCGCGGGTGCGCCGGGCGCTTCAGGGGCAACCCCGCCTGCAATTCCTTGTAGCGATTTTCATCGCCAAGCTGGGTGCGCGCCCGTGTCTTCATCAGGGTGATGTGGCGGTCGGTGCCGACCGGGCCGGGGTTGATGCCGACCACGCGGATATTGTCGGCGAGGCTCTTGCCGCCGAGCGCGCGGGTGAAAGCCATCAGCGCGGCGTTGCCGGCGCTGCCGCAGATGTAGTTGGCGTCGAACTTCTCGCCGGCCGCCCCGATATCGTTGATGATGACGCCGTGGCCCTGCGCCTTCATGCGGGCGTAGACCAGACGGGTGAGGTTGATGAAGCCGAACACCTTCAGCTCCCAGGCGTGACGCCACGCCGCCTCGTCAATGCTCTCCAGCGAGCCGCCGGGAATGTCGCCGGCGTTGTTGACGAGGATGTCGATGTCGGAGGCGTCGGCCGCCAGCCGCGCGATGTCGTCGGGATCGCGCAGATCGGCGACATGCACGGCGGCGTCGATCTGGTGGCTTTGCCGCAGCCGCTCCGCCAGCGCTTGCAGCGCGGGGCCGTTGCGGGCCGCCAGCCGAAGATGGCAGCCTTCCTCGGCAAAGGCTTCGGCGGCGGCCGCGCCGATGCCTTTCGACGCGCCGGTGATGAGGACGCGCTTGCCGCGCAGGTGAAGGTCCATGGAATGCTCCTGATGCAGAACGGCGCTGCCGAAACCATCATCTCGAATGGCCGCCTCAAACGGCGGTCGCAAAGTGATGTTCGGCGATTTGGTTCGTCATGGCCGGGACAAGCCCGGCGATGACGGAGTGACATCTGGATACTACAGATACCCCGCGCCGGCCTCGGCGGCGAACCGTCCGGGATCGCCCTCCCAGACGATCCGCGCGTGTTCGAGCACGTAGACGCGGTCGGCGTGGGGCAGGGCGAAGGTGACGTTCTGCTCGCCGAGCAGCACGGTGATCGCCGTGGTCTGCCGCAGCTTCTCCAGCGCCTTCGAAAGCTGTTCGAGGATCACCGGCGCGAGCCCCAGCGTCGGCTCGTCGAGGATGAGGATTTTCGGCTTCATCATCAGCGCGCGGCCGATCGCCAGCATCTGCTGCTCGCCGCCGGACAGCGTCTGCGCCATCTGGCTCTGGCGCTGCTTGAGGATCGGGAACAGGTCGAACAGCCAGGCAAGCTGGGCGTCCTTGTCGGCGGGCGCGAGGTGCTGGCCGCCGAGGTCGAGGTTCTCGCGCACCGTCATCTCGCCGAACAGTTCGCGCGTCTCCGGGCACTGCACCAGACCGCTGCGCGCGATCTTCGCGGGCGTGGTGCCGCGCAGCTTCTCGCCGTCGCGGATGATCTCGCCGCTATAGGGCAGGAAGCCGGAGATGGTGTTGAACAGCGTGGTCTTGCCGGCGCCGTTGAGGCCGACGATGGAGACGAACTCGCCCTGATGGACGTGGATCGAGACGTTGTCGAGCGCCTGCGCCTTGCCGTAATGGACGCTGACGTTCTCGACCTGCAACAGCGGCACCTTGTCGGTGAAATTCGACTCGGGCCGCGCCGAGGTCTCGATCGCGCCGCCGAGATAGACGCGGCGCACGGTTTCGTTGCGCATCACCTCGTCGGCGCGGCCGGTGGCGATCTCCTCGCCGAGATACATCGCCAGCACGCGGTCCACCAGCGCCGCGACGCTCTTGACGTTGTGATCGACCAGCATCACCGCGCGGCCCTCGTCGCGGAACGAGCGGATCAGGTCGGAGAAGGTCGCGACTTCCGCCAGCGTCAGCCCGGCGAACGGCTCGTCCACAAGCACCACCTTGGGATCGCGGGCGATCGCCTTGGCGAGTTCGAGGCGGCGCAGATCGGCGAACGGCAGCGTCGGCGGCCGCCGGTGCATGACGTCGCGCAGGCCGACGCGCTCGGCGATCCACTTGGCGCGCTCGGTCAGCGCCCTGTCGGGAAACAGCATCAAGAGGCTGTCCGGCAACAGCGCCACCATGATGTTCTCCAGCACGGTCTGCCGGTTCAGCGGCCGCGAGTGCTGGAACACCATGCCGAAGCCCTGGCGCGCGATCTTGTGCGCCGCCATCCCGGCGACGTTGCGGCCCTCGAACAGCACCGAGCCCTCGGTCGGCCGTTCGATGCCCATGATCGCCTTCATGGCGGTGGACTTGCCCGAGCCGTTGGGGCCGATCAGGCCGAAGATCTCGCCGCCGTGGACGTCGAAGTTGAGGTTCTTGACGGCGGTGAGGCCGCCGAAGCGCTTGGTCAGTCCGCGGACTTCGAGGACGGGGGCGGTGGAAGGGGTGCTGCTCATGAGCGGGCCTCGCGCGACAGCACCGATCCCAGAAAGCCGCCGGGGAAGAACAGGATGACGACGAGGGCGACGGCGGAGACGATGAAGGTCGCCAGTTCGCCGGTCGGCCGCAGGAACTCGCCGGCGACGATCAGGAAGATGGCGCCGAGCGCCGCGCCCAGCACGGTGCGCCGCCCGCCGAGCACGGCGGCGACGATGACCTGCACGCCGACCGCGATATCGACCACGGTGCCGACCGAGGCGGTGCCGAAGTAGAACACCAGCAGCGCGCCGGACAGGCCGGAGAAGAACGCGCTGACGATGAAGGCGGCGAGCTTGTGCTTGACGATGTTGAAGCCGAGCGCGCCGGCCTGCACCGGGTCCTGACCGCTCGCCTGCAACACCAGTCCCACCGGCGATTGCGACAGCCCGAACAGGATCGCCGCGCTGATGACCATGAAGCCGAGCGCGATCCAGTAGTTGACGCCGGCGTCGATCGACAGCACGTCGGGGATGGTGAGGCCGATCTCGCCGCCGGTGAGGTCGGCGAACACCACGACGAAACTTTGCAGGATCAGCACCGCGACCAGCGTGGTGAGGCCGAAATAGGGGCCGCGCACCCGCAGCGCCGGCAGCGCCAGCACGAAGCCGGCGATCACCGCCGCCACCGCGCCGAGCGCGATGCACAGATACATCGACAGGCCGAACTGGTTGTTGAGGATGCCGGCGGCGTAGGCGCCGGTGCCGATCAGGAAGGTCGGGCCGAAGTTCACCTCGCCGGCGAAGCCGAACAAAAGGTCCCACGACATCGCGAACACGCCGAAGTAATAGGCGACGGTGAGCAGGCCGAGGATGTAGCCGGAGACGTACCACGGCAGCGTCGCGGCGACGATGACCAGGATCAGCGCCACGCCGAACAGCGGCGACTTGAGGAATCCGCTCATGTCAGCGCCTCCCGAGCAGGCCCTGGGGCCGGATGTACATGACGATCACCAGCAGCAGCAGCGCCGGGATGGTGCGGTAGGCCGGCGAGATCATGTAGGCGGTGAAGGTTTCGAGATAGCCGACCACGAAAGCCGCGATCAGCGAGCCGGAGACGCTGCCGAGGCCGCCCAGCACGACGATGGAGAACGCGCTCGCGGTGAGCGGGCCGACGCTGTAGGAACTGACGCCGAGGAACATGCCGAGCAGCACGCCGGCGATGCCCGCCAGCACGCCGTAGATGATCCACACCACGATGTAGATGCTGGTCAGTTCGAACCCGAGGATGGTGACGCCGCGCGGGTTCATCGACGCCGCCAGCACCACCTTGCCGGTGCGGGTGCGGTTGACCAGCACCCACAACAGCCCGATCACCAGGCAACACACCGCCGCGGTGAACAGTTCGTTCTTCGGGGTGCGGACGCCGAAGATGTTGACCACGCCCTCGATGATCGGCAGCACCGTCTTGGCGTTGTTGGTGAAGAAATAGGCGATCGCCTCCTGGATCATGATGCCCCACAAAAGCGTCGCGGTGAGGACGAAAATTTCCTTCTCCTCGTTGGGGATCTTGGTGGAGCGCTGGATCGGCTGCACCACCACGAAGTAGGTGGCGAGCGCGCACAGCGCCGCGACCGCGACGCCGACCAGCGCGCCGGAGTAGCTGTCGAGCTGAAAGACGCTGGCCGCCGCCCAGGCGGCGACCGCGGCGGCGACCATGATGGCGCCGTGCGACAGGTTCAGAACGCCGGAGACGCCGAAGATCAGCGTGAATCCGGTGGCGCCCAGCGCGTAAAGCGCGCTGATGGCGAAGCCGTCGATGAGGATTTGAAAGCCGAGCATCTGCACCAGCCGTGGCGGCGTGCGCCGCGCCAATCATGGGATGATGGGAGAAGGTGAGGACCTCCCGGACGGCGGCGTCCGGGAGGCTGCGCCGCGATCAGTTGGCCGAGGAGAACTTGATGAAGCTCGGGAACTTCAACTCGCTCTTGGCGACTTCCTTGGGCCACACCGCGACCTGCTTGCCGTCCTGCCATTGCAGGATCAGGCCGGTGATCAGGCCCTTGCCGTATTTGAGGCCGTGGGTGAACTTGTCCTCTTTGCCGTAGAACTGGACGCGGCCGATGGTGCCTTCCCAGTCGGTCTTCTCCAGCGCCGCCACCATCTTGTCGGCGTCGGTGGAGCCCGCGCGCTTGACCGCGTCGGCGATCATGTAGACCTCGTCATACGCGGTGTAGCCGGCGTAGGACGGATAGTTGCCGAACTTCTTCTTGAAGTTTTCCGCGAACGGCACCGACTTCGGCGTCACCGCGACGCCGGGCCCCGAGACGCCCTGATAGAGCACGCCGTCGGAGGCGTTGTTGGTGTCCTTGCCGAAGGTCGAGTTGGTGGCCTGCGAGGAAATGCCGAACATCGGGATCGGCACCTGCTGGTTCTTCCACTGCACCGTCGGCTGCACACCGACGTGAGAGATGCCGGTGATGATGACGTCGGGCTTCGCGGCCTCGATCTTGTTGAAGATCGGCGTGAAGTCGGTGGTGTCCGGCGAGAAGCGGATGTGATCGAGCACCTTGAGGCCGATCTTCGGCAGGCATTCCTCGTAGCCGATGTCGAGCGGCTTGGTCCAGGCGGCGTCCTCGCTCATGATGACGGCGGATTTCATCTTCTTGCCGTCCACCAGAAGGTCCTTGGCGGCGTCGCACACCGACATCGCCAGCGCGGCCGAGGTCAGATAGCCGTGGAAGGTGTATTTGTTCTTCTCGTAGTTGTCGTGGATGGCGCGGGTGATTTCGTTGGAGGCGGCGCCCGGCGTGATCATCGGGGTCTTCAGGCGCGAGGCCCATGGTTCGAGCGCGAGCACGACCTCGCTGATGTAGCTGGTGATGACCGCATTGACCTTGTCCTCGTTGACGGCGCGCTGGAAGGCGCGGACCGAGTCGGCGGAGGAGGAGTGGTTGTCGTAGGTGACGATCTCGATCTTGCGTCCGTCGACGCCGCCCTTGGCGTTGATCTCCTCGGCCGCCATCTGCGCGGCCTGCGGGATCGATGCCCCGGCGATGGCCTGGGATTCGGCGATGACGCCGATCTTGATGGGATCCGCCGCATTGGCCGGGCTGATGCCGGCGCCGAGCACGGTCGCGCCGAGCAGGGCTCCAAGCAGAATCACCGACCGTGCGGTGCGGTGGGGAGTTTGTGATGTCATGGTGTTTCCTCTACGAGCTGATTGAACATTTATTGTTTGCGTTTTCGATCCGTTCAGCGAACCTCGCGGCGGGCCCAAGCGCACGTTGGCGCGCGGGCGGGCCGGAGGGTAGGACGCGAACTATGCCCGTCTCGACGGAGAGGTCAACATTGCAGTGCAGCGTTGCGGGATCATAGACTTTCGACGAATGCCGCCGCTGTCCTATTGTCGTCTCCCGCGATTTTGTCGCGCGAATTTTTGATCGAACCGGAAGGAGCCGTCCCGTGAGCAAATCGAAACCGACCTATCGGATCGCCGTTATTCCCGGCGACGGCATCGGCAAGGAGGTGGTGCCCGAAGGTCTGCGGGTGATCGAGGCCGCCGCCGGCAAACACGACGTGCGGCTGCATTTCGATCACTTCGATTTCGCGTCGTGGGACTACTACGACAAGCACGGGCAGATGATGCCCGACGACTGGAAAGACAGGATCGGTTCCCATGACGCGATCTACTTCGGCGCGGTCGGCTGGCCGGAGAAGATTCCCGATCACGTCTCGCTGTGGGGCTCGCTGCTGAAGTTTCGCCGCGAGTTCGACCAGTACGTCAATCTGCGGCCGGTGCGGCTGATGCCCGGCGTGCCGACGCCGCTCGCCGGCCGCAAGCCCGGCGATATCGATTTCTGGGTGGTGCGCGAGAACACCGAGGGCGAATATTCCTCGGTCGGCGGGCGGATGTTCGAAGGCACCGAGCGCGAGTTCGTGACCCAGCAGACGGTGATGACCCGCACCGGCGTCGACCGCATTCTCAAGTTCGCCTTCGATCTCGCGCAGTCGCGGCCGAAGAAGCACCTGACCTCGGCCACCAAGTCCAACGGCATCTCCATCACGATGCCGTATTGGGACGAGCGCGTCGAGGCGATGGCGAAGAACTATCCCGGCGTGCGCTGGGACAAGTATCACATCGACATCCTGACCGCGCATTTCGTGCTGCATCCGGACTGGTTCGACGTGGTGGTCGGCTCCAACCTGTTCGGCGACATCCTCTCCGATCTCGGCCCCGCCTGCACCGGAACGATCGGCATCGCGCCGTCCGGCAACATCAATCCGACCGGCGATTTCCCCTCGGTGTTCGAGCCGGTGCACGGCTCTGCGCCGGATATCGCGGGGCAGGGCGTCGCCAATCCGATCGGCATGATCTGGTCCGGGGCGATGATGCTGGAACATCTCGGCGAGACCGTCGCCGCGAAGGCCATCGTCGATGCCATCGAGCGCACGCTGGCGGAACGCACGCTGCGCACCCGCGACCTCGGCGGCAACGCCGACACCACCACTTGCGGCAAGGCGGTGGCGGAGATGGTGGAGTAGTTTCTCTCGATCGTCACTGCGAGGAGCGAAAGCTGTCGTCGTTTCCTGGGAACGAGCAACACGAAAGCCGTCATACTCCGCGAAAGCGGAGTATCCAGTATTCCGTGTCGGACATGGAGTTCCCTTACACTTGCACGGATGGCTGGATCGTCCGCCTTCGCGGACGATGACGCCTCGTTTCCGGTCGGACGGTCAGAATAACGAAGACGCTCCGGATCTAAACGATCTCTCAGGTCACTTCGCCACGCCGGCCACCGCCAGCACGGCGTGCAGGAGCACGTTGGCGCCGGCGCTGCAATCGGCTTGCGTTGCGTCCTCAAGCTCGTTGTGGCTGATGCCGTCCTTGCACGGCACGAAGATCATCGCGGCCGGGATGACGCCGGCGACGTTGCAGGCATCGTGCCCGGCGCCGGAGGTGATGCGGCGATAGCCGTAGCCGAGTTCGGTGGCGGCGGCCTGAACCGCGTCGACCAGCCGCGTGTCGAAGATGGTCGGCGGCTTGCGCCAGATCTGGTCCAGCGTGATCGTCACCTTGCGGCGCTCGGCGATCTCCGCGACGGCGGCGCGGATGTCGCGGTCGAGCGCATCCATCACGCCGGCGTCCGGGCTGCGGACGTCGAGCGTGAAGGTAATCTCGCCGGGGATGACGTTGCGCGACGGACTGGCGATGTTGACCTCGCCGATGGTGGCGACCGCGTTCGGCGCCTGCGCCAGCGCGATCCGTTCGATCGCCAGCGCCAGTTCCGCCAGCGCCGACAGCGCGTCGCGGCGCAGCCTCATCGGCGTGGTGCCGGCATGGCTCTCGAAGCCGGTGACGCGACCGTCGTACCAGATGATGCCTTGCCCGCGATCGACCACGCCGATGGTCTTGCCCTCGGCCTCCAGCAGCGGTCCCTGCTCGATGTGCAGTTCGAGGAACGCGCCGAGCCGGATCGCGCCGACCGGCGTCGCGCCGCGATAGCCGATGGCGTCGAGCGCGTCCTTGACGGTGACCCCGGCGGCGTCGGTGCGGCTCCAGATGTCCTCGGTGGTGAACTCGCCGGCATAGGTCGCAGACGCCATCATCGCCGGCGCGAAGCGCGAGCCTTCCTCGTTGGTCCAGTTGATGACGCACAGCGGCGTTTCGGTTTCGATGCCGGCGTCGTTGAGCGTGCGCACCACTTCGAGCGCCGCCAGCGTGCCGAGGATGCCGTCGTACTTGCCGCCGGTCGGCTGCGTGTCGAGGTGCGAGCCGATGCCGAGCGGCGGCTTCGACATGTCGCGGCCCTTGCGCAGGCCGTACATCGAGCCCAGCGCATCGACGTGGACCTCAAGCCCGGCGGCCTCGCAGGCGTCGCGGAACCAGTCGCGCACCTGCTTGTCCTCGGGGCCCAGCGTCAGCCGCCGCACGCCGCCCTTGGCGGTCGCGCCGAACGTCGCGGTTTCGTGAATGGCGCCCCACAAGCGGCCGGAATCGATTTGCAGGTTGGACGGTTTCGTGCTCATGGGGCGGCTCCGGTGCTGACAGGCGTTTCGTTCATTGCCGCGCGACGGCCGGCGGGTCAACGGCCTGATTGCCCTGCGCCAGTTGCACCGCGAGGTCCGCCACCAGTTCGATCGCGACGGTGTCGGGCGAGGCCAGCCAGCTTGCCGAGAAGGTGAGCGGCGGCAGCACGATGTCGGTGGACAACAGTTGCAGGCGGCCGTCGGCGATCTCGTTCTCGACGATGGCGCGCGGGATGACGGCGACGCCGAGCCCTTCCAGCGTCATGTGAATCACGGTGGCGAGCGAGGCGCTGGCGTGCAGCCGGATCGGCGGCAGGTCGGGGCGGTTGAACAGCGAGCGCACCTGTTCGTAGGGCTGGGTGCGGCGCGCGAAGGTGATGATCGGAAACTTCGCCATGTCGGCGACGGTCAACAGGCCGTGCCCGAGCTTGAGCGCGGGACTCGCGACGAAGCCGATCGGATAGTCGCCCAGCACCCGGTTGCGGATGGTGGAGAGCGACAGCGGCCCCATCAGGAAGGCGAGTTCGATTTCCTGCGCCAGCAGGCGGGCGCGCAGATTGGCGGTGATGTCCACCTCGATCTCCAGCGACAGGCTCGGATAGGTCCGGTTGACGCTCTTGATGAGTTGCGACAGCCAGGTGTGGACGATGGTTTCGGCGACGCCGAGCCGCAGCACGCCGCCCATCGCGGTGCGGTTGCTGACCGACGCCATCATGTCCGAACGCATCCCGATCAGCTTCTCGGCGTAGAGCATCAGCCGCCGGCCGGCCGGCGTCGGGGTCGCGGCGCGGCGGTCGCGTTGCAGCAGGCGGACGCCCATGTCGCTCTCAAGCTGGGCGATACGCTGCGAAATCGCCGGCTGGGTGGTGTTGAGCTTCTGCGCCGCGCCGCGAAAGCTGCCCAGCGTCACGACCCAGAGGAAGGTTTCGAGGGCCTTGAAATCGACCATGCCTCGCGCCCGGTGCTGATAAACTGGATTTATCCATCTTGATTAAAAACAACGATTAGACATTATGCTAGACCTGTGTCCCATTTGCTGTCGAGAGAAACAGGGGGACGCCGGTTGGTCAGCGCAGTGCGAAAGCCTGAAGGCATCGGCAATGCCGGCGATGTGTCGCCGAGCGTGGCGGCGCGTCTGGCCTGCCGCAACGGCCATGCCGCTTCGACCGCCGGCTTCGCGCCGGGCTACGTGCAGGGCAACCTCGCGATCCTGCCGGAAAAATTCGCGGCCGCCTTTCATCGCTTCTGTCAGCTCAATCCCAGGCCGTGCCCGGTCATCGGCATCTCGGAGGTCGGCGATCCGCGCATTCCCGCGCTTGGCGCCGATCTCGACATCCGCACCGACCTGCCGCGCTATCGGGTGTGGCGCGACGGCGCGGTGGTGGAGGAACCGACCGACATCAAGGCGCATTGGCGCGACGATCTCGTCGCCTTCGTGATCGGCTGCTCATTTTCTTTTGAGGAAGCGCTGCTCGCCGACGACATCCCGATCCGCCACATCGAATGCGGCGTGCGCGTGCCGATGTACCGGACCAATATCGCATGTCTCCCGGCGGGGCCGTTCGCCGGGCCGATGGTGGTGTCGATGCGGCCCCTGAAGCCCGCCGCCGCCATCCGCGCGGTGCAGATCACCTCGCGCTTTCCCTCGGTTCACGGCGCGCCGGTCCATCTCGGGCTGCCGCGATCGATCGGGATCGCCGACATCGCAAAGCCCGATTACGGCGATCCGGTGCCGGTTCACGACGACGAGATCCCGGTGTTCTGGGCCTGCGGGGTGACGCCGCAGGCGGTGATCGCCGCGGCGAAAGTGCCGTTCGCGATCACCCACGCGCCGGGGTTGATGCTTGTCACCGACCTCAAGAACCGGCAGCTTGCCGTGCTCTAGAACTTTGCCAGGAACCCAATCGGCCCGAAAAGAAAGACGCCGAGACAACAACAATTCGCTGAAACGACATCTGTTGGCTGGAGAGGAAACATCATGACCATTTCGCGTCGAACCGTCTTGCTGGGAGCCACCGCGTCCGCCGCGCTATTGCCGCTCGCGGCGCGCGCCCAAACCAAGGAAGTGGTGATCGGGGTGATCTATCCGTTGTCCGGCGCCAGCGCCCAGATCGGCGTCGATGCCCAGCGCGCGTTCGAGACCGCCGCCGACATCATCAACAACAAGTTCGATTTCGACCTGCCGCTGGCGCGCGAGGAGGGGCTGCCGGGCCTTGGCGGCGCGAAAATCCGCCTGGTGTTCGCCGACCACCAGGCCGACCCGCAGAAGGGCCGCGCCGAGGCCGAGCGCCTCATCACCCAGGAGAAGGTCTGCGCCATCATCGGCACCTATCAGAGCGCGGTGGCGGTGACCGTCAGCCAGATTTGCGAGCGTTACCAGATCCCGTTCCTGTCGGCCGACAACTCCTCGCCGAGCCTGCATCGCCGTGGACTGAAATTCTATTTCCGCGCCGCGCCGCACGACGAGATGTTTTCGAAAGCGATGTTCGACTTCTTCGATGACCTGAAGAAGAAGGGACAGAAGATCGAGACGCTGGCGCTGTTCCACGAGGACACCATCTTCGGCACCGATTCCGCCAACGCCCAGCTCGCGCTCGCCAAGGAGCGCGGCTACAAGATCGTCGCCGACATCAAGTATCGCGCCAACTCGCCCTCGCTCACCGCCGAGGTGCAGCAACTCAAGGCGGCGAACGCCGACGTGCTGATGCCGTCGAGCTACACCACCGACGGCATCCTGCTGGTCAAGACCATGGCGGAACTCGGCTACAAGCCGAAGGCGATCGTGGCGCAGGACGCCGGCTTCTCCGAGAAGGCGCTCTACGACGCGGTCGGCGACAAGCTGGAAGGCGTGATCTCGCGCGGCAGCTTCTCGCTCGACCTCGCCAAGAAGCGGCCGATGGTCGGAGCCATCAACGAGTTGTACAAGAAGCGCTCGGGCAAGGACTTCAACGACTATTCGTCGCGCCAGTTCATGGGCCTGATCGTGATGGCCGACGCCATCAACCGCGCCAAGTCCACCGACGGCGAGAAGATCCGGCAGGCGCTGGCCGCCACCAACATGCCCGGCGATCACACCATCATGCCGTGGAAGGACGTCAAGTTCGACGACAAGGGCCAGAACAACGACGCCGACCCGGTGCTGCTGCAATACGTCAACAAGACCTTTGTCACCATCTTCCCGCCGCAGGCGGCGGTGGCCGACGCCATCTGGCCGATGAAGTAGATCGCTGGCCCCTGTTGCAGGTCCATCCACACGATTGACGTCGTCCCCGCGAAGGCGGGGACTTGATCCTCCGGGGAGTCGGAATTTGACGGTGGCCTCGCGTCGTCGCGCCACGGGCGCAGGTGGTTATGGGTCCCTGCCAACGCAGGGACGACGGGGATGATGGAGCAGGACAGGTGACAGCCGAAACCATTATCCAGAGCCTGGCCAGCGGCCTGCTGATGGGGCTGCTCTACGGCCTCATCGCCGTCGGGCTTTCGCTCATCTTCGGGCTGATGAACATCGTCAACTTCGCCCACGGCGAATTTCTGATGCTGTCGATGTACGGGGCGTTCTTCCTGTTCGCCTTCTTCGCCGTCGATCCGCTGCTGTCGATGCCGCTGGTGGGCGCGGCGATGTTCGTGTTCGGCGCGGTGGTCTATCTCGTGGTCATCAGGTTCGCGATGCGGGCCAAGACCAACGTCGGCATGGTGCAGATCTTCGCCACCTTCGGCCTCGCCATCGTGTTGCGCGGGCTGGCGCAGTATTTCTTCACGCCGGACTATCGCAGCATCACCGCCTCGTGGCTCGGCGGCAAGACGGTGTCGGTCGGCGGCATCTTCCTGCCGGTGCCGCAACTGGTCGGCGCGCTGCTCGCCATTCTGGCTTTCGGCGCGCTGTACTTCTTCATCAAGCGCACCGACTTCGGCCGCGCCCTTGAGGCGACGCGCGAGGACGCCGGCGCGGTGGCGCTGGTGGGCATCGACAAGAACCGGGTGTTCGCGCTGGGCTGGGGGCTGGGCTCGGCGCTGGTCGGCCTTGCCGGCGCGATCATGGCGACGTTCTTCTACATCTATCCCGATGTCGGCGCCTCGTTCGCGCTGATCGCCTATGTGGTGGTGGCGCTCGGCGGCTTCGGCAGCGTGTTCGGCGCCTTCGCCGGCGGCATCCTGGTCGGACTGGTGGAAGCGATGACGGCGCTGATGATGCCGCCCTCGCTCAAGGCGGTCGGCATCTATGCCGTCTATCTGCTGGTGGTGTTCATTCGCCCGCGCGGGCTGTTCGGATCGATCTGATGCACGACGTCACCCACGCCATCCGCCGCCGCCGCGACCTGATCCTCGCCGCGGTCTTCGTCGCGCTCGCCGCCTGCGTGCCGCTGTTCGTCAAGGACGTCTACGTCCAGAACATCATGGTGCTGACCCTGATGTATGCCGGGCTCTCGCAGAGCTGGAACATTCTCGGCGGCTATTGCGGCCAGATCTCGCTCGGCCACGCGCTGTATTTCGGGCTCGGGGCCTATGTCACCGCGATCCTGCTCACCAAGTTCGACATTCTGCCGTGGTTCGGGATGCTGACCGGCGGGGTGATCTCGGCGCTGATCGCGCTGGCGCTGGGCTATCCGACGTTCCGGCTCGGCGGCCACTACTTCGCCATCGCCACCATCGTTATCGCCGAAATCGCTTATCTCTTGTTCCTGAACTGGGACTGGGCGGGCGCTGCGCTCGGCATCGACATCATGGTGCGCGAGGATAGCTGGGCGAAATTCCAGTTCACCCGCTCGAAGCTGCCGTACTTCTACTTCGCGCTGCTGTTCGCCGCCGTGGCGTGGCTGGTGACGTGGTGGCTGGAGAACTCGAAGTGGGGCTACTGGTGGCGCGCGGTGAAGGACAACCCGGACGCGGCGGAGAGCCTTGGCGTGGTGGTGTTCAAGTCGAAGATGGGGGCGGCGGCGATCTCGGCGTTCCTCACCGCGATCGGCGGCGCGTTCTACGCGATGTTCGTGTCCTACATCGATCCCGACGCGGTGATGAGCTTCCAGTTCTCGCTTTTGATCTCGCTGCCGGCGGTGGTCGGCGGCATCGGCACGCTGTGGGGGCCGGTGCTGGGCGCGGCCGTGCTGATCCCGGTCACCGAACTGACGCGCTCGTTCATCGGCGGCTCGGGACGCGGCGTCGATCTCATCGTCTATGGCGGCCTGATCGTCGTCATCTCGCTGGCGCGGCCGGACGGCCTGCTCGGGCTGTTCTCGCGCAAGCGCAAGCCGGAGGCGGCGCGATGACGGCTCTCCTGGAAACCCGCGGCGTGTGGCAGCGCTTCGGCGGCCTGATCGCCAACGAAGACGTGTCGATTTCGGTCGAGCGCGGCGAGATCGTCGGCCTGATCGGGCCGAACGGCGCCGGCAAATCGACGCTGTTCAACCTGATCGCGGGCGTGCGGCCGCCGACGCAGGGCACCATCTGGCTCGACGGCGAGGACATCACCGCGACGCCCGCCACCGAGCGCTGCCGGCGCGGCATCGCCCGCACCTTTCAGGTGGTCAAGAGCTTCGAGACCATGACGGTGATCGACAACGTCATCGTCGGCGCCTTGATGCGCACCACCGAGATGCGCGCGGCGCGGCGCAAGGCGTTCGAGGTGCTGGAGTTCACCGGCCTCGCCGCGCGCGCCGACGTGATGGCCTCGGACCTGATCCCCTCGGAAAAGCGGCGACTGGAGGTGGCGCGGGCGCTGGCGACCGAGCCGAAACTCTTGCTGCTCGACGAGGTGCTGACCGGGCTGACGCCGCTGGAGGCGCAGAGCGGCGTCGAACTGGTGCGCCGCGTGCGCGAAACCGGCGTCACCGTGCTGATGGTCGAGCACGTCATGGAAATCGTCATGCCGCTGGTGGACCGCGCCATCGTGCTCGATCTCGGCAAGGTGCTGGCCGAGGGCAAGCCCGTCGACGTCGTGCGCGATCCGAAAGTCATCGCCGCCTATCTGGGGGACCGCCATGCTGTCGGCGCGTGATCTGACCTCGGCCTATGACGGGCTCGTCGCCATTTCCGGCGTCTCGATCGAGGTCGCCAAGGGCGAGGTGGTGTGCGTCGCCGGCGCCAACGGCGCAGGCAAGTCGACGCTTCTGAAAACCATCGCCGGCGCGGTGCGGCCGCGCAACGGCACGGTGACCTTCGACGGCGAGCGCATCGACGGCGTCGCCCAGCACCTCATCACCGCGCGCGGCATCGCCTACGTGCCGGAGAACCGGCGGCTGTTTCCCAGCCTCACGGTGGACGACAACCTGCGGCTCGGCAGTTATCTCTATCGAGGCCAAGCCGATCGCGACGCGCCGCTGGCGCTGGTGTTCCAGCTTTTCCCGCGCCTCAAGGAACGGCTCGACCAGTTGGCCGGCACGCTGTCCGGCGGCGAGCAGCAGATGCTGGCGATCGGCCGCGCGCTGATGACGCGGCCGCGCTTGCTGATGCTGGACGAGCCGTCGCAGGGCATCATGCCGAAACTGGTGGACGAGATTTTCAAGGCGGTGCTGGAAATCCGCAAGACCGGGCTGACGGTGCTGATCGTCGAGCAGCGCATGGCCGAGGTGCTGGAAATCGCCGACCGCGCCTACATCCTGCAAACCGGGCGGGTGCAGATGCAGGGACCGGCGGCCGAAATCCGCACCAACCCCGACGTGCGCAAGGCGTATCTTGGGCTTTGAGCGCAAGGATCATCGCCACAGGTAGGTCGTCATTCCTGAGTGTCGGACCGGAAATTCGCTTTGTGCGCGGATTTGCAACACAAACAGCGTCGTCCCCGCGCAGGCGGGGATCCATACGCCGCAGCGCCTCGGCTCAAATAATCTGCGCGAAATCGCTCAAAATAGCCAACGTCAGGGGTTATGGGTCCTCGCCTGCGCGAGGACGTCGCCGAGGTTATCCGCGGTACCGGCGCTGTCGTCAGTCGTGCCCGTGCTCCGGCACCGACAGGCCGAACGTTGTGTTCAAATCCGCGATCTGCTGGGGCGAGAGGGTGCGCGGGTTCATGCCGCGCAGCAGCAGGTAGAGCTTTGCGGTCTCCTCTAGTTCCTCGGTGGCGAACACCGCCGCTTCCAGCGTCGTCCCGGCCACCACCGGGCCGTGATTGGCGAGCAGCACCGACGAATACCGTCCGGCGAGGCCCCTGATGGCGTCCGCCACCGCCGGGTCGCCGGGGCGATAATAGGGCACCAGCGCGGTCGGCCCGCAGCGCATCAGGTAATAGGCCGTCAGCGGCGGCAGCGCCGCGCGCGGATCGATCTCCGGCAGCATCGAGACGGCGACGCTGTGGGTCGAATGCAGATGCACCACCGCGCGGGCCGCGCCGCGCGTCTGGTAGAGCGCGGCGTGCAGCGGGATTTCCTTGGTCGGCGGGTCGCCGTCGATCAGCCGGCCGCTGGCGTCCAGCCGCGACAACCGCGCCGGGTCGAGGAAGCCGAGCGAGGCGTTGGTCGGCGTCGCCAGCCAGCCGCCGTCCTCTAACCGCACGCTGATGTTGCCGGAGGACCCCGGCGTCAGCCCGCGCTCGAACAGCGAACGACTGAGCCGGCAGATATCGTCGCGGAGTTTGCTGTCGCTCATGGCGGCATTTGTTCCATGCTTTGGCAGCGCGGCCAAGCCGTGATAGGCAGGACGAAAGCAAAAAGGAAGCGCCAGATGGCTGTCTCCGCGCAACGTGTCGCCGTGATCGGGCTGGGATCGATGGGCTCTGGCATGGCGCTCTCGCTCAGGCGCGCCGGTTTCGCGGTGAGGGGCTGCGACGTCTCCGCCGACAGCGTGGCGCGCTTCGTGCGCGAGGGCGGCGAGGGCGCGGCCACCCCGGCCGAAGCGGCGCGGGACGCCGATGTCGTGGTCAGCGTCGTGGTCAACGCCGCGCAGACCGAGGCGGTGCTGTTCGGTGATGACGGCGCGTGCGAAGCGATGGCGCAGGGCGCGGTGTTCGTCTCCGCCGCCACCATGGACCCCGAGATCGCCAAACGTCTGGCGGCGCGGGTCGCGGCGGCCGGGCGGCTCTATCTGGACGCGCCGATCAGCGGCGGGGCGCAGCGCGCGGCGCAGGGCGAACTGACCATTCTGGCGTCCGGCAGCCCGGCGGCTTTCGCCAGGGCGCGGCCGGCGCTCGACGCGATGGCTTTGAGGCTCTACGAACTCGGCGACGCGCCGGGGCAGGGCTCGGCCTTCAAGATGATCAATCAGCTATTGGCCGGCGTGCATATCGCCGCCGCCTCCGAGGCGATCGCGTTCGCTGCGAAGCAGGGGCTCGACATCCGCAAGGTCTACGAGGTCATCACCGCGTCGGCCGGCAACTCGTGGATGTTCGAGAACCGCGTGCCGCATGTGCTTGACGGCGACTATACCCCGCGCAGCGCGGTGGACATCTTCGTCAAGGATTTGGGCATCGTGCAGGACATGGCGCGCAACGCCAGATTCCCGGTGCCGATGTCGGCCGCCGCGTTGCAGATGTTCCTGATGGCATCAAGCGCCGGTATGGGCCGCGACGACGACATCGCGGTGGCGAAGATGTATGCCCGTGTCACAGGCGCGCCGCTGCCGGGCGAGCCGAAGCGGGATTGAGCCTTCTCACGACGCAGCGGAAAGACGATACGCGATGCCCCGGTTCGCCGCCAATCTCTCGATGATGTTCACCGAATGGCCGTTCCTCGACCGCTTCGACGCCGCGGCGGAGGCCGGATTCGACGCGGTCGAGTTTCTGTTTCCCTACGACTTCGCGCCCGAGGACATCGGCGACCGGCTGCGCCGCAACGGCCTGACGCAGGCGCTGTTCAACCTGCCGCCGGGCGACTGGGACGCCGGCGAGCGCGGCTTCGCGGCGCGGCCCGATTGCTTCGCGCAGGTGCAGGACGGCGTGCGCACCGCGCTGCCCTACGCGGCGGCGACCGGCGTCAGGCGGCTGCACCTGATGGCGGGGCTCGCGGATCGCCGCGACCCGCAGGCGGTTGCCGCGTTCCGCCGTTCGGTGGCGTGGGTCGCGGAAGAACTCGGCCGCCACGGCATCGACACCGTGATCGAGCCGATCAATCCGCGCGACGTGCCGGGCTATTTCCTCAACGACTTCGCCTTCGCCCGCGATGTCATCGCCGATCTGAACCACCCCAACCTGAAATTGCAGTTCGATATCTATCACTGCCAGATCGTTCATGGCGACGTGACGATACGGCTGCGCGAGATGATGCCGATGATCGGCCACATCCAGATCGCCAGCGTGCCGTCACGTCATGAGCCGGGCAGCGAGGAACTGAACGATCCGTTCCTGTTCGGTGAACTCGACCGGCTCGGTTATGGCGGGTTCGTCGGCTGCGAATATCGTCCGCGCGGCGGCACCGTCGACGGCCTCGGCTGGTTCGCGCCTTACGCCAAGCCACGCGGAGCGAAGTCGTGACGCTTGCCGCGCCCCTTGCGTTGGGCTGCATCGCCGACGACTACACCGGCGCGTCCGACCTCGCCAACACGCTGACGCGCTGCGGCTTGCGCACGGTGCAGACCATCGGCGTGCCGGCCGACGACTTCTCCCTGCCGGAGGTCGATGCGGTGGTGGTGTCGCTGAAAAGCCGCTCCATCGCCGCGCCCGACGCGGTGGCAAAATCGTGCGCCGCCGAGCGCTGGCTGCGTGGACGCGGCGCGGCGCACGTCCTGTTCAAGATCTGCTCGACCTTCGATTCCACCGACGCCGGCAACATCGGCCCGGTGATGGACGCGCTGCAACCCGACTCCGGCGACGCCATCGTGCCGGTGACGCCGGCGTTTCCCGGCACCGCGCGCACCGTCTATCAGGGCAACCTGTTCGTCGGCGCCGTGCCGCTCGACGAGAGCCCGCTCAAGGACCATCCGCTCAACCCGATGCGCGACGCCAATCTGGTGCGCGTGCTCGCGCGGCAGAGCCGGTCGCGGATCGGCCTCGTCGATCTCGCGACGGTGGCGCGCGGCGTGGACGCGGTGCGCGCGAGGCTGGCGGCGCTTGCGGGCGAGGGCGTGCGCGCCGCCATCGTCGACGCGGTGTTCGATTCCGATCTCGAAATCATCGGGCGGGCGGCGCTCGACTCCCGGCTGTCGGTGGGCGCGTCCGGGCTCGGTCTCGGACTGGCGCGCGGGCTGATTGCCGCGGGCCGCGTCCGCGCGCGCGATGCCGCGGCCGAGGCCCCGGCGCCCGATGTCGGCGGCGCGGCCGCCTGTCTCGCCGGAAGCTGCTCGCAGGCGACGCTTCAGCAGATCGCGGCGGCGGAACGGGCGATGCCGGTGCTGCGGCTCGACCCCGAGCGGCTGGTCGCCGGTCCCGACGAGGCCGACCGCGCCATCCGCTGGGCGCGCGAGCGGCTCGGCTCTACCCCGGTGCTGATCGCCAGCAGCGCGTCGGCGGAACAGGTCGCCGCCCTGCAAGGCCGCCACGGCCGCGACGCCTCGGGCCACGCCATCGAGCAGGCGATGGCGTGCATTGCCGAGGCGCTGGTGGAGGCCGGGGTCCGCCGGCTGGTGATCGCCGGGGGCGAGACGTCGGGGGCGGCGGTGGACCGGCTCGGGCTGCCCGGCTTTGCGGTCGGGGCCGAGATCGCGCCGGGGGTGCCGGTGCTGCGCGCGGTCGGCGGCCGGTGGGGCGGGATGCTGCTGGCGCTCAAGTCCGGCAACTTCGGCGGGCCGGCGTTTTTCAGCGACGCGCTGGCGCTGATGCGGTGACATTGAGCCGAATTGGCGGTATCCTTTGCAATCAGGAATTGCAAAGAAGGATCAACGTGATGTGCTTTTCAATGATAGCGTGAACATTTGCGGACAAGTCCGGAACAATCCGGATGCTTGTAAACCGCTATATTGCGGTTCGCAGGTGCTGTCATGAGGCGGATTGCCCTGCTGATCGATGGGGCCAATATCAGCGCCCAGCAACACGTTCTGCGTCAGGCCATCGACTGGAAGGGTCTACTTGCCCATTTTGAGGCAGGCGGAAACCTGGTCCGGGCGCTCTACTTCACAGCCCGCCTCCCCGCCGAAAAGCACGACCCGATCCGGCCCCTGACGGACTGGCTGACCTACAACGGCTTCACGGTCGTCTCGAAGCTCGCCAAGATTCAAACCGACCGCACCACCGGTCAGGAGGTCATAAAGGGCAACACCGACGTTGAGCTGGCCGTGTGTGCCATGGAGTTGGCTCCGCGGCTCGATGAGGCGATCCTGCTGTCCGGTGACGGTGATTTCCGCTCGCTGGTCGAGGCCATGCAGAGGGCCGGGGTCAGGGTCACCGTGGCGTCCAGCCTGACCCACTGCGCTGACGAACTTCGCCGGCAAGCGGATGTCTTTCTGAATCTCGCCAACACGAACCTGCCGATCTTCCGGCCGCAGCATCAGATGGAGGCTGCGCAATGACGAATCCTGATCGCGAGGAACTGGTGAAGCTCGAATCCCGCATCCAGTATGAGCTTGTGGCCTGCGAAACGCTCGTTCGCGCGCCTACGCTACTGTTCAGCGTTGACGACTTGCGCCTAATTCTCCGCCGTCTCGCCTCATCTGATGGCGGGGTGAAGGTGCGGGAGTCTGTTAAGCGCTACTGCATCCACTATGACGCGAGAGGTGAATACGAGCATCCGAAAGGGGACTTCGTACACTGGTCCGACTATCAGAGCCTTGCACAGAAATATGATGCACTGATCACCGCCCAACCCGCAGACGCCGGGATGCGGGAGGCGTTGGAGGACATTGAGACATTAGGCAGACACCTCCGTAACGGCGGTCCTGATCCTATGGACTTGCAGGAACTGTCTACCGCGTTATCCGACGCGGTAGACTTCGCCAGCGGGGCGCTCCTAGCTGAACAAGCCCTCACCGCGCCCGGCGCGACGACGAAATCTGACGGCGACTGCTTAGGCTCTCTGCCTTCGGGAGAGAGTGAGCCTGCGGTGACGTCGGCTTGGTCGCCGTCAGACCCTTCATCCACCCGCGCAACGGCCTCCTTCCAAGGCGAAGATGCGGTCGAGAGGGTGGAATTACCCTTGGCCCGCGCGATCAATGACGTTCTGAATGCGATGGTTGATGCGCAGGAGGAAATGACAACCACGAAGATATCGGCGCGGATACTTGGCGACGATACCGTCCGCGCCATTCTCGCAACGGGCCTTGTGCCCGACGAATCGGCGGTCAGGGCTGACGAGCGAGAAAAGTGCGCTGAGATAGCCGACTGCTTGGGCGACGAATACGACGCCACGTCGTTCGCATCGACCAACGCCGATCAGGTCGCGGCCTTACGTTCGAAAGAGCAGGCCGCCCATGAGATTGCCGCCGCCATTCGGTCGAACCGGGGGGAAGCATGAGCGAACATCTAGACGGCACAGCTGACGGAATGATCCGTCACTTTGAAGCCGCGCTGGCGCAGATCGCCGCAGGTCGTCTTGATAACGGCCGGCCATTAGGCGGTGCAACCGCGCAGGATATTGCCAGGAATTGCTTGTTCGCAATCGGCACTTCATGGACCGGCGGCGTCGCTCATTCGTTTTCAAGCCGCTCCTCCGGCCGCGCCGCGCTTGAGCAGGAAGGGAAATAGGGATGGTTGACTATCTGACATCGGGCCAAATCAAAAAGATCGTCAAGCAGATCGAGCGGCATAAGGCGGGCTTGGTGAAACATCGAGACGCGCTGCGCGATCTTATCGGAGAACTCGAAGCCCTCGGCGACACGTCATCCGATGCCGTTGACAATCTCGAATATGCCATCGAAGCACTTAGTCAGTACGTTTAGGAGCCGCACCAATGAGCGATGACCTGGTGAACGAGTTGCTCAATCTCGGGCCTGACGATTCCGGCTTTCGCGAAGTCGGCGTTGCAGCCGCCACCGCCCTCACGGAAGCCCGAGCCGAGATCGAGAGGCTGACCGAACAGGCTCTCGTTAAGGACCACGCCATCATTGAAGCGGCGAAGTTGGCGAAGAAACTGATGACGCGGGTGGCCGCCTCCGAATCCGAACTCTCCACCCTCCGCGCCCGTGTCCGGGAAGTCGTGGCCCCACTGGCTCGCCTAACAGTGCCGGAGAAACCGCAAGGCAATGCGGGTGCGTACTCAATATTTCACAACGATATCCGCGCCGCCCGCCAACTGATGGAGGAAGTGAAGTGAACCTCCGCGACAAAACAGGCCGCCAGATTGAGCGCGGCGACGTGCTCAAGGTCTATCATTTCACCGGAGCGCGTCGGAAACGATACTTCATGTACAAGCAGGCGATGGGCGTGCGATCAATCAACGGGACTGATTACGCGGTCATGGATCATCTCGATATGAATGCAGAATACTATCTCGAATGCTGTGACGGTCGAACGCTTCCTGATTACGAGATCGTCCAGAGCATCGACGCGAAGTATCATGAAAGGCCGCGCGCATGACCCGCCTCTCCCCCACTGCGCTGGAAGCGGCGGCGCGCGCGATGTTTGCCAACCGCGACGAATATGATGACCGGAATTTGAACGTTCACCCAGCCTTTGAGCACGACCGAGGGTATTGGGACGGTCAGGCCACCGCCGCGATCACGGCCTACCTGGCGCAGGCCGAGAAGGAAGGTTGGGTGATGGTGCCGAAGGAGCCGACCGACGAAATGTATATCGCGGCCTGCCGCATAACCCGCAATCCGGGATACGGCCATTGCCACGACGCTGTAGGTGGCGCTGTCTACCGCGCCATGCTCGCAGCAGCGCAGAACGGGGGTGCGTGATGCAGCACGAACGGGGCCGCATCGAAGCGCTAGAAGCGGAGAACGCTGCGCTGATACACGACCTTGAGCGTCAGATGACGATTGCCAACGTCGAATGTAATCGCGCCGAGGAAGCAGAGAGCGCGTTGGCGTCCGAACGCGCCTTTCGTCAGCGAGACAAAGCGGAGATAGCTGAACTTCGCGCCAATGTCGACGAACTTACAAACGGCACAGACAACGGCGCTCTCTGCCTTGAGATCAACGACCTTACCAACAAACTGTCCAGTGCCCTATCGGAAGTTGGCGGCCTTCGGCGTGCCTTGGCGTCAGTTGGTGGCGGCCTTGATGCGGGAGGCCAATCCGGCCCGCCCGAAGGGGGAGGATCCGATTGCATCAGCGAGCGGACCTAGGATAGAACGACCGTAGAGGTGGCAGCACCTGAACAAGGGCGCCCGTGCGGCAACAGATCCCCCAGAGCGTTGATGGCCCAAAAAATGGAATACCGCGAGGATATCGACTGGCTGAGGGCAGTCGCTGTTCTTTCCGTGGTAGCCTTCCATTTTGAGATGAGTGGCGTCCATGGAGGGTTTGTCGGAGTAGATGTGTTTTTTGTCATCTCCGGATATCTGATCGCTCGGATTATCCAGGACGATGTTGCGTCTGGCGCCTTCTCTTTTGCTCGGTTTTACGAACGCCGAGTGCGCCGTCTTCTTCCCGCGCTTTATGTGATGGTTTTCGTCACCGCGATTCCAGCCCTGTACTACCTGCTCACCTCTGAACGCCAGGCGTTCTTTAAGTCTGTATCCGCGACCGTCACGTTTACATCGAACTTTCTGTTCTGGTCGCAGAGCGGCTACTTTGACCGTGACGCAATCGAGAAGCCCTTGCTTCATACGTGGTCGCTCGCGGTAGAGGAACAATTCTATCTGTTCTTTCCTCTGATCCTTTGGGCTCTGGCCGGGCTTGGTCGGCGAGCAAGATTTGGTGTGTTGTCCGCGCTCGCCATGGCATCGTTCCTCTGGACCTATTGGCTGATGCAAACAGGCCGATCAACGACGGCCTTTTTCATGAGTCCGGCTCGTGCATGGGAGTTTCTGATTGGCAGTTTGCTTGCCACGGGCCTTATTCCGAAACCTATGAATGGTATCGCTCGGGTCGGCGCACGATGGTCGGCGATCTTTCTCATACTCGTTCCAGCGCTGTCGCTCCGGCAAGGTCCGGGCTTTCCGGGCCTAAATGCCCTCGCGCCCTGCATCGGTGCGGCGGTGTTTATCTGGGCCGGAACCGACACCAAGACGGTGCCGCGCGCTCCGTACTCAGTCGGAAGCATCCTACAGTTTTTCGGCAAGATTTCCTATTCGCTTTACCTCTGGCATTGGCCAGCGTTCATCTTTGCTCGCTTCGCTCATGACGATCTCACCCTATCTTGGTTAGAGAAAGTGGCGTTGTTTGCCTTGACAACGCTGACCTCCTATCTGTCGTGGCAATACGTTGAGCGGCCGTTCCGGCAGCCATCTATTCTCAAGTTTCGGCGCGCCATTGCGATCCTGGCGACGTCATCCGCTTGCCTCATTGTGGGAGGCATCCTTGGTGCGACACTGAATTTGTTTCCCTCGAACGTCGATAGAGCCGCGGAGAAGCTCAATTCTTTCGCAAGATTCGATGAGCGGAACTATGGAGCACCGTGCTTTCGGGTGGACGACACTCCCTTCGATGTCGATCGATGTGCAAAGATTGATCCGAGGAAGCTCAATGTCGTGCTTTGGGGAGACAGTCATGCGGCACACTATTTCCCTGGACTGAGCAAACTGTTTCAAGGTTCGGATATCAATCTCATGTTGACCGCCGAAGCTGGTTGCATGCCGACGTTCGTGCCGAGATCGGACGATCCGGAACGCTGCAAGTATTTTGCGGCTCTGATGCGATCCTACTTTAGCTCTCATACGCCTGACGTGGTGATCCTATCTTCGCACTGGCTGTATTTCACGCGAGAATCCCGGTACGGTCCATTGACGGATGATCTGAAAAACACAATCGCGGTGCTCACCTCAAAGGGGGTTAGGGTGGTCGTGTTGGGTCCGTCCATTCAGTTCAAGGCTGCATTAACTGACCTTCTCATTCGCGCGTTGTCGCGCGGAGACAGAGCCCTCAACCCTCAAAGCCTTACGGTCAAAGGTCTGTTCTCTGGCGATCGGCGCTTGCGCGACGTACTGCCGAAGGAGACAAGCAAGTTCAGGTATCTTTCTGTCTTGGACACCCTGTGCCCGGAGAGAAAATGCCCCCTAACGGTTGATGGCGACGCTCCGCTCGTTTGGGATTATGGGCATCTTACGATCGAGGGCTCCAAGTTCGTTGCCCCTATAATTGCTCAGCAACTTCGGTTGGCCCCGGATTAGAATCATCACTGACGGATACGCCGAGTAGCTGAGTGCGAGATAAGTTCATGGACCTGACCCGCCGCCTCATCGACAAGGATCGCGACACATGGAAGATCATGTGCGCCGACATCCATGTCGGGACGATCAGTCGGCGCTCGGGACAGCCGAACGACGAACCCCCGTGGGAATGGCACTGCGGCTTCTATCCGGGCTGCGCTCCGGGCCAGTTCAGCGATGGCGTTGCCGAGAGCTTCGACGAGGCGCGCGCAGCCTTTCAGGAGGCATGGGGCCGGCTCTTGCCGGCGCTGGCGCCCGACGCTTTCGAACGCCATCGAGAATGGCGGGCCGAGGACCGGATTCGCTGGCAGCGGATTGCTGAGGGCTGGAAGCCGCCACCCTTCGACGGCTGGATGGACTGTGCCTGTGGCGTGCGGTTCAATTCCTGGGACCTCCAGCATAATTTGGAACACGTCCCCCACATCACCGCCGCGCGGAAATCTGGAACCTGGGCAAAGTCGTGGTGAGGGCTGTCGCCAGATTGTCGCCGCGTCGGGAATCGGGCAATTCGATGATATGACCAGCCAATCCCACATCCGCTTTAAGGAAGATCGGCCCTCGCTCTCCCCTGACGCCGCCGCGCACCGCCTGGTAGAACTGATCGAGGCTGAAATGGCCCAGCGCGGTAACCCGCACGCTTATACCGGCACGATCAATTACGCCTTCACTCGGTCAGGCGGAACACTTGCCGAATATGTAGCCGGGCGGGACTATGGCATTGAGACAGGTCTTTTTACGATCGACGATTCTGGCACCCGCGTAAAGCTCGGCCGGCATACAGACGGCTGGAGGCGCCCTTCCGGAATGAAGCACAGTTATTGAGCGGCTGGTTCGAGCTGGCGGATTTGTCGATAGGCTTTCCGAGCCTCGTCTTGCACCTGGCGCATGTTTTCGCGGATCGTCTCGATAAGATCATTCTTTGCCTTGCGATCCAGTTCGGGATCGGCGCGCACCTGAGCTTCTTGATTCCGCAGGTCCTTCAACTCCTTCTGAGCGTCGCGGAAGATTGATTCCGCTTCTGAGCGGATGGTTCCTTTCCTCTTGCCCGGCTGCACGTCGAATCGTTCGTATCCTCTTTCGACGGTCCTGCGGGCATCATCGGAACGGCGCGGGTTATCGTTCTTGAGCGCACGGCGGACGCGCGCCATGCCTTCTTGGACCTCGCGCTGGTCCTCATAGTAGCCCTCTGCCGCGCTCTGCTTGGTGTCCGCGCCGCGGAAGTGGCGGATGATCGGGATCTGATTGGCGGGTGTCGGAACGCCGGCCATCCAGTTTCGGAACATCGAGTTGGTGCGATCCGCCGTTTGACCAAGCCCGCCGCCGGCGAACTCCCAGAGGTATTGCACGTCGCCCGGATAGACGTCGAGCTTCCCCGGAGTGAAGGCATCACCACCCGAGAAGCGATTGAGGAACTGAGCGATGTCCACGGCAACCGGGGAGGTTGTCGTGAAATATTGCTCGCTGTGCGGTTCGCCGACACCTCCGAACTTCGGATGGATCGGCTTTCTCCGCCAGTTCTCGTTCGTCGTCAGTTCGAGTAGCGGCATCTCGATCGACGGCATGATCATCCGCAACCATGTCCCCGGATCGCTTGGCGAGCCTTCCGACGTGATAGGCGAGAAGGCGTTGAACATGGTCGAGAGGTAGTTCACCGCCGCCTTTGCCGGGCTGATCTGGCCCTGGGAGACCATGGCAAGGTTCTCTCCCAACATCCAGAACAGTTGCAAGCCGTAGCCCATGGGAATGCGAACCGGCTCGGTTGAGCCCGTCATATAGAAGATGAAATACTTCTCACGTTCCCAATACTTTCGCTTGGCGTAGCGGTTCTTCTTGTCCTCGTCGTCGCCCGAAACGGCGAGATTCCAGATGGTGGATGCGAAGCCGCCAACCATAAGGCCAATTGCCACTCGACGCGCCATAGGCGAGGTGCGGAGCAAGCGGATGATCTTGACGGCACCCTGAACGCGCGCGTTGAAGAACGCATAGAACGAGTTCAGATAGGGCGTGTAGATGCCCTTCCGGTTGAAGTTGGTGGTAGATTCCTTGGAGAGTTGGGCAGCCTGTGCCTTGGTCATTCCTGCCTTGAGCGCTGCGTCATAGACGGCAAGGCGTGTGCCAGCCTCGATGGCGGAGTTGAAGAACTCAATTCCCTTGAGGATGTTCTTGCCAACACGAGGACCGGCCATCAGAGCGGTCTTGAAGGTGGTCTCCTTGGTGGCATTGAATGCTGCCTCAATCTCTTTCTTGGCCCCGTCGAGGTCGTGCAGGCCCATGAACGCAATCTGGCCACCGTTCTTCTTCCAGTCGTCATAGAGCCGCGCCTTCGGGCTCTCTGCAAATTTGCGCCGGGCCATGGCGCCGATCCGGCCTTCGCCTTCCGTCATTTCACCCATGACGGCCGCGATATAGGTCCGGAGCGTGCCGATATTGGCGGCGAAGTGCTTGAGCAGTTGGTCGCGTTGCTCGGCCGACAGCGTGTAGGCCGCGTCCTGAACATCGCGGAACAGGTTCGAGACGAACCAGTCCGGATTGCGCGCGGTGCGGAAGGCGGAGAACTGCCGGGTCAGCCATGCGTGAGCCTGGAACAGGGCCGGCATTCGTTGAACGCCGACGTTCTTGAGGGCCGACAACAACCCGGCGTGCTTGATCTGAATGTAGTAGGTGTGTCCGCCGACCTTGACCGCGAACGAGTCCTTTGCAAGCGGGGAGGCAACCTTTGTCACCGTCTCCACCAATCCGGTTTCCCGGTTGATGCGCTGGGTGGTGATCGGCCGATCGCCTAGAAGCAAGTCAAGATCATCGCTGGTGACCGTCTCTGGGCGACCGTTCGTCAAGACGCGCTCGGCGCGCTGCACTGCGTAGAGATCAGGGTGGGGGTTGGATTGCATGAACCGCATGGCGGTGCGGCCGACGCGATTCTGCTCACCGCGGATAATGGCTCGCTCGCCCATCAGGAACAGATTCGAGAGGATATCGTCGGCCTTCGATGATCGGCCAAGGGCCGCCTTGGTCTCCGGCCCTCGGACGTCAAAGCCGCTTGACTTTGGCGGCACCGCCGCAATGCTCTCGTCCCCGACTTCGAACCCCCGCAGGGGAACATAGTGCTGGTAGGCTTGCTCCCAGCCACGCACCGTCTCCTCACTTTCGAGATGGTCGGCAACCATGGTTGCACGGATGCGCCGGACGATGCTGTCGATCATCTGGGCTGCTCGCTCCAGCGCCTCGCGCTTCCCCTCGGATGCGAAGCGATCCATGATCGCCTGAGCCTCCTCGTTGGTCATGCCGGACCCGCCCTCTGGCATGTCCGGATTGATGTCAGCGATGTGCGCATTTCGCTCCGGAGCGTGTCGTGCGTAAAGGTACTGGTGAACGTCCTCCCGCGTGAGGCCGCTCTTGGCGATTGCATCGAGCACGGGCTTCCACGCTTTGAGCCAGTAGTCCTTCAGACGCTTTTCGGTCCTTCCTTCGAACAACGTGGCCGCCAGCGCCATATCGACGCCTTCGTTGATCTGCTTGCCGGTCATTTCGACCGCAGCTTGCATCCGCCGCATATCCACGTAGCGATCCCCGATTGATCGGTTCGGCGTCAGCAATGCGGCGTCGATCATGCCCCAAACACGATCGGACCATTTTAGGTTCGGCCGCTTCCACCAATCCCGCCAGTTCTCGGGGAGAGGGTGTCATTCGGCCTGCAATATTGACCCCCTGAGCCGGGGGATCGGC
Organism: Bradyrhizobiaceae bacterium; assembly: GCA_044463945.1. GTDB lineage: Bacteria > Pseudomonadota > Alphaproteobacteria > Rhizobiales > Xanthobacteraceae > 62-47. Next base: position 8 of record JBIQLW010000042.1, on the reverse strand, counting down.
GTCCAAAA
>JBIQLW010000041.1:0-36460 GCA_044463945.1 Bradyrhizobiaceae bacterium | reverse complement strand
CGAAGGCCCCGGCCATGTGCCGATGCACAAGATCAAGATCAACATGGACAAGCAGTTGAAGGAGTGCGGCGAGGCGCCGTTCTACACGCTGGGCCCGCTGACCACCGACATCGCGCCGGGCTACGACCACATCACCTCGGGCATCGGCGCGGCGATGATCGGCTGGTTCGGCTGCGCCATGCTGTGCTACGTGACGCCGAAGGAACATCTCGGGCTGCCCAACCGCGACGACGTCAAGGTCGGCGTCATCACCTACAAGATCGCGGCGCATGCCGCCGATCTCGCCAAGGGCCACCCGGCGGCGCAACTGCGCGACGATGCGCTGTCACGCGCGCGGTTCGAATTTCGCTGGCAGGACCAGTTCAACCTCGGCCTCGATCCGGAAACCGCGCTCGCCTTCCACGACGAGACGCTGCCGAAGGAAGCGCACAAGGTCGCGCATTTCTGCTCGATGTGCGGACCGAAATTCTGCTCGATGAAGATCACCCAGGACGTGCGCGACTACGCTGCTTCCCTCGGCGACAACGAGAAGGCCGCGCTCGGGCTCGCCGCCGGCATGTCGATCAGCGGAAGGCTGGAGGATGGCCTGTCCGCCGAAGCCGGCTCGCTTCAAGACATGGCGAAGGCGGGCATGGCGCAGATGAGCGAGAAGTTCAAGAAGATGGGCGGTAACGTCTATGTCGAGGCCGACGCCGTGAAGGACAGCAACCGGGCATTGTAAGCGCGTGGACCGTTTTCCCTCTGCGGGAACAGAAGCCGGCGGCCGGACGAAAGTCCGGCCGTTTCGTCTGTCGCGTGAGCGCGCCGCCGCCCGTCGCGGACGCCTGCGGCATGAACCTTCCACCCTGCCCGGCCGACCAAGCCACGGGCCAAGACGGGAGACGCTTGTGAGCAACATCCGGACACTGATCCTCGCCACGGCCGCCGCCGCGCTCGGCGCCGCCGTGTTGCCCGCGCCGGCCGGGGCGGAAGCGACCGACACGGCGGTGGAAAAGATCAACGCCTATGTCGGCTGCATCAACCGGCTGTCGGAGCGCTCCTACGACTCCCGCAACCGCTATTTCAGTTGGGCCAAGAAAACCGGGCCCACCGGCAAGGAGCGCATCATCTACGGCACCTACACCATCTACGACACCTCCGACTGCCGCAAGAAGGTCGAGGCCGCCAACGCCCTGGAGCCGCGCGACGCCGATCTTGAGGCCGCCGCATCCGCCTATGCCGACGCGGTGTCGAAGCTGGAGCCGCTGCTGAAGGAAGCCGACGACTACTATTCGCAGGAGAACTACAAGGACGACAAAATGGCCAAGGGCAAGGCCCTGCACCCGCGTCTGGTCGCGGCGTGGGACGCCTTCGCGAGCGCCGACAAGAAGCTGCGCGCCGGCGTCGAGGCCATCAACGACAAGCGCGCGCAAGCACGCCTCGCCGAGATCGAGACCAAGGAAGGCCGCAAGCTGCGCTATCACGTCGAGGCGCTGATGATCCACGCCAAGCGCGTCCTGCGCGCGGAAGATACCGAGAAGCCGGACATCGCCGCCATCACCCGGGCGCTGAACGACTATGAGGCGGCGGTGAAGGCGATGGAGGACGCGTCCGGCAAGGACGGCGACGCCAAGGTCGGCTCGATCTTCGTCAGCGCCGCCAAGTCCTACCTGACCACGGCGAAGCAGCTCATGCGCCGCATCCGCGACAAGACGCCCTACAACTCCGGCGACCGGATGATGCTGCAATCCGGCGGCGGCTGGATGGTCGAAGGTTCGCCGCCGCGCCTGCTGCGCGACTACAACCAGCTTGTCGACGGCTATAATCGCGGCGCGCGGATTTAGGTTATCGGGCAATATTTTGCGCGGGCCCGTCGGCTTGCGCGCCAGCGTCCGACCGGACATGGGGCGTCATCGTCCGCCAACGGGTCCCCGCAAAGCGCGGCCCGATGACAGGCTCCGGCGGACGATCCAGTAAGCCGATCGAGCGCGTGGGAAAATTGATCCGACACGGAATACTGGATGTTCCGCCTTCGCGGAGCATGACGGCTTTCGTCTTGCAACTCCCGGCCGTGTCCCGGGCGCGGCGCGGCGTGCAACGCCGCACCGCAGAACCGGGACCGGACCAACGGCATCATTCGCAACGGTCCCGGATCAGCGAAGCGGCACGGCGCTCAAGCTTGCGCCGCATCGCATCCGGGACGCGGGCGTCTTTCGCGCGATAATGTTTTAGAGGCGCGCCATCCGCGCCGCTCGCGCTTCGGGGCGTGATCGGAACGAGACGCGACTGCCGCTGCTCGACGCCTCACGCCCTGCGTTGCGCCGCGCGGTCTTCCGGCGATTCGACGTAGAACCCCGACCAGTTGTCGATCAGCAGCAGGTGGTCGTGGACCTCCTTGACGCCGGGGGTGTTTTCCGCGGCCACGATCACCGCCTGCCGGGTCCGCTCGTCGATGATGAGGCCGTGCAGATGCACCACCCCGTCGCGCACTGTCACCTGCAAGCCGGCCGGCCGCCAGTCGGCGTCCATCAGCGTCGTCACCAGGCGCGCGCGAATGTCGTCGTCGGCGGAGGTGGGCCCGGTGATCTCGCGCGCCACATTGGCCACCGCGCGCAGCAGGTTGGCGCGGGTGACAATGCCGACGAGACGGCCGTCCCGCGTCACCGGCAGCCGCTTGACGTGATGCGCCTCCATGGCGGCGACGAGGTCCTGCAACGTCGCGTCCTCGCCGACCGTCACCGGATCGCGGGTCATCACATCGGCCACCTTGCGCCCGTGCGCCTGGACGTAGTCCGCCGCTTCCCGGCCGGTGCCGAGAATGAATTGCAGCCAGCTCGGCCGCTTGCGTTCGGTGCCGATTTCGGCGCGGCGCAGGAAATCGCCCTCGGTGACGATGCCGACCAGCCGGCCGTTCTCGATCACCGGCAGGCCGCTGATGTGATTGTCGAGCATGATCCGGGCGGCTTCCGCCACCGGCGTTTCGGGCACCACCGTGATGACGTTCTGCGTCATGATCTGGCCGGTCTGCATGGACATCTCCTTATGGCTCACGCCCCTGACGATAACCATGCCCGAACCTGCCGGCGACTCTTTGATCGATCGCAAGGACCGGCGCCGATCGTCAGCCCTCGGACGAGCCGGCCTTTTGCGCCGGCGCGCGGCCGTAATACTGCACGCCGAGTTCGATCGGGGCGCGCCCCATGGCGCGGCGGTGCGCGTTGGTGTCGCGCAGCGAGTAGACGCAGCCGCAATACTCCTGCTGGTAGAATTCCTCGCGCTTGCTGATCTCGATCATCCGCGCCGCGCCGCCGCCCTTGCGCCAGTTGTAGTCCCAGTAGCTCAGGCCCTCGTAGCGGCCGGCGGCGCGTTTGCCGCAATCGTTGATCTGCGCCATGTTCTTCCAGCGCGAGATGCCGAGCGAGGACGTCATCACCGGAAAACCGTGCTCGTGGGCGTAGAGCGCGGTGCGCTCGAAGCGCATGTCGAAGCACATGGTGCAGCGCGCGCCGCGCTCCGGCTCCCATTCCAGCCCGCGCGCGCGGGCGAACCAGTTGTCCTTGTCGTAATCGGCGTCGACGAACGGCACGTTGTGCTTCTCGGCGAAGCGGACGTTCTCGTCCTTGCGCAGCAGATATTCCTTCTCGGGATGGATGTTCGGGTTGTAGAAGAAAATGGTGTAGTCGATGCCGGAGGCCAGCATCGCTTCCATCACCTCGCCGGAACACGGGGCGCAGCAGGAATGCAGCAGCACCTTCTTCTCGCCGCCAGGGGGCGTCAGCACGGGGCGGATCACGTCATCCATCGCTCACGACTTTCGAAACGCGCGACCACCGGCCGCTGTCGGCCGGGACGATAGTAGGCGGCCCGGCGCTGTCAAGGCACAACGCCCGCGCCCCGCGCGGATCGGCGGGTCACGCCGGCCACACATTTATGTGACACGCGGAGGTCCGCCTGCCGCGTCACAATGGCCCGCGGCGGCGCGTCGCAACCGGGCGCGCCCCGGCGCGGAGAGATTGAGCAATGATCCTGTTCCTGCTGGCCTATCTCGGCGGCGTCCTCACCATCGTCAGCCCCTGCATCCTGCCGGTGCTGCCGTTCGTGTTCGCGCGCGCCGACCGCCCGTTTCTGCGGAACGGTCTGCCGATGCTGATCGGCATGGCGCTCACCTTCGCGCTGGTGGCGACCTTGGCCTCGGTCGCCGGCGGCTGGGCGGTCGCCGCCAATCAGTACGCGCGCTTCGCGGCCATTGCGCTACTGACGCTGTTCGGCGTCGCGCTGCTGGTGCCGTCGCTGGCCGAGCGCCTCACCGCGCCGCTGGTGGCGCTGGGCGCGAGACTGTCCGGTTCCGCCGCTGACGGCGACGGCACCGTCGCCTCGTCGCTGCTGCTCGGCGTCGCCACCGGGCTGTTGTGGGCACCCTGCGCCGGGCCGATCCTCGGGCTGATCCTCACCGGCGCTGCGCTGCAAGGGGCGAACGTCGCCACCTCGCTGCTGCTCGCGGCCTACGCCGCCGGGGCCGCAACCTCGCTGGCTCTGGCGCTTCTGGTCGGGGGTAAGGTGTTCGCGGCGATGAAGCGCTCGCTCGGGGCCGGCGAATGGCTGCGGCGCAGCCTCGGCGCGCTGGTGCTGGTCGCGGTCGCCGCCATCGCGCTCGGGCTCGATACCGGCTTTCTGACTCAAGTCTCGCTCGCCGGCACCAACAAGCTGGAACAGGGACTGCTCGACACCTTCCGCACCGCGCGCGGCCCGGCAACGCCACCCGCGACCGCCACGACAACGGCCGAATCCGACGCGCTGGCCGACGTGCTGCCGGTGGAAGGCCAGCTTCCGTCGCTCGGTGGCGCGGTGGAGTGGCTGAACTCGGCCCCGCTGACGCGCGAGGCGCTCAAGGGCAAGGTGGTGCTGGTCGATTTCTGGACCTACTCCTGCATCAACTGCCTCCGCGCCCTGCCTTACGTGCGCGCCTGGGCCGGGAAGTACAAGGATCAGGGTCTGGTGGTGATCGGCGTTCACGCGCCCGAATTCGCGTTCGAGAAGAACATCGCCAACGTCAAGAAGGCGGTGAGCGATCTCAAGGTCGATTACCCGGTGGCGATCGACAACAACTACGCGATCTGGCGCGCCTTCGACAATCAGTATTGGCCCGCGCATTACTTCATCGACGCCGAGGGCCGCATCCGCCATCACCATTTCGGCGAAGGCGACTACGACAACTCTGAACGCATCATCCAGTTGCTGCTGTCGCAGGCCGGCCGCAAGCTCGACAGCGCCGATCTGGTGAGCGTCAGCGCCACCGGCGCGCAGGCGGCGGCGGACATGAATCGCGTGAAGTCGCCGGAAACCTATCTCGGTTACGCGCGGGCGGAGAATTTCGCTTCACCGGGCGGCGCGGTGCGCGACACGCGCCACAGCTACCGGGCCGAGATCGCGCGACTGAACGCGTGGGGCCTCGACGGCGACTGGACCGTCGCCAACGAGCGCGCATCGCTGGATGCACCGGGCGGCGGCATCGTCTATCGCTTCCACGCCCGCGACCTGCATCTGGTGCTGGGGCCGGGCAGCGACGGCAAGCCGGTGCGCTTCCGCGTCACCCTCGACGGCAAGCCGCCCGGTCCCGACCATGGCATCGATACCGACGCCGAGGGCAACGGCACGGTGACCGGCGAGCGGCTCTACCAACTCGTGCGCCAGCAAGGCGAGGTGACGGATCGCACCTTCGCGATCGAATTCCTCGATCCCGGCGTGAGCGCCTACGCCTTCACGTTCGGCTAACGGCACGCCATGTCCCGGACGCGGCGCGGCGTGCAACGCCGCAGAGAGGCGTCATCGTCCGCGAAGGCGGACGATCCAGTAATCGGCGGCGATCGCGGTAGAAATTCGATCCATCGGAGAATACTGGATACTCCGCCTTCGCGGAGTATGACGGTTTATCGTGGGGCACATCTGTCCGGAAAATGAACTGCCAGCCAGATACTCAGGATAACGAAGACGCTTCAATTCGAAACGATCATCCTCGGTACCGCAGGACCACGAACTCGGTGTCGTCGTAGACGCGGCGCTCGCATTCGTCGAACCCCGCCGGCGCGACGAACGCCGCCGCCCTGGCTTCCTCGACCACCACCAGCGCGTCCGGCTTCAGCCAGCCGCCGTCGCGCAGCGCGGCCAGCGCCGTCTCCGCCAGCCCCTTGCCATAGGGCGGATCGAGAAACGCCAGATCGAACGGCGCGACCGGATGCGCGGGGCCGAGGCGGGTGGCGTCGCGGCGATAGACCTTGGTGACGCCGCCGAGCCCCAGCGCCTCGACATTGTTACGCAGCAGCGCCCGCGCCTCCGCGCCGTTGTCGACGAACAGCGCGAACGCCGCGCCGCGCGAGATCGCCTCGATGCCGAGCGCCCCGGTGCCGGCGAACAGGTCGAGCACCCGCGCGCCCGCGATCGGGTCGTCATAGGCATGGACGAGAATGTTGAACACCGACTCGCGCAGGCGATCCGCCGTCGGGCGGATGTCGCGCGAGCCCGGCGCGGCGATGGCGCGCCCCCGCAGCCGCCCGCCAACCACGCGCATCAGAATGCGCTCCGATCGAATCGGGACGCTCTCGCCGACGCCGTGCCGCAGACAGCGCGCTCCCCTCCCCCTTGTGGGGAGGGGTCGGGGGTGGCCGCGCGCACACTATCATGTCGCTTACCCGCCTCCCTGACCAACAAGCGGGGAGGGAAAGGCGAGGCGTCATCATCCTGAAAGCCCGACCGGAAACGAAGCGTCATCGTCCGCGAAGGCGGACGATCCAGTAATCCGTGCGAGCGCATGAGATACCCGATCCGATACCAGGTACTGGATACTCCGCTTTCGCGGAGTATGATGCTTTTCGTGCTGCAACGTCGCCGCCCTTCGAGGGCCGCGCGAGCGCGCGACCATCGAGGGGTCATGACAACCGGACATCCGAAACGCGCCAGCATCGCTCAGTCCCGCGGCTTGAGATCGCGCTTGCCGTGATAGCCGCGTTTCGGGCGCTGCTGATGCCCGCGCGCGACGGCCTCGTTGCGGGCGCGCGCCTCGTCGCTGCCGGTGCGCTGCACGACGACGCTGCGGCCCTTGCGGTCCTCGACCGTGCTGCGCTTCGCGCGGGGCTTGTCCTGCTTGGGGCGCAGCGGCGTACCGTCACGGCCGGGCTTCGGAGCGGCATTCGGCTCGGCCTCCTGCGCGAACGCCGCGCCGGCCTTCTTCGCCACCCTGTCGCCGAGCTGCTCGCGCAGCACCCGCGTGCGCACCTCCTCGACCTCGCCTTCCGCGATCTCCCCCAACTGGAACGGCCCGTAGGAGACGCGGATCAGCCGGTTCACCTCCAGCCCGAGCGCCCCGAGAATATTGCGCACCTCGCGGTTCTTGCCCTCGCGGATCGCGATGGTGATCCAGACGTTGCTGCCCTGCTCGCGCTCCAGCGACGCTTCCACCGGCCCGTACTTGACGCCGTCGACCTCGACGCCCTCGCGCAGAGCGTCGAGCTGGGCCTGCGTGATCTCGCCATGCGCGCGCACGCGATAGCGGCGCAGCCAGCCGGTGTCGGGCAGTTCCAGCACCCGCGCCAGCCCACCGTCGTTGGTGAGCAGCAGCAGACCCTCGGTGTTGTAGTCGAGCCGGCCGACGCTGATGAGGCGCGGCAGTCCCTCGGGCAGATGATCGAACACCGTCGGCCGCCCTTCGGGGTCGGCGTGGGTGGTCATCAGCCCGCGCGGCTTGTGATAGAGGAACAGCCGCGTGCGCTGCGGCGGCGGCAGCGGCTGGCCGTCGACCCTCACCACGTCGTTGGCGGTGATGTCGAGCGCGGGCGACGTGATGACGCGGCCGTTGACGGTGACGCGGCCCTGCTTGACCCATTCCTCGGCGTCGCGGCGCGAGGCGAGACCGGCGCGCGCCATCAGCTTGGCGATGCGCTCGCCGGTCTTGTCGGCGCGCGGCGGCGGCGGCGCGCTCTTGCGCTTATCGTCAGGCTTGCGCTCGCGATAGGCGCCGCGCCCGCCGAACGCCGGGCGCTTGGCGAACACCTTGCTGTCGTCCTCGTTGGCGCGGCGCGGCCGCTCCGCGAAGCGCTCGCTGCGCCCCTCGCTGCGCGGATGCTCCTGCCACCCATTGTCGCGATCGCCGCGCGATCCGCCGCGCTCCTCGCGCGGACGGCGGAAGGTCGGACGATCCTCGCGCCCCTCCCCTGTTTTTTCTCTGGGCCTGTCGAAACGCGGACGCGCCTCGCCGCCGCGCTCGTCGCGCGGCCGGTCGAACTTGCGTGCATCGTCACGTCCGCGACTGTCGCGACGCTCGCGGTTTTCCCACGGCTTCTCGTGGCCGCGATCCCGCCCCTCGCCGAAATCCTTGCGCGGGCCACGCGCCGATGGCCGGCGGTCGTCGTCGCGCCGGAAACCGCCGCCGCGCGGCTTGTCGAATGTCCGCGCGCCGCCGCGTGAGCCGAAATCCTTGCGCGGGCCGTCCTTGCGAAAGCCGTCGCGCGGCGTGGAAAAGCGCTTGTCGCCGTCGCGGTCGTCGCGCGAACGAAAATCCTTGCGCGGCCCGCGCGCGGGTCGCGCGTCACGATCGGACCGGGACGGACGGCGGGCCTCGTCGCGGTCGCCATCGGCGCGGCGCGGCGCATCGCCATCGCGCTTGCCGGCGTAAGGCTTGCCCGCATAGGACTTGCCCGCTTTCGCGGAAGGCTTCCCGCCGAACGAGCCGCCGGCCTGAATCCTGTCTTGGGACTTGCCGGCGTAGGATCGCCGCTCGCCCTCCGGCTTAGCCCCAGCCGCCCGCTTGGCCAATTTCTTGTCGGGTCCGCGCTTGACGCCGGACCGGCCTTTGCCTCCCGAGGGCCGGTCACGCCGGCCGCGCGGGGAGGCGTTGTCTTTGTCGCGGTCGCGGGGCATGAATGATCTCGTTCTGGGCGTCGATGCGCGGGTGGAGCGATGCGGATGCGGCGGCTCGCCGCTTCGACGGACGGCCGCAACCGGCCTCCGCGTCGCTTAAGGGCGCTCTCTTAACAGAGATTGCGGCAAGACACGAGAAAAGAGACGGACAAGACTTCAGGCATGAGCGCGGCGAGTTTCATGGATCTGGCGCTGGAACAGGCCGAAAACGCCGGAAAAGCCGGCGAAGTGCCGGTCGGCTGCGTCGTGGTGCGCAACAATGCGGTGATCGCCCGCGCCGCCAACCGCACGCTGACCGACCGCGACCCCACCGCCCATGCCGAGATGCTGGCGCTGCGCGCCGCCGCCCGCGCCATCGGCAGCGAGCGGCTCACCGGCTGCGACCTCTACGTCACGCTGGAGCCCTGCGCGATGTGCGCGGGCGCGATCTCGTTCGCCCGCATCCGGCGGCTGTATTTCGGCGCGCTCGATCCGAAAGGCGGCGCGGTGGAGTCCGGCGTGCGCTTCTTCGCCTCGCCGACCTGCCACCACGCGCCGGAGGTCTACCCGGCACTTGGCGAAACCCGCGCCAGCGCACTGCTGCGCGATTTCTTCAAGGCGCGACGCTGACAAGGGAGCCTGACCGGACACGAGGCGTCATCGTCCGCGAAAGCGGACGATCCAGTAACCCGTGCGCGTGCGTGGAAAATTCGATCTGACATGGAGTACCGGATACCCCGCCTTCTCGGGGTATGACGGTTTTCGTGTGGCACCGTCCTCCAGAAACAAACTTCCAGACAGCCTCTCAGGACGATCAGCCTGCAAAAAATTCCAGCAGCGCCTTGCCCGTGGCGTCGGGATTTTCCTCAGGCAGGAAGTGGCCGCTGGCGATGCCGCCACCGCTCACGTTCGTCGCCCACCTCGTCCAGGTGTCGAGCGGAGTGGTGGCGCTGGCGGCGACGCCGGCGTTGCCCCACAGCGCCAGCAGCGGCACGGTGATCTTGTTGCCGGCCTCGCGGTCCGCCCTGTCGTGCTCGAAATCGGCATATGCGCCGGCGCGATAGTCCTCGCACATCGCATGGATGCGCGAGGGATCGCGCCCCGCCGCGAGATAGTGCGCCAGCGCGTCCTCGTCGAACGCATCGAGCGTCCTGGTCGCGGTCCAGCTTGCCAGCGTGTGGCGGAAATAGCCGTCGGTGTCGCCGAGGATCAGCTTTTCCGGCAACGGCTCCGGCTGCGCCAGGAACGCCCAGTGATAGATCCTCAGCGCGAAGCCGCGATCCATCCGCGCCCAGTATTCATAAGTCGGCAGGATATCGAGCACCGCCAGCTTCGACAGCCGGCCCGGATGATCGAAGGCGAGCCGGTAGGCGACGCGCGCGCCGCGGTCGTGCCCGGCCAGCGCGAAATGCACATGGCCGAGGCGCTCCATCGCTTCCACCAGCACCTTGGCCATTGCGCGCTTGGTATAGGGCGTATGGTCGGCGTCGCTTTCCGGCATGTCGGACCAGCCATAGCCCGGCAGATCGGCGACGATCACGGTGAAGCGCTCGGCCAGTTGCGGCGCCACCTTGTGCCACATCACATGGGTCTGCGGAAAACCGTGCAGCAGCAATAGCGGCGGCCCCTTGCCGCCGACGCGGGCGAAGACGCGCCCGGCGCTCGTCGAAATCCATTCGGACCGATAACCGGGAAACAGGTCGGCGAGATCGGGCATGGTTCGTCCTTCCGCGTCATCATCCGCGAAAGCGGATGATCCAGTAAACATCAACACATCGATTGAACAACAGACGGCGCGGCATACTGGATGCCCGCCTGCGCGGGCATGACAATCAGAAAATGCCTCGGCTTTCTGTTTGTTCCCGCTCCACCGCGCGCCAGCCGATGTCACGGCGGCAGAAGCCCTCCGGCCACCTGATGCGATCCGCCGCCTGATAGGCGCGCGCCTGCGCCTCCTTCACCGTCTCGCCCGAGGCGCAGATGTTGAGCACGCGCCCGCCGTTGGCGACGATGTGGCCATCGACGCGCTTCGTTCCCGCGTGAAAAATCTCGACGCCCTCGACCTGCGCGGCCTCATTGAGCCCCTCGATGCGCGAACCCTTCGGCGCGTCGCCGGGATAGCCTTTGGTCGCCATGATGACGGTGAGCGCCGGTTGCGGATACCAGCGCAGATCGAAGTGCTTCAACTCGCCGTCGACCGAGGCGAGCAGCGCCGGCACGATGTCGGACATCATGCGGATCATCAGCACCTGGCATTCCGGGTCGCCGAAGCGGGCGTTGTATTCCACCAGCTTCGGCCCGTCGTTACCGATCATCACGCCGGCATAGAGCACGCCCTTGTAGGGTGTGCCCATCGCCTTCAAGGCGCGCAGCGTCGGCAGGATCATCTCGTCCATCACGCGCTGGTTCATCGCCTCGGTCATCACCGGCGCGGGCGAATAGGCGCCCATGCCGCCGGTGTTCGGCCCGGTGTCGCCGTCGAAGGCGCGCTTGTGATCCTGGGCGGTGGCGAGCGGCAGCGCGGTGTCGCCGTCGCACAGCGCGAAGAACGAGGCTTCCTCGCCCTCCAGAAATTCCTCGATCACCACTTCCGCGCCGGCTTCACCGAAGCCGCCGCCGAACATCATGTCGATGGCGGCCAGCGCCTCATCCAGCGTCATCGCGACAACGACGCCCTTGCCCGCCGCGAGGCCATCGGCCTTCACCACGATCGGCGCGCCGCGTTCGCGCACATAAGCCTTCGCGGCCTCGGCCTCGGTGAAATGCGCGTAGGCGGCGGTCGGGATGTTGTTGTCGCGGCAAAGCTGCTTGGTGAAACTTTTCGAGCTTTCCAGCCGTCCGGCGGCTTTCGTCGGCCCGAAGGTCTTGAACCCGGCGGCGGTGAGATCGTCGACGATGCCCGCCGCGATCAGCGCGTCGGGGCCGACCACCACCAGATCGATTCCGTTGTCGCGGCAGAACGCGATCACCGCCGCGTGGTCGCTGACATCGAGCGCGACGCATTCGGCATCCTGCGCGATGCCGGCATTGCCCGGCGCGCACCACAGTTTCGTCGTGAGCGGCGAGGCCGCGATCTTCCAGCACAGCGCATGTTCACGGCCGCCGGAACCGAGCACGAGGATGTTCATGGGATACCGTAATCTCAGGGTTTTTCAGTGGTTTCCATGCGGTTTAGCATGGTAAGGCACCCGTGCAACAGAATGGATGTCGATGCCGACCGATTCCGCACAACTCTTGCCCAACGCGCCCGAATACACCGTTTCCGAACTGTCGTCGGACCTCAAGCGGACGGTGGAGAACGCCTTCGGCCATGTGCGGGTGCGCGGCGAGATTTCCGGCTTTCGCGGGGCCCACGCCTCCGGCCACTGCTATTTCGCGCTGAAGGACGACAAGGCCAAGATCGAGGCGGTGATCTGGCGCAGCAGTCTGGGCCGGATGCGGTTCAGGCCGCAGGAAGGGCTGGAGGTCATCGCCACCGGCAAGCTCACCACCTATCCCGGCTCCTCGAAATACCAGATCGCGATCGAGGCGCTGGAACCGGCCGGCGTCGGCGCGCTGATGGCGCTGATGGAGGAGCGCAAGCGGACGCTCGCGGCCGAGGGCCTGTTCGACGAGGCGCGCAAGCAGCTTCTGCCCTACCTGCCGGAGGTGATCGGCGTCGTCACCTCGCCGACCGGCGCGGTGATCCGCGACATCCTGCACCGGCTGGCCGACCGTTTCCCGCGTCATGTCGTGGTGTGGCCGGTGCGGGTGCAGGGCGAAGGCTCGGCCGAGCAGATCGCGGCCGCGATCCGCGGCTTCAACGCGCTCGACGACCACGGCCCGGTCCCGAAGCCGGATCTGCTCATCGTCGCGCGCGGCGGCGGTTCGCTGGAAGACCTGTGGTCGTTCAACGAGGAGATCGTGGTGCGCGCCGCGGCCGAAAGCATGATCCCGCTGATATCCGCTGTCGGCCACGAGACCGACGTGACGCTGATCGATTTCGTCGCCGACCGGCGCGCCCCGACGCCGACCGCCGCCGCCGAGATGGCGGTGCCGGTGCGCGCGGACCTGTTCATCGCGGTCGCCGATTTCGCGCGCCGCACGATGCTGTGCTGGCGGCGCGCGCAGGAGCGGCGCCGCAACGATCTGCGCGGCGTTGCCCGCGCATTGCCCTCGGCCACCGAGGTGCTGGCGATTCCGCGCCAGCGTCTCGATGCGGCGGCAGCCGCGTTGCCGCGCGCGCTCACCGCCAACACGCAATGGCACCACCGGCGCTACACCCGTCTCGCCGGCGAACTGACGCTCGGCGTGCTGCGGGGGCAGATCGCCCACGCGCGCCAGCGGACGTCGGCCTGCGGCGCCCGCCTCGTCCATTGCACCCGCGTGGCGCTGCGGCAGCATCGCGGGCGCGCCGATCACGCCGCGCAACTGCTGGCGGCGCTGTCCTATCGCAGCGTGCTGGCGCGCGGATTCGTGCTGGTGCGCGACGAGGCCGGCCACGCGCTGCGCAACGCCGCCTCGGTCACGCCGGGCGCGCGTCTCGATCTTGAGTTCGGTGACGGCCACGTCGCGGCGACGGCCGGCGGCGAGCCGCGACCGCCACGGACCGGCGCGGCCAAGCCGACCCCGAAGCGCCCGCCAAAGCCATCGGATCAGGGCGATCTGTTCTGAGCGGCCGTGACCGGATACGACGCTCGCGCTTGCACCGCTTCGCGTCCGGGACACGACGCCCCGCAAACGCCTTAAGACCGTTCCTATATGTCGTAGCGGCCGTTCTGTGCTAAGCGAGGGCACAGCATCTGCGGTCTGCCCACGGGACCGCGAGGAGTTTCATCGTGCTGAACAAATTCGGGCCGTCGAGTCACGGCGAAGCCAGGCTGGAATATCTCGACGGCGATTTCCGGGTGATCTCGCCGGGTGCCTATGTGCGCTGCGCGGTCACCGGCGTCCACATCCCGCTCGACGAACTGAAATACTGGAGCGTCGACCGCCAGGAAGCCTACGCCACGCCGCAGGCCGTCCTGCAACGGCATTTTCCCGAAGCGCTGAAGAGCTAGAATCCGCGTCGTCGCCCTTCGAGGCTTGCGGAGCCTCTCATCAAGCGGTCCTTTGCGCCGCTCCCTTGGCTCGCACCTCAGAGTCTGGTCGGAAATGAGGCGTCATCGTCGGCGAAGGCGGACGATCCAGTATTCCGTGGCTGTCGCGACAGACATTCGATCCAACAGCGGGTACTGGATACTCCGCCTTCGCGGAGTATGACGGCTTTCGTGTTGTAAATCCGCGATCAGGCTCTCACGCCGTCGCGCCCGCGAGCCGCGTTGCGATCAGATCGCGCAGCCGCGCCTCGTCGTCGAAGCGCAGCGTCACCGGCAGCGCGGTGACCCCATCGCGCAGCGCGGCGAAGTCGCCGGCGCCGAGCCGCGAAAAATCCTTCTCGGTGGTCACCAGCGCAAGCCCCGCGCGCGACGCCTCGTCGTAGAGCCGCGCGATCTCGTCCCGCGTGAAGCGGTGATGATCGGGGAACGTCCGCTCCGCCGCGACCGCGATGCCGTGGTCGCGCAGCGTCCGGATGAAACGGCCGGGATCGCCGATGCCGGCGAAGGCCAGCACGCGCTTGTCACGCAACGCCGCCACTGTCGCCGCATCGGGCACCACCCGCGCCCGCAGCACCGGCACGCCGCGCGCCGCCAGCGCCTGCGCCACATCGGCGGCGGCATCGCCCTCGCCGATCACCACCAGCGCGTCGGTGCGCGCGAGCTGCGGGGCGAGCGGCGCGCGCAACGGCCCGGCCGGAAACACGCGCGTGTTGCCGAGCCCGCGCCGGGCGTCGATCACGATCAGCGAAAAATCCTTCTTCAGCGCCGGGTTCTGGAAGCCGTCGTCCATGACGATGACATCGGCCCCTGCCTCGCGCGCCAGCTTTGCCCCGGCGACGCGGTCGCGCGCCACCACCACCGGCGCGTGCGCGGCCATCATCTTTGGCTCGTCGCCGACCTCGGCCGCCGTGTGCCGCGCGGCATCGAGGCGCAGCGGCCCGGCCAGCGCGCCGCCATAGCCGCGGCTCAGCACCACCGGCGTCGCGCCGAGGTCGCGCAGCAGCGCCGTCAGCGCCAGCACGGTCGGCGTCTTGCCGGCGCCGCCGGTGTGATAGTTGCCGACGCAGATCACCGGCACGCCGGCGTCGCGGCCCGGCCGCGCCATCCGCCGCGCGGCGACGGCCCCGTAGAGCGCCGCGAGCGGCGTCAGAAGTCGTGAAGTCAGCGATGACGGCCGGCGCCAGAAGGCAGGCTCATCCATCGGCGGCCCCCTGCTCCAGCCGCAACTGCAACAGGTAGGGCCGCAGCGCGTCGAGGGTGCGATCCAGCGCGCCGCCAAGCTCGGCGACCACGCCGTCGGCCGCCGCGATCGCCTCCTGCCGCTGCCGCTCGTCGTGGAGCAGGGTTCCGACGTGCTGCACCACGTCCTTCTCGCCGGCCGCGAGCCGCGCGCCTCCGGCGCGGTCAAGCGCCTCGTAGACGTCGGTGAAGTTGAAGGTGTGCGGCCCGTGGACGATGGCCGCCCCCAGCTTCGCCGCCTCGATCGGGTTCTGGCCGCCGTGCGGCACCAGCGAGCCGCCCATGAATACGATCGGCGCGAGCCGATAGAACAGCCCGAGTTCGCCCATGGTGTCGGCGACATAGATGCCGACCCGCGCGCCCGGCAGTTCCTCGTGGGAACGCAGCGCCACCTGAAGGCCGGATTGCGCGGCCAGCCGCGCGATCGCCTCGCCGCGTTGCGGATGACGCGGCACGATCACCGTCAACAGGCCGGGGAAATAGGCCGTCAGCCGCTTGTGCGCGGCGAGCAGGATCTCCTCCTCGCCGGGATGGGTCGAGGCCGCCGCCACCACCTTTCGGCCGCGCGTCAGCGCCAGCAGCCGCTCCAGCCGGGCGTTGTCGGCGGGCGGCGCCGCGACGTCCCATTTGAGGTTGCCGGTCACCCTGACGCTTTCCGCGCCCAGCGCCGCGAAGCGCTCGGCGTCGAGTTGCGATTGCGCGAGGCAGATGTCGAAACGCCCGAGCAGCGCCGCGATGGTCTGCGCCGCCCGCCGCCAGCGCGGGAACGAGCGCGGCGACATCCGGCCGTTGATCAGCACCATCGGCAGCCGCCGCGCCGAACAGGCCAGGATGATGTTCGGCCACAGGTCGGATTCGACGAACAGCGCCAGCGACGGCTGCCAGTGGTCGAGAAAGCGCGCGACGAATTTCGGCGCGTCGTACGGCAGGTACTGGTGCAGCACCTCCGGCGGAAAGCGCCGCGCGGCGATCGCCGCCGAGGTCACGGTGCCCGAGGTCACCAGCACGTGGAAGCCGCGGCTGCGCAGCCGCTCGATCAGCGCGCCCGCCGCCAGCACCTCGCCGACGCTGGCGCCATGGATCCACACCAGGGGTCCCTTGGGGCGCGGCTTGCCGGCGATGCCGCGCCGCTCGGTGACCCGCGCCGGGTCTTCCTTGCCCTGCTTGATGCGCCGGCGCGCCAAAAGGCTGATGAGCGGCGGGGCGGCCGAGGACATGGCGCGATAGGCGCTCAGCAGCGGCGGCAGCGTGTCAGGCATCGCCGCCCTCGTCGCGGCCGACCGCGGCATAGGCGCGCCGGGTGGCGTCGTTCAAGGTCGCCTCCAGTCGCGCCCGCAAGCGTTCCATCGTCTCCGCATCCGCATCCGCCGGCACCGTGATGACCTCGCCGCCGACCAGCGCGCCGCGCCCGAACGGCAGGTTGATGGTGGTGCGGTCCCAGTTGTTCAAGCGCAGGTAACGGCTGGTGGCCATCGCGAACGGCATGATCGGCCGCCCCGACTCGCGCGCCAGCATGATAATCCCCATCCCGGCGACGCGCGACCGCTTCGGCACGTCGGCGGTCAGCGCCATGTTGTAGTTGTCCTCCAGCGCCCGCAGCATTTCCTTGAAGGCGCCGACGCCGCCCTTCCTGTGGAACGCCGAGCCGTGATCGCCGGAGCCGCGCACCGTGCCGATCTTCAGGCGCTCGGCGGCGATGGCGTTGATCTCGCCGTCGCGATGGCGCGAGATCAGCACCTTGGCGCGGTGGCCGTCGCGGCGGATGAACGGCGTCATGAAATGCTGGCCGTGCCAGAACGCCAGGATCACCGGCATCTGCGGCTCGACGATCTCATAGACGTCCGCCGGCTCGAAGGTGAAGCGGTTGGTGCGCCACACCAGCCGCAGATAGCCGGCGGCGGCGCGGCCGGCGGCGCGCTGGAACCAGGCGGAGCGCAGCCAGTTGCGGGTCAGTCGTTTCAAGTCGCGGGCTTCGTGTCTGCGGTCTGGCCCGGATCGAGCAGCCGGTGCAGGTGGACGATGAAATAGCGCATGTGGGCGTTGTCCACCGTCTGCTGCGCCTTGGCCTTCCAGGCGGTCAGCGCCGTGGCGTAGTTGGGAAACACGCCGACGATATCGACCTGGTCGAGGTCCTTGAAGGTGACCTGATCGAGGTCCGTCAGTTCGCCCCCGATCACCAGATGGAGCAACTGCCGCGGCTGGTCCGTCATCGAGGTCCTGTCCTCATCAGCGTATGGTTCAGTTCGCCAAAGGCGGGTAGCCGTCACGGCCACGGGAGCGGGTGAGCGCGGAAATGCGTGACCACCGCGGCATGACGTTCATGCCCCGCCGCGACCAGCACGCCATGGGTGACATCCGGGCGGTTGTAGCCGATCGGCTCGCCCGACAGTGCCGTCATTCTACCACCCGCCTCGTGGACGATCAAATCCGCCGCCGCGAGGTCCCAGTCGCGGCTCTGGCCGCCGGCGAAAGCGAGGTCCAGCGTGCCGTCGCCGATCCGGCACAGCCGCAGCGCCAGAGAGCCGATTCGCGGATGCAGCGCCACCCCGCCACCCGGCAAGCCGAGGCGTTCGACGATCGGCTTGGGCCCGGCGACCCGGCCGAAGTCGAGCGCGGTGCCCGCTGTCGCGTGGATCGGCGCGTCGCCCCGCGTCGCGCCGCCGCCGCGCATGGCGAGGAAAACCTCGTCGCTCACCGGCGCGAACACCGCCGCCAGCACCGGCGCGCCTCGCTCCACCAGTGCCACGCTGATGCACCAGTCCTCGCGCCCGGCGAGATAGCTGCGGGTGCCGTCGATCGGATCGACCACCCACACCCGCTGATGCTGAAGCCGCGCATTGTCGTCGGCGCTCTCCTCCGACAGCCAGCCGTAATGCGGCGTCGCCTGCCGCAGCCGCCGCTCGATCAGGTCGTTGACCGCGATGTCGGCTTCCGACACCGGCGACGACGCGCCCTTGGTCCAGGTCCTGACATCGGTGCGGAACATCGACAGCGCCAGCGCCCCCGCCTCGCGCACCGTCGCCGCCAGCAGCGCGCGGTCGCGCCCGGCGATGTCGGCGGCGATGGCGCGATCAGCGTCCGGCAATCGTCAGCCCTTCGATGCGCAGCGTCGGCGCGTTGACGCCGTAGCGGAACACGAGATCGTTGGCCGGCCGCAGCGTCCGAAACATCTCGATCAGGTGGCCGGCGATGGTCATCTCGCTCACCGCATAGGTCGGCTTGCCATTCTCGATCCAGAAGCCGGACGCGCCGCGGCTGTAGTCGCCGGTGACGCCGTTGACGCCGGAGCCGATCAGGTCGGTGACGTAGAAGCCCTGCTTGATATCGGCCATCAGTTCGGCCGGCGTCGCCTCGCCCGCCTCCATGTGCAGGTTGTACGCGCCCGGCATCGGCGACGACGACACCCCGCGATGGGCGTGGCCGGTGGTGGTCATGCCCAGTTCGCGCGCCGTCGCGCAATCGAGCAGCCACGAGGTGAGCACGCCGTCGTCGATGATCGCAAGCGGCTTGGTCGCCACGCCCTCGGCGTCGAACGCCTGCGAGCGCAACCCGCGCACGCGGCGCGGATCGTCGACGATGCGGATGCCGCCCGCGAACAGTTGCTGGCCGAGGCGGTCCTTGAGGAACGAGGTCTTGCGCGCGATCGACGCGCCGTTCGCCGCGCCCACCAGATGGCCGACCAGCGAGCCCGCGACGCGCGGATCGAACACCACCGGCGCCTTGCAGGTGTCCGCCTTGCGCGGATTGGCGCGCGCCACCGCGCGCGCGCCGGCGCTGCGGCCGACGCTCTCGGGCGACGCGAGGTCGGCGGCATGAAGCGCGGAACTGAAATCGTAGTCGCGCTCCATCGCGGTGCCCTCGCCCGAGATCGCGGTCATCGAGATGCCGTGGCTGGAGCGCAGGTAAGCGCCGTGAAAGCCGGTCGAAGTCACCAGCACCATGCCACCGATGCCGCTGGAGGCCGACGCGCCGCCGGACTTGGTGACGCCCTGCACCGCGAGTCCCGCTTCTTCCGCTTGCAGCGCGCGGCGTTCGAGTTCGGCGGTGGACGGCATCACGGGATCGAGCAGGTCGAGATCGGGGAAGTCGCGCGCGAGCAGCGCCGGATCGGCGAGGCCGACATAGGCGTCGTCGGGCGCGACCCGCGCCATCGCCACCGCGCGCGCGGCGAGCCGCGCGATGCCGTCGCCGCCGATGTCGTTGGTGGACACCACCGCCTGCCGCTTGCCGACGATGACGCGAAGCCCGACGTCGTCGCCCTCGGAGCGCTCGGATTCCTCGACGCGGCCGTCGCGCACCTCGACGCCCTGCGAGACGCCGCGCACCGCGACCGCGTCCGCAGCATCAGCCCCGGCGCGGCGCGCCGCCTCGACCAGGCGTTGCGCGAGATCGCTTAAAGCCGACTGATCGAGCAGAGCGGCCTCGGCGGACGGCGTCGACGTATTTGGTGAAGCATTCACGAACGAAATCCCGACAAAGCGAATAAAAGATCCATCGAACCGCGATGTGCCTGATGGATATGGCGTTCAGGCGCACGACGGCGCATTCGCGGCAAATCGTCTTGACGCCTGCAACGACTCGTCAATCATCTCCGCCAAGGTGTTGTCAATCATGACCGCGAAAGCAGGGCAAGTGACTTTCGGTTAACCAGCCTTTTTAAGCTATTCCGGACGCCGCTCTGGCACAGTCTCACGCATCGACCGGGAACATAATCCCGGCGGGGAGACAAGACCTTGAGGCGTCAAACAGCAACAGGGGGGACCACCCCTCAAGGGTCGGGCCGCACCGCGCGGCTCGACCCCCACTCACTCCCGGTCAGTTTCGAGGCGCACGACACGCGCGCCGACGGCAACGTCCGGCATATCGAATTGCATCGCGAACAGGTGATCCTGCGCCGCGCCGTCCACGGAATGCGGATGGCGATCAACGTGCGGGTCCGCGACTTCCTCGGCATCGCGATCCGCGACGACGGCGACACGCAGATGCTGGTGTTGAGGCATCGCGATCCGTCGCTGTCGGTGCCGCTGTGCGCGATCGACGATCCGGCCGCGATCGATGACGCCTGGCAGACGTGGAGCGATGTCTTCGCGCTGCCGCAGCTTGTCGAGATCAGGCGCGAGCCGGCGCAGCGGCGGCGGCGGCGCAACGCCGTCAGCCGGCGGCGTCCGCGCTTCCTGGTGCGCCGTCGCGCCGGACAGATGCCGGAGGAGCCGGCCGTCCATCGCGGCGAGCACGAGATTATCGCGCGGGATTGAGTGGTGATACAGGCACGGAGTCGTCCCTGCGCGACGGCGTCGTCCTGAGAGCCTTGACCGGAAACGAGGCGTCATCGTCCGCGAAGGCGGACGATCCAGTCATCCGTGCAAGCGCGATAGGGAAATTTGGTCCGATATAGGATACCGGATGCTCCGCCTTCGCGGAGCATGACGGCTTTCGGGTTGCACCTCCGGGGTGCGGGCCGTGAAACAGGACACAAGACGATCGCGTGCGATCGAGCACAGCGTCGTCCCCGCCCGCGCAGAAACGACGCTGGCGTAAGGATCACCCCGCCCGCAGCACCGCGTCGATCACCAGCCCGGCGAACAGCAACAGCCCGGCGTCGCGGTTCGACTTGAAGATGCGCAGGCACAGCGCGGCGTCCGAGATATCGAGCCGCCGCACCTGCCACACGAGATGCGCGGCGAAGGCCGCCAGCCCCAGCGCCGCAGCCAAGCCCGCGCCGGCGAGCCACAGCGCGACGCCGATCAGCATCACCGCCGCGCCGTAGAAGATCGTCAGCGCCGCTTTGGTCCGCTCGCCGAACAACAGCGCCGTGGACTTGATGCCGACCAGCATGTCGTCCTCGGCGTCCTGATGGGCGTAGATGGTGTCGTAGGCGATCACCCATGCAATCGAGCCGGCGTAGAGCACCAGCGCCGCCGCGTCGATGCGCCCGAGCGTCACCGCGAAGCCCATCAGCGCGCCCCACGAGAACGCCAGCCCCAGCGTCACCTGCGGCCAGTAGGTGATGCGCTTCATGAACGGATAGACCGCGACGATCACCAGCGACGCGATGCCGGTCCAAACCGCGAAGCGGTTGAACTGCAACAGCACGGCAAGCCCCGCCAGCGCCAGCAGCACCAGGAACGCAAACGCCTGCGCCACGCTCACCTGCCCGGCCGGGATCGGCCGCGAGCGGGTGCGCTCCACTTTGGCGTCGAGGTTGCGGTCGGTGATGTCGTTCCAGGTGCAGCCGGCCCCGCGCATCGCGAACGCGCCGATGAAGAACAGCAGCACTGTGAGCGGCAGGCCGCTCACGTCCCCCGCGACTCCCGCGGCCAGCGCCGCCGACCACCAGCACGGCATCAGGAGCAGCCACGATCCGATCGGGCGGTCGAAGCGCGCCAGCCGCAAGTAAGGCCGCATCCACTCGGGCGCGCGGGTATCGACCCAGTTGCCGGTGGCGTCGGCGACGCGGGCGGCGGCGCCGCTCAAGGCCGCACCGTCACGGCGCGGGCGGCCGTCATCGCGTCAGCACGTTGCCGCCGAGGGTGTCGAAGGTGCTGCCGCCGCGCACCGGCCTTCCGGTGGGTTCGGGCAGCGACGCCGACGAGCCGAGCACGTCGGAGAGGCTCGGCGCGGCCGGGCCGCGCGGCTGCCGCGCCTGCTGCTGGGCGACGTTGCACACCTGCTTCAGCATCTTCTCGGTGTTCTTGTGCCCGGCCTTGAGCTGATCGGCGACCTGGGCCGGGATTCCGCACTTCTGCTGGTTGACCTGCACGTAGCGGATCATCTTCAACTCGGCCTGCGAGAAGTTGCCGATCAGCTTGCAGGCTTCGGCCGCCGGCGCGCGGCGGTCGCTCGCGGCCTTGATGAGATTGCCGCGACGCTCGGCTTCCTTGCGCAGCGGCACGAAGTCTTTCATGCACTCCTCCGCGCCGGGCGGCGGGCCTCCGCCACCCTGCGCCGGCGAGAACCCGCCCGCCACCGGCGGCGCGCCGGCGGAGGGGAACGGAGACGGCGCGCCGACGGATGCGCCGCCCGCGCCGTTCACCGGCGGAAACGGCGAAGCGGAAGCGGCCGCCGCGCCATTGACCGGCGGAAAGACGGAATCGTTCTTGGCGACACCGCCGCTGGCGTTGACCGGCGGGAACGGCGACGGCTGGGCCGGCTTCACCCCGGCCGGCAGCGGCGCGGGAAAGGCTCCCTGCGCGACAGCCGGGGCGTTCAACGCCGCGAGGGCGGTGATGGCCAACGGCACGATCAGGCTGCGGATGCTCACAGATTTCCCTCCGGCTAATCCGACGGTCGGCAAGGTTCTCAAATACGCGGCGATTTGCGGTTTGGACCCTTTTACGGTCCCCGCCTCCGGTTAACAACCCGCCGATTGGGGCGACAGCGCGGCGCGGGCGGCGCTTTTCGGCTTTTGTGGGAATCGTCGCATCGTGCGATGGGTTGAAAACCGCCGATTCCGTGGAAACCGCCCGATGCCGCTCGCTGACTTCCGCAAGCCCCGACTGTTCGTCGATGCGCCGCTGTCCGCCGGCGCGCGGGTTCCGCTGGAGCGGGCGCAAGCCAACTATCTCGGCAACGTGCTGCGGCTCGGCGCCGGCGGCGAGATCCTGATCTTCAACGGCCGCGACGGCGAATGGCGCGCGGCCGTCGCCGGCGGCAAGCGGCTCAGCCACCTCGACGTCATCGCGCGCACGCGGCCGCAGGACGGCCTGCCCGATCTCGCCTATGTGTTCGCGCCGCTCAAGCACGCCCGGCTCGACTACATGGTGCAGAAGGCGGTGGAGATGGGCGCGGCGGTGCTGCAACCGGTGCTGACGCAGCACACGCAGGTGAGCCGCGTCAATCTTGAGCGGATGCGCGCCAACGTCATCGAGGCCGCTGAGCAGTGCGGCATCCTCTCGCTCGCGACGGTCGCGGAGCCGATGCCGCTCGAACGCTACCTGCGCGAGCGCGACGGCCGGCGGCGGCTGATCTTCTGCGACGAGGCCGCCGAGGTCACCTCTCCTGCCGCGGCGCTACAGGCGAAGACCGAACCGGCGGCCGGCATCGACGTGCTGATCGGCCCCGAGGGCGGCTTCGCCGAGGCCGAGCGCGCCCTGCTGCTCCGGCAACCGGATATCTTGCGGCTCTCGCTCGGCCCGCGCGTGCTGCGCGCCGACACCGCCGCCGTCGCCGCGCTGGCGCTGGTTCAGGCGATCTTGGGCGACTGGCGTCCGGCCGGCTGATCCAAATAAACGATTGGGGCGTGCCCCGGACGCGGCGCGGCATGAAATGCCGCTCCGCAGAGCCGGGGCCGTTCCAGCGTCTGCGTTCGAGACGGTCCCGGCCCTGCGATGCACCGCTTGCGCGCTGCATCGCATCCGGGACACGCGACCTCGCCGCGCTTCAGGTTGAAGTGACGCGCCTGCACCAAACACCACCGTCATTCCGGGATGCGCGCACTTGCGCGCAGGCCCGGAATCCATACACCCGGTCGTGGTTATGGATTCCGGGCTCGCGCGTGAAGAACGCGCGCTCCGGAACGACGGGCATGGTCGTTTCAACCGAATATGAAATCGCCCTAAATGACTGACGCGCCCCGCCGACGCGCCTGCATCCGGTGATGCGGACATCAACGGACGACGCGCAACGCCATTTCGAATCCGACCCTCAACCTCCGACCCTCGCCCCCGACGCCCCCTGGGGCCGCCCGCCCTCGTCTTTCGCGTACCGTTCACAATTCTTCTTGCAAATGATTTGCATCTGCATCTTTAATACAGTTGCGAACGAGTTGCAGGAGAACGTTGATGAAGCGGGCGGTGTGGGTGGCGGGTCTGGCGTGCCTGATCGGGGCACCCTCTTTCGAGGCGCAGGCGCAGGAGGAACTTCCGGAAATCACCGTCCGCGCGCCGAAACCCGCCAAGCGCCGCGCGCTGCGGACGGCGGCTCGGCCTGCGGCACCGGCGCCCGCGCCCGCGGCCGTGCCCGCCCCGCCCGTCGCGGCGGCCCCGCTTGACGAAACCACGCCTCTCGCCTCCGAAACCCGGCTGGACGCCGGGCAGGTTCTCTCCCGCGCCGCCGCCTCGCTCGGCGATACGCTGGGCACCACGCCCGGCGTTTCGGCGACATCGTTCTCCCCGGTGGCGAGCCGGCCGGTGATCCGGGGTCTCGGCGGCTTCCGCGTGCGCACGCAGGAGAACGGCATCGGCTCCGCCGACATGGCCAATCTCGGCGAGGATCATGCGGTGGTGATCGATCCCCTCGCCGCGCAGACCGTCGAGGTGATTCGCGGGCCCGGCACGCTGCGCTACGGCCCGCAGGCGATCGGCGGCGTGGTCAGCGCCGGCAACAACCGCATTCCGGTCGCGATCCCGGCCAACGGCGTCGCCTTCGCGGCGCGCGGCGGCCTCAACAGCGTCAGCCGCGGCGCCGACGGCGCGGTGCAGCTCGATGCCGGCGGCAACACCGTCGCCATCCACGCCGACGCCTATCGGCGTCAGGCCGGCGACTATCGCATTCCCGGCGGCGTGCAGGAGAACTCCAGCTATCGCGCCGAGGGCCACGCCGTCGGCGGCTCCTACATTTTCGACCGCGGCTTCGTCGGCCTGTCGTTTCAGGACACCGCGATGACCTACTTCATCCCGGGTATCGATTCCGCGAAGGTGAAGAACCACATCGACCTGCGCCAGCAGAAATGGACCAGCCGGGGCGAATGGCGCGTCGCAGAGAGCGGCATCGACACGGTGCGTTACTGGCTCGGCTACACCGACTACCACCACAACGAGGTCAACGGCATCGGCGCGGACGCTGAGATCGGCTCGCGATTCAGAAATCGCGAAGTCGAATCGCGCGTCGAGGTCGCGCACCTGCCGTTCGCCACCGCGCTCGGCGAGTGGCGCGGCTCCGCCGGCGTGCAGTGGAGCGGACGCAACCTGTCGGTCGCCGGCGCGACCGAAGCCCTGCTCGCACCGGCGCAAAATACCAATCTGGCCGGCTTCCTGTTCGAGGAACTGCGGATTACGCAAAGCCTGCGCGCGCAGGCCGCGCTGCGCGTCGAACAGACCGAAACGTCGGGCACCGGCGCGCGGTTTCCCGCGACATTTCTGCCGCCGCCCGATCAGCCCACGGTGTTTCCGGTCGATCGCCGCTTCATGCCGGTCAGCGCCAGCGCCGGCCTGCTCACCGATCTGCCGCACGACATCGTCGCGCGCCTCACGGTGCAGCACGTCGAACGCGCGCCCGACCCCATCGAGATGTTCTACAAGGGACCGCACGACACGCCACGCACCTTCGAGATCGGCGATCCGACGATGACGCTGGAGAAGGCGAACACCATCGAGTTCGGCCTGAAGCGCGCGCGCGGCGATACCCGGTTCGAGCTGTCGATCTATCACTCGCGCTATCAGAACTTCATCTTCAAGAATTTCACCGGCATCCGCTGCAACGAGAGCTTCGCCTCCTGCGGCACGCCGGGCGCGAGCTACGACCAGATCGTCTACGCGCAGCGCGACGCGCGCTTCACCGGCGGCGAATTGCAGATCGAGCACGATGTCGCGCGGGTCCTGGCCGGCGTGGTCGGCGTCGAGGCGCAATACGATATCGTCCGCGCCACCTTCGCCGATGGCAGCTATGTGCCGAAAATTCCGCCGCAGCGGCTCGGCGGCGGCATCTATTATCGCGACCCGAACTGGTCCGCGCGCATCAATCTGCTGCACGCCTTCGCGCAGACCAACCTCGGCGCGTTCGAGACGCCGACGCCCGGCTTCAACCTGCTCAACGCCGAGGTGAGCCACACCACGACACTGCCGGGCGGCGCGTGGCCGGTGACCCTCACTGTCGGCGTGAGGGGCGAGAATCTGCTCGACGCCGACATCCGCCTCCACCAGTCCTACAAGAAGGACGAGGTGTTGCAGCCCGGCCGCAACGTCCGCCTGTTCGCCTCGATGCGGTTCTGATCGGCCCGCTTCCCGCGTCCCGGTTCGTCAACCTTGTCGCCAACACGGGCGAGGAACGAGGTCGAAACTCCTCGCCCGCCGTGCTAAGGGCTTGCGCAGCAACATGCGCAAAGTGGTGCCGGCGCCTCGCCAAGCCGCTGTAATGCAATTGATTTCAATATGTTAGATGAATCGTGCCGACGGCGATGGGGCGGCGCGACCGCCACGACGATACCTTGGACGATGCCGATGAATGACCCGCAAGCCCCCGGCGCGACCGGAACCGCCGCCTGGGCGGCGGTGCTCCTGTCGTCGTTCGCCCAGGCCGGCTACGTCCGCGCCGAGCCTCCGATCCTGCAACCGGCCGAGCCGTTCCTCGACCTCTCCGGCGAAGGCATCCGCAAGAGCCTGTATCTCACCAGCGATGCGGGAGGCGAGGAACTGTGCCTGCGGCCCGACCTCACCATTCCGGTGGCGCGCGATTACCTCGCCTCCGGCCGCGGCGGCGAGCCGGCCGGCTTCTGCTATCTCGGCCCGGTGTTCCGCTATCGCGCTGGCAAGCCGAGCGAGTTTCTTCAGGCCGGCCTCGAATCCTTCGGACGGCAGGATCGCGCCGCCGCCGATGCCGAGATGCTGGCGCTGGGACTGGAAGCCACCGCCGCGTTCGGGGTGACCGACGTCGAGATCAGGACCGGCGACGTCGCGCTGTTCACCGCGCTGCTCGACGCGCTCAAGCTTTATCCGGTGTGGCGGCGGCGGCTCATCAAGGACTTCAACCGCAAGATCAGCCTCGCCCAGGACATCGCGCGGCTGACGCTGGCGGAAAGCCCGGCCCATGACGAATACGAGGGCGTGCTGGCGGCGCTCGCCGGCTCCGACCGCAACGCCGCGCTGGCGCTGGTCACCGACCTGATGACGATTGCCGGCATCGCCAACGTCGGCGGCCGCACGGTCGCGGAGATCGCCGACCGCTTCCTTGAGCAATCGACCCTGAAGGGCGGCGCGCTGCCCCGCGACGCGCTGCACCTCATCAACCGCTACCTCGCCATCGCCGGTCCGCCCGAGGAAGCGCTGCGCGCCTTGCGCGCGCTCGCCACCGAGGGCAACCTCGACATCGATGCCGCCATCGATCAGTTCGAAAGCCGCACCGCGCTGATGACCGCGCGCGGCATCGATATCAATACGGTGCGCTTCTCGACCGCCTTCGGCCGCGGCGTCGATTACTACACCGGCTTCGAGTTCGAACTGCATCGCAAGGGCAACGGCGACGAGCCGCTGGTGGCCGGCGGCCGCTATGACGGACTGCTGACCCGGCTCGGCGCGCGGGAGCCTATCCCCGCCGTCGGCTTCTCGATCTGGGTCGAGGCGCTGACACAATCGCGCCACCAGAATGCCGCAAGAATCCCCGGGGCCAAATCATGACCACGCCGCTGGTTCTCGCCGTCCCCTCGAAAGGCCGCTTGCAGGAGAACGCCGAGGCGTTCTTCAGCCGCGCCGGACTGACGCTGTCGAAGCCCGGCGGCGCACGCGACTATCGCGGCGCCATCGCCGGACTCGATCACGTCGAGATCGCCTATCTCTCGGCAAGCGAGATCGCATCGCAACTCGCGCGCGGCAGCGTGCATCTCGGCATCACCGGCGAGGACCTGATCCGCGAAAGCATTCTCGATGCGGACCGCCGCGTCGCGATGATCGAAACGCTCGGCTTCGGCTACGCCAACGTCGTGGTCGCGGTGCCGCAGGCGTGGATCGACGTGCGCGCGATGGCCGACCTCGACGACGTCACCACCGCGTTCCGCGCCCGGCACAACCGGCGAATGCGGGTCGCGACCAAGTACATCAACCTGACCCGCGCGTTCTTTGCTGCGCAAGGCATCGTCGATTATCGCATCGTCGAAAGCGCCGGCGCGACTGAAGGCGCGCCCGCCACCGGCGCGGCCGAGATGATCGTCGATATCACCACCACCGGCGCGACGCTCGCCGCCAACGGGCTGAAGGTGCTCGACGACGGCGTGATCCTGCGCAGCCAGGCCAATCTCGTCGCCTCGCGCAACGCCGACTGGTCGGAGGCCGCGCGCGAAACCGCGCGCATCATTCTCGACCACATCGCCGCGCGCGCGCGCGCCAACAAATACAAGGAAGTGCGCACGCGCTTCAAAGGCTGCGACGCCGGTCTTCTGGCCGAGGCGCACAACCGTTTCGGCGTGGTGTCGCCGTTCGGCGGGCCGACCTCGTCCGGCATGTTGACGCTGCACTGTCCGCCGGCGCAGGTCTACGCGCTCGGCAGTTTCCTGCGCGGCCACGGCGCGGAGACCGTGTCGGTGGCGCCGCTGGACTATGTCTTCGACCGCGACAACCCGCTGTTCGCGCGGCTTTCCGCCGCCCTTCCGCCCGTGGAACATCACCGATAGGACTCATTGCCGAACGAACACCCCGGCATCATATTGATCGCCGCGGGTCACATCACGGCGGACGATCGAACGATGACGGAGGACGACAGCATCACCGGTTCGGACGGCCACGCCGACACGCGCGGCGGCGACCGGCTTTCGATCGTTGTGCCGCTCTACAACGAAGCCGCAGGGCTCGCGCGGCTGCACGAACGGCTGAACCGCCTCGCCGGCGAGTTGCGCCGCCGCTACGGCTTGGCCTGCGAAGTGATCTATGTCGATGACGGCAGCAAAGACGCGACGCTCGCAATCGCGCGCGAGTTGCCCGCCGACACGCTCGACGTGCAGGTGGTGTCGCTGTCGCGCAACTTCGGCAAGGAGGCCGCGCTGATGGCCGGCCTCGACCATGCCGGCGCGGGCGCGGTGCTGTTCATGGACGGCGACGGCCAGCATTCGCCCGATCTGGTCGAGAAGCTGGTCGGCCACTGGATCGACGACGGCTACGACGTGGTGTTCACAGCCAAGGCCAGCCGCAAGAACGAGTCCGCGCTGCGCCGGATCGCGGTGCATGGCTTCTACGCGCTGATCAACTGGGGCGCGCGGCAGAAAATCCCCGAGGACGCCGGCGACTTCCGCCTGCTGTCGCCGCGCGCCGTCGCGGCGCTGCGCCGCCTGCCGGAACGCAATCGCTTCTTCAAGGGGCTGGCAAGCTGGATCGGATTCCGCCAGATCCGCGTCGATTACGAGCCCGCGCCGCGCGCCCACGGCGTGACGACGTTCAGTCCGGCGCGGCTGCTCGGCCTCTCGATCGAGGGCCTCACCTCGTTCTCGGTCGCGCCGCTGCGCCTCGCCAGCCTTCTCGGGTTGCTGCTGGCGTTCGGCGCGTTCCTGTTTGGATTGTCGATCCTGTGGGAGACGCTGGTCAACGGCGAGAGCGTGCCCGGCTATCCGTCGCTGATCGTCGGACTGATGACCATCGGCGGCGTGCAACTCATCATGATCGGCATCGTCGGCGAATATATCGGCAAGATCCTGTCCGAGTTGAAGGCGCGCCCGATCTATTTCGTCGCCGAGCACGACGTCAAGCGCGCGCCGCGCGACCCCGCGCCGAACGACGGCGCGCCGGAATGAGCGTGCCGTCATCGCGCCGCATCTGGCTGTGCGCCGACGATTACGGCATCAGTCCGGGCGTCAACCGCGCGATCCGCCACCTGATCGGACAAAGACGGCTCAACGCAACCTCGGTGATGGTGGTCGGCCCGGCGGTGGGCCGCGACGACATCGCGGCGTTGCAAGCGGCGGCGGACAACGGCCGCTGCGCGATCGGGCTTCACGCGGTGCTGACCGCGCCGTTCCATGCGCTGACGATGCACTTCAAGCCGCTGTCGGGCGGGCAGTTCCTGCCGCTCGGCAAACTCTTGCGCACGAGCCTGCTGCATCGGCTCGACCGTGAGATCGTCCGCACCGAACTCTGCGCACAGATCGCGCAATTCGTCGCGCTGTTCGGCCGGCCGCCCGACTATCTCGACGGTCATCAGCACGTTCAGTTGTTTCCACAAATCCGCGACGCCTTTCTCGACGCAGCGAAAGCCGGCGCGCCCGACGCCTGGGTGCGTCAGTGCGGACGCGCGCAATCGTTGCGGCGTGGTTCCGGGTCCGCCAAGATGCTGCTGCTCGATACCCTGAGCCGCCGGTTCCGCCGCAAGGCCGCGCGCGTCGGCGTGGCGTTCAACCCGGCGTTCGCCGGCGCTTACGACTTCGCTGATAGTCGTGACTTCGGCGGCCTGATGCGCGGCTTTCTCGACGGGCTGCCGGATGGCGGGCTGGTCATGTGCCATCCCGGATTCGTCGACGAGACGTTGCGCGAACACGACCCCCTCACCGATCAGCGCGAGCGGGAATATAGCTATCTCGCAAGCGACGCCTTCCCGGCCCTGCTGACCGAAACGCAGACCGAACTGCGCTGACGTTACGAAAATGTCATCCGGTGGGCCTGCGAATTATTTCCGGCCGCTACTTCTTGCGACACAAAGCGGTCTTACATGTCATGCGGTTTCGCATTGGAGAACGCCATGACACCGCAAGAACGCCAAATGATCGACGCGTTGTTCGACCGGCTCGCCAGCGTCGAGAGCGCGCCGCGCGATCCGGAGGCCGAGGCGGCGATCGCCCAGGCCTGGCAACGCGCGCCGAACGCATCCTATGCGTTGGTGCAGACCGTACTGGTGCAGGACGAGGCGCTGAGGCGCGCCCACGAGCGCATCGAGGCGCTCGAGGAACGCGGCGCGGCCGAACCGGCGCCCTCCGGCAGCTTTCTCGATTCGATGCGCGACACCCTGTTCGGGCAGGGCCAGCGGCGCGGATCGGTTCCGCCGGTGCCACCGCCCGGCGACACATCGGGCGGGCCGGCCTGGAACACCGGGCAGGTGCTCGGCCGGGCGGGCGCGGCGGAACCCTATTCGCCGCAGCAACCGCAGGGCGGTGGCGGCGGATCGTTCCTCGGCACCGCGGCGGCGGCTGCGGCCGGCGTGGTCGGCGGCTCGCTGCTCCTCAACAGCATCCGCGGGATGATGGGCGGAGGCTCGCACGGCTTCGGCGATGCCAGCGCACAAGGCGACAAGAGCGGCGGCGGTAGCGGTAGCGGCCCATGGGGCGGCGGCGATCAATCCGGCGGCAATCTCGCCCGCGACGCCGGCGTCAACGATATCGGCTCCGGCGGACGCTCGGCCGACACCGACCGGGGCGGCCAGTTGGATCAGGCGCGGTCCGATGACGCCGACCGTGATCGCGATCAGGATCACGACGACTTCGCGGACGACGACTACGGCGACGACGATGGCGGCGATTTCGGCGATTTTGACGGCGGCGATATCGACTACGCCTGAACGCAAGTGCGCCTCACACTGCAGAATGATAACGGCCGCCTTTCGGGCGGCCGTTGGTTGTTGCGGATCGATAACGACGGTCAGATCACCACGACGCGCGCGCCGACATTGACCCGCCCGTAGAGATCGATCACGTCCTCGTTGCGCATCCGGATACAACCCGATGAGACATTGGTGCCGATGGTCCACGGCTCGTTCGAACCGTGGATGCGATACAGCGACGATCCCAGATACATCGCGCGCGCGCCGAGCGGATTTTCGGGACCGCCCTCCATGAAGCGCGGCAGATCGGGACGGCGCTTGAGCATTTCCGCCGGCGGCGTCCACGACGGCCATTCCTTCTTCGCGGTGATCGACTTCACGCCCGACCAGGTGAAGCCGGGTCGGCCGACGCCGATGCCGTAGCGCAGCGCGGTGCCGCCGGGCTGAACCAGATACAGAAACTTGTTCGGCGTATCGACCACGATGGTGCCGGGACGTTCGTTGCCGTGATAGGCAACGAGTTGCTTCTCATACTTCGGATTGAAGCCCGGACGCACCGCCTCGACGCCGTCGTCGTGACGATACATCGCCTGGGGCGCCGGTGCCGGCTCCGGCATCGTCCGGCCGGACGGCGGCGCGTAGATCGGTCGCGCGTCATAGGACGGCTGCGCGCGATAGCCGCGCGGCTGGGCCTGCCCGTCCCCGAACAGAAATTCGATGAAGCCGCCGCCCATGTTGGGGCGGTCGGCGTAAGCCACCCGCAGGGGTGCCGGTTGATCGGCATGGACGACAACCGGCGCGGCGGACGCAACCGACGCCTCGGTCGCGGCCGCCGGCGAAAGCCCGGCCGCCAGCGCGGACGCGCCGGCAAGCATGGTCATGGAGATAAATTTCAGCATCGACGTACTCTGCACTGTTTCGTCGCGACGACGGCCACGCGCTGCCCGACACGCTTTTCGCGGCGGACGCGGCCTCGACAAGGTCAATAAAGTTCAAAACCTGCTCGGTTTGGTAAACGGACGCGCCCGGTTCGATTCACCACGCCGGACGAAACCCGCGTTCCTGCGAACAGCGTTTATTTTCCGTCAATGCCGCGACGCGATGGTTAACCTACGGTTGGCGCGAACTTGTCGCCGGTGAAGTTCCCGGCGTGAACCTCGCGTTAAAGCCCGCCGCGCTACAACTGACTGGAGAGAGGTGGGGATGACAGCGATGGTTCAGCGCAAGCGCTTTCGCATTGAAGAGATTGTCGGCGGCACGCAGCTTCCGCAACCGACCGACGTCGAGGATCTGCCGACGCATCGGCAAATCATGGCGGAGTTGCGCGCGATCCGCGACCAGATGGCGAAGCCCCACCGCCACGACATCGCGACCGGCGACAACGCGACGCGACCGGCCGCCGACGCCGAGCTTCTGCTCCAGACCTATCGCGCCCAGATCGAGCAGTGCGAGAAGCTGAAGGTCGAACTCGACCTGATCTACAACGCCATCAACCGCACCAAGCAGGAAATTGCCGTGCTTCACGGCAAGAGCTTCAACGGCGCGGAAATGGCCAAAGTGACCGGAGAACTCGGCGCCGTGGTCGGCGGCACCGAGGAAGCCACGCAGCAAATTCTCGAAGCCGCCGAGGCCATCGATCAGTCGGCGAGCGCGCTCGCCGGCGTCACCTCGCCGGATCAGCAGCACCGCCTCACCGAGGAAATCCAGGAGCGGGTCGTCGCCATTTTCGAAGCCTGCAACTTCCAGGACCTGACCGGCCAGCGCATCAACAAGGTGATGACCACGATGAAGTTCATCGAGCATCACATCAACGTCATGATGGACATCTGGGGCGGCGTCGATGCCATCAAGGCTCACGCCCCGGCGGTGATCGACGAACGCGTCGGCGACGCCCGCCTGCTTAACGGGCCGAAGCTCGACGGCGATCCCGACCACGCCTCGCAGGACGATATCGACGCGATGTTCGGCTGATCCGCCTGTTCAAACCGCAGACGATGGACGCGGCAG
The DNA here is from genome assembly GCA_044463945.1 of Bradyrhizobiaceae bacterium. GTDB lineage: Bacteria > Pseudomonadota > Alphaproteobacteria > Rhizobiales > Xanthobacteraceae > 62-47. The sequence goes on along the minus strand of JBIQLW010000041.1, from coordinate 3,104 downwards.
GCGGATCGCGAGAAGGCACGCCAGTACCGCGAGCGCGCCGAGCGCCGCCAGCTCCAGCACCGTGCCGTCGGACAGTCGTTCCGCCACCGCCGCGACCGCGAACGGCGCCGTCGCCTGCAGCAGCAGCGCCGGCCGCGCGATCCGTCCGATCACCCGGCCATAGCCGACCGGGCCGAACATCGCCAGCGGCACCGCGCCGCGCGCGATCGTCATCACCCCGTTGGCGGCCCCGAACAGGATGCAGAACAGCGCGGCGACGCCCGGCGATATGCCCGCCAGCGCCAGCGCCGTGAAGGCGACAACCATCGTCGCGGTGGCGATGCGCGCGATCCACAGCGGGCTGGTGCGGCTGGCGAAAACGAAATCGCCGAGCCGCGCCGCCACCTGCGCCGGCCCGAACAGCGCGCCGAGCGCCACCACCGTCGCGGCATCGATGCCGCCGCGCTCCAGCATCGCCAGCAGGTTCGACGTCACTCCGGACAGCAGAAAGGCGTAGAACGCGAAGGCGGTCGCCAGCAGCAGGAACGGCCAGCCATGAGGCGGCAGGAACGTTTGCTGCGGCGATGCCTCATCGCGGCGTGCCGACGACGAAACGCCGGGCCCGCTGCGCGGCAATGCGAAGGCGTGCAGCGGCGCGACCACAAGGCCAAGCACGGCGGCAAACGCCAGATAGGTGCCGCGCCAGCCGAAATGGTCGAGCAGGAAATGCGTGGCCGGCCACCCCACCGTGGAGGCGAAGCCGCCGGCGAAAGTGACGAAGGTGATCTGTCGCCGCGCCGACGCGCCGAAAATCCGCGTCAGCGTGGTGAACGCCGGATCGTACAGCGATGACGACATCGCCGCGCCAATCAACAGCCAGCACAGGAGATAAACCTGCCAGCTATCGGTTGTCGCCAGTCCGAGGAAGCCGAGCGTGCCGGCCAGCGCGCCCGCCGACATGATCCGGTTGCCGCCGAGACGGTCGATCAGGCCGCAGGCGGTCGGCGACAGCAGGCCGGACACCGCCAGCGCCACCGACAATCCGCTCATGCCGAATGCCAGCGACCAGCCGCGCTCGGCCGTCATCGGCGGCATCGTCAGGACCGGGGGATAGATCAGGATCCCCCAGCAGAGGATCTGGGTCAGGGATAAGACGGCAACCGCGCGCCCCGGTCCGACGATCAGGTCGCGCAGCCGGGCCATCACATCAGGATTTCAGGATTGTCGCAGAAGACATTCCGTCGGCGGCCTCAGGCATGCGGGGCGCAGCGGACATAGACCATGTTACCGTAGCGGACCCCGGCGTCCTTCTCGATGAACCGGGTGACCAGCACACGACCGTCGAACGAGATGATCTCGCGGTCCTTCGGATCCCCGGCCGGTCCCGGCGGGCCGATGTAGTTCTTGCCGCTCTCGCTGCCCTTGAGCCGCAGCTCCTGCGGCGTCGCCTCGTCGGCCAGGTGCATGATGACGCCGCCGTTGGCGCCCGCGCCGATCACGTAAGGATTCTTGCACTGGGCGCGCGCGGCGGCCTCGGTGCGCGCCCGGTCGTTCGGGTTCTGATAGGAGGCGAGCCCCCAGCGGCCCACCAGTTCGCTGGGGCGGATGGTCGAGGGAATTTCCGGCGGAGGGGCCGGTTCCTGCACCGCGGGCTGCGAGGTTCCGAACGTCTCGCAGCCTGCGAGGAACACCGCCAGCAGCGGCACCAGGCCGGCGTTGAGCAGCTTGCGTCCGTTATGTGATTTGCTTTCGACGATCATTATCCATTATCCCCCGAGCGAGAACGTCCTCGTATTCGCTGTTGCGGACGGCCCGCCAGTTCTTGCTCGCCCCATCGTCGCCCCAGGCGCGACCGCCGCTGTCAGGCTGTCCGGTCGCGCGCATCGCGACCATGTGCGATTCGTCTCACCAACCCCTTAAGCCCTTGCTTGACAGGACCATCGGCAGCCCATATTTCGACCCCTGATTGGCACTCTCGGCCTTAGATTGCCAAAGGCGGGACGGCCGATCCGGCGGCATTGGCCGCAAGGCACCGCACCCACTGATTTCAGGCGATTCAGACCGTAACCGAACCTCAAAGGAACGTCATGGCTAAAACCAAATTTCGTCCACTACATGACCGCGTCGTGGTGAAGCGGATCGATGCCGAGGAAAAAACCAAGGGCGGCATCATTATCCCGGACACCGCCAAGGAAAAGCCCTCCGAGGGTCAGGTGGTGGCGGTCGGCCCCGGCGGGCGCGACGAGAGCGGCAAGCTGATCCCGATCGACCTCAAGGCCGGGGACCGCGTGCTGTTCGGCAAGTGGTCCGGCACCGAGATCAAGCTCGACGGTGAGGAACTCCTCATCATGAAGGAATCCGACATCATGGGCGTGGTCGGCTAACCTCCCTCCAATCCTTCAACTCATCGCCACTTTTGATGCGTCGTGCCCGGACCTGATCCGGGACCCTACCCGACCCTCCCCCGCAAGCGAGGGAGGGATAAAGAGAGGGGGATGGATTGCCGGGTCAAGCCCGGCAATGGCGCGGAAAGAAGGGCGACGACCAATCCGTTCCATTCAGGAGTCATCTATGTCAGCCAAGGACGTCAAATTCTCCGGAGACGCGCGCGATCGGATGCTGCGCGGCGTTGACACCCTCGCCAACGCGGTGAAGGTGACGCTGGGGCCGAAGGGCCGCAATGTCGTCATCGACAAGTCGTTCGGCGCGCCGCGCATCACCAAGGACGGCGTCACCGTCGCCAAGGAAATCGAGCTTGAGGACAAGTTCGAGAACATGGGCGCGCAGATGGTGCGCGAAGTCGCCTCCAAGACCAACGATCTGGCCGGCGACGGCACCACCACCGCCACCGTTCTCGCCCAGGCCATCGTGCGCGAGGGCGCGAAGTCGGTCGCGGCCGGCATGAATCCGATGGACCTCAAGCGCGGCATCGACATCGCGGTCGCCGCCGTCGTCAAGGACATCGAGAAGCGCGCCAAGCCGGTCGCCTCCTCCGCCGAGGTGGCGCAGGTCGGCACCATCTCCGCCAACGGCGACGCCAATATCGGCAAGATGATCGCCCAGGCGATGCAGAAGGTCGGCAACGAGGGCGTCATCACCGTCGAGGAAGCCAAGTCGCTCGAGAC
>JBIQLW010000040.1:0-36840 GCA_044463945.1 Bradyrhizobiaceae bacterium | reverse complement strand
GCGCGGATCATTTCCTCGGTGTCCATCGCCATCAGGTTGCGCAGATACATCGAGGTCGGGTGCGAGAAGCTCTCGGCGATGGAGATGGTGGGAAATACCATCGGCATCGCGCCTGCCAGCATCACGCCGCGCTTGGCCGCCTCGATCAGCGCCGGCACGTTGCCGTGGCACGGGTTGTAATCGGAATAGGTGTTGGTGATGCCGACGATGGGCCGCTCCAGCGCATCGTCGGAATAGCCCGCCGCCTTGATGAACGCCTTGCGCAGGAACAGCGAGAAGCCGGCGTCGCCGTAGCTGGTCAACCCTTTGCGAAGCCCGTCCGCCATCCCGCGCCTCCTTAAAGGACCGCTTGTTGTTGGCGCGGTTATAGCGGTTCCGGGCCGGGCGAACACCGCTCCATTCGGATGGCTTTCATTCGCGAACGCTCTTGCTCAGAAGCCGCGCCGCGATCCTCCGGTCGGAAGGCCGGGCGTCCGGCTCGGCGGAAAACCGCCGCCCCGGCCGCCGACGATCCCGCCGCCGATGGAAATGCCGGGCGTCGGCATGTAGACCGGCGGACGGCGGTCGATCACCACGTCCTCGTCGTCGGGCACGTAGCGCGGCGGCGGCGGCAGCGACGAGCGGCGCGGGGGCGGCGCGCTGACGCGCTTCTTCGTCGGCTTCTCGGTCTTCTTGCTGGCCTTCTTCGCGGGCGCGGCCGGCGGCGTGCTGCACGAACAGGTCGCCGCCGGCTGCAAGGACGCCACCGGCGTCGCGGCCAGCGGGCCGAAGCTCGGCCGGTTGCGCAGCCGTTCCTCCAGCTTGCGCGCGGTCGGGGTCAGGTCGCTGTCGGGATAGGCGAGCAGGAAGGCGCGATAACCGGCGGCGGTGTTCTCGATCACCGCCTTGTTCCAGGCGATCATGCGCAACTGGCGATCGAGCCAGCTTCGCGCCCGCGGCACGAATACCGGATCGGCGTACAGCACGACGAACGCCTCGTAAGCCTCGACCGAGCCGTCGGCGACAATCAATTCATAAGCCGCCTCGGCCGGCCTGTCCTTCAAAGCCTGTTTCCATTGCTCGGCCGAGCGCTTCTCCGAGGCCGGCTTCACATTGGTCGTCGCCGCGTCGGCCCTCATGGCATCGGCCGCCGTCGCGTCCGCCGTTTTCGCGTCCGCCGGTTTGGCTGCGGCGTCGCCCGCCGCCGCGAAGAACCGGAAATCGTCGGTCAGCGAGGAGCTTTCCCACGGCGTCTGGCGGCCGTCGGTGGCCTTGTTCACCGACACCCGCACCCGCTTGAACGCATCCTCGATCGACAGCCCCGGCTCCTTGGCGACGCTGAGCAGCGCCGTGGTGTAGGGGCTGTTGGCGCCGCTGCCGTCCTCGGCTTCCGCGCCCGGCGAGGTGGAGAACGACAGGAAGGTGCCCGGCGCGCCGAACCTGGCGTCGACGATGGCGAGCCCGCGCCCGGCGGTCCGGCTGAGTTCGGGGAACGGGTTGTTGCGGCAGGCGTCGAGCAGCACCAGCCGCATCCGGCTCGGCACCGAGGTCAGCGTGTTGAGAATGTCGTTGAGGCGCACCGCCTGGAGGGGAATATCGGCCTCACGCTTGGGATCGATGTCGATCGGAACCAGAAAGTTCTCGCCGTCGATCTGCATCCCGTGCCCGGCATAGAACACCAGCGCCACGGTGTCCGGCCCCTTGGCCGCCACCTGCGCGGCGAAATCGCTGACCGCCTGACGCATGGCGTTCTGCGACAGGTCCGGCGCGGAGGTGACCTCGAACCCGGCTTCACCCAGAAGCTGCGCCATCGCCTTGGCGTCGTTGGCCGGGTTGGGCAGCGGCGTCACCGCGCGATAGGCCGATTGACCGATCACCAGCGCCATCCGGCTCTCGGCGTGCGCCACGGCGCCCGTCCACAGCAGGGACGCCGCGGCAACCATGCTCAACACGCTCCGGCGAAACATCACGATCCCTCCCGCAAGGTCAATGCGTCCCGGCGCGCGCGCAGGGCCGCTGCGTCATTGGTCGCGACGAAAGAAGGGCGGGTTCAAGCCCGGCCAGCCGCGCATGGTGGACGGGCGGTTAATGATCTTCGGCAATTTCGACGGACCGGCCAACGCTAAATTGAAACGTCTCGGCTAACATGGCGGCGCGGGCGAAACCCATGGTGCGGCGGATCGGACATCCCGCCGCCGACACGGAAACAGCGGATTGGCCGAGCCGGGACACATCGCGACAAGGCCGCGCGGGCGAGCGGATTGCGCCGCTCCGGCGCGTAGCCGCCGTCCTGCGCCGGCGTCCCTGCCGCTGACGCCGCTCGCCGGCGCACCGCGCGCCGCATGGGACGATCTGGCCGGCCGCGCCGTCGAGCCCAGCGGCTATCATCTTGCCGCATGGCAACTGGCGGTGGATGCCTTCGCGCCCGGCCGTGGCGGCGCATCGGTCCTGACGGCGTTCGCGAGCGATGCCGGGACCGCATCGGGGCCGTCGCTGAACGGCCTGCTGCCGGTGGTGTCGTTCCGGCAGGCGTATCAGTTGCCGCTGCCGGTTCTGGTCAGCGCCGATCCTTACGGCACCCTCGGCACGCCGCTGCTGGACCGCGCCGTGGCGAACGACGCGGCGGCCGCGCTTCTCGATGAGGCCCGCAAGGCCGGCGCGCGCGCGCTGGTGCTGCGCAACGTCGCGCCCGACGGCGCGGCGTTCAAGGCTCTTGCCGGCGCGCTGGCTCGCGAGGGCCTGCGTCCCCGCATCGTGCAGTCGCACGCGCGCGCCTTCCTCGACGCCACGCAGCAGGCCGAGGCGCTGCTGCGCGACGCGCTCGGCGGCAGGAAGCTGAAGGAACTGCGGCGGCAACGCCGGCGGCTGTCGGAGCGCGGCGCGGTCCGCTTCGACGTGGCGCGAACACCCGCCGAGGTCCGTGAGGCGCTTGAAACCTTCCTGACGCTGGAAGCCGGCGGCTGGAAAGGTCGGCGCGGCACCGCGCTGCTCAACCGCGAGGGCGACGCGCGCTTCATCCGCGCCGCCGCGCCGCGCCTCGCCGAAACCGGCGGGTGCGAGATCGTCTCATTGCACGCCGGCGCGACTCCGGTGGCCGCCGCCGTTGTGCTGCGCCATCAGGACCGCGCCTTCTATTTCAAGCTCGGCATCGACGAGGCGTTCGCGAAATTCTCGCCGGGCGTGCAACTGACGCTCGACCTCACCCGCCACCTTTGCGCCGACCCGTCGATTGCCGGCGCCGACTCGACCGCGCCCGCCGGCCACACCATGATCGAGCCGATCTGGCGCGGCCGCCTGACCATCGCCGATGTCCTGCTGCCGCTCTATCGCAACGATCCGGCGGCGGCGCTCGCCCACGCCGCCCTGACGACGCGCGGCCATCTGCGCCGCGCCGCGCGCCGCCTGCGCCCCGCCTCCCGCCGCGACCGCAAGGCGGCGGGCTGAACGCAACTGCACGCAAAAGTTACCCGGCCGCCGCGTTGACCTCGGCCGACACCTGCCGGATGGCGCGGGCCAGTTTCTCCGGCGGCTGCGCGCCCGACACCGCGTATTTGCCGGCAAAGACATAGGTCGGCACCCCGGAGATGCCGTTGTCCGACGCCTCCTGCGCCTGCGACGAAACCACCGCGACGTCCTCGTCGGTGGAAAGCCGTGCCCGCACCGCGTCGCCATCGAGCCCACAATCGACGGCCGCCTGAACCAGCACCTCGGGATCGGTGAGATCGCCGCCGTCGCGGAAATACAATTCCATCAGCCGCTGCTTCATCGCCGCCGCCTTGCCTTCCGCCTCGGCCCAGTGGATCAGGCGGTGGCAATCGAGCGTATTGGGCTGGCGGCTGACCAGATCGGGCCGGTACACCAGCCCGTCTTGGCCCGCCGCCTCCACCACCCGCGCCGCGATCTTGGCGTAGGCTTCGGGCGAGCCGAACTTCGCGGTCAGATATTCGTCGCGGCCGATGCCCTCGCGCGGCACCCACGGATTGAGAAAGAACGGTCGCCAGCGTAGCTCCACCGGCACGTCGCCGGCCAGCGCCAGCGCGCTCTCGATGCGGTGCTTGCCGATATAGCACCACGGACACACGACGTCGGACACCACGTCGATGGTCAACGGCTTGAGCGCGGTCATGGCCGGCCTCCCGACCCGGCGCGGACCTGCGCCGGTCCCGTGAGCGTATCACACCCCGGCGGCGATCGCCCGCATCCGCGCGGCGGTTTCCTCGTCCGCCGGAAAGAAGGTTTCGACCGCCAGTTCCGACAGCGTGACATCGACCGGCGTGCCGAACACCATGGTGGTGGAGATGAAGCGCAACTCGGCGTCGCCCGCGCGCAGCCGCAGCGGAATGGCGATGCCCTCGCCGCGCGCCTCGGCGGCGTTGCGCGCCGGAACCGGATAGGTCTTCAGTTCCTCGGCCAGCGCGATCAGCGCCGGATCGGCGGTGGCCTCGATCTGCCGCGCCAGCCGCTCGGCGAGATGGCCGCACCACTCGGCAAGGTTCGCGGTGCGCGGCGCCAGCCCTTGCGGATGGAACGCGAGCCGCAGCACGTTGACCGGCGGCGCCAGCAATGCCTCCGCCACGCCCGCCAGCAGCGGCGCCACCATGCGGTTGGCGGAAACCAGGTTCCAGTGGCGGTCGATGGCGAGCGCCGGGTTCGGCTCGTGCGCCTTGAGCACCACCTCGACCGCGCCGCGCGCCGCCGCCAGCGCCGGATCGTCGAGCGGGCGCTGCGGAAACGCCGGCGCGAAGCCGGCCGCGACCAGCCACACGTTGCGCTCGCGCAACGGCACGTCGAGCCGCGCCGCCAGCCGCAGCACCATGTCGCGCGAGGGCGTGGCGCGTCCGGTCTCGACGAAGGAGAGATGACGCGGCGACACCTCCGCCTCCATCGCCAGATCGAGCTGGCTCATGCGGCGGCGCTGCCGCCACAGCCGCAGATGCTCGCCGACATGGGTGGGACGGATCGCGCCGGTTCCCGCGGTGGAAAGCTGACTGACCATGGCGCGAGCCTAGCAGGCCGCCATCGCGCCTTCCATGACCTCAGAGGTTATCGATTCGGCGCGGCGGCGCGGCGCAGCCGTCAGCCTTTGCGCGACGACGCGCGGCGCGTTTTGGCCTTTGCCGAAGATTTGACCTTTGCCGGAGCTTTTGCCTTCGCGGTTTTGGTCTTGGCTTTGGCCTTGACCTTTCGCCCCTTCGCGGAAGCCGCCTTCTTCGCGGCGCGCGCCTCGGCGCGTTCGCGGGCGCGCTTGCGCTCGCAGGAGGCGCACTTGCAGCCGATCGGCTTCAGGTACTCCTTGAAATATTCCGTGCCGTAATCGTAGTTGATCTCCTCGCCCGGCGCGATGTCCTTGATGGCGCGGATATGGACGGTGCGCTTGCGCGCGTTGACGTCGGATTCCGCGTTCGGCCGGCAGGCGTGGTTGATGTAGCGCGCGATGTTCTTGCGCACCGAGCCGTCGATGGTCCAGCGGCCGTTGATCTGGAACAGGTACTTGTTCTCGACCGCGTCGTCCTTCTCCTTGCGGCAATCGAGCATGGGACCGAAGTAACGGATGATCTTGGTGCCCTTCTTGATCGGCCGGGTGGCGAAAAGACCCAGCCCGGTCCTGGAGCGGCCAATACGATACGGTTTGCGCGAGGAAATGACAGGCATGATCGGGAAAACGATTGCAGATCCGAAGACGGCGGGGTTGCCGTGACCCCGGTCTTCTATCGCAATCCCCAACGAATGTCAGAGGATTTCGCCCTCAAGCCTGAACCTTCCCCAGCTTGCGCCGCTCATGCGTCGTCCGGCGGCTCGCGCGGCGGGCCGGCGCTCCTCAGCATGGCGTCGAGCAGATCGTCCGCCGTGGTCGCAGCGGGAAGCCGCGACATGATTTCCGACAAACGTCCGTCGAGCAGCAGCATGGAGAATCCATGCACCAGCGACCAGACGCGGACGAGATCGGCCGCGCGGTCGATCGTCAGCGCATTCTCCGCGATCGCCTCTTGCCGCGTTGTGCCGATCGCCCCGGCCAGCTCCGCGAAAGCGGTGTCCCCGGCCTCGCGCAGCGCCGGATTGCTCCAGTCGAGTCGCTCGCTGCGGAACATCAGTTGATACATCGCCGGATGCGTGCGCGCGAAATCGACATAGGCGCGGCCGCGCGCCAAGCCGATCTCCGCCTGCGAGCGCCCCGGCACCGCCGCCGCCTGCATCGCCGCGCCGAAGCGGCGATAGCCGATGGCGGCAAGCTCGCTGACGAGCCCGGCGAGATCGCGGAAATGATGCGCGGGCGCCGCGTGCGAAACGCCGGCCTCGCGGGCGACGGCGCGCAGCGTCAGCCCCGGCAAGCCGTCGCGCTCCAGAATCCGTTCGGCGGCCTTGAGCAAGGCGTCGCGCAAATCTCCGTGATGATAGGGCGGGCTTGCGGCCGGCTTTTTCGTAGCGGCGCGGCGATTGGCGGCCGGTGCTTTCGCCGCCCTCGCCTTGCCGCCCACCCTTTTGGCGGCCGTGTTTCTGACGGCCGCCCGGCGCGGACGCGCGGCGGCTTTTCGTCCGGATGCAATGCGTTGCGTCATGCCTCGTTCATAACCGACGATGTTTACACTGTAAAGATTTGCTTGACGGCACGCGCGCCGCGCCCTAACTTGATCTAGACATCGTCAAGATGAAATCGGGGCGCGCCCCGAAGGATCCCGTCATGCCGTTCATCGAACACGACGGCAGGCTCGGCACTCTCGCGCCGGGAGCGTTGCGGATAATGTTGTCCTGCCCCGCGCGCCCTTCGGGGCCTTCGCCATCCTGACGCCGGTCGCGTCCGCCATGGTGGGCGTGCCGGCGGCGGCTTAGGACGTGGCAGAGCGCCCCGCGCACGCGAGGTCATCCTGTCGGTTTCGCTCACGATCATTCATCGGGAGGCAATTCATGAAAGCCGTATTCGCGCGACTTGCCGGCGACTTTCTCTCCACCATCATCTTCCTGGTGGTCTATCTCGCCACCGACAACGTCGTGCTGGCGACGGCGGTGGCGATCGCCGGCGCGGTCGCGCAGTTCGCCCGCGCGCACATCAGGGGCGAGCAGCTCGATTTCATGACCTATGCCAGCCTCGCCCTGGTCGTCGTGCTGGGCGGCGCGACGCTTCTCACCAGCGATCCGCGCTTCGTGCTGGTCAAGCCGGCGATCGGCCATTTCGCCGTCGGCGCGATCATGCTGCGCCGGGGCTGGATGCTGCGCTATGTGCCGCCGCGCGTGGGCGACACCATTCCGCGTCTCGTCACCGTCGCGGGCTATTCCTGGGCGGCGCTGATGTTCGCGCTCGGGCTCGGCACCATCGCGGTGGCGATGACCGGCGACCTCAAGCTGTGGGCGCTCTATGTGTCGGTGATCGCGGTCGGCGCGAAGATCGCGGCCTTCGCCGTCCAGTACATCGCGTTCCGCGTCGCCATGACGCACAAGCTGCGCGCGGCCGCCTCGCCGCGGTGAGCAGCGCGGCAGCGTCTTCGCTTATGTTGCGGAATGAGTTATATAGACAATCATTCGCCTGCCTGCCTCATTGCGGGGCAAGAGTCATTTGGAGAAAAGCATGTCGGTCGACGGAAACTGGAATCTGACCATGAGCACGCCGATGGGCGAGCGCAATGCGACGCTGGCGCTGAAAAGCGAGGGCGGCACGTTGACCGGCACGCAGGCCGCCGACGGCGATTCCGGCGAGATCTTCGACGGCACCGTCAACGGCAACGACGTGGCGTGGAAGATCGCCATCACCAACCCGATGCCGCTGACGCTGAGCTTCACCGGCACCGTCGACGGCGACGCCATCTCCGGCGAGATGGGCATCGGCCCGATGGGCAGCTTTCCGTTCACCGGCACGCGCGCCTGACATCGGCGCCGCCGCGCGGCGGCGCACACCTACAGATAGCTGTAGACGATAATCCCGTTGATCGCGCTCGCGGCGGCCAGGAGCGCAATCAGCATCGCGTTCAGTCTGGCGGCGTCGAGGGTCATGCGCGGCGTCCGAATCGTCCTGGCTCCATGCCCTCATTGAAGCAGGACGAACGGCGCCGTCACCCGGATTCTTTTTTACCGCCTGTCTTGCGGCCCGGCCGAGAATCGAGTCCGCGCGGGCCACCCCTCCCTCTCCCACGGGCGGAAGAACGAGGCGTCATCGTCCGCGAAGGCGGACGATCCAGTACTCCGGGCCAGCGCAAGGAAAATCTGATTCTACGTAAATACTGGATGCTCCGCCTTCGCGGAGCATGACGCCGTTCGTATTGCACGATCATCGCGAAACAACGTCGGGACAACCCTCACCCGAGATTCAACTCCTTGAAGAAGTCGTTGCCCTTGTCGTCCATGATGATGAAGGCCGGAAAATCCTCGACCTCGATGCGCCAGATCGCTTCCATGCCGAGTTCGGGATACTCGACCACCTCGACCTTCTTGATGCAGTGCTCGGCGAGGTTCGCCGCCGCGCCGCCGATCGAGCCGAGATAGAAGCCGCCGTGCTTCTTGCACGCCTCGCGCACCTGCGCCGAGCGGTTGCCCTTCGCGACCATCACCATCGAGCCGCCGGCCGCCTGAAACTGATCGACGAAGGAATCCATCCGCCCCGCCGTGGTCGGCCCGAACGCCCCCGAAGCGTAGCCCTCCGGCGTCTTGGCGGGGCCGGCGTAATAGATCGGATGGTTCTTGAAGTAGTCCGGCAGCGGCTCGCCCTTCTCCAGCCGCGCGCGCAGCTTGGCGTGGGCGGCGTCGCGCGCCACGATCATCGTGCCGGTGAGCGACAGCCGCGTCTTGGTCGGATACTGCGACAGCGTCGCGAGGATGTCCTTCATCGGCTGGTTGAGATCGATCTTCACCACCTCGCCGCCGAGCCTGCCCTCCACCGGCGGCAGGTACTGCGCCGGGTTGTGCTCCAGTTCCTCAAGAAACACGCCATCCTTCGTAATCTTGCCGAGCACCTGACGATCGGCCGAGCACGACACGCCCAGCCCGATCGGCAGCGACGCGCCATGGCGCGGCATCCGGATCACCCGCACGTCGTGACAGAAGTATTTTCCGCCGAACTGCGCGCCGACGCCGGAGCTTTGCGTCATCTTCAGCACCTCCTGCTCCATCTCAAGATCGCGGAAGGCGTTGCCGTTCTCGCTGCCCTGCGTCGGCAGCGCGTCGAGATAGCGCGCCGAGGCCAGCTTCACCGTCTTCATGCACAGTTCGGCCGAGGTGCCGCCGATGACGATGGCGAGGTGATAGGGCGGGCACGCGGCGGTGCCGAGCGTCATGATCTTCTCTTTCAGGAACGCCAGCAGCCGCTCGCGCGTCAGCACCGAGGGCGTCGCCTGAAACAGGAAGCTCTTGTTGGCGGAGCCGCCGCCCTTGGCCATGAACATGAACTTGTAGGCGGCTGCTGAGTCCCCTTGGCCCTCGGCATAGATCTCGCACTGCGCCGGCATGTTGTTGGCGGTGTTCTTCTCCTCGAACATCGACAGAGGCGCGACCTGCGAATAGCGCAGGTTGCGGCGCAGGTAAGCGTCGCGCGCGCCTTCTGAGAGCGCCGCCTCGTCGTCGCCGTCGGTGATGACGTTGCAGCCCTTCTTGCCCATGATGATCGCGGTGCCGGTGTCCTGACACATCGGCAGCACGCCGCCGGCGGCGATGTTGGCGTTCTTCAGAAAATCGAAGGCGACGAACTTGTCGTTGTCGCTGGCCTCCTTGTCGTCGAGGATGCTGCGCAGCTGCTTCAGGTGTCCCGGCCGCAGATAGTGGTTGATGTCGCCGAACGCGGCTTCCGAGAGCGCCCGCAGCGCCTCACGCGACACCACCAGCATGTCCTTGCCGAGCAGCTTCTCGACCCGCACGCCCTCGCTGGAAATCCTGCGGTACGGCGTCTCGTCCTTGCCGAGCGGGAACAGCGGAGTGTGGCGGTAGGGCGGAACGGGCTTCTGATCGGGGATCGCGGTCGGTGCATTCATCGTAAAACGGCCTCTGACGGAGGGGATTTTCGTCCTGTTTAGGCCCTTTGCGGGCACTTTTGAAGGGTTCAAAGGGGGCGGGCCGCCCTGCTCCCCGCCGGCCTGTCGCAGTTGCGCCGCGCGCAGCGCGTAATCGGCGGCAATTTAACGATTGTCTTGACCCTTTCTGGAGCGGCCCGCGCGCACAATGACCTTAAGGCCGCCGCCGGCGGCGCATCGAGGATCATCGCGCATGACCGTTTCCAGCGTGGACACGCCGCCCCCGCCCCGGCCGCCCGATATCGCGGCCGCGGGCCACCGGCCACGCCATGAGGTCGACGCGGCGCGCGAGCGCGCCGAACAGCCGCCGCCGCGCGCGGCGCTGCCGCCCGGTCAGGGCACGCGGATCGACGTGCTGGTCTAAACTCCGAACGGCTGGCGCGGGTCAGGCATCCAGCGCGCGGTAATGGCGGAAGATGCCGTCCTGGTTGAACGGGATGCGGCGGGAACTGGCCAGATACGCCTCGATGTTCGGCCGCGCGGCGACGCGGTCGTGCAGCGCGATCAGCGCCGGCACGTCATGCTCGAACGCGGCCATCCGTCTCGGAAACGCATAGCGCAGCCCGGCGACGATCTGGAACAGCGACAGATCGACATAACTCACCTTGCGCCCGGCGATGTAGGGCTGGTTGCGCCGGCCCAGCAGCTCCTCGAAATAGCCGAGATATTTCGGCACGCGCTCGTCCCAGAACGCCGCCGTGCGTTTCTTCGCCGGCCCCTTCTGCTCCTCGTAATACAGCGACGGCCCGAGCGGATGATGGGTGTCGTGGACTTCCACCACGAGGTCGGCGACGGTCAGTTGCAACTGATGCAGCCACAGCCGCCCGGCCTCCGCCTTCGGCGCGAGATCGTGCCGCGATCCCAGATAAAGCAGGATATTGGCGGTCTGGCCGATCACCAGCTTGCCCGCCTTGAGGAACGGCGGCGCGAATGGCGGGGTCGCGCCCGCTTTCATCATCGCCATCATGTCGGCCGTGCCGCGCTCGCGCGCGACATCGACATAGGCGGCGCCTGCCTCCTCCAGCGCGAGGCGGACGAACTCGCCGCGTCCCTGAATCTCGGGCCAGTAATAGAGTTCGTAACGCATCACACGGCCTCCCTACGCGGGCGGACCTCATGACCGCCCGCCCGGATATCAATGCGCGCGCGCGTCTTCAGTTCGTCGCGAAACAGTACAGCAGGCCGTCGCCGCCGGTCGAGCGCAGGTCGGCCTGCGAGCAACCGCCGTCCGGTCCACGCGAGGGGTGCGAGGTGTTCCACGATTTCGCCGGCGGATTGTCGTCGAGCCCGAGGCGATCGGAATGGCCGACCATCGCCGCGCCCTGCGTGCTGCTCGTCCAGTTCTTGCAGGTGCGGTCCTCGCCCGGCGGAAAGGCGGTGCCGTCGGCTTGCGATCCGGTCAGGATGTCGTGACGGTTGGGCTTGTCGCCGCGGCCGTTGATGACCTCGCCCTTCTCGCTCAGCGCGGTCTGCTTGGTCAGCTTGTTGTCGCCGTGAAGCTCGGCGACATCCTTGGCGATCACCTCGCCCTTGGCGTTCTGCCACGGCCCGTTGCCGATGCGGTCGCGGGCGTTGACCGCCGGCTTGCCGGAGGCCTCCTGCGTCGAGAGATAGGCGCGCCAGGTCCTGGCTCCGATGCCGGCTTCCTGCGCCAGTTGCTGGCACCAGTTGTCGGCTCCGGCAAGGCCGCCGAGATTGCCGCCGTTGCCGATGCCGTGGCTGGTGACGAAGAACGACGTCTGGGCGTTCTGCGCCTGCGCCGGCGGCGCCACCAGCAGCGCCAGCGCCGCCGCCGCAAAAAGTCCCGCCGGTCCCCGGTTGGTGAATGTCACGGACATCGATCTCCTCCCTGTCTGTTGCATGGCTTGTCGCGACGATAACCGGCATTGGAGCATTTTCACGGACAACGAGCCGTCATCGTCCGCGAAAGCGGACGCGCCTGTATTCCGTGCAGGCGCGGCGGAAACTCGTTTCCGCATGGAAGACTGGATACTCCGCTTTCGCGGAGTATGACGGTTTTCGTGTTGTGCGTCCGTCCCAAAAAGCAACTCTCCGGCAAATCGCACGCCAACCGCCTCCCCAAATGAAAAGGGGCGCTGCGGCTGTCACCGCAACGCCCCTTCTTTATTCTGACGCTTTTTCTTCACGCGAACCGGGAACCACTTCGCTCGAAAACGCCATGGCGCGAACGGTTGCGCCGCGCGTCATGTCTGCTGGATCGCACTCAGCTCCCAGCCTTCGCCGGGCCGGCGGCTGAAGGTCCACACCTCGGTCACCTCGACCGGCGCGTCGCCGCCGTCGACGACGCGGCCGGTCGCGCGATCGAGCGTCTTGTCGATCAGGCTGAACCGCATCGCGACCGTGGCGTAGTCGGTGACGCCCTCGCGCCATGCTTCCGCGAGGTCGCCCTGCAACAGCTTGACGTCGGTGATCTTGTTGACCACGCCCTGCTCCTTGTTGGCGGCGAGGTCCTGCGCGAAATACGACACCATCTCCGGGGTCGCCAGCGTGTGCAGCTTGTCCACGTCCTCGTTCGACCATGCCGTCTGGACATCGCCGAGCAGCCGTTCGAACGCATCGTAGTCGTCCGGCTTGATCTCCAGCGGAGCCGAGGCGGAAGCAGCGCCCGCGCCCAGCCCGAAACCGGAGCCGAGCCCGGAACCCGCGCCGGTCCCAGAGCCACCGCCAAGACCGCCACCAAGCCCGGAGCGCGCACTGGCCTGCGGCCCGCTCGCCGGGCCCTCGAACGCGGCGGCGTTGCGGCGACGCCACCATGCCAGCGCGAACCGCACCACCATCAAGACGATGATGATCTGTAACACCAGTCCGAGGATGGAAGCGAGACCGCCGAGGCCGCCGAACAGCCCGCCGCCGAACAGCAGGCCGAGCAGGCCGGCGCCGAGGAACCCGGCCATCAGGCCGCCCATCATGCCCATGCCGGGACGGGCCGCGTTGCCGGCCGCGGCCGTTCCGCGCGGCGCGGTGGTACCGGGCTGGGTGATGGTGCGGTTGAACGGCTGCGCCGCGTTGGGCGCGGTCGGCGTGGTCGCCGGGGCCGAGAAGGTGCGCGCGCCGCGCGAGCCCGAGCTGAAGCCGCGCCCGGCGCGGGCGTCAGCGGCGGACACCGCGATCATCAACAGCGGGAACGCCAGCGCGACGGCGAGAGCCAGGGTATGGACGAGGCCGCGGGGGCGTCGAAAAAATGTCATCGGTCGTTTCCTCTCAGCCCGGACGTGGGGCGATGCCTCATAAAATGGGGAATGCTCGGAAAAAGAGAAGTGTTCACGGCGTCGCGCCCGTGCGGCGGTCGGTCGCGGCCGGGCGCTATTGTCCTTCCGTCGTTGACGCAATCATCCGTCGTCATGCGCGGATTTGATCCGCGCATCCATGCTTCGAAAACGGCGGCCAAGGCGTTTCCATCAGAAGCTGAACGCTCCGCCGCGCGATTGCGTCAAATACGTCAAACAAATAAGAGGATGGACCCCGGTTCGAATTGCGTGCAAAACGCATCCGGCCGCGTCAGCGGGGCGCTCCACAACGGTCCGTGAACGGGGTAAGAACCGCCGATCGGAATCCCCTCCGGGATGTCGGAATCACAGTGAGAGAGATCAACGAGCGGCATGGTCGGAGTGGCAGGATTTGAACCTGCGACCCCTGCGTCCCGAACGCAGTGCTCTACCGGGCTGAGCCACACTCCGACGATGGGCGGCTTATAGCGTCGGCTTTCGGCCACCGCAAGCCAGCGAATGGAAGATCGGAACGCAATGGCCGTCGAACTGACCACAAAAATCATCGCGGCCTCCCCGGCCGCGGCCGGTGAGGCCGCGCGCTGTCTCGCGGGCGGCGGCCTGGTGGCGTTCCCGACCGAAACCGTCTACGGCCTTGGCGCCGACGCGACGCAGCCCGAGGCCATCGCCCGGCTCTACCGGGCCAAGGGGCGGCCGTCCTTCAACCCGCTGATCGCCCACGTTCCCGATCGCGCCGGCGCCGAACGCATCGGCCGCTTCAACGAGGATGCCCGCAAGCTGGCCGACGTCTTCTGGCCCGGCCCGCTGACGCTGGTGCTGCCGAAAACCCCGGATTGCCCGGTCGCCGACCTCGCCACCGCCGGCCTCGACACCGTCGCGGTGCGGATGCCGGCCCACGGGGTGGCGCGGGACATCCTGCGCGAACTCGGCCGCCCCGTGGTCGCGCCCTCGGCCAACCGCTCGGGCCACGTCTCCCCGACCACCGCCGCCCATGTGGAAAGCGACCTCGCCGGCCGCATCGACCTGATCGTCGATGGCGGGCCGGTTCCGGTCGGCGTCGAATCGACCATCGTCGGCTGTCTCATCGCGCCGGTTCTGCTGCGGCCCGGCGGCCTGCCGCGTGCCGCCATCGAACAGGTGCTGGGCCGGCCGCTGCGGCGGCCCGAGCCACAGACCCCAGCCGCCGGCCAGCCGATGGCGCCGGGAATGCTGGCGTCGCACTACGCGCCACGGACCCCGGTGCGGCTCAACGCGACGCGACTCGCGCCCGGCGAGGCGCTGCTGGCCTTCGGACCCGCGGCTATCCCCGGACACGATGTTGCCGCAAGACTCCTCAACCTCTCCCCGCGCGCCGATCTGACCGAAGCCGCCGCCAACCTGTTCGGCCATCTGCGCGCGCTCGACGAGGCCCGCGCGCGCGCCATCGCCGTGATGCCGGTGCCCGAGCACGATCTCGGCGAAGCCATCAACGACCGCCTGCGCCGCGCCGCCGTGCCGCCGACCTGATCCGCACGCCCTGAAGCCATCGAGAGACATCCCATGACCATCGCCCCGCCACCACCGGATCTGATCGCACGCTTCAAGGCGATCGTCGGCGACAAATACGGCGTCACCGACGCCGACGAGATCGCGCCTTACCTCACCGAGGAGCGCAATCTCTATCAGGGGCATTCGCCGCTGGTGCTGCGGCCGGGCTCGACGGCGGAGGTCGCCGCCATCTGCAAGCTCGCGACCGAGACGCGAACCGCGCTGGTGCCGCAGGGCGGCAACACCGGCCTCGTCGGCGGCCAGACACCGCATCACGGCGAGGTGGTGCTGTCGCTGCGGCGGATGGACCGCATCCGCGACATCGATACGCAATCCAACACCATGACCGCCGAAGCCGGCTGCGTGCTGCAAACCTTGCAGCAGCGCGCCAACGAGGCCGACCGGCTGTTTCCGCTGTCGCTCGGCGCGGAGGGAAGCTGCACCATCGGCGGCAATCTCTCCACCAACGCCGGCGGCACCGGCGCGCTGGCCTATGGCGTGGCGCGCGCCATGGCGCTCGGGCTGGAGGTGGTGCTGGCCGACGGCCGCGTGCTCAACACGCTGTCGAAGCTCAAGAAGGACAACACCGGCTACAACCTGCACAACCTGTTCATCGGCGCCGAAGGCACGCTCGGCGTCATCACCGCCGCGACGCTGAGGCTGTTTCCGAAGCCGCGCAGCGTGGAGGCCGCGTTCGTCGGCCTGCAATCGCCGGCGCAGGCGTTGAAGTTGCTGGCCATTGCCGAGGCCGAAGCGGCGGGCGGGCTCACCAGTTTCGAACTGATGGCGGAGATCTGCATCGACTTCTGCGTGAAGCACGCCCCGTCGATCCGCGATCCGCTGGCGACGCGCTATCCGTGGTACGTGCTGATGGAAGTGTCGTCATCGCGCGACGACGCCCGCGCGACGTTAGAGGCGATCCTCACCCGCGCCTTCGAGGACGGCATCGTCGACGATGCCGCGATCGCCGACAATCTGGCGCAGCGCGCGGCGTTCTGGACGCTGCGCGAGGCGATCTCGTCGGCGCAGAAGCCGGAGGGCGGCTCGATCAAGCACGACGTCTCGGTGCCGGTCGCGGCGGTGCCGGCCTTCATCGCGGAAGCCAACGCGGCGGTGACGAAGCTGGTGCCGGGCAGCCGCCCGGTGCCGTTCGGCCATCTCGGCGACGGCAACATCCACTATAACGTCAGCCAGCCGGCCGGCGGCGACAAGGCCGCGTTCCTCGCGCGCTGGCACGATGTGAGTGAGGTGGTGTTCGACGTCGTGCGGCGCTTGGGCGGCTCGATCTCCGCCGAGCACGGCATCGGCGTGATGAAGCGCGATGAGCTGCCGCAAGTGAAGGACCCGGTGGCGATGGAGGTGATGCGCGGCATCAAGGCGCTGCTCGACCCGCTCAACATCATGAATCCCGGCAAGGTCCTGTAAGCGGCGCTTCCAGCGCGTTCTGCGACGGGCGACGAGTCAGAACAGCGAGTTAGAACAGCGAGCCCTGCCCGCCGTCGTCCGGCGTAACCGTGCGGCGCGGCGCGGGCTTCGTTTTCGGCGGCGGCGCTTCCTCCGCGATCTGTTGTTCTGATAGCGGCAGGATCAGCCGCGCGTCGTCGTTGGCGACGCGGTTGACGTCGCGCGACACCCGGCGCCACGCGAACGCACCTTCCGGCGGCGCCACCATCAGCGCGGCCGCCTCGTTGGCGCTCACCCTTGCGCAATCGAGCCAGCGGGCGGCATCGACGGGATCGATCGTCACCGGCACGCGATGGTGCAGCGTCGCGAGTTCGCCGCGCGCCGCCGCGGTGACGATCGCGACCGTATCGACTTCCTCGCCGTTCGGTCCGCTCCAGGTCTCGGCGATGGCGGCGAAGCCGAATGGCCGATCATCGCGCGGATAAATAAAGTACGGATACTTGTCGCTGCCGACCGTGCGCCACTCGTAATAGCCGTCGGCCGGGATCAGGCAGCGCCGACGCCGGATGGCGTTGCGGAAGGCCGGCTTGTCCCGCACCGTCTCGGCGCGCGCGTTGATCACCAGCGCGAACGCGCGCGGGTCCTTGACCCAGGCCGGCACGAAGCCCCAGCGCATGAGACGGAAATGCCGCGCGTTCTGCTCCGCCAGCACCACGGCCACCGGCTGGGTCGGCGCGATGTTGTAACGCGCGGGAAAGTTCGGACGCTCGGCATAGCCGAATGCCGCGCGCAGCGCCTCGGGCGGCGAAGTCAGTACGAAACGTCCACACATTCCCGCATCCTGCCGAAGATCTTCAATCCCTTTTAACCCGGCGCGTCAAAGGTGTAGCGCGATGACCTCATCTCGACGCAACGACAGACCGGGCACGGCCGAACTCGCGGCCGTCAATATCAATCCGCGCACCGGCCTTGCCACCGACTACCTGAATCATTTCAACGAAGCCATCATGCTGTTGGAGATGATTCCCGACATGCCCGAATGCGCCGCCGACTTCCTCGCATGGCGGCCGTTGTCCTATCGCGAGCATTTCGCTTCGTCGAACTTCAAGGCGCGCGACCTCGCCATCCGCGCCTATGAGCAGTCGGACGCCGCCATCCGCGCCGAGTTCGACGCCATCACCGCCGCCATGACCGCAATTCTCACCGCCGCCGGCGCTGCGATGCGCGAGGCCCGCCACGACCGGACCCGCGCGCAACTGGCCGCGCAATCGGCCGGCTGGGTGCGCCCGCTGGCGGTGCTCGCCAGCGCCGTCATTCATGGCTCGCACAATGAGGCCGAAACCGATATCGAGTCCATCATGACCCAGGACCAGGAGCAGGACCTGCCGTGACACCGCCCGCCTCCGAGCGGCCGCAGCTTGCCGTCAGCGCGGTGATCTTCCGCGCCGGCAAATTCCTCGTGGTGCGCCGCGCCAACGCGCCCGGACGCGGGCTCTATTCGGTCCCCGGCGGCCGCGTCGAGCACGGCGAGACGCTGCATCAGGCCGCGATGCGCGAAGTGCGCGAGGAAACCGCGCTCGCCATCGACATCGCGGGCTTCGCCGGCTGGCGCGAGGTGCTGCCGGACCCCGCCGCCGGCCGCGGCGGGCACTATCTGGTGATTTCCTTCGCGGCGCATTGGCGCGCCGGCGAGGTCGCGCTGAACGAGGAACTCGACGATTTTCGCTGGATCACGCCCGAGGAACTGGCCCCGCTGAAAACCACGCAGGGGCTTTCGGATATAGTGCGCTCCGCGCAGGCGCTGATCGCATCCTGAGCCACCGCGACCGGCGCGCGCCGGCTTGCGCCGAAAGCCGCGACAAGGCATATCAGCCGAAATCCGGACCCGACGATGCGCAAGTTTCTTCAAGCGGCCATCCTGCTCCTCGCGGTCTGCGCCGCACCGCTTGCTGCGGGCCCGGCGCGGGCGCAGGACGCCGCCGCCCCGTTCGACGCCGACTTGCAACGGCTGGCCGAAATCCTCGGCGCGCTGCACTATCTGCGCGGCATCTGCGGCGCCAACGAGGGGCCGAAATGGCGCAACGAGATGCAGGCGCTGATCAACGCCGAGACGCCGTCCGGCGAGCGCCGCACCCGGCTGATCGCGAGCTTCAATCGCGGCTATAACGGCTTCCAGCAGACCTACCGGACCTGCACGCCGGCGGCGAACGTCGCCATCAGGCGCGCGATCGACGAGGGCGCGCGGATTTCCCGCGACCTCACCGCCCGCTACGCCAACTAGCGCGGGATCACATCAGGGATCGTGCTTCAGGCGACCGCGATGCCCTCGATCTCGACCAGCAGATTGGGCGCGGCAAGCGCCTTGACGACGAGCAGCGTCGTCGCGGGCGGCATCGCCGGCAGCGTGCCGCCGGCGGCCTGCATGAATTCTCCGATCCGCGTCTCGTCGGTCAGGTAGATGGTCATCTTGACCAGATTGGAGCTGGTCATCCCTGCGCCCTCAAGCACCTTGTTCAGATTGCCGATGGCGAGTCGTGCCTGCTCGCCGAGGCTTTCGGGAACCGAACCGTCGGCCGCCACGCCCACCTGACCGGAGATGTAGAGCTGGCGGGACGCGGCCCTCACCTCGATGCCCTGGCTGTAGAACGGCGACGACGGAATGTCCTTGGGGTTGATGGCGGTCAGCATGGTCGTTCTCCTCCTTGTCAGGACTGATGGATCGCGCGTCGTGCGCGCAACTCGGCAAACTGGGCCGCGATGGCGTCGGCCATGGCGTTGTCGAGCCTTCCGGCCCGGCTCATGACCAGCACGCCGTGGTAGAGCAGGATCAGCCGCGGCAGCACGGTTGCCGCCGCTTCGCTGCCGATCTCACGCGCCAGCACGCCGCCGATCGACCGGTTCAATAAATCGGCCACCTCCGCGATCGCCGGCGATGCCGGCGTGGCGGCCGATCCGAACTCGATCATCGAATTCGTGACGAGACAGCCATAGCCGTCATCGAGCGGCGGACTGAACACGGTGAGATAGAGCTGTTCGAGGTCTTCGAGCCGCGCCTCCGGGCCGGCGAAGCGGTTCACACGATCGCGGACGAAGCCGACGACGTAGAAATCCAGCGCCGCGCGAAACAGTCCGTTCTTGTCGCCGAAGGCGTTGTAGATGCTGCCCGATGTCAGGCCGGTCGCGACTTCGAGATCCCTGATCGACACGCCGGCATAACCCTTGCGCCGGAACGCGTTCATCGCACCGGCAAGAACCTCGGTCTGGTCGAATGAGCGCTGGCGGATCATGATCGCCTCTTTCTAAAATGACCATTCTATAATGACCATTTTAGAAAGAACGTCAAGGCCCGACCGGATCTGTTTGGCGGGCCGGCTGCGGCAGCCGCGATGCGACCGGAACCGGCGCACCGAAAGCCGGTGTTGCAGCGGCGACGCAGCCGGGAACTTCCGCGCAATGTTGAATCGCTCTGTTAACCTTTCCTAAAGATGTGGCCTAGCCGCGCGGTGGCGGCGTGTTAAACCTTGCATGGGTTTCGAGGGCGCTTCTCCGTGGAGCGCCCCACGCTGCCGGGACGCTTATGAGCCACTCCTTCTCCGCTATCGCCGCCCATCCTCCGCTGCCCGATCAGGAGCAGAAGCAGGCGGCCCTCGGTTATCTCAGCGAGGCGTGGGCCGAGGCGCGACACGACGGCATCGACGGCGACTGTCTGGCGCAGGCCAGTCTGTTCACCGCCTTCGCCGAACTGGTCGGCACCTACGGCGAGGACGCGGTGGCGAAATTCGTCGAGGGGCTGCCGAGCCGCGTCCGCAACGGCGAGTTCTCGCTGGCGCTGGCGAAACAGTAGGCCGCGCCCCGCTCCACCCTGCTCCCGCATCGTGAGACGCGCGGGCGGTCTTGTCGTTTCCCCGCGCGCGGCTTAGGTTCAGGATCTGTTCCGGCGCGGCCGGACATCCGATTCTCCCGAGATATCCGACATGCACGCAGCGCTTCTTTCCGACCGGGGTGTGGTCAAGCTCAGCGGCGACGACGCGCGCACCTTCCTCAACGGGCTGGTCACCACCGACGCCACGCGGCTGGAGCCGGGGCTGGGGCGGTTCGGCGCGCTCTTGACGCCGCAGGGCAAGATCGTCGCCGATTTCCTCATCACCGAGGTGCCGGCGGGCCACGGCGGCGGCATACTGATCGATTGTCCGGGAGCGCTGGCGCAGCCGCTCGCCACCAAGCTCGGCTTCTACAAGCTGCGCGCCAAGGTCATGGTGGAGAACCTGTCGGATTCGCTCGGCGTGCTGGCGGTATGGGGCGGGGAGCCGGCGCTCGCACCGGACCTCGCCTTCGCCGACCCACGCGCGAAGGGGCTCGGCTGGCGCATCCTGATCCCGCCGGAACTGGCCGCCAGGACGGCCGCGCTGGTCGGCGCGGAGATGGCCGACGAGGCCGCCTACGAGGCGCATCGCATCGCCTGCGGCGCGCCGCGCGGCGGCGTCGACTTCAGCTACGGCGACGCCTTCCCGCACGAGACCAACATGGATCGCCTCAACGGCGTCGATTTCGACAAGGGCTGCTACATCGGTCAGGAAGTGGTGTCGCGGATGCAGCATCGCGGCACCGCGCGTACCCGCACCGTGAGCGTCGCGTTCGACGGCGTCGCGCCGGACGCGGGAATGGCGATCCTCGCCGGCGACAGGCAGGTCGGCACCATGGGATCGTCGGCGGGCCAGACGGGCCTCGCGACAGTGCGGATCGACAAGGTTTCGGACGCGCTCGACGCCGGCACGCCGCTGACGGCAGGCGGCATCGCACTGCGCCTTGCCGATCCCGAGGCGGTGCGCGGCCTGCAACGGAAGACCGCATGAGCCGCGCCGTCACCCACGCCGACGGCCTCATCCGTTGCCCGTGGCCGGGCGAGGACCCGCTCTACGTCGCCTATCACGACACCGAATGGGGCGTGCCGGAATACGACGACCGCGCGCTCTACGAGAAGCTGATCCTCGACGGCTTTCAGGCCGGGCTGTCGTGGATCACCATCCTGCGCAAGCGCGACAACTTCCGCCGCGCCTTCGACGATTTCGAGCCCGCGAAGATCGCGCGCTACACCGACAGGAAGGTGCAGGCGCTGATGCAGGACGCCGGCATCGTCCGCAACCGCGCCAAGATCGAAGGCGCGGTGACGAGCGCGCGCGCCTATCTGAAAATCATGGAAGACGGCCCCGGCTTCTCGAAACTCTTGTGGGACTTCCTCGACGGCACGCCGAAGGTCAACGCCTACAAGACCACCGCCAGCGTTCCCGCCTCGACGCCGCTGTCGGTGAAGATGTCGAAGGAACTGGCGGCGCGCGGCTTCAAGTTCGTCGGCCCCACCATCGTCTACGCCTTCATGCAGGCGACCGGCATGGTCAACGATCATCTGGTGACCTGCCATTGTCACGCGCTGTGCGGTGGCAAGCGACGCCCGCCGCGCCGCCCTTCCGCCACATGACGCAACCCAAGGCGCGTTCCGCGAAGGCCGACACCCGCGTCTGGCAACGCATGTTGTCGGGACGCCGGCTCGACCTCGTCGATCCCTCGCCGCTCGATATCGAGATCGCCGACATCGCCCATGGCCTGGCGCGCGTCGCCCGCTGGAACGGCCAGACCGAGGGCACGCACATCTTCTCGGTGGCGCAGCACACGCTGCTGGTGGAAGCCGTGCTGCGCCATGCGCGGCCGCGCGTCGATCACCGGCTGCGGCTCGCCGCGCTGTTGCACGACGCGCCGGAATACGTCATCGGCGACATGATCTCGCCGTTCAAGGCGGTGATCGGCGGCTCCTACAAAACGGTGGAGAAGCGGCTGCTCGCCGCCATCCACGTCCGTTTCGGCCTGCCGCCGGTGCTGCCCGAGGATTTCACGCAAGCGATCAAGGCGGCCGACCGCGGCGCGGCCTATCTCGAAGCGACGCGGCTTGCAGGTTTCGCGCAGAGCGAGGCGCGACGGCTGTTCGGCCGCGACCCGGCGCTGCCAACGGCGCTTGAGACCGATTACCTGACGCCGTGGTCGGCCGGAAAGGCCGCCAAGCGATTCCTCGCGCGCTTCGCGACGCTGCATGTCTAGAATGCGCCCATTCGGCGCGGCTTCCGTCGGCGGGACGCGGCGGCTATAATTCGGCCGGACGACAAGGGACAACGCCATGATTCATGTGTGCTCGCTCGCCGCACTCGCTCCGACCGTGCAGGCGACCGGTGCCAGCCACATCCTCACCGTGATGGGCGACATCAGCCGCGTGCAGCGCCCGGCCTCGGTGCTCGAAGCCAATCACCTGATGATCGCGATGGACGATATCAGCGAGCCCGCCGACGGTTTCGTCACGCCATCGGAAGATCACATCGAAAAAGTGCTCGCCTTCGTGCGCGGCTGGAACCGGCAGGCGCCGCTGGTGGTGCATTGCTACGCCGGCATCAGCCGCTCCACGGCGAGCGCGTTCGCCGCCGCCTGCGCGCTCAACCCGCATCGCGACGAGATGGCGATCGCGCGGCAGATGCGCAGCGCCTCGCCCACCGCCTACCCTAACCGCCTGATCGTGTCGCTGGCCGATCGCGCGCTCGGCCGCGACGGCCGCATGTTGCGCGCGCTCGACGCCATGGGACCCGGCAACATGTCGATCGAAGGCCGGCCGTTCCGGATCGATCTCGACTAGCGCCGCACGGCCCCCGGTTGAACCGGGCCACCACCCGCATCGACTGACGGGCACCCCGCCGCGACAGCGCACCCCGCCGCTCCCCCACCCTCCGGCATCCACGACGATCGAGGCTTCATGGAATTGGGATTTCTCGCGCTGCTGGTCGCCATCGCCGCCGTCATCGTCGCGCGCCGGGCGCTGACCCGCGCCGCCGCGTTGCAGGCCCGCGTGCAGGCGCTCGAAGCCGCCGCCGCGCGTGCGCCGCTTGCGACGGCCACCACCGCGCCGCCGCTGGCCCCCGCCACCGAGCCGGCCGCCGTATCCGAATCGCCGCCGCTTGCCGATACGCGCGCCGCCGTCACGCCGCCGCCGCTGCCGCCCGAGGCAACCGCGCCGCCCGCCGCCGCTCCTCATAACGGAGACCGCTTCGAGGAACGCATCGGCACCCGCTGGGTGGTGTGGGTCGGCGGGCTGACGCTGGCGCTCGGCGGCTTCTTCATGGTGCGCTATTCCATCGAGGAAGGGCTGCTCGGCCCCGGCGTGCGCGTGCTGCTGGGCGGCCTGTTCGCGGCCGCGCTGCTCACCGCCGGTGAGTGGACGCGACGCAAGGAGAGCGCCGCCGCCGCCGCGCCGCTGCCGGTCGCCAACATTCCGGCGATCCTCACCGCCGCCGGCACCGCGGTGGCGTTCGCCACCGTCTACGCGGCTTACGCGCTGTACGATTTCCTGGTGCCCGGCACGGCGTTCGTGCTGCTCGGGCTGGTGGCGCTGGCGACACTTGCCGCAGCCCTGCTGCACGGCCCGGCGCTGGCCGGGCTCGGCGTCGTCGGCGCGTTCGCAACGCCCGTGCTGGTGTCGTCGGAGCGGCCCGACTTCTGGGCGCTGTACATCTATCTCGCCGTCGTCACCGCCGCCGCGTTCGGGCTGGCGCGGGTGCGGCTGTGGCGCTGGCTCGCGATCACCACCGTCGGCTTCGCGCTGTTATGGACGATCCCCTGCCTCGACTGCGGGCCGCCGATGATCGCGCCGCACGCCTTCCACGTCGTGGCCGGCTTCGTGCTGGCCGCGCTGCTCGTGGTGTGCGGCCTGATGTTCGGGCCGCCGGCCGAGCCCGGCCGGATCGAGCCGATCTCGTCCGGGGCGCTCGCGGCCTACATCCTCGGCGCGACGATGATCGTGCTTGCCAGCGCGCACGATATGGCGGCGATGACCGTGTTCGGCCTGCTGGTGCTGGCGACATTGATCATCGCGTGGCGCGCCCCGTCGGCAACCGCGGCGGTCGCGGCAAGCGCGGTGCTGGTCGCCGTGGTGTTCCTTGAGTGGGCGGTGCGCGCCAATCCCGACATGCTGGTGCTGCCGGGCGGCGCGATGCCCGGCCTCGCGCCCACGGCCACCGACGAGGCCGTCTCCGCGCATCTGACCGCGGCGGCGATCTTCGCGGCCGGCTTCGCGGTCGCGGGTTTCGCGGCGCAGGGACGCGCGGTCAGCGCGCAGGCGCCGGTGATCTGGGCGGCGTCGGCGGTGTTCGCGCCGCCGGCGCTGTTGATCGCGCTCTACGCCCGCGTCGCGCACTTCGATCGTTCGATCCCTTTCGCCATCATCGCGGTGGTGCTGGCGGCGGTGTTCGGATGGATGACCGAAACGCTCGGTCGGCGCGAGCCCCGCCCCGGCCAGGGCATCGCCGCCGCGCTGTTCGCCACCGGCACGCTGGGCGCGCTGGCGCTGGCCTTCACCTTCGCGCTAGAGAAGGGCTGGCTGACCATCGCGCTGGCGCTGACCTCTCTCGGCACGGCATGGGTCGCGACGCGGCGGCCGATCCCGTTCCTGCGCTGGCTCGCCGCGATCCTCGCCGCCATCGTGGTGGCGCGCATCGGCTACGAGCCGCGCATTGCCGGCGACGCCGTTGGGACGACGCCGATCTTCAACTGGCTGTTGTGGGGCTACGGCATTCCGGCGGCCGCGTTCTGGGGCGCGAGCCATCTACTACGCAAGCGCGGCGACGACGTGCCGTTGCGCATGGTGGAGGCGGCGGCGGTGCTGTTCACGGTGCTGCTCGCCTTCATGGAGATCCGTCACGCGGTCAACAGCGGCGAGGTCTACGCCGCGAGCGCCGACTTCACCGAGGTGGCGTTGCAGGTTTGCGTCGCGCTGGCGATGGCGATCGGGCTGGAGCGGCTGCGACGGCGCAGCGGCAGCATCGTGCATAACGTCGCCGCGCTGCTGCTGACCGTGTTCGCCGGTCTTGCCACGGTGTTCGGTCTGCTCGGGCTCGACAATCCGCTGATCTGGCGGATCGATGTCGGCGGCGTGGTCATCAACCGCCTGCTGCTCGGCTATGCGCTGCCGGCGGTGCTGATGCTGCTGTTGTCCTACGCGGTGGCGGGCCGCCGCCATCGCGTCTACGTCAATGCGCTGGCCGGCGGCGCGCTGGTGCTGGCGCTGGCCTATGTCACCATGGAAATCCGCCGCATCTCAGCCGGGCCGGTGCTGAACGGCGGCTTCGTCAGCGACGCCGAGCAATACACCTATACGATCGCATGGCTGGCGCTGGGCGTGGTGCTGCTCGCGGCCGGCGTGCTGTTCAATTCGCAGCGCGCGCGGCTGGCGTCCGCTGTGGTGATCGCGCTCACCATCGGCAAGGCGTTCCTGGTGGATATGTCGGAGCTGACCGGCGTCTATCGCGCGCTGTCGTTCATGGTGCTCGGGCTGGTGCTGGTCGCCATCGGCTGGCTGTACCAGCGCATCCTGTTCCGGCGCGCGCTGCCGCCGCCGGCGCAGGCCGATGCGCCGACACAATGAGGGACGGAGGAACGAGCTTGATGGCTTCCGCTTTTGACGGAATCATCCGCCGTCATGCCCGGACCTGATCCGGGCATCCATCTTCTTGAAAACGATGGATTGCCGGGTCAGGCCCGGCAATGACGTTTCCATCAAGAAGGAAAGTGTTCCAGAAAACGCCGGTCAGTCGGTCGAGCGGCGCAGTTCGGACACGGACCCGGTATTGACCGGATCGATCTTCGCGCGTTCGACCTTCGGCGTCTCGACGCGCGCCACGACCTCCGCCGGCGCGGCGTCCGCCGACCGGACGCGGCGCGGATGCAGCGAGCGCGGCCCCCGACCGGAGATCGCCCGCGCCATGATGATGTGGCCGGCGCCCTTGTGGCGGAAATCGCAATAGGCGAAGCCCATGCCCGACACCGCGCCGCGGAAGCTGCGCTCGTCGCGCTTGTCGAGATTGAAGCACGGCGAGAACGGCAATCCCTTGAGCGAGGCGCAGACCGACTCGCCGCGCGTCTGCAAGGTATTGACCGGCAGCCGCATGTAGCGCGTCGGCCCCGAGCCGCTGAACTGCACCGAGCCCGCCACCGAGCCGTCGTCGAACACGCGGCCCGCGCCGCGCGTGCCGTCGAAACAGGTGAAGGAGAAGATCTTGCCGATAACGAATTTGCGCGCTTCAGTCGCATTCATTTCGCCGGCCACGGCGGGCGCGATCAACGCGCCGATGGTCAAGGCCCCCAACACAAAACGCGCAAGCATGTCGAACTCCACACAACCGAGCGCAGGACCGGTGGACGCGGCTCGCGTCACCTTTACCCACTGCTTACCATACCAACCGTGGCAACAATGGAGCAGCTTGGTTGGCAAAGTCTGAACGCGCTCAGGAAATCTTCACCACGATGCGGCCCCGCACCTGCCCCGCAAGAATTTCGGGACCCGCCGCCAGCACCTCGTCCAAGCCGATTTCGTGAGTAATTTCAGCGAGTTTCGAGCGATCCAGATCGCTGGCGAGACGCGCCCAGGCGCGCTTGCGCAAATCCAGCGGGCACATCACCGAATCGATGCCGAGAAGACACACCCCGCGTAAAATGAACGGCGCGACCGACGACGGCAGGTCCATGCCGCCGGCCAGGCCGCAGGCGGCGATGGCGCCGCGATACTTCGTCATCGACAGCAGGTTGGCGAGCGTGGTCGAGCCGACGCTGTCGACGCCGCCGGCCCAGCGCTCCTTGGCGAGCGGCCGGGCCGGGCCGGACAATTCATTGCGGTCGACGATCTCGGCAGCGCCGAGCGCGCGCAGATAATCGCTTTCCGCCGCGCGGCCGGTGGACGCAATGACGTGATAGCCGAGCTTCGACAGCACCGCGATCGCCACCGAGCCGACGCCGCCCGCAGCCCCCGTCACCACCACGGGGCCGTCCGCCGGCTTCAGACCGTGATCCTCCAGCGCCAGCACCGCCAGCATCGCGGTGTAGCCCGCGGTGCCGATCGCCATGGCGTCGCGCGCCGACATGCCCTCCGGCAGCCGCACCAGCCAGTCGCCCTTGACGCGCGCCTTCTCGGCGTAAGCGCCGAGATGGGTTTCGCCCATGCCCCAGCCGTTGCAGACCACCTTGTCGCCGGTCTTCCAGGAGGGATGCGAGGACTGCTCGACGGTGCCGGCGAAATCGATTCCGGCGATCATCGGGAAGCGCCGCACCACCGGCGACTTGCCGGTGAGCGCCAGACCGTCCTTGTAATTCAGGGTGGACCATTCGACGCGCACGGTGACGTCGCCGTCCATCAGCTCCGCTTCGTCGAATTGGGTCAGCGCCGCCGTGGTGCCCTTCTCCGCCTTGTCGATACGGATCGCCTTGAATGTGCCCACGCCCGATACTCCCGTCACCGCGGTTGAACCAACACAATATGGAATGAATGGCGCGGCAGCGCGCCGATCGATGCGCCGAACTTAGCCAATGCGACACCGCCCGGCAACCTGCGATGGCTGCCGGGCGACCGTCGCACCGATCGGTTACGGCTAGTTCTTGACGGCCGCGAGTCTGGCGGAAATCTCCGCGGTCGCGGCCGCCGTGCCCCAACTCGGCGCGTCGCTGCCGTCGCCCCACGCCCGCGGCCGATAGAAGGTATGGACGCCGGTGCGATACATCTTGCGCATCTCGCGCACCCACGACGGATGCACCCAATAGGCATGATAGTGGGTCGACTTGGCGACTTCCGGCAGCCAGAGCTGGCCGTCGAGGGTCGCTTTCGCGATCTTGCGCGCGCGGTCCCACATATCGGGCTCGCGCACCACGTCGGGAATGCCGTCGCAGGCGAAGGTGAACTGGCACGCCAGCCGGCGGTTGGCGTTCTGATAGACCACGCCGCACACCGTGGTCGGATAGAAGCCGGAGAACACCCGGTTCATCACCACCTGCGCCACCGCGATCTGGCCGCGCACGGCCTCGCCCCGCGCCTCGAAATAGACCGCCTCCGCGAGGCACTTCTCCTGCTTCGCGCGCGCCTTGCCTTCGAGGCCGAGCCGTTCGGCCGGCGTCTTGACGTGAGCCGCGCGATTGCCGTTGACCTCGCCCTTGCCGGCCACGGTTTCGCCGGGCGGCAGAGCCGCGACCGCCGCGTCCGGGGCCGGCGATTTCAGGTCGGAATCGGAGGCGTTCGGCGTCAGCACCACCGGCGCCTCGCCCGGCCGCCAGCTTTGCAGCATCTCGCCGGCGGCGCCGAGCGAACTGCCGAAATAAAGGCTCGCGGTCTGCACCGTGAACGGGTCCGGCGACGGCGCTTGCGCGTCCTCGTGACGAACCGCCGGCCCATTGTCGTCGAACGGCCGGGGATCGACCGCCAGGGCGGGGTCGTATTGCGTGAGCGGCGGCGCGTCGAGCGCGGCGGCGAGTTCGGGATCGAGCCCGGCGGGCGACGACGCGGTCTTTTCACGCTGTCCCGGCGCGGTGAATTGCGGCGGTTCCTGACGCGGCGTTACGTCGTCGTCGTCGGGAGTGGCGGCGGGCGGCGCGGCGATGGCCAGCCGGTCGCCCTTGAGCGTGCGATCGACCTGCGGAAAATCGCTGGTCCGGTAGCGGCGCGGCGAGGTCAGCACCGGATTGCGCTTGAGCGCGCCGACGATATCGCTGCCCTGACTTTCAAGGCTTGCGAGCAGCGCCGCGGCGGTGCGCGGCAGCGAGGTTCCGATCGGGCGGGCGAAGGAGAACGTGGCGACCTGAATGGTGCTGACGGTTGGCGAAAACACCCGCTGCTGCCAGCGTTCCGCGACGCCGGGCTGCCGCGCCAGCAACGAGGCGATGTCCTGATAACCGGCTTGCGTCGGGATCAGCGCGAAGACGCAAAGACCGAGGCCGAAGGACGCCAGACGTGCGCCCTTCGGCCCGTTACGCATGACAAACATCGATACGCTCACGCAACGCCACACATATGCACACACGGGATCGACGCGCACTTGGATGCAATTCGATCCTTTGCGTTAGTAGCCAATTAAAGTTGCGGGGGAGTTAATCGGCGATGCGCGCGGGACACACGCAAGCAGGTCGTCACTGAGGCGCAGAGCTTTCTCTGCGCGTAGTGAATGGCGCGTCACGGAAACAGGTAAACGTTCGGTCAACAGCGATGGTTTAGGAAGCGTTAGAGCATGATCCCGAAAAGCGGAAACCGGCTTTCGGACAAGATCATGCTCAATCAAAAAGATAAGCCTGGAGTCTGATTCAACGAAGTTGAAACAGACTCTGGCAGGCCGTCGAAAGACTCCCGGCTTCAGCTTTCACTTTCGCCGTGTCCCGGGCGCGACGCAGCGTGTAACGCTGCATCGCAGAACCGGGACCGTCGCAAACACTGTGACCGGAACGGCCCCGGCTCTGCGGAGCGGCATTTCATGCCGCGCCGCGTCCGGGCCACGGAGCCATTTTTTGGCGACAAAGTAAAATGCCCGGAGCACGCTCCGGGCATTCCCTCAGGTTCCATCGCGCGACCGGCTCACGCCTGACTGGCGATCTCCTTGCCGAGCGCGGCCTGCGCCGCCGCGAGGCGCGCGATCGGCACGCGGTAGGGCGAGCACGAGACGTAGTTCAGCCCGATGTGGTGACAGAAGTTCACCGACGCCGGATCGCCGCCGTGCTCGCCGCAGATTCCCATCTTGAGATCGCGCCGCGTGGCGCGGCCGCGTTCCACCGCGATCTTCACCAGTTCGCCGACGCCCTCGCGATCGACCGAGATGAACGGATCGATGTCGAGAATGCCGCGCTGGGTATACGCGCCGAGGAAACTCGCGGCGTCATCGCGGCTGATGCCGAAGGTGGTCTGCGTCAGGTCGTTGGTGCCGAACGAGAAGAACTCGGCGGCCTCAGCGATCTCGCCCGCCTTGAGGCAGGCGCGCGGCAGTTCGATCATGGTGCCGACCTGATACTTGAGCTTGACGCCGGTCTCGCGCGCCACCGCCTGAGCGGTGGCATCGATGCGCCCCTTGACCAGATCGAACTCGGCCTTGGTGGCGATCAACGGCACCATCACCTCGGGGTTGACCGCCTTAGCCGTGCGCCGCCCGGCCTCGACCGCCGCCTCGAAGATGGCGCGCGCCTGCATCTCGGCGATTTCCGGATAGGCGATGGCCAAGCGACAGCCACGGAAGCCGAGCATCGGATTGAACTCGGCGAGTTCGCGCGCGCGATCCGCCAGACGTCGCGGATCGGTGTTCATGGCGCGCGCCACTTCCTCGATCTCGGCCTGGGTATGCGGCAGGAACTCGTGCAGCGGCGGATCGAGCAGCCGGATCGTCACCGGCAGATCCTGCATGATCTCGAACAGTTCGACGAAGTCGGCGCGCTGCATCGGCAACAGCTTCGACAGCGCGGCGCGGCGCGACTGCTCGTCCTCGGCGAGAATCATCTCGCGCACGGTGCGGATGCGGGTTTCCTCGAAGAACATGTGCTCGGTGCGGCACAGGCCGATGCCTTCGGCGCCGAAGCGGAGCGCGGTGCGCGCGTCCGGCGGCGTATCGGCGTTAACGCGCACGCCGAGCTTGCGCACCTGATCGGCCCAGCCCATCAGGGTCGCGAACTCGCCGGACAGTTCCGGCTCGATCATCGGCATCCGCCCCGCCAGCACCTGCCCCAGCGAGCCGTCGATGGTGATGACGTCGCCGGCGTTGAACACGCGGTCGCCGACCGTCATGGTGCCGCGGCCGTAATCGACGCGGATCACGCCGCAGCCGGAGACGCAGGGCTTGCCCATGCCGCGCGCCACCACCGCGGCGTGGGAAGTCATGCCGCCGCGCGTGGTGAGAATGCCTTCGGCGGCGTGCATCCCGTGGATGTCCTCCGGGCTGGTCTCGATGCGCACCAGAATGACCTTGCGGCCGTCGGCTTGCAGCTTGGTGGCTTCATCGGACGAGAACACGATCTCGCCCGCCGCCGCCCCCGGCGAGGCCGGCAGGCCGGTGGCGATCACGTCGCGCCTGGCGTTGGGATCGATGGTCGGATGCAGCAACTGGTCGAGAGAAGCGGGATCGATGCGCGACACCGCGTCCTCGCGCGAGATCAGGCCCTCGTTGGCGAGTTCGACGGCGATGCGCAGCGCCGCCTTGGCGGTGCGCTTGCCGTTGCGGGTCTGGAGCATCCACAGCTTGCCGTCCTCGACGGTGAACTCCATGTCCTGCATGTCGCGGTAGTGCTTTTCCAGAAGCATGTAGATGCGCTTCAGTTCCTTGAACGCCTCCGGCATCGCGACTTCCATCGACGGCTTGTCGGAGCCGGATTCGCGCCGCGCATCCTCGGTGATGTCCTGCGGCGTGCGGATGCCGGCGACGACATCCTCGCCCTGGGCGTTGATGAGGAACTCGCCGTAGAGCTTGCTCTCGCCGGTCGATGGATTGCGGGTGAAGGCGACGCCGGTCGCCGACGTCTCGCCCATGTTGCCGAACACCATGGCCTGCACGTTGACCGCGGTGCCCCACGATTCCGGAATGTCGTGCAGCTTGCGATAGGTCACCGCGCGCGCGTTCATCCACGACGAGAACACCGCGCCGATCGCGCCCCAGAGCTGATCGTGCGGGTCCTGCGGGAAGGCGCTGCCGGTTTCCTGCGCGACGGCGTCCTTGTACTTGCCGACCAGTTCGACCCACTCGTCGCCGGTCACGTCGGTATCGAGCGTATAGCCCCGGCTGTCCTTGAAGGTGTCGAGGATTTCCTCGAAGTGATGATGCTCAAGGCCGAGCACCACGTCGGAATACATGGTGATGAAGCGGCGATAGCTGTCATAGGCGAAGCGCCGGTCGCCCGACAGCGCGGCCAGCGATTCCACGGTCTCGTCGTTGAGGCCGAGATTGAGCACGGTGTCCATCATGCCCGGCATCGAGGCGCGCGCGCCGGAGCGCACCGAAACCAGCAGCGGGTTCTTCCTGTCGCCAAAACCCTTGCCGGTCAGCCGGCCGACATAGGCCAGCGCCTGATCGACCTGCGCCTTCAGTTCCTTCGGATAGCTTTTGTCGTGCGCGTAGAAGTAGGTGCAGACCGAGGTCGGGATAGTGAAGCCGGGCGGCACCGGCAGGCCGAGATTGGCCATCTCCGCCAGGTTGGCGCCCTTGCCGCCGAGCAGGTCGCGCATACCGGAGCTGCCCTCGGCCTTGCCATCGCCGAAGGTATAGACCCACTTGCCGGCCTTCGGCGCGACGGGCCAGGCGGATGCCGGCTTGACGACCTTGGGCTTGAGGGTCTTGGCGGCGACCGCTTTCTTCACGGCCGGCTTCGCCGTGGTTTTGGCGACGGGTCTGGCCTTGGCCGCGGGCTTCACGGCGGCCTTGACGCCGCCCCTGGCGCGCGATGCGGCCGCCGGCTTTGCTTTCTGGGCGGTCTTCTTCGACCTGGGTTGAGTTTTTGAAGCGCGTGAGGATTTGGACTTGTTGGATCGGGACTTGGATGCAGCTTTGGCCATGGCTTCCAAACGTCATAAGGAGGGGAATATTGCCCGCCTTACACCACGTTTTGCCGCACCCGCGCAAGCCGCGCGACCCTCAACCGGCCGAGGCTCTCGACCGAGACACGGCGGCTCCCCACGCATCGGCTTTATGGCTGCACTGTCCTGTCGCTACAGATGGAACATCTTGAGGACGCCGAGGCCCGCTAACCCCACGAAAATCAAATAGATCGCCACGATGAAGTTCAACAGGCGCGGCATCAGCAGAATCAGGATGCCGGCGACCAGCGCGACGATGGCCGGCAGATGGGCACTGGTGATGGTCATGGATCTTCACTCCCGGCAACCATGAAAACGTCTTCACGAATCGTCTCCATTTCTATCACCGCCGTGAGCAACAGAACAGCTATGGCGGGCCGATGATCTCAAGGCGGTGTGACGGCAGGGACCGCGACGTCCGAAAACCATCATCGAAAGACCCCGGCTGTGCCGCATTTGCGTCGGAACGCGACGGGGTCGTACGGCATTGACCGCACTGACGCGCCGCCCTCACACGGCGGCGTCATCGCAAGACGTGATTGAGGAGGTTTTTCATGCGCAACGCCGTCATCGTTGCCGCCGCATTGGCAACGGCCGTCAGCGCCGGGGCCGTGAGTGTGCCGCCTGCGGCGCAGGCGCAAGGCGCCATCATCGTCGAGGACAGCGCCACCGTCGGCGGCCCCTATATGGGTATCCCGCGCGAGCAAGTCTCGCGGTTCCGCCGATACGTCGTGGAGGAGCGCATCCCGTCCTATGTGGTTGATGTACCGATCGAGGTCGGGGCCGAGTTGCCGGATGTGGGCGTAACCTATTACGACGTGCCGCAGCAATACGGCACCACGCCCTATCGTTTCACCGTCATCAACGAGCAGCCGGTGCTGGTCAATCCGCGCACGCGGCGGATCATGCAGGTGGTGGAATAGCGGCGCGATCCGTGGCGCGATCCATTGAGACTCGGGTCCGGGCCGTCACGCTGAGGCGCGAGGCGCATCGCGCCGGACTCCGACGGGCGATGGTTTCACGATCGTCTCTCTTCAAGGCCCGTTTCGCCCAGAGCCCAACCAGAGATTCGTTTTCTGGACGAAGGTGCAACACGAAAATCGTCATGCTCCGCGAAGGCGGGGCATCTAGTACGCCGTGCCGGGGCAAATTTCCCACGCACGCACACGGATGACTGGATCGTCCGGAGCCTGTCATCGGGCCGCGCCATAGCGCGTCGAAGACGCGCGTAAACGCGCTTTCGGCGCGGACCCGTTGGCGGACGATGACGTCTCGTTTCCTGATCGGACTCTCAGAGTGACGACTCCGATTCAACCTCGGCAAATCATGCTCTAGGCACGTTCCAGACGCATCGCGTGCTCAGTCAGGCTGACGCCACCGCACGACCGCAGCGCTCAATCCTGAATCTTTGAGAAATCCGCGACCGTCCGGGTGGCGGCACGGATTTCGTTCAGCAGCTTGAGGCGATTTTCGCGCACCCTGGCGTCGTCGTCGTTGACCTTCACCTTGTCGAAGAAGGCATCGACGGCGGGGCGCAGCTTCGCCATCGCCGCCATCGCGGCTTCGAAGTTTTCCTTCGCGACAGCCTCCCCCGCCTCGCGCGTCACATCAGTGATGGCGCGGGCCAGCGCCTTTTCCTCGTCCGCGACGAACAGCGCCGCATCCGGCGCGCCGTCGAACGTGCGCTTGTCTCTCTTTTCCTCGATGGCGAGGATGTTCGACGCGCGCTTGGTGCCGGCAAGAAGGTTCTTGCCGTCGTCGGTATCGAGGAATTTGCCCAGCGCCTCGACGCGGCGGACGATCATCAGCAGGTCGTCCTGACCTTCGAGCGCGAACACCGCGTCAACCAGATCGTGCCGCGCGCCCTGCTCGCGCAGTTGGACTTTCAGACGGTCGGCGAAGAAAGAAAGGAGATCAACAGCACGTTTATCTATCTGTTGGTCTCCAACACGCTTGTAAGTAACGATACCGATTGGCGGTGCGTTGAATCCAGGAGTAACTGCTCGCGTTTTCTTTGAACTATCAAACCAACTAAATGCCTTCGTAAGAAAGAGACCAAGCGAGAGCCGTGTCGTATTGTCCGCCACCAACCTGATCACCCCCAGTGCCGCCCGTCGCAGCGCATAGGGGTCTTTCGAGCCCGTCGGTTTCTCGTCGATGGCCCAGAAGCCGACCAGCGTATCGATCTTGTCGGCGAGCGCCACCGCAATCGCGACCGGATCGTTCGGGACGCGGTCGTTCGGCCCCTGCGGCTTGTAGTGGTCCTCGATCGCCTGCGCGACGCTTTCGTCTTCGCCTTGCGCGAGCGCGTAGTATTTCCCCATCAGGCCTTGCGTCTCGGGGAACTCACCGACCACCTCGGTGAGCAGATCGGCCTTGGCCAGTTCCGCGGCGCGCTTTGTCTTCGCGACGTCGGCCCCGACCAGCGGCGCGATCTCGGCCGCCAGCCGTTCGATGCGCGCGATCCGCTTCGCCTGGGTGCCGAGCATTTCGTGGAACACGATGCCGTCGAACTTCGGCAGCCGGTCTTCGAGCTTGGTCTTGAGGTCGGTCTCGTAGAAGAACTTCGCATCGCTCAGCCGCGCGCGGATCACCCGCTCGTTGCCGGCGACGATGGCCTTGCCTCCGTCGCTCGCCTCGATATTGGCGACGAGGATGAAGCGGTTGGCGAGCTTGCCGGTCTTCGAATCCTGAACGACAAAACACTTCTGGTTGTTGCGGATGGTGGCGCGGATCACCTCGCCGGGGATCGTGAGGTACGCCTCGTCGAAGGCGCCCATCAGCACCACCGGCCACTCGACCAGCCCCGCGACCTCGTCGAGCAGCCCCTGATCCTCGACCAGCTCATAGCCTTGCGCGA
Source organism: Bradyrhizobiaceae bacterium (assembly GCA_044463945.1). Lineage (GTDB taxonomy): Bacteria > Pseudomonadota > Alphaproteobacteria > Rhizobiales > Xanthobacteraceae > 62-47. The sequence continues at coordinate 1,446 of JBIQLW010000040.1, read as the reverse complement.
AGGCCAGTTCGCGGGCGTCGGCGAGGATGATGTCCTTGCGGCGGGCGGAATCGAGCACCACCTTGGCGTCGAACAATTTCGCCTCGTAGTCGGCGAAGCGGCGCACGCTGAATTCGGCGGGCGCCATGAAACGATGGCCGCGCGTCACCTGCCCGGCCTTGATGCCGGCGACATCGAAGGCGACCACGTCCGGCTCCTCGGTTTCCATGCCGAAGGTGGCGACGATGGAATGCAGCGGCCGCACCCATTGCAGCGCGCCGGGTTTCGCTGACATCTCGCCCCAGCGCATCGCCTTCGGCCACGGGAAGGTGCGGACGATGACGGGAATGATCTCGGCAATGACATCGATCGCCGGCCGCCCGGTTTTCTCGATCAGCGCGACGTAGAAGTCGCCCTTCTTCGGGTCCCGCTGGATCTTCGCCTCGTCCAGCGATTTCAAGCCGGTGGCCTTGAGGAAGCCCTGCACGGCCGCCTCGGGCGCGCCGACCTTCGGCCCCTTGCGCTCGTCCTTGAGGTCGGGCTGCCGCGCCGGCAGGCCGTGAACGGTGAGCGCGAGGCGGCGCGGCGTCGCGAAGGATTTCGCGCCGTCATAGACCAGCCCCTCGGCGACCAGCCTGTCGGTCACCAGCTTGCGCAGGTCGTCGGCGGCCTTCGCCTGCATCCGCGCGGGAATTTCCTCGGAGAACAGTTCGAGCAGAAGATCGGGCATCGCTTACACTCCGCCCGCTTCGGTATGGACCCACGCTTCGCCGCAGGCTTTCGCCAGTTCGCGCACGCGCAGGATATAGCTCTGGCGCTCGGTGACGGAGATGACGCCGCGCGCGTCCAGCAGGTTGAAGACGTGGCTGGCCTTGATGCACTGGTCATAGGCCGGCAGCGCCATCAGGTGGCGCTCCCGGCCACCGTCGGCCCAGCCGGCTTCGAGATACTTGCGGCACGCGCCTTCCGCCATTTTGAACTGCGCGAACAGCATCGCGGTGTCGGCGTGCTCGAAGTTGTGGCGCGAATATTCCTGCTCGGCTTGCAGGAACACGTCGCCATAGGTGACCTTCTCGTTTCCGTCGCGGCCGTTGAAGTTGAGATCGTAAACGTTCTCGACGCCCTGCACGTACATCGCCAGCCGCTCAAGCCCGTAGGTGAGTTCGCCCGCGACCGGCGCGCACTCGACGCCCGCGACCTGCTGGAAATAGGTGAACTGCGACACCTCCATGCCGTCGCACCAGCACTCCCAGCCCAGCCCCCATGCGCCCAGCGTCGGGCTCTCCCAGTCGTCCTCGACGAAGCGGATGTCGTGGAGCGCCGAATCGACGCCGATGGCGGCCAGCGACTTCAGGTAGAGGTCCTGGATGCCGGGCGGCGACGGCTTGAGGATCACCTGAAACTGGTAGTAGTGCTGCAAGCGGTTCGGGTTCTCGCCGTAGCGGCCGTCCTTCGGCCGGCGCGACG
>JBIQLW010000039.1:0-36876 GCA_044463945.1 Bradyrhizobiaceae bacterium | reverse complement strand
ATGGAGGCGCTCGGCATTCCGCGCGGCCAGTATGTGGTGAAGGTCAACAACCGCAAGGTGCTCGACGGCGTGCTGGAGAGCATCGGCCTCGGCGGCGAGGACAATGCGGGACGGCGGCTCACGGTGCTAAGGGCGATTGATAAGCTGGATAAGTTCGGCCCCGACGGCGTGCGCTTGCTGCTTGGCGAGGGACGCAAGGACGAGAGCGGCGATTTCACAAAAGGCGCGGGACTGGCGGGTGACGCGATCGAGCAGGTGATTGCGTTTACCGAAGGCAAGCCGGCCGGTGAATCGAAGCTGTCGAGCGAGGGACGCGACGAGCTTGAGCAGATTCGCGCGCTGGTCACGGCGGGCGGCTATAGCGAGGACCGCGTCCGCATCGATCCCTCCGTGGTGCGCGGGCTCGAATATTATACCGGGCCGGTCTACGAGGTTGAACTGCTGCTTGAGACCAAGGACGAGAAGGGCCGGCCGGTGCGGTTCGGCTCGGTCGGCGGCGGCGGGCGCTATGACGGGCTGGTCTCGCGCTTCCGCGGCGAGCCGGTGCCGGCGACCGGCTTCTCCATCGGCGTGTCGCGGTTGCAGGCCGCGCTCACGATGCTGGGCCAGATCGATACCAAGCCGGACTTCGGTCCGGTGGTGGTGACGGTGTTCGACCGCGACCGCGTCGCGGATTATCAGAAGATGGTCGCGACCTTACGCAACGCGAACATCCGCGCCGAACTCTATCTCGGCAATCCGAAGAACATGGGCAACCAGCTCAAATACGCCGACCGGCGCAACTCGCCTTGCGTCATCATTCAGGGCTCCGACGAAAAAGCGCGCGGCGAGGTGCAGATCAAGGATTTGATCGAGGGCGCGAAGGCCGCCGCCGCCATCGCCTCCAACGCCGAGTGGCGCGAGAGCCGGCCCGCGCAGTTCTCCTGCGCCGAGAGCGAACTCGTGGCGAAGGTGCGCGAGGTGCTGGCGCGCCACGGCGTGACGTGGGGCTGACACAATGCGTCATACGCGGGCTTGACCCGCGTATTCATCCTTCAAGTGATGGATTGCCGGATCAAGTCCGGCAATGACAGGCTTTCGTTGAGAGGAGCGATCATGCCTGAAGTCACCGTCAACATGGCCGCCGGCCGCAGCGAGGCGCAGAAGGTCGGCATGATGCGCGACATCACCCAGGCGCTGGTGAAGAATCTCGGCGTCGATGCCGAGGCGGTGGTGATCCAGATCAACGAAGCGCCGCTCACCCACAAGATGAAGGGCGGCAAGACCTACGCCGAGCGCAATCCGGCGACGCAAGGCAAGTAGGCAACGGACGCGCGCGGCGCGCCTCTAGGTTTTTGTCTTGGCGCGTTTTCTTCACGCGAACCGGATTCCACTTCGCTTGAAACGCTTTAGGCGAACACCGCGACGTTCTGCCGGCTCGCCATCACCGCCCGGCCGGCGGCGTCCCACACCGTCATGACCTGACTGCTGTAGCCGTCGGCGGCGGCATCGGCCGCGGTGCGGATCAGCCACCAGCCGTCGGTGGTGCCGGGGGCGTCGGTCAACAGATCGATCGACCAGGTCATGGTGCTGATGACGCCGGGGCCGGTCAGCGCGGTGATGATGGCGGGCGGCGGTGCGTCGGCCAGCGCCAGGAGCGGCGTCAGCCCCGGCGTGACCGCGGCGTCGCGATGGCGCAGCCACAGCAGCATCGCCGGCTCGGCCGCGCCGCTGAACGGCCGCGCGCCGCCGGCATGGCGTCCGTCCATGTGTTGCAGGAAGCGCAACTGCGGCGGCGCGTTCTCGAAGAAGTTCGGGCAGGCTTCGGGGCGGCCGACCGGCGGCGCGGCGTCGGCGGCAAGCGCGAGGCCGGAGGCGCGGCCGGCGGCGAAGCAGAACGTCGCGCGGGTGGCGAAGCCGGCCTCGCCATGAAGGTCCACGCCGACGAACACCGTGGACTTGCCGCGCCGCAGCTCGACGGCGCCGAGCGTCAGTTCGCCCGACGCCGGCCCGGCGAACGCCACCTGCACCGAGCGCAGCGGCGGCAGATCGGCGAACGTGCGCCGCGCGGCCTCATGGCAGAGCGCGGTGGCGAGGCCGCCATAGATGGTGCGGCCTTGCAGCCAGTCGTCGCTGACGGTGAGCGCCCAGCGCTCGCCCGTCCGCCTCATGCCGCCGATCAGTTCGCTGAAGTCCGTCATGCCGTTCAGACCTTATCCGCCCCCAGGGCCGTTTACATGACAGACATCATATATTTCGGCTGTTGAAAAGCCCCTTGCCGCGGCCGGCCGGTCCCGCCATCGGCGGCGAGGGCTTGCGGGGCACCCGCGCGCCATCTATGCAGGCGCCATGGATGCGCGCGATTTCATTACGGTGGGTATGAGTGCGGAGCGGCTCGTGACGGTGACGCACGGGCTGACCGTGCAGCACTTCGTGCCGCCGATGCCGGCGGTCTATGCCACGCCGATGATGATCCTTCACATGGAAATGGCCTCGGGCGACGCCATCACGCCGTCGCTGCCGGCCGGCTGGGTGACGGTGGGCACCGAGGTCGATATCCGCCATCTGGCGGCGACGCCGGTGGGCCGGCAGGTGCGCGCCACCTCGCGCGTCATCGAGGTGGAGCGCCGCGTCGTGCGCTTCGCGGTGGAGGCGTTCGACGGCGACCGCAGGATCGGCGAGGGCCGCCACGGCCGCGGCCTGGTCAATGTCGCCGATTTCAACGCCCGTTTCGGCGTGACCTGAAGCGGGGCGGCCGTTCGCTCAGTAGCGCACGCGCAGCGGCCGCTCATAGCTGCCGTAGCGGGTCCAGCGGCAGGCGAACGAACTGTACTCGCCGTAGTCGCGGCGCAGCGACAGCCATTTGACGACCTTGCCGTATTGCGCGCAGTGGGCCGCCGCCATCGCCCGGATGTCGGTCTGGCCGTTCAGCGCCGTGGAGATGATTCCCCCGGTGTCGTTGCCCTTGAAGGGCGGCACCGTGTCGGCGAGGGCGCCGCCGGTGGTCCCGATTGCCGCCATCGCCGCGATGGCCGCGGCCGCGATGATTCGCATGGTCGTCTCCATGTTGCCTCGGGTCTTTTACCGCAGGTTCGACGTCAAGTCGAAGGGGTGGGTCGCGTTGCTGCGTCGTTCCGGAGGTCTGACGGAAAATTCGCTCTTGAAGCAAACGCGCATCATGGGAGCCGTCATGCCCGCGCAGGCGGGCATCCAGCATTCCGCATGCAATGACATTGTCCCACGCATCCGCCCGGATGACCGGATCGTCCGCCGGAGCCTGTTATCGGGCCGGCGAAGCCGGACCTGTTGGCGGACGATGACGCCTCGTTTTCGGTCAGGCCGAGAGGGGGACGGTGCAATGCCGGGGGTGCGAAGCCGCGAAGCGACCGCCGGTTGTCGGGCGGTGTTGCCGCCTCGCACTTGACCTCGCGCGGCGATCGCGGCACCGTCGCCCGCGATCACCAGACCATGGATGTGCGATGAGCGGGCTTGTCATGCGGTTGCGGAAATGGGGTGTCGGCGCGGGCGCGGCTCTCGCCCTGACGGCGCTTGCGCCCGGCATCTTTATGCAGGCGGCGCACGCCGCCAATCCGCTGGAAATGCAGTACGGCCTGTTCGGGCCGCGCTATGACGGCGCGCTGCCGCCGTGCGAGGCGGCGCTGGGGACCATCACCGCGCAGTTCGCCGAGAAGGAGAGCACGTTCTGGAACTCGGCGTTGCAGATCACCGGCTACGACCGGGTGCATGAGACCGCATTCCGGCCGTGGACCTCGGACAACATCCCGCGCCGCTACTGCCGCGCCCGCGCCATGCTCAACGACGGCAAGCCGCGCACCGTGGACTATTCGATCATCGAGGACGGCGGGCTCGCCGGTTACGGTCCCGGCGTCGAGTGGTGCGTCGCCGGGCTCGACCGCAACTGGGCCTATAACCCGCGCTGCAAGGCGGCGCGCCACTAGCGGCGCGGACTTTTTCATGCGGTCTCTTTTCATGCGATTTTTGCGACGCGGCCTTGTCGCCGCGCTCGGCCTCGTTGTCGTGGCGCTCGGCGGCGCCGCCGATCCGGCCTCGGCCCAGGACCGGCGGCAGAACGCGCCCGGACAGTTCGATTTCTACGTGCTGTCGCTGTCGTGGTCGCCGTCGTTCTGCGCGGCGGCGCGCGAGCGCGGCAACACCAGCCGCTCGCAACAGGTCCAGTGCGGCGGCCGGCCGTTCTCGTTCGTGGTGCATGGGCTGTGGCCGCAATACGAGCGCGGCTTCCCGGACTATTGCCAGCGGCCCGCGCCGCGGCTGCCGCGCAACGTGATGGCGTCGATGCTCGACATCATGCCGGCGCCGGGACTGATCTACAACGAATGGGACAAGCACGGCACCTGCTCGGGGCTCGGACCGCGCGGCTATTTCGAAGCCATCCGCAAGGCGCGCGCGGCGGTGAAGGTCCCGCCGGAATATCTCGAACTGACGGAGCCGAAGACGGTGGCGCCGGAGGCGGTCGAGGCGGCGTTCATCAAGGCCAATCCGGGCCTGAGCCCGGCCGCGATCGCGGTGACCTGCGACCGCACGCGGCTCAGCGAAGTGCGGATCTGCATGACCAGGACGCTGCAATTCCGCGCCTGCGATGAGATCGACCGCCGCGCCTGCCGGCGCAATACGGTGGTGATGCCGCCGGTGCGCGGCGGCTGAGCATGATCGTCCGGCGCGCGGCCGCCGGAACTGTCACGGACATCCCGCGTTGCTGCTCAATGCGCAACCACAGGGACGACGATCATGCCACGCGGCGATAAATCCAGTTACACCGACAAGCAGAAGCGCAAGGCCGAGCACATCGAGGAAGGCTACGAGCGTCGCGGCGTCAGGAAAAAGGAAGCCGAGCGCCGCGCCTGGGCCACCGTCAACAAGGAGAGCGGCGGCGGCAACAGGAGCGGCTCCGGCCGCGGCGTCGCCGATACCACGACGGCCGCGAAGAAGGGCGGCCGCATCGGCGGCCCGCGCGGCGGCAAGGCGGCGGCGCGGCGGCCGGCGGCGGCACGTTCAGCCTCCGCCAAGAAGGCGGCGGCGACCCGCAAGCGCAACGCGGCCGCCCGCAAGCGCACCGCGACCAAGCGCTCTTCGCCCAAGCGCTGAGATCGGGCGTTTGCGGCGAGGCGGCGCGATGACCGAGCCGCCATGGTGCGCGGTGCGTCGATGCCTCCCTCCCCTTGAAGACTGACGTTGGGGTCTTTCGGAGCGCCTGTGCACCACAACGGCCGTCATGCCCGCGAAGGCGGGCATCCAGTCATCCGTGCAAGCGCGTGGGAAATTTGATCCAGCGTGGAGGGTACTGGATCGTCCGCCTTCGGGGACGACGCCTGAGAACGCGGTCAGACGCTCGCGATAACACCGGGCGCGGAAAGCCGCCGTCAGTCGACGACGATCTTGACCCGCTCGCCGGGCTTCACCCGCGCGTTGGCGTCGAGGCCGTTGAGCATCCGGAAGCGCGCCTCGGGATGATCGACGCCGCCCATGCGGCGCGCCAGCGACTCCACGCTGTCGCCGCTCTGCACGGTGACGATCTTGATGCGCAGGGGCCGCGCGGCCTGGATTTCCTCCAGCGTCAGGCGGCGGAACGAGCGGATGGTCTCCTTGGCGTTCTGCTCGCTGCCGGCGGTCTTCTGCCTCGCGGCGAAGATGAAGCGATAGACGTCGCTGCCGAAGCGCAGCGCGTAGACCCGGAACTGCCACTGGTCGCCGCGCGCGGTCACCGAGGCGGCGGGAAAGCCGTTGATGGTGATCTGCTCGGTCGAATCCTTGTCGACGTTCTCCATCCAGCCGGAGTTGAGGTAGTCGGCCAGCGACTGCTCCGCCGGCACCCGCACCACGTCGAAGCGCATCGCCTGATCGCCGCCCTCGCGCACCCCGATCACCGCCTGCGCGGTATTGTCGAGGGTGAAGCCGGCCGGCGCCTGGAAGGTGAAGCCGAGCTTGGGATGCAGGAAGCGGCGGCCGCGCACGAAGCCTTCGCTGGGGTCCTCGCCATAGACCATGTTGTCGATCGCCGAGAGATAGGCGTCGTGGTCGCGCTCGCCGTTGTGCGGCGAACTGAACTGCCGCGCGATCGCCTGCGCGTTCTGCACGCGCTCGGGCGTCGCCGGGTGCGACGACAGGAAGTCCTGCGAACGCGGATCGATCGAGCCGCGCCCGGCTTTCAGGGCCGCGTTGCGCTCCATCGCGGTGAGGAAGCGCGCCGCGCCGTAGGGATCGAAATTGGCGCGGGCGGAGATGCCGACGCCGATGCCGTCGGCCTCGAACTCCTGCGCGCGCGAGAAGCTCGCCATCGTCAGCTTGGTCTTGGCCAGCGCCAGCGCGGTGATGTCGGGATCGCTGCCCATCTCCTTGACCACGCGCGTCACCAGCGCGGCGCGCTTGGCCTGATCCTCGCGGATCGCGGCGTGCTTGGCCAGCACGTGCGCCATCTCGTGCGACAGCACCGACGACAGTTCCGAGGTGTCGCTGGCGAGCGCGATCAGCCCGCGCGTCACGTAAAGCTGGCCGGTGGGCAGCGCGAAGGCGTTGACGGCCCCGGAATTGAGGATCGTCACCTTGTAGGTGAGGTCGGGCCGGTCGGAGGCGGCGACCAGCCGGTCCACGGTGCGGGTAATCAGGCTTTCGAGCCGGGGGTCGTCATAGGCGCCGCCGTAGGAGGCGAGAATGCGGGCGTGCTCGCGCTCGGCCGCGGACGCCGGGGCGGCGGCCCGCACGGGCTTGGCGGTTTCGTGCGGGCCCGCGGTCTCGAACCGGCCCATGCTGCCGCAGCCGGACAAGGCCGCCGCCAGGCACGCCGCGGCGACCGCCGCAGCAAAGCGACGCCCCCCGGCGTTTGGCCGTTGTTCCGTTGGCTTCGTCACAGTCGTTGCCCGTCGCATCCCCGGATGCCGCAGCCTCCGTGCTTTCCGCGTTGTCGCGCCCGCGCCGGTCCCGTCGGCGCGCAAATCCCGTTTTCGGACAGGCTCCCGGTCCTCCGAGAGGCTCCCGCTACTCAGAGAGGGTCGAGGACTTCGATCTGTCCCGTTCCACGCACCTCGATTCGCGGGCCGCCGCGTCGTTCGATCCAGCCGCGCACGCGAACCCTGCGCCCCGCGAGTTGCTTCAAATCGAGATTGTCCCTCGCCGATGATTCTAGCATCGGCTTTCGAATAATCACAGCAAAGTCTCGGGTCCAGCGCGGCCCGAAATTGAGATAAAATGCAGTCCCTGCCTGCCGGGCGGACGTGACCTTGCCCTCCACCACGGCAAACTGCCCCAGCTTCGCCAGAATATCGCCCGGACTTTCGGCGTTTTTTATGACGTCGGGGGAGGACCAAACGCCGCGCCGGTGCGCCCGCGCCGCCGCCTCGGCGCGGGCGAGTTCCGCGGCGCAGCCGGGGTCCGTCCCGGTTCCCGTCGCAAATGCCAGCCCGGCGTCGAGCAGCGCCGCCTGCACCGATGCCTCGCCCGGAACGACGACGAAGGCGTGCTGCCGGCCGTATCGGTCGGGCGCGTCGCTGTCGCCGCGAAGCGCGACGTCGCGGTCGCGCGCCAGCGCGCCGAGCGCCGCCGTGACCGCCCCGGCGTCGGACGCCGGCACGATGCCGGCGAGCCGGATCTCGCGGCCGTCGGTCAGTCGCAGCGTCCGCGCATCGACGATGCCGGCGACACGGCCTTGCCCGAGCGTCGCGCCGCCGCAGTCGGCGCGCGCATGATGCGTGCTTGCCGCGGCGAGCGACAGCGCGGCGGCGAGGATTGCCGGCCCCGACACCGCGCGGCGCGTCAGGCGCATCGCAAGTCGCGTCACCTGCATCGCATGATCTCGCGCATTCCGTTCAATGGAAAAACCACGGGTGCCGCCGTGCGTGCAGCGCATCGCAGCCGGGGCGGCGATGACGCGGCGACGGGTTGCCGGGTGGGAGGCGTTGCGTCATGATCGGTTCCAATCGCCGCGATGCGTGTTGGTCAGGATGCTTGCGGCATCACGATCGCAGGTCAAGCGGCCGCAGCGGGAGGTGCGAGATGAAGGCGATCTTGTCGGGTGTCTTGTCAGGTATCTTGGCGCTGATGCTCGCGCTCCCGGTGACCGCCGCGCTGGCGCAAGGCAAGCCGCCGTTGAAGCTCGGCGCCATCCTCGACATGTCGGGCCTTTACGCCGACATCACCGGCGCCGGCAGCGAGACGGCGGCGAAGATGGCGGCGGAGGACTTTGGCGGCGAGGTGCTCGGCCGCAAGATCGAGATCATCGCCGCCGATCACCTCAACAAGGCCGATCTCGCCGGCAACATCGCGCGCGACATGCTGGACAATCAGGGCGTCGAGATGATCTTCGACGTCGCGGCGTCGGCCCCCGCCCTGGCCGCGCTCGAAGTCGCCAAGGCGCGCAACAAGATCGTCATGTTCAGCGGCCCCGGCTCGATCCGCCTCACCAACGAAGCCTGCACGCCCTACAGCGTGCATTACGTCTACGACACCTATGCGCTGGCCAACGTCGCCGGCCTCGCCACCGTCAAGCGGGGGCTGGATAGCTGGTTCTTCATCACCGCCGATTATTCCTTCGGCCATGACCTTGAGAAGGACACCACCAACGTCATCACCAAATTCGGCGGCAAGGTGCTGGGCAGCGTGCGCCACCCGACCAACACGCCGGACTTCTCTTCCTATCTGTTGCAGGCGCAGGCCTCCAAGGCCAAGGTGATCGGCCTTGCCAATGCCGGCGGCGACACCATCAACGTCATCAAGCAGGCGGCGGAGTTCGGCCTGACCAAGAGCGGACAGAAACTCGCGCCGCTGCTCGCCTATATCACCGACATCGACAGCGTCGGCCTGCCGACGGCGCAGGGCCTGCTGCTGGCGGAAGCGTTCTACTGGGACATGAACGACGAGACGCGCGCCTTCTCCAAGCGCTTCATGGAGCGCGTCAAGCGCGTGCCGACCTCGTCGCAGGCCGGGGTCTATTCCTCCGTGCTGCATTACCTGAAGGCGGTGAAGCAGGCCGGCACCACCGACTCGGCCGCCGTCATGAAGGCCATGAAGGAGACGCCGATCAACGACATGTTCGCCAAGAACGGCAAGATCCGCGAGGACGGCCGCATGGTCCACGACATGTATCTGTTCGAGGTCAAGACGCCGGCCGAATCCAAGGGACGCTGGGACGATTACAAACTGCTGGCCACCGTGCCGGGCGACGAGGCGTTCCAGCCGCTGTCGCAATCGCGCTGCCCGCTGGTGAAGAAGTAGCGCGCGGCCAAAGACAGCATAAACCCGAACAATGAACAGGGGCACCACCGGATGAACGACATCGTCCTGCAAGAGCTTGATCGCGGTCTCCTGACCATCACCATGAACCGGCCGGAGCGCCGCAACGCGCTCAACCCGGAGATGGTGGCGGGGCTGGTGGAGGCGGCGCGGCGCGCCGCCGACGACCCCGAGGTCCGCGCCGTGCTGCTCAAGGGCGCGGGCGGCACCTTCTGCGTCGGCGGCGACGTCAAGGCGATGGCGGCGGTCAAGGAGCCGCCGCCGCTGGAGCAGAAGGTGGTGACGCTGCGCCGGGGCATGGAAGTGTCGCGCATCCTGCACCAGATGGCGAAGCCGGTGGTGGCGCAGCTCGACGGCGCGGCGGCGGGCGCCGGGCTGTCGATGGCGCTGGCCTGCGATCTGCGCGTCGCCAGCGCCTCGGTCAAGATCACCACGGCGTTCGCCAAGGTCGGCTATTCCGGCGACTACGGCGGCACCTTCTTCCTGACGCAGATGCTGGGCAGCGCCAAGGCGCGCGAACTCTATCTGCTGTCGCCGGTGCTCTCCGCGCAGGAAGCCCATGCGCTCGGCATGGTGACCCGCGTGGTCCCCGACGCCGAGATCGAGAGCGCCGCGCGCGAGCTTGCGCTGTCGCTGGCGCAGGGGCCGACGGTGACGCTGGGCTACGTCAAGAAGAACATCAACAACGCCGAGACGCTGTCGCTCGAAGCCTGCTTCGACGCCGAGGCGCTGCATCATTCGCGCTGCGGCGACACCGCCGACCACAAGGAGGCCGCGGCCGCCTTCGTCGCCAAGCGCGCGCCGGTCTTCAAGGGGCGCTGACATGCAGGGAGACGATGTCCGGCTGCGGCAGGTCTGTCTGGTCGCGCCGCAGCTTGAGCCGGTGGTCGGCGACCTCGCCGCGATCTTCGGCCTCAACGTGTGCTATCGCGACCCGCACGTCGGCAAATACGGCCTCGAAAACGCGCTGATGCCGGTCGATGCGGTGCTGCTCGAAGTGGTGGCCCCGACGCAGGACGGCACCGCCGCCGGACGTTTCCTTGAACGCACCGGCAACCGCGGCGGCTACATGGTGATCTTCACCTGCGACGATCCCGACGCGCGCGGCCGCCACGCCGCGACGCTCGGGGTGCGCACCGCCAACGTCATCGATCATCCGCCATATCACGGCGTGCAACTGCATCCGCGCGACTGCCGCGCCGCCTTTATCGAGTTCAACCACACCGAAGGCAGCACCGATCTTCGCGGCCCCTATCCGCCGGCCGGGCCGGACTGGCAGGCGGCGATCCGCACCGACGTCACCCAGGCGCTGCTCGGGGTGGAATTGCAGAGTCCCGATCCGGCCGGGCTGGCGCGGCACTGGAGCGCGATCCTCGGCGTGCCGGTGAGCGCGGGCGCGGACGGCGCGCCCGAGATCGCGCTGGACAACGGCCGTCTCCGTTTCGTCGAAGGCGCGAATGAGTTGATGACCGGCGTCATGGTGCGGGTCCGCGACGTCGGCGCGGTGATCGCAGCCGCCAGGGCGCGCGGCGTCGCGGTGGACGGCGACGCGGTGCGGCTCGGCGGCGTGGCGTTCCGGCTCACCAGTTGATCGGTTTCCGGGACGATCGGCCATTCTCACGTTTCAGGATCAAGCAAACATGACCGCAGTCCCGGCCGCCGGCGCGCCGCACCCGCTGGACAGCTTCTTCTCGCCCGAGAGCATCGCCATCATCGGGGCGTCGCGCGACGCCTTGAAGATTCCCGGCCTGCTCCTGGCCTTCCTGCGCAAGAACCACTTTCCTGGCTGGATCTATCCGATCAACCCGAACTATCCCAACATCGACGGGCTTGCCTGCTATCCGTCGATCGCCGACGTCAAGCGGCCGGTCGATCTCGCCATCGTCATCATTCCCGCGGCCATGGTGCTCGGCGCGCTGAAGGACTGCGCGGCCGCCGGGGTGAAGAACGCCATCGTCATCTCCTCGGGCTTCGCCGAGGAGGGCGGCGACAGCGCCGCGATGCAGGACGAAATCGCGGCACTGGCGCGCACCAGCGGGATGCGCATCTCCGGCCCCAACGCCGAGGGGTTTTACAATGAGCCCGGCCGCGTGGCCGCGACCTTCAGCCCGACCGTCGACGTTTCGCCCGACGCGCCGCGGCTCGTGGCGTCGCGGCGGCGGATCGGCATCGTCGCGCAGAGCGGCGGCATCGGCTTTGCGATCTACAACCGCGCCCGCGCGCTCGGCCTCGCGCTGAGTTGCGTCGTGTCCGCGGGCAACGAGGCCGATCTCGGGGCCGGCGCGTTCTTCGACTATCTGGTGCAAGACACAGCGACCGACGTCATCCTGCTGTTTCTCGAAGGCATCCGCGACGTCGCGACGTTTCTTGACGCCGCCCGGCGCGCGGCCGAAACCGGCAAGCCGGTGATCGCCGTCAAGATCGGTCGCTCCGCCGCCGGCGGCCGGGCGGCGGCCTCGCACACCGCCACCATGGCGGGCTGGTCGGCGGCCTATGACGCGGTGTTCGCCAAATACGGCATCATCGTCTCCGACGATCTCGACGAGGCGGTGGCGATCGCCGCCGTGCTGACCACCTCGCCGCCACCGCGGGGCGACCGCGTCGCGGTGGTCACCGTCTCCGGCGGCGGCGGCATCTGGGGCGCCGACGCGGTCGCGGCGCAGGGACTTTCCGTGCCCGAACTGTCGCCGCCGGTGCAGGCCGCGATCCGCGAGATGATCCCGTCCTACGGCTCGGCGCGCAATCCGATCGATATCACCGCGCAGGCGGTGCATAGCGGCGGCTTGCAGAAGACCCTCGACCTGCTGTCGCAATCGGACGAGATCGACGGCATCCTGGTGGTGCTGTCGCTGTCGAACGAGACGCGCATTCCCTTCAAGATCGACGAGTTGAAGCCGCTGATCGACGCCCGCCGCAAGCCGATGGTGTTCTACAGCTACACGGTGCCGTCGGCGTTCGCGCGCAGCGAACTGGCCGAGGCCGGCGCGGTGGTGCTGACCGGGCTGAACCACGCCGCCGTGGCGCTGCGCCGCGCGCTGGAGCGCGCGCGGTTCAGGCTGACGGCGACGCCGGAGCTGCCCGCTGTCGAACCGTTCGATATCGCAACGGTTCTCGGTGGCGCGAAGCTGTCGGAATACGGCAGCAAGCGGCTGCTGGCGGCGGCGGGACTGGCGATGCCGCCGGAAACGCTGGTGGCGCGGCGCGACGACCTGCGCGACGCGGTGGCGCGCGCCGGCCTGCCGCTGGCGATGAAAGTCCAGTCGCCCGACATCGCCCACAAGAGCGAGATCGGCGGCGTCCGCCTCGGCATCGTGTCTGAGGACCAGGCCATGGCCGTGTTCGACGACCTGCTGGCGCAGGCGAAACGGCAGCGGCCGGACGCGGCGATCGAGGGCGTGCTGATCGGCCCGATGGCGAAGCCGGGGACGGAAATCATCGTCGGCGCCGTGCGCGACGCGACCTTCGGGCCGATGGTCATGGTCGGGTTCGGCGGCGTCACCACCGAACTGTTCCGCGACGTGGTGTATCGTCCCGCGCCGCTCAGCGCGGAGGAAGCGGTCGCGATGCTGAACGCGCTGAAGGCCGCGCCTCTGCTGCACGGCTTTCGCGGCGCGCCGAAAGCCGATGTCGCGGCGCTGGCCGATCTGATCGCGCGCGTCTCGCAGTTGGCCGCGCGCCATCGCGACGAGATCGCGGAGATCGAGATCAATCCGGTGCGGGTGCATCGCGACGGCGAGGGCGTCACCGTCGTCGACGCGCTGGTGGTGCCGGCGCGTTAGCTGGAGCGTGATCGGCTTGAATTGAAGCAGTGGATGCGCAATGCGAAAGTCGTCATGCTCCGCGAAGGCGGAGCATCCAGTACGCCATGTTGGAGCGGATTTCCCGTCCGCTCGCACGGAATACTGGATCGTCCGCCTTCGCGGACGATGACGCCTCGTTTCCGGTCAGCCTCTCAGGGTGACGGCTTCTGAAGTCACGTTCGTTGACCCTGCTCAGCGTCCGATGAAGTTGGGGACGCGGCGCTCCTCGGTGGCCTTGACGCCTTCCTTGAAGTCCTCGGTGGCGCGCAGCCGGGTCTGCTCGGCCAACTCGTGCTGGGTCGCCGCCATGACGCGATCGGCGAGCCCCGCGCGCATCGTCGCGCGCGTGGACAACAATCCGAGCGGCGAGCATTCGGCGATCTCGCCGGCGAGCTTGAGCGCCGCCGCGCGCACCTCGCTCTGCGGCACGCAGAGATTGGCGAGCCCCATCTTCAGCGCGTCCTCGCCGGTGACGCGGCGCGAGGTGTAGAACATCAGTTCGGCGTTGTTCTTGCCGATCAGGTCCGGCAGCGTCACCGTCAGCCCGAAGCCGGGATGGAAGCCGAGCTTGGTGAAGTTCGCGGCGAAGCGCGCCTCGGGGCAGGTGACGCGGAAATCGGCCGACACCGCGAGCCCGAGGCCGCCGCCGATCGCCGCGCCCTGCACCGCGGCGACGATCGGCTTTTTGGCGCGGAAGATGCGCACCGCCTGGGTGTAGAGGTGGCTGATGGAGCCGAGACTGTCGGCGGGGTCGCCGCTTGGTCCGGTTTCCTGCCGGTTCGGATCGTTGAAGTTGGCGCCGGCGCAGAACGCCTTGCCCTGCGCCGCCAGCACCGTGGCGCGCATGTCGGAATCGTTGTCGATATCGGTCAGCGCGTCGGCGATCTGGTTGATCAGCGTGATGTCGAAGAAGTTGAGCGGCGGCCGCTGGATCTCGATGGTGGCGACGTGTCCGCTTTTGGTGAAACCGATGTCGGTGAACTGGCTCATGACGAATCCTGATGGGGTGAGAGAGAAAGCGGGGCCGGCGTGCGCTGTCAGCGCAGACCGAGCCCGCGTGCGATGATGCCGCGCAGCACCTCGGTGGTGCCGCCCTGAATGGTCAGTTTCGGGGCGAGTTTTGTCGCGAAGGCAAGCTGCGCGTCAAGGGTGGCGTGGTTGGAGGCTCCGGCATCGACGAAGGCGGCGAGGTCCCGCACCCGGTGCGGAAGCTGCTGCTCCCATATCGTGCCGATGTCCTTGACGATGGCGGCTTCCACCACCGGCTCCCGGCCGGCCTGCAACATGCCGGCGACCGACACCGACATGCGGCGCATGGTGTGCAGTTGCGCCACCAGGCGGCCGATGCCCTCGGCCGCGCGGATGTCCGGGTCGGGGCCGACCGCGCGCACCAGTTCGGTCAGCACATAGCAGGTTTCGAGGAAGCGCTCCGGCCCGCTGCGCTCGTAGGCGAGTTCGGAGGTCGCCTGCTTCCACGCGCCGTCGATCTCGCCGAGCACATGGTCGTCGGGCACGAAGGCGTCGGTGAACACCACCTCGTTGAAATCGTACTGCCCGGTGATCTGCCGGATCGGATTGACGGCGATGCCCGGCGTTTTCATGTCGACGAGGAATTGCGTCAGGCCGTGGCGGCGGTTCTCCCTGGTGGGCGGCGAGGTGCGGAAGATCGCGATCATGTAGTCGGCGATGTGCGCCGAGGAGGTCCAGATCTTGCTGCCGTTAATCAGAAAGCCGCCGTCGGTCCTGGTCGCCTTGGTTTTCGCCGCGAACAGGTCGGAGCCGGAGTTCGGCTCGCTCATGCCGATGGCGAAGCACACCTCGCCACGGCAGATGCGCGGCAGGATATCCATCTTGATGTGCTCGGGCGCGTATTTCAAAAGCACCGGGCCGCTCTGGCGGTCGGCGACGAAGAAGCGCCGCGTCGGCGCGTTGGCGACGCGCATCTCCTCGGTGACGACGTAGCGTTCGAGGAAGCTGCGCTCGTGACCGCCGTATTTCTTCGGCCAGGTCATGCCGAGCCAGCCGCGCGCGCCGACGCGGCGGCTGAACTCCGGCGCGTCGTTGTCCTCGCGCTGCGGCCGGTGCGGATCGAAGGTGCCGGCGGCGATTTCCTCGGCGAGAAAGGCGCGCACTTCCTTGCGCAGCGCCTCGCATTGCGGCGGCAGGCGGATCGGATCGAAACGGAGGGCTGCGGTCATCGGCGGTGGTCCTGAACGGAAGTCTGAAATCAGCGCGAGGCCACCAGCGGCCACAATTCGTCGGCCCCGCGCGCGGCGATGCGCCTGCCGAGTTCGACGGCCCAATGGCTTTCGTTGCCGAAATCGTCGCGCCATGCCAGCGCGCGCAGGGTGTAGCGGTGCAGGACGTGCTCGCTGGTGAAGCCGATCGCGCCATGGACCTGATGGGCGATCGCCGCGCCCTTTTCCGCGGCCTCATTGCAGCGGATCTTCGCTGACGCCGCTTCGAGAAAGATCGCGTCGTCGAAATGCGTCGCGCCGGCGAGCGCGTCGGCGGCCGAACTGGCGGCGGCGAGCGCGGCGGCGGCTTCGCCGGCAAGCCGGGCGAGGTTGTGCTGCACCGCCTGGAATTTGCCGATCTTCTTCTCGAAGGCGACGCGCGCGTTGGCGTAGGCGACGCTGATGTCGAGAATGGTTTCGAGGCTGCCGGCGATTTGCAGGCTGCGCGCCACGCAGCCCATCAGCAGAAGCGACGCCGCGTCAAACCCTGCCGGTGCCGGCTTGATCGTGATCGGCCGGACCTTGTCGAAGCTGACGGTATCGCTGGCGTCATCGGCAATGCTCAGTCCGGCGGTGATCCTGCACGCCGAGGCGTCGACCAGCGCGATGGATGCACTGCCTGTGCCCGCGCCGGTCGCGACCACGGCGATGTGCTTCGCCTCGCACGCGAACGGCACGCCGCGCGCGGTGCCGGACAAGGTGCCGTCGGCGTTTTGCGCGACGCGGTCTTTCGGTTGCGCGGGCGCGACGGTCATGGCATCCGGCGGCGCGGCGATACCGGCCTGCGCCAGCAGCCAGCCCGCCAGCATGGTTTCGGCCAGCGGCACCGACAGGCCGGCGCGGCCTGCGGCGTTGAGCACCGCGAAGCCGTCGGCCAGGCTCGCGCCCGCGCCGCCGCAGGCTTCCGGCACCCACGCCAGCGGCAATCCGGCCTCGGTGAGCGCGCGCCACAGCGGCGCTTTCCAGCCGTCGTCCTTGCTGTGGATGATGGTCTGCGCATCCGCCAGATCGGCGAAGATGCGCCCGGCGGTCGCCGCTACGATATTATCGTCGTCCGCCACGGCGCTCCTCGTTGACGTTGGAGCCATTTCCGTTCCGATGGAATCGGAACGGGGCTCCAGATTCTTGTTTTGACGCGTTTTCTTGATGCGAACCGGCCGTCGCCGACCGAAGCCGGCTATGGCCGGCGTAGGCCGGCGTCCACTTCGCTTGAAAACGCTATAGCACTCTGAATGGCGCGGCACAGCCGGCACGGGCGCTCTCACGATCGGTCAAGGTCATGATGCGGAAAAGCAACCGCCCTGACAAGCGGCGATGTCGGCATGACGGCTTCGCCGGCGTCGCGTGCGCGGCGGATTATTCCGCGAAGTGGATTTCGCGCGGCTTGTCTCCGGCGCCTCACACGATAAGGTGAAGATCATTTCGGCAATGCGCCCCATCACAGCAGGGAAGACGGACGAATGGCAAAGGACGGCATGTGCGCGATCATCACCGGGTCGGCGTCGGGTCTGGGAGCCGCCACCGCGGCGATACTGGCAAAAGATGGCGCGCGGCTGGTCATCAACTACGCCTCGGATCGCGACGGGGCGGAGAAGACCGCCGAACAGTGCCGTTCGCTCGGCGGCGAGGCGGTGGTGGTGCAGGGCGACGTGTCGCGGGACGAGGATTGCAAGCGCATCGTCGCGGCGGCCGCGCCGTGGGGCCGTCTCGACGTGCTGGTCAACAATGCCGGCACCACCAAGCACGTCGATCACGACAAGCTCGACGGCCTGTCGGCCGAGGACTTTCAGCGCATCTACGCCACCAACACCATCGGTCCCTATCAGATGGTGCGCGCGGCGCGCGCGCTATTGGAGGCGGGCGCGAAGGCGTCGGGCCGCGCGGCGTCGGTGGTCAACGTGTCGTCGATCGCGGGCTTGAGCGGGGTCGGATCGTCGATCGCCTATGTCGCCAGCAAGGGCGCCCTCAACGCGATGACGCTGTCGCTGGCGCGTGCGCTGGCGCCGCTGATCCGGGTCAACGCGGTGTGTCCGGGCTATATCGATACGCCGTGGTTCACCAAGGGGCGCGGCGCCGCAGGCGCGAAGCAGGTGCGCGACATGATCGAGGCCAGGGTGCCGCTGAAGGCCGCATCGAGCGCCGAGGATATCGCCAACGTGGTGTGCTTCCTCGCCGGAGCGCAGTCGTCCCACATGACCGGCGAGATGGTGCGGGTGGACGCCGGCTTCCATCTCCAGAGCTCGATTTAATCCGTCAAAGCCCGGCGGCGGTTGCCGCGCGCGCTACTGCCCGCCCGGCCCCGGCCCGGATGCGGCGCGGCGGGTGACGATCCGGTTCCAGATGAACAGCACCACCAGTGCGCCGATGGTGGCGGTGATGAAGCCCGCGCCCTGGTTGGGGCTGTAGTGCCCGATCGCCTGACCGATGAAGGTGGCGAGAAACGCGCCCGCGATTCCCAGCACCGTGGTCAGAATGAAGCCGCTCGGATTGTTCGGGCCCGGCGATATCAGCCGCGCGATGATGCCGGCCACGAAGCCGACGACAATGATCCAGATAAGCCCGCCCATGGAAGAAATGTCCTTTCAGCAGCGATAACAGGAATGTGGGAGTGGGATGTCGCAATGGGGTTTGCGAACCGGGGGCCGGTGCCGGCGGACGGCGCGAGTGAGCCCGCCCCGCCGGCGCGCGGTGGTCAGAACTTGCCGGCCAGTTCGGTCTCGCTCGGCAGGCGGCCGTTCGGGGTCACTTCGTCGATCACTTCCGGCAGATAGCGCGACAGTTCGGACAGCAGCTCGTCGCGCCCCATGCCGGTCTGCGAGGTCAGCGCGTTGATCTGGTCGGCGCCGAGCGCCTTGCCGAGGTCGTCGGGCGAGATCTGCTTGTTCGGCCCGGACGCCACCCACGAGTCGGCGGTTTCGCCATGGCCGTTCTGTTGAAACTGCTTCAACAGGTCGCCGAGGCCGCCGCTCAGGATGCTGCCGGCCGCGCCGCCGGCGAGAAGGCCGCCGAGTCCGCCCTTGAGCAGGTCGCCAAGCCCGCCTCCGCTGCTGTTTCCGCCGCCGAGAATGCTGCCGAGCCCGCCGGGCAGGCTGGCGTCGGTGGTGCGTCCGGAGGGAAGCTGGGGCGGCGGCGCGTTATCCGCCGGCGCGCTCTGCGGCTGGCCGCCGCCGGTGAGGTGTTTCATCGCCTTGTAGGCGAGCAGCGCCAGAATCGCCATCGTGGCCGGCGACATGCCGCCGCCTTCCTTGGCCTCGGGATCGCTCGGGCCGCGCGGCCCGTTCTGCATACCGTTGAGGATATCGAGCAAGCCCATCGATCCGTCTCCTGTCATGAATTCGAAACCCGGCCCGGCCGAACAATAGTGAGCGGCCATGACGGTTACAAGGCGATCCGCGGCGCCGCCCGGTGGCGGGCGGATAGGAATGACTCCAGCATCCTGCTATCGAGAAGGCGCACGGACGCACGATAACAGCGAAAGCGGCCAATGGGTTCCACCGGACCGATCATCGTCGCCGGAGCGGGCAGCGTCGGCGGCTTCGTCGGCGGGATGCTGGCGGGCGCGGGCCGCCGCGTCGGCCTCTTGGGGCGGCCCCGCGTCATCGCCGCGATCGCGCGCCATGGCTTGCGGGTGACCGGCGTCGAGGGGACGGCGCGTTCCGTCGCGGCGGAGCGGCTGATGCTGTCGGCTGACCCGGCGATCCTTGAACAGGCTGCGATCGTGCTGGTGACGGTGAAAAGCGCCGACACCGCCGCGATCGCCGACGACATCGCCCGTCATGCGCCGCCCGACGCCGTGGTCGTGAGCTTGCAGAACGGCGTCGGCAACGTCGCGGTGCTGCGCGAGCGGCTGCCCGGCCGTCGCGTGCTCGGCGGCATGGTGCCGTTCAACGTGATCGCAACCGGCGAGGGGCGCTACCATCGCGCGACGTCCGGCGACATCGTCATCGAGGCGGACCCGGACGACACCGCGGCGCGGCTGTCGGTCGAGGGGCTCGCGGTGCGCGGCACCGCCGACATCGCCGGCCTGCAATGGGGCAAGCTGCTGTTCAACCTGAACAACGAGCTCAATGCGCTGTCCGGCCTGCCGCTGCGCGAGCAACTGGCGCGGCGGCCGTGGCGGCTGCTGCTGGCCGACCAGATGCGCGAGGCGCTGCGGGCGATGAAGGCGGCGGATATCGTGCCGGTCGGCGCCGCCGCGCTGCCGCCCGCGCTCACGCCGCATGTGCTGCGGCTGCCGGATGCGCTGTTTCAGGTGCTGGCGCGGCGGATGATGAAGATCGACGCCAATGCGCGTTCATCGATGTGGGACGATTTGCGGCACGGCCGCAGAACCGAGATCGATTCCCTGCAAGGCGTGATCGTCACGCTGGCCGAGCGGCACGGGCTCGACGTGCCGCTGACACGGCGAATCGTCGATCTGGTGAAGGCCGCCGAGCACGCCGGCAAGGGCTCGCCGGGCCTTGCGCCGCAGGACATCCGCGCTCAGCGCCACAAGCCGTAGCTCGCCCATTTCGATTCGGGGATTTCCGTGCCGAGCTTGTAGCTGAAGGAAATCACCTTCATGCGGTCGGGCGAGCCGGTGCAGGTGAACGAGAATTGATACCAGCGCCCGCCACTGCGGAACGCGCCGCCCTTGCCGGTCACGGTGGCGCCGGCATGGCGCGGATGGGAGATCACGTCGGTCTTGGCGCGGTCGGGATGGTAGGGGTTGGCGTCGCGCGAGATCTGCTTCATCGCGTAGAGGTCGCAGACCTGTTCGAGCCGGGTGTCGGGATCGAGCTTGCCGAGACTGGCGAGGAAGCGGGCGTCGCCGGCGAGCGCCGATGTCGCCGTCAGACATGCAACCGTGAGGGGGATGGCAAACTTCATGGCGGATTGCTGCGCGGTTGGCGGAACGGAAATGGCGTCACGGTCCGATTAACCGATTGACGCCGCGCCCTCAAGGCGTCGCGGATCGCGGACGGTTCACAAGCGGGTTTCTGGCGGCTGGCGAACCGGCGGCCCTTCTGTTATGGAGTGCGGCGATCTCCGCGCGCCTTGCCGCGGAGGCCGGGGTCCCGGTAGCTCAGCTGGATAGAGCACAGGTTTCCTAAACCTGGGGTCAGGGGTTCGACTCCCTTCCGGGACGCCATCGCTCAGCCGCCGGGGACCTCGACGGGTTCGCGAAAATTTCTCTTTCTGCCCGCGTGACGACACATGAAATCCGCTCCCTCCGTGACGATCGGCCGGTTGCCGAAGCACTTCGAAGGCCGTCTGCGCCTGCCCCTGATCGCCGCGCCGATGCTGCGCGTCTCGGGCGTCGATCTGGTGACGGCGGCGTGCCGCGCCGGTGTGATCGGCGCGTTTCCGACCGCGAACGCGCGCTCCGTCGAAGAACTCGACGCCTGGCTGCGCCAGATCGCGCGTAACGTCGCGAGCCTCGACCGGCCGGCGGCGCCGCATTGTCCGAACCTCATCATCCGCCAGCCGCGTTTCAAGGACGATCTCGGCTGTCTCGTACGTCACAAGGTCGAACTGGTGATCACCAGCGTCGGATCGCCGGCCGCGGTGGTTGAGCCGCTGCATGACGTCGGCTGTCTGGTGTTCGCCGACATCGCGTCGCTGCGCCATGCCGAGAAAGCGATCGAGGCCGGCGCCGACGGCCTCATCCTGCTGACCGCGGGCGCCGGCGGGCAGACCGGCTGGGCCAATCCGTTCGCATTCGTGCGCGCCGTCCGCGCCATGTTCGACGGCCCGATCGTGCTTGCGGGCGGCATCACCGACGGAGTCTCGCTGGCGGCGGCGCGCCTGCTGGGCTGCGACCTCGCTTATATGGGTACGGGCTTCATCGCCACGCGCGAGAGCATGGCGAGCGATGCCTATCGCCGGATGCTGGTCGAGAGCACGCTTGACGATGTGATGCTGACAAAGGCTTTCACCGGGCTCGACGCCAGCATGTTGCGGCCCTCGATCCTCGCCGCCGGCCTCGATCCGTTCAATCTGGACGAGGCGGTGTCGGAGGCGCGCGCCAGGGAGCAGTTCAGCGGCGACAATGCCGAAGCGGGGCTGCGGCGCTGGACCGATGTCTGGAGCGCGGGGCACTCCGTCTCGGGCGTGCGCAGGGTCGCCGGCGTCGCCGATCTCGTCGAAGACCTCGCCGGGCAATATGACGCCGCGTTCGCGAATTGCGGCCGATAGAGCGCGGACGGACTGCCTGCCGGCATCGGCGGCGTTGAGGGCGGCGGCGGATAACAGCCGGGGCGGCGGGTGCCTTGGCCCGTGCCGGGGATCGCCCGCGCCAGCCGTTTCGTTCTGCCAGCACCGCGCCGGACGCAGATCCATGGCTTGCGAAAAATGTGATAGCGTCCGGGGCTCGGGCGCCGGAAACCGGACGGCTTTCGCGGAGCGCCCCAAGGTCTTTCAAATCGCGCCAAGTATTGTTTGCAAGTGTTGTCGTTCGCAAGGATCGTTTGGCGGTCGTATCAGAACGAAGACCGGCCGCCGCGCGTTCATGCAGGGACATTCATGCAGGGACAGGGGGGCGCAGGGAGGATACGATGAAAACGATAATCGCGGGATCCGTTCTGGCGTTGGCGACGGTTCTGTCGCTCGGTGGCGTGCCGCAGGCCGCGGCCGCCGACGGTTTGAAAAGCTATCAGTCCGGCACCAAGGATTTCTGGCTGCACCCGCCGGACGACTGGTTCCTCGGCGACGAGACCGAAGCGCAGAAGGGCCTCGCGCCGCCGTCCGGGCCGCCGACCGGGATGTCCGACGCCGAGCTGGCCGAGACGGTGAAGAAGATCAAGCTGCCGAAGGGTTTCAAGATCGAGGTCTATGCGTCGGGCGTGCTGGCGGCGCGGCAGATGGCATGGGGCGACAACGGCACGCTGTTCGTCGGCTCGTTCGGGCTCGGCAACGTTTATGCGATCACCGACAAGGGCGACAGGAAGGAGGTCAAGACCATCATCAAGGGCCTCAAGATGCCGACCGGGCTCGCCTATCTCAACGGCGCGCTCTACGTTGTCGATATCAACAAGATCATGCGCTACGACAATCCGGAGGCCAATCTCGACAAGATGCCGGAGCCGAAGGTGGTCTATGACGACCTGCCGCCCTACGCCGCGCACGGCTGGAAATACATCGCGGTGGACAAGGACGGCTGGTTCTATATCCCGGTCGGCCCGCCCTTCAACATCGGCATCCCGCCGACCTCGACCTCGCAGATCCGCCGCGTCGATCCGAAGACCGGCAATGCCGAAATCGTCGCGCTCGGCGTGCGCAACAGCGTCGGCGGCGACGTCGATCCGCGCACCGGCAAATACTGGTTCACCGAGAACGCGCGCGACTGGCTGGGCGACGATTCACCGTCGGACAAGCTCAACATGATCTCGAAGCTCGGCGAGCATTTCGGCTATCCGTATTGCCATCAGGGCGACATTCCCGATCCGAAATTCGCCATGGGGCACAAGTGCTCGGAGTTCACGCCGCCGGTGGTGAAGCTCGGCAGTCACGTCGCGCCGCTGGGCATGAAGTTCTATACCGGCAGCCAGTTTCCGGCCGAGTACAAGAACAACATCCTGATCGCCGAGCATGGCTCGTGGAACCGGCACCAGTATCAGGGCGCGCGGATCACGCGGGTGATCGTCGGCCCCGACGGCAAGAACCCGAAGACGGAGGTGTTCGCGTCCGGCTGGATCGAGGGCGAGCAGACCTATCTCGGCCGGCCCGCTGACATCATTCAGGCCAAGGATGGCTCGATCCTTGTCGCGGACGACTGGGGCGGCGCGATCTACCGCATCAGCTACGACAAGGCGCAGGCGGAGAAGTAGGAACGGATTTTTTCTGTCGCGGCTTTGGACCGGCATTCCGTGTGGAATCCAGTTTCCCTTAACCCTGCACGGAATACTGGATCGTCCGCCTTCGCGAACGATGACGCCGCTTTTCCGATCAGACTCTCAGGGACCCGCCATGCGCGTTGCCGTCGCCGTCGTGCTGTCGTTGCTGCTTGGCAGCGTCTCCGCGCACGCCGCCGATGCCGCCGCTGGCAAGGCGAAAGCGGATTCGCTGTGCGCCGCCTGTCACGGTGAAAACGGCGTCTCGCAGATCGCCGATACGCCGTCGCTGGCGGGCCAGCCCGATCAGTTCATCCAGTGGCAACTGGTGTTCTTCCGCGGCGGCGCGCGCAAGAGCGACCTCATGAGCCCGGTGGCCGAGCAACTCGATAACAACGACATCCGCAATCTCGGCGCCTACTTCGCCGCGCTGCCGCCGCCGCAAGGCGCGGCCGACGACAACCCCGACCTGTCGCGGAAAGGCGAGATGGCGGCGAAGGGCCGGCGCTGCGCCTCGTGCCACACCGACAGCTATGCCGGCACCAAGGCGGTGGCGCGCCTGGCCGGCCAGCGCGAGGATTACCTCGCCAAGGCGCTCCGCGACTACAAGGCGGGCACCCGCTCCGGCGGCGGCGGGGCGGCGATGGCCGATGTCGCCTATCCGTTGAACGACGAGGAAATTACCGCGCTGGCGCACTACCTGTCGCGGATGTGAGAAGGGGCACCTTTTCCCTGAAAGTCTGAGCGGGAAATCGTGTTGCACAGAGGTGCAACACGAAAACCGTCATACTCCGCGAAGGCGGAGTATCCAGTATTCTCCAGTGTATCAACTCTTTCGCAATCGCCACGGATTACTGGATCGTCCGCCTTCGCGGACGATGACGCCCCATCTCCGACCAGTCCCTCAGCATCGGCGTCATCCCCGCTGCGCCTCGTAGGTCTTCAGATGCGTATAGGCGACGCGCAGGCGCGGCACGGCGACCTTCGCGGCGTCCGCGCGCGCGACCAGATCGCCGACGATGTGATCGGCCTCGATCGGCAGTCCGGCGGCGATGTCGCGGAACATCGAGGCGGTAAGGGGCGAGCCCTCGGCGGTCAGCATCGCCGTGGCGCGTTCGAGGAACGGTGCGCGCGGCGGGTGGCCGGCGGCGGCGGCGATGGCGCCGATCTCGTCGCGGACGCCGAGGATGTAGTCGCGGCCGCCCGGCGCTTCGAGGATTTTCCCGACCGGTCCGCGCATCAGGCAGGTGGCGCAGGCGAGCGTCGCCAGCATCGTCCACTTCTCCCACATGTCCTGCATGATGGTTTCGCTGGCCTTGCCGCCGAAATCGCCGCGCTGGAAAATGGCGTCTGCCTCGCGCACCCGCGCCGACATCGTGCCGTCGCGCTCGCCGAAGCCGAGCAACTGCATCGGCGCGAGCTGCACCACATGCCGCTGCGCGTTCAGCGTCGCGGCGATGGAGCACTGCCCGCCCAGCACGCGCGCCGCGCCGAAGCGGGCGTCGAGCACGTCGAGGTGCCGCATTCCGTTCAGCATCGGCATGATCGCGGTCTGCGGCCCCACCGCCGGCGCGAACGAGGCGATCGCATCGTCGAGGTCGAACGCCTTGCAGGTCAGGAGAACGAGGTCGAAGGATTGTTTCAGGTCCCGCGCCAGTACCGTCGGCGGCTTCGGCAGCGTGACGTCGCCGTGCGGGCTGTTGATGACGAGGCCGTCGCGCGCCAGTTCCTCGGCGCGGCGCGGGCGCACCAGAAAGGTCACGTCGGCGCCGGATTGCAACAGCCGCCCGCCGAAATAGCCGCCGATCGCGCCAGCGCCGAGGACCAGAATGCGCATGGGTTTCTCCCAGTGTGAGCGAGTACGGATGAGACGTAGCAAATGGAGCGCATCTATTCGCTACTCCCCATTCGCTCCGCTGTCGCTACCACTTTTCGCCGAACGGGCGGATTTCCATCTCGAACGTCCAGGCGCTTTCCGGCTGCTGGTAAAGCTGCCAGTAGGCGTTCGCCACCGACGCCGGCGGCATCAGCAGGTCGGGATTGTCGAGCGCGTCCTTGCCGAAAAGCTGTTCGCGGCGCTCGCGCACCCAGGCGGTATCGACGCCGGCGTCGATGATGAGATGGGCGACGTGAATCCGCTTCGGCCCCAGTTCGCGCGCCATCGCCTGCGCCACCGCGCGCAGGCCGAACTTGGCGCTGGCGAATGCGGCAAAGCCGGAGCCGCCGCGCAGGCTCGCGGTCGCGCCGGTGAAGAAGATGTTGCCGCGCCCGCGCGGCAGCATCAGCCGCGCCGACTCGCGCCCGGCGAGGAAGCCGGCCCAGCACGCCATCTCCCACACCTTGCGGAATACCCGGTCGGTGGTTTCCAGGATCGGGAAATTGACGTTGGCGCCGACGTTGAAGATGGTCACGTCCAGCGGCGCGTGGGCGTCGGCGGCGTTGAGGAAGGCGGCCACCTCGTCTTCCTTGCGGGCGTCGAGCGAGCGCGCGACGATCGCGCCGCCCGCGGCCTCGATCTCGTTGACCAGCGGCGCGAGCTTGTCGCCGTTACGGCGGCCGGCGAACACGGTGAAGCCTTCGGCGGCGAACTTCTTCGCGATCTCTGCGCCGATATAGTCGCCGGCCCCGATCACCGCGACGGTTGCGTTACGCTTTGGCATGATATTCCTCCGGTCTGGGGATGCGTCATTCTGAGAGTCTGACTCAAAATGTAGCGGGTAGGATCAAACAATCCCGGCGTCGTCCTCGCGCAGGCGAGGACCCATAACCACTGGCACTGGTTGTTATAGAAGGACCTTGCCGTCAGGTGATGGAGCCGAACCGCTGCGGCGTATGGGTCCCCGCCTTCGCGGGGACGACAGCTAGGGCGTCACCTCCCCGCGAAAAATTCCTCGACCTCGCGCAACTGCTCCTTGCCGAAGAACATCTCGTCGCCGACGAAAAACGTCGGCGAGCCGAACGCGCCGCGCGCCACGGCGCTTTGCGTGTTCTCCAGCAACTTGTTCTTGATCTCCGGCTCCTGCGCACGGGCGAACAGCTTTGCGGCGTCGAGCCCGGACGCGGCGAGCGCCTTCGCCAGCACCTCGGGATCGTCCATTTTCTTCGGCTCCTCCCACATGTGATGGAACGCGGCCTCGACATAATCTGCGAACACGCCTTCCGCCTGCGCCGCGATCGCGCCGCGCATCAGCATCAGGGTGTTGATCGGGAAATGCGGATTCCAGACGTAGGGCCTGACGTTGAAGCGGCGCAGGAAGCGCTGCGTCTCAAGCTCCATGAACTCGCGCTTGTTCTTGATGCCGGCCAGCGTCTCGGCCGGCGATTTGTTGTTGGTGGCCTTGAAGATGCCGCCGAGCAGGATCGGCACATAGTCGAACGTGACGCCGATGCGCTTTTCGATGGCCGGAATGGCGCGGTGGCTGAGATAGGCGTTGGGGCTGCCGAAATCGAACAGGAACTGCGGGCGGGGCGGCTGGCTCATGGGGCTCTCCTCGGACGACACGCGAGGAGTTTGGCGCAGCCGCGCGGCCGCGTCCACCTCTTTTTATGATGTACATCATATAAGATAGTGCGGCGGCGTCAGATCAGCCGCTCGATCTTCAGCTTGCGCCATACCAGCCGATAGAACGTCACCTGCAACAGCAGCATGGCGCAGAACGCCGCCGGATAAGCCATCCACACGCCGCTGAGGCCGATGAGGCGGCTGGCCACGACGGCCACCGGCACCTCGATGGCCACGATCGCCACGATCGACAGCAGCGTGGGCACGACCACCGTGCCGCTGGCGCGCATCGTCGCCGAGAACACGCCGGCCATGCCGAACGGCACCGTGCTCCACAGCACGATGTGCAGCGCGTGCTGCGCCAGTTCGAGCACGCTCTCGTCGATGATGAACAGCCCGATGATGAGCCGCGACAGCAGATAGCCGAGGATCACCAGCGCGCCGGTCATCCACAGATTGAGCCACAGGCCGGTCTTGACGATGGCGCCGAGGCGGTCGGTATGGCCGCCGCCGATCGCCTGCGCGGCGAAGATCGAGGCGGTGATGGCGATCGAGATCGCCGGAAACTGCACATAGGCCAGCACCTGATTGAGCGCGCCATAGGCGGCCGTGGCGTCGGAGCCGAAGCCGTTGACGATGCCGAGCAGCACCAGTTCGGCCAGCGACATCACCACGAGCTGCACCGCCGTCGGCAGGCCGATGCGCAGCACTTTGCGCAGCAGCGTGAAGTCGGGGATCATGCCGCGCAGGAGCGCCCGGTCCGGCGCCAGCGCGTGGTTCTTTCGCCGCATGTAGACGGCGAGCCACAACAGCGTGACGACGGAGGCGATGGCCGAGGCGCAGGCGGCGCTGGCGACGCCGAGTTGCGGCAGCCCGAGCCAGCCGCGGATCAGCGCCGGCGTCACCACCAGGCCGATGGCGGTCGAGAAGGCGAGCGCGAACAGCGGCGTCACGGTGTCGCCGACGCCGCGCATCATCGAGGTCAGCAGCAGGAAGGCGAACGTCGCCGGCATCGCGATCATCATGATGCGGGCATAGGCGGTGGCGGCGTCGAGCACGTTGGCGGGGGTCGAAAGCGCGATCAGGAGGTCGCGGGTGAAGATGCCGCCGAACACGGCGATGGCCACGCCGCCGAGCAGCGCCAGCGTCAGCGTGGTGCCGGCGACCTCCTTCACCCGTTCCGGCTCGCGCGCGCCCCACGCCTGGCCGATCAGCACCGACGACCCGGCGCCGAGGCCGATGATGAAGGCGATGAAGAAGAACATCACCGGGAAGAATCCGGCCACCGCCGCCAGCGCGTCGACGCCGATCATCTGGCCGAGATAGATGCTGTTGATGGTGCCGAACAACGCTTGCAGGATGTTGCTCAGCATCATCGGCAGCAGGAAGACGATATACGTCCTCCACAGAGGAACCACGGGGGGCATGATGATCCTTGCGGGCGGCTCAGCCGGCGACGTCGCTGAACGCGAGTTTCATGATATGGTCGCGAATGTCCGGCGGCCATGACGCGATGAGTTCGGCGAATCGATGGCGGTCGGCGGCGAACAGCGCGCGCGCCGCCTCCTCGAAGCCGGGCAGGTTGCCGGCCATCGTCGACATGAAGTGATAGGCGGCATCGCGCGCGGTGCGGGCGCGATCGCGGTCGGCGTTGCGGCGGCGCGCCTCCTCGACCAGCTTGCGCAGCGCCACCGAGGCGCCGCCCGGTTGCGCGGCGAGCCAGTCCCAATGGCGCGGCAGCAGCGTGACCTCGCGGGCGACGACGCCGAGCTTCGGCCGCCCGCGGCCGCGCGGCGGCGTCGGATCGGCGGCGGGAGCCGCCGCGGTCGCGGGCCGGCGCAGGCGCGCGACCACCTCGGCATCGCTGCCGCGCAAGTCGAGATCGATGGGGCGGCCGGTGGCGTCGTCGAACACCAGAATCGAGGTCGCGCCCGGCCGATCGGCCATCCATTTGACCACCAGCGCCACTTCCGCCAATGGCCCGGTGGCGACCCGGTGGTCGTTCTCGAAGACTGTGAAACGGGCGGGATCGCTCATGGCCGGGAGTCCAGGGGAGTGTTGTTGCTTTTTATCCGGGCAAAAATAGTCCGTCAATATTACCCGGATAAATATTTGCGGTTGCAAAGATGCTGAAATCGCTGCCTGATTTCGTCCTCTCAGACGCCGCCATCCCGGCCGCCCGTGGAAGTCTCCATGCTGACCGTGCATCATCTCAACAATTCCCGCTCGCAGCGCGTGCTGTGGCTGCTCGAAGAACTCGGCGTTCCTTACGAGATCGTGCGCTATCAGCGGCTGCCGACCATGCAGGCGCCGCGCGAACTGGCGGTGATCCATCCGCTCGGCAAGTCGCCGGTGGTCACCGACGGCGGCAACACCATCGCGGAGTCCGGGGCGATCATCGAATACATTATCGGGAATTACGGCGAGGGGCGCCTGATCCCGCCGCCGAACACGCCGGAGCGGCTGCGCTATACCTACTGGCTGCATTATGCCGAAGGCTCGGCGATGCCGCCGCTGGCGATGAAGCTGATCTTCTCGCTGATGCCGCGCCGCGCGCCGCTGCTGCTGCGGCCGCTGGTGAAGAAGATCGCCGGGCAGGCGCTGGCGACGCTGGTCGATCCGCAGCTCAAGCAGCACATGGCGTTCTGGGAAACCGAACTGAACAAGAGCGAATGGTTCGCCGGCAATGACTTCACCGCCGCCGATATCCAGATGAGCTTTCCGCTGGAAGCGGCGGCGTCGCGCGCCGGTCTCTCCGCCCATCACCCGAAGGCGATGGCGTTTCTCGAACGGATCCACGCGCGGCCGGCCTATCGGCGCGCGCTGGAGAAGGGCGGGCCGTATACGCTGGGGCAGGCGTAGTCAGTCGACGGAGCGCATGGCGATCAATACCCCGCCGCCGCCGCGCCACGGGTGCGCGGGTCGGGCCGGCCTGCGATGGCGCTTGCGGTGATCGCGATGGAGTTGGCGGAGGTCTGGCCCATCGGCACGACGACGCGATGGCCTTTCGCCTTCAATCCCTCGATCACGTCCGGCGGGAAGCCGCGCTCGGCGCGCACCTCGTCCGGCAGCCATTGATGGTGCAGGCGCGGCGCATCGACGGCGGCGGCGACGTCCATACCGTAGTCGAGCACGTTGACGATGACTTGCAGCACCGTCGAGATGATGCGGCTGCCGCCGGGCGAGCCGGTCACCAGCACCGGCCGGCCGTCCCTGAGCACGATGGTCGGCGACATCGACGACAGCGGCCGCTTGCCGGGGCCGGGCAGGTTGGCCGCGAAGCCGACCAGCCCGTAGGCGTTCGATGCGCCCGGCGCGGCGGTGAAGTCGTCGAGTTCGTTGTTGAGCAGCACGCCGGTGCCCTCGGCCACCAGCCCGACGCCATAGCTGAAGTTGAGCGTATAGGTGTTGCTGACGGCATTGCCGTGGCTGTCGGCAATCGAGAAATGCGTGGTGTTGTCGCCCTCGCGCGGCGGCGTGAGCGGCAGCATGTCGCCCCACGGCGTGGCGCGATCAAGCGCGATGGTGGCGCGCTGGCGCGCGGCGTAGTCCTTCGAGGTCAAGCGCGTGATCGGCGCATCGACGAAGGCCGGATCGCCGAGGAAGCGGGCGCGGTCGGCATAGGCGCGCTTCATCGCCTCGATCAAGAGATGCAGCGAGTCGGCCGAACCCTGTTTGAAGTCGCGGAGCGCGAAGCCTTCGAGGATGTTCAGCGTCTCCAGCAGCACCACGCCGCCCGACGACGGCAGCGGCATGGCGACGATATCGTGGCCGCGATAGCTGCCGCGCATCGGCTCGCGGATCACGGCGCGATATTGTTCGAGATCGTCGCGGGTGATGAGGCCGCCGGCCGCGGCGATGCCTTGCGCGAGCTTGTCGGCCACCGCGCCGTGATAGAAGCCGCGCGCGCCCTCGGTGGCGATCGCTTCCAGCGTCGCGGCGAGGTCGCGCTGCACCAGCCGGTCGCCCTCGCGCAGCGGCGAGCCGTCGGCGCGGGAAAAGATTGTCGCGCTCGCCGGCCAGCGCGCCAGCCGGGCGTGCCATTGCGGCAGGGTGTCGGCGGTGTCGTCGGCAACGGTGATGCCGTCGCGCGCGAGCCGGATCGCCGGTTGCACCAGTTGCGCCAGGGTGAAGCGGCCGGAGCCGTATCGCTCCAGCGCCAGCGTCAATCCCGCGACGGTGCCGGGCACGCCGATGCCGAGCGCCGAATTGCGCGATTTCGCAGGATCCGGCTTGCCGTCCGCGTCGAGGAACATGTCGCGCGTCGCGGCGGCGGGCGCGGTTTCGCGATAGTCGATGGCGATATCGCGGCCGTCCGCGAGATGGATCAGCATGAAGCCGCCGCCGCCGATGTTGCCGGCGCGCGGATAGGTCACCGCCATGGCGAAGCCGGTGGCGACGGCGGCATCGACCGCGTTGCCGCCGCGCGCCAGCACGTCGCGGCCGACTCGCGCGGCGAGCCTCTCCTGCGCCACCACCATGCCGTGCGTCGCCATGACGGGCCGGGCCGCGTCCGCGAGCGGCATGTCGTCGCCGCGCCGCGAATCCCGCGCCAAAGCGACGCCGGGCGCGAGCGTCGCGGCAAGCCCGCCAAGCAGCGCGCGCCGGCTGAGAGGGGGAAGCGTCATCGGGGATTCCTCAGGGCACGACCGGACAATCGCTTCTTTGGGTGAATGTGCAACATGAAAGCCGTCATGCTCCGCCAACGGGTCCGGCTTCGCCGGCCCGATGACAGGCTCCGGCGGAGCATCCATTACTCCATGTTAGGTCAAATTTCCCACGTACTCACATCGATTACTGGATCGTCCGCCTTCGCGGACGATGACGCCTCGTTTCTTGGTAGGCTCTCGGGCGCTTGGTCGGCGGGGCCGCAACGATTTGTGAGTTCCGTTCATCGATCGGCGCCCGATCCGGCGCGGCGGCCGTGTTATAGGGCAGGCGATGCGCACCACGGGAGTCTTTCACTGTTTCGTGGAAACAGTGAAAGACTCCCGATTCTGGATTTGACGCGTTTTCTTCACGCGAATCGGATTCCGTTTCGCTTGAAAACGCTCTAAAGCAGACGCTGATTCGCAAAGGGAATCCCCGATGTCGATAACGGCCACCGCCGGCGCGGACCTGCCCGCAGCCTATCCGCCGCGCTCGGCGGTCGTCGCCTGGATCTTCTTCGACTGGGCGGCGCAGCCTTATTTCACGCTCATCACCACCTTCGTGTTCGCGCCGTACTTCGCGACGTTCGTCGCGCCGACGCCGGCGGAAGGACAGTCGCTGTGGGGCTTCGCTACCGCCGCCGCCGGCTTGCTGATCGCGTTGATGTCGCCGGTGCTGGGCGCGGTGGCGGACGCCAGCGGCCGCCGCAAGCCGTGGATCGCCGCGTTCGGCGCGCTTCTGGTGCTGGGCTCGGCGCTGATGTGGGTCGGCCGGCCGGGGGACCCTTCAGCGATCGTGCCGGTGCTGATCGCCTATGCGATCGCCACCGTCGGCGTCGAGTTCGCCACCGTGTTCAACAACGCGATGATGCCGTCGCTGGTGCCGCCGGACAAGATCGGCCGGTTGTCCGGCACCGGCTGGGCCACCGGCTACATCGGCGGCATTCTCAGCCTTGCGCTGGTGCTGGGCTTCCTCGCCGCGAGCCCGGAGAGCGGGCGCACGCTGTTCGGACTCGCGCCGCTGTTCGGGCTCGATCCGGCGATGCATGAGGGCGATCGCGCCACCGGCCCGCTTACCGGGCTGTGGTTCGTGGTGTTCGCGCTGCCGATGTTCCTGCTGACGCCGGACTTCCCGTCACGGCGGTCGCTGCGCGGCGCGGTGCGCGAGGGCCTGCGCGAATTGCGGCAGACGCTGCGCGACCTGCCGCGGCGGAAATCCATGG
Organism: Bradyrhizobiaceae bacterium; assembly: GCA_044463945.1. Taxonomy (GTDB): domain Bacteria; phylum Pseudomonadota; class Alphaproteobacteria; order Rhizobiales; family Xanthobacteraceae; genus 62-47. The sequence goes on along the minus strand of JBIQLW010000039.1, from coordinate 4,414 downwards.
CGCTGTTCCTGCTCGCCAACATGATCTACACCGACGGGCTGATCTCGCTGTTCGCGTTCGGCGGCATCTATGCGGCCGGCACCTTCGGTTGGCGCACCATCGAGATGGGCACCTTCGGCATCCTGCTGGCGCTGGCGGGCGCGCTCGGCGCCTGGTTAGGGGGCAAGCTCGACGACCGGCTGGGATCGAAACGGGTGATCGCGGGCGCGCTGACCGTCCTGCTGCTATCGAGCCTCGCCATCCTGCTGGTCGATCGCGAGTCGATCCTGTTCGTTGCGGTGAGCCCGCCCGAACCCGGCGGCGCGCTGTTCGCTTCCCCCGCCGAGAAGGCGTATCTCGTGCTCGGCGCCCTGATCGGCATGGTGGGCGCGCCGTTGCAGGCGGCGTCGCGCTCGCTCTTGATCCGCATGGCGCCGCCCGCGCGTATCACCCAGTATTTCGGCCTGTTCGCGCTGACCGGGAAGGTGACGTCGTTCGTCGGCCCGCTCCTGATCGGCATCGTCACCGCCGCCACCGCCAGCCAGAAGGCCGGCATGGGCGTCATCGTGGCGCTGTTCCTGCTGGGGCTCGCGCTGCTGGCGCGGGTGCGGGCGACATAGCTAAAGACGATCCGATGCCGCGCATTCTGGCGTCATCACCCGCGCAGGCGGGTGATCCAGTAACCGCAAACGTCAGCGAGTACTGGATCGTCCGCCTTCGCGGACGATGACGTCTCGTTTCTGCTCCAACACTTTTAATGCCGGAAATGGCGCGTGCCGGTCAGCACCATGGCGATGTTGTTGTCGTCGGCGGCCTTGATGACCTCGTCGTCGCGCACCGAGCCGCCGGGCTGGATCACCGCGGTCGCGCCGGCCTCGATGCAGGCCAGCATCCCGTCGGCGAACGGGAAGAAGGCGTCGGAGGCGACGACCGATCCGCGCGTCATCGGCTCGGTCAGCTTCAGTTCGCGCGCGGCGTCCTGCGCCTTGCGCGCGGCGATACGGGCGGAATCGACCCGGCTCATCTGGCCGGCGCCGATGCCGACGGTGGCGAGGTCCCTGGCATAGATGATGGTGTTGGACTTGACGTGCTTGGCGACGCGGAAGGCGAAGCGAAGGTCGCGCAATTCGGCCTCGGTCGGCGCGCGGCTGGTGACGACCTTCAGCGTCATGTCATCGACCACCGCGTTGTCGCGGCTCTGCACCAGCAAGCCGCCGGCCACGGTTTTCGCGGTGAGGCCCGCCGCGCGCGGATCGGGCAGGCCGCCGGCCAGCAGCAGGCGCAGGTTCTTCTTCATGGCGACGATGGCGATGGCCTCGTCGGTGGCGTCGGGGGCGATGATGACCTCGGTGAAAATCTCGGTGATGGCGCGCGCGGCCTCGGCGTCGAGCGTGCGGTTGAGCGCGACGATGCCGCCGAACGCGGAGGTGGAATCGCAGGCCAGCGCCTTGCGGTAGGCAGAGACCAGATCGACGCCTTCCGCCACCCCGCACGGGTTGGCGTGCTTGATGATGGCGACGGCGGCGGTGCGCCTGGCATCGAACTCGGCGACGCATTCGTAAGCGGCGTCGGTGTCGTTGATATTGTTGTAGGACAGTTCCTTGCCCTGCACCTGCCGCGCGGTGGCGACGCCGAAGCGGCGGTCCGGCGTGCGGTAGAACGCGGCGGTCTGGTGCGGGTTCTCGCCGTAGCGCAGTGATTGCACCAGCCGGCCGCCGAAGGCGCGGTAGTCCGGCGCTTCGGTCTTGTTCTGAAGCGCGAACCAGTTGGAGATCGCGGCGTCGTAGGCGGCGGTGCGCGCATAGGCTTTGGCGGCGAGGCGGCGGCGCAGCGTGAGCGTGGTCGCGCCTTTATGCACGGCGAGTTCGTCGAGCACCGCCTGATAGTCCTCCGGCTCGACCACCACCGCGACGTCGCCGTGGTTCTTGGCGGCGGCGCGGATCATCGCCGGGCCGCCGATGTCGATGTTCTCGATGCAGTCGTCGTAAGGCGCGCCCCTATCGACCGTCGCCTCGAACGGATAGAGATTGACGACGAGCAGATCGATCGGCGCAATGCCGTGATCTGTCATCGCCTTGGCGTGTTCGGCGTTGTCGCGGATCGCGAGCAGGCCGCCATGCACCTTCGGGTGCAGCGTCTTGACCCGGCCGTCCATCATCTCCGGAAAGCCGGTGAGGTCGGAGACATCGCGCACCTTGAGCCCGGCCGCGGCGATCGCCTTGGCGGTGCCGCCGGTCGAAACCAGTTCGACGCCCTGGGCGGCGAGCGCGTGAGCGAAGTCGATCAGGCCGGTTTTATCGGAAACGGAAAGCAGAGCGCGGGTCACGCGGCGCGGAGTGTCGGACATGGCGGGGTTCCTGGGGAATTAAGCCCGCCGGGTAGCACGATTTCAGTGATGACGAAACCGGGTTGAACTGTTCGGCCACTGAATTTGCTGTTCAAGCAGGTTCGCTTTGTGCGCGTGCTGTTGAAAATGGCTCCGTGCCCCGGACGCGGCGCGGCATGAAATGCCGCTCCGCAGAGCCGGGGCCGTTCCGGTCACAGTGTTTGCGACAGTCCCGGTTCTGCGAAGCCAAAGCGCGTCGAAGTCGCGCGTGGACGCGCTTTTGGCACGCTGCGTCGCGCCCGGGACACGACGCAGGTTCATGTCAACCCTGTTCCAGCGCGGCGATGGCGTCCGAGATGGCGAGGGTGCGGCGGGCGATCTCGGCGTGGAGCCGCTCCACCATGCGGCCGTCGAGCTGGATCGCGCCGCGCGAGGCGTTCTCCGGCAGGTCGAAGGCGGCGACGATCTTGCGGGCGTTGGCCACCTCATCCGCCGGCGGCGTGAAGGCGGCGTTGCAGGGCGCGAGGTGGCTCGGATGGATCAGGGTCTTGCCGTCAAAGCCGAGATCGACGCTCTGCGCGCATTCCTGCCGCAGGCCGTCGAGATTGCCGATGTCGCCATAGGGGCCGTCGAGCATGTCGAGGCCGTGGGCGTGGGCCGCCAGCACGCAATGGGTGATGATCGGCAGCATGGTGGCGCGGCCCGGCACCATGCGGATGCGGGTCTCGCGGGCGATGTCGTTGGGGCCGAATACGAAGCCGGCGAGCCGCATGGCCGGGTCCCGCGCCTGCGCGGCGAGGGGTTCGGCGTTGAGAATGGCGCGCGCGGTCTCGATCATCGCCCACACCTTGATCGCGGGATCGGCGTTGGCCTCGGTGAGCCGGTCGGCCACCAGCTTGAGATCCTCCACGGTGGAGACCTTTGGCACCAGAATGCCGTCCGGCCGCGCCGCCGCCGCCATGTTGAGATCGTCGAGCCACCACGGCGAGTCGAGGCTGTTGATGCGGATCAGCACCTCCCGCCTGCCGAACCCGCGCGCGGCGACCGCCCGTGCGATCTGGTCGCGCGCCAGCGATTTGGCGTCGGGCGCGACCGCATCCTCAAGGTCGAGGATCAGGCCGTCGGCCGGCAGCGTGCGCGCCTTCTCCAGCGCCCGCGCGTTGGAACCCGGCATGAACAGCAGGCTGCGGCGGGGGCGGGTCATGGTGCAGTTCCTCAATGATTCGCGGGAGTTGATTGCGGCCGGGAGATCGTCGCGCGGCGAGGAAACCATAGCCCTAACACCGCGCGCCGCCGAGAGAAAGCCTTGTTCCGATGGGATCGCTATGGTTGATGAAGCCATCATCCATCATCAGGCCACGCCCATGCTGACGTTCCCGAAACATCTGATCGCGGGATACCGCGAATTCGCAACCCATCGTCTCCCCGCCGAACAATCGCGCTATCGCGAATTATCCGTTCACGGCCAGTCGCCGGAAATCATGGTGATCGGCTGCTGCGACTCGCGCGTCGCGCCCGAAACCATCTTCGACGCCGGGCCGGGAGAACTGTTCGTGGTGCGCAACGTCGCCAATCTGGTGCCGCCCTACGCGCCGGACGGCGAGGCCCACGGCGTCTCGGCGGCGCTGGAATTCGCGGTGCAGGTGCTGCGCGTCAAGCACATCGTGGTGATGGGTCACGCCCAGTGCGGCGGCGTCAAGGCGCTGACCGGGGACGGCAAGCCGCTGTCGCCGGGCGATTTCATCGGCCGCTGGATGGCGATCATGGCGCCCGATCCGACGAAGCTGAAGCCGACCCCCGGCGAGAGCCGCGAGGCGTTCATCACCCGGCTGGAGCAGGCGGTGGTGAAGCGCAGCCTGGAGAACCTGATGACGTTTCCCTGCATCCGCATCCTGGTCGAGCGCGGCTCGCTCTTGTTGCACGGCGCTTACTTCGGCGTCGCCAAGGGCGACCTCTACATTCTCGACAAGGCCAGCGGCGAGTTCAAGACGCCGAAGGAAGCGGTCGCGGTGTAGGGCGCCTGCTCATTGGCGCGTGCCCGGAAACGAGACGTCATCGTCCGCGAAGGCGAGGGCTTTGCAGGAGTGAGGTTTGGTGATTCTTTGCTCT
>JBIQLW010000038.1:0-37587 GCA_044463945.1 Bradyrhizobiaceae bacterium | reverse complement strand
GAAGCTGGTGCTCGGCGTCATCTTCGTGCTGCTGGTCTGCTTCCTGCGGCGCGGCATCATCGGCGGCCTCGTCGATCTCTACGACCTGGTCACCGGCCGCAGAGCCGCCGAACGCGCCGCGGCGGAAGCCGCCGAGGCGGCCGACGCCGCAGCGCTGGCCGCCGTCCCGGCTCCGGTGCCGACGCCAACACCCGAGCCGACGCCGATGGCGATGCGCGCCCGCGACACCGACGGCCACAAGGGACCGATCCTGCAAGCCACCGGCCTGACCAAGCGCTACGGCGGCCTGACCGCCAACAGCGACATCAACTTCACCGTCAACCACGGCGAACTGCGCGGCATCATCGGGCCGAACGGCGCCGGCAAGTCGACCTTCTTCAAGATGCTCACCTGCGAGGTGCCGCCGACCTCGGGCAAGATCGTGTTCGAGGGCAACGACATCACCGGCCAGACCGTCACCGACGTCTGCCAGCTCGGATTGACCAAGAGCTATCAGGTCAATCAGCTCTTCACGCGGCTGACGGTTCGCGAGAACGTGACGATCGCCGCGCTTGCGGCGCTGCGCGGCAAGTTCAAGCTGGATATGTTCCGGCGGATCGACAAGGTGCCGGGCGTGACCGAGCAGGTCGAGCAGACGCTGGCGATGGTCAATCTGACCGCGCGCGCCGACACGCCGGTTGCGGCGCTGGCCTACGGCGAGAAGCGCCGGCTGGAAATCGGCCTCGCTCTCGCCAGTTCGCCGAGCCTGTTGCTGCTCGACGAACCGCTGGCGGGCATGAGCCCGCAGGAACGGGTCGAAACCGTCAAGCTGCTCAAGTCGATCAGCCAGGGCCGGACCATGATCATCATCGATCACGACATGGACTCGCTGTTCGAGCTCGTCGAACGGGTCACCGTGCTGCAGGAAGGCCGCGTCCTGGTCGAAGGCACGCCGGAAGAAATCAAAAGCAATCCGGCCGTGCAGGAAGCCTATCTCGGTGGAGTGCTCGAACAATGAGCTTGCTCGAAGTCAACGGACTGAACTCCTACTACGGCGACTCGCACATCCTGTTCGACGTCGGCCTCAAGGTCGAACAGAACGAGGTGGTGGCGCTGCTCGGGCGCAACGGCGCCGGCAAGAGCACCACGCTGAAAAGCCTGATGGGCGTGGTGAAGCCGCGCGCCGGCTCGATCGTGCTCGACGGCGAGGAGGTTGCCGGCAAGCCGAGCCACGTCATCGCCCAGCGCGGGATGCAGCTCGTCCATGAGGAACGGCGCGTGTTCGGCAGCCTCAACGTCGAGGAGAACCTCGTGCTGGCCGGACTGACGGCCAAGAACAAGTGGTCGCTCGACCGCATCTACGCCATGTTCCCGCGCCTCAAGGAACGGCGCGGCAGCCGCGGCACCGACCTCTCCGGCGGCGAACAGCAGATGCTGGCGATCGCCCGCGCGCTGATCCGCGATCCCAAGATCGTCCTGCTCGACGAGCCGTTCGAAGGACTCGCCCCGGTCATCGTGCGCGATCTCGTCAATGCCTGCCGCGAACTCGCGGCCGCCGGCCAGACCATCCTGCTGGTGGAGCAGAACCTGGCGGCGACGCTGGCCTTGTCCGATCGCGTCTACATCATCAACAACGGCCACGTCGTCCACGAAGGTCCGGCCAAGGAGTTGAAGGCCCGGCCGGAGATCCTGCAACGCTATCTCGGCGTGTGACGGCCTGGAGCTTTTCCGCTTCCGATGGAATCAGAAGCGGGACTCCATCTCTATATCTTGATGCGTTTTCTGTACGCGAACCGGTGCCCGCTTCGCTCGAAAACGCTATAGGCGGCGCGCCGCACGCGCCGCCGGATGCGATCATTTCAGATTGCAGTTAGATGTCCGCCGTCAATCGACGGTCTGCACCACCGCGGAGATCGCGCGTGCGTTGCTTGAACGCACCGGCTGCGTCGCCGCCGCGATCTGGGCGTCGTAGTCGGGCAGCGTCGCCAGCGTGTCCTTGGCGCGAACGTGGACGACCTTGTAGCCGTTGGCCTTGAGCTGCGCGAGCAGTTCCGGCACCGCGAGCGCGCTCCACTTGTGCAGGTCGTGCATCAGGACGATGCCTTTGCCCTTCTTCTTCAGCTTGGTCATGATCGAGGTGACCAGCACGTCGGGCTTCTTGATCTTGAAGTCCTCGGAATCGATATCGATCGAAAACGCGGCGACGTTGCGCTCGGCGAGATAGGTCTTGAGTTCGGAAGTCTGGCGCAACTGCGGATAGCGGAAGAACGGCGCGATCGGCGCGCCGGCCATCATCGCCACCGCGCTCATACCCTTCTCGATTTCGTCGCGGGCTTCTTGCGGCGATTTGTGGGCAAGGTTCTGGTGCGACCAGGTGTGCGATCCGACGGTGTGGCCCGCCGCGATTACCTGCTTGAGCACCTCCGGATGCCAGGTGGCGTGCTTGCCGATGGCGAAGAACGTGGCTTGCAGGCACTCGGCCTTGAGCGCCGCCAGGACCATCGGCGTGGTCACCGGCCACGGGCCGTCGTCGAAGGTCAGCACCACCTCGCCGGGCTGGAGGAAATCGTAATCGCGATATTGCGACATGCCGAAGCCGGGGCCGCCGGCGGTGTCGATCTGCACCGTGCGCGAGACGCCGAGCGCGCCCGGGTTGTCGCAGGGCATTTTGCTCGATGCCAGCCGCTTCTCCGGCGCGGATGTGGGCGCGACCTGCGGCGGCGCGACCTGCGGCGCGGGCTCGGTGGCGGCCTGCCGCTCGACGCCGGGCTTGGGCCAGCGCGATTCGACCGCGCCGGTGGTCAGTTCGGACGCGGCGTCGGCGGTTTCGACCTCCGTCGCGCCGAGGAAATGTCTGGCCGTCACAGCGACAACACTGAGCGTTGCCACGGCGGTGACGGCCGAGGCGACGACGAGAACCGGAAATTTACGCATTTTGACTCCGCTGCACGAGGCGAGGCATCCCGGCGCAACAATCCGGCGAAATAGTTAATCGGGAGTATGTGTCGCTCGCCGCATTGAAAATTTTACGGCGGCGAAGCCGGTGCGCCGCCGGGCTTCGCCACACAGTTGATGGCGCGCGTGCGTCCGATATGATCCCTCCCGGACATTATCCGAAAAACGATCGGGGAGACGCGAAATGGGACGGCTCGATGGCAAGGTCGCGGTGATCACCGGCGCCACCAGCGGTATCGGCTGGCGCACCGCCGAAATCTTCGTGGCGCAGGGCGCGAAGGTGGTCGCCGCCGGGCGGCGCGCGGCGGAAGGCGAGGCGCTCGCCGGCAAACTCGGCGCGGCCTGCGTGTTCAAGCAGACCGACGTCACCGACGAGGCGCAGATGCAGGCGCTGATCGCGACCGCCGTGGACCGCTTCGGCCGCCTCGACTGCCTGTTCAACAACGCCGGCGGGCCGGCGCAGACCGGCGGCATCGAGGGCCTCGACGTCACGCGCTTCGACGCCGCGATGGCGACGCTGGTGCGCAGCGTCATGCTGGGCATGAAGCACGCCGCCCCGCACATGCGCCGGCAAGGCTCGGGCAGCATCATCAACAACGGCAGCATCGCCGGCCATCTCGCCGGCTATTCGTCGTCGCTGGTCTACGGCGCGGCCAAGGCCGCCGTCATCCACTTCACCAAATGCGTGGCGATGGAGCTTGGCGAAGCCGGCATCCGGGTCAACAGCATCTCGCCCGGCGCCATCGCCACCGGCATTTTCGCCAAGGCGCTCGGAGTCGAGACCGGGGCCGCGGACAAGAAGGCGACGATGATGGCCGAGGTGTTCAAGACCGCGCAGCCGATCCCGCGCGGCGGCCTGCCGGACGATATCGCCCATGCGGCGGTGTTCCTGGCGAGCGACGAATCGACTTTCGTCAACGGCGCGGATCTGGTGGTCGACGGCGGCGTCATCGGCGGCCGCAACTGGTCGCAGCAGCAGCAGGGCTATGTCGAGCTGCGGAAGATGTTCGGCACCGCGCCGGACTGACGCACCCGGCCGCGACGCGCCGCCGCAGCGCGCCTCCCGGTCGCGCGCTCTTGCGAAGGCCCGCCCATCGTCCCCATCTGACGGGAGAGGCCGCGCACCGGCGCGGCCCGAGGAGGGACCGATGAGCTATTTCCGCACCGCGATCCTGCTGGCGGGTCTGACCGGCCTGTTCATGGGCGTGGGCTATCTGATCGGCGGCGGCGGCGGCGCGATGATCGCGCTGGTGATCGCGGCCGCGACCAACCTGTTCGCCTACTGGAACTCGGACCGCATGGTGCTGTCGATGTACGGCGCGCACGAGGTCGATGCCCGCACCGCGCCGGACCTTCACCGCATGGTGCAGGAGTTGGCTGGCCGCGCCGCCCTGCCGATGCCGCGCGTCTTCATCATGGACAATCCGCAGCCCAACGCCTTCGCCACCGGCCGCAACCCGCAGAACGCGGCAGTGGCGGTGACCACCGGCCTCGTGCAGTCGCTGAGCCGCGAGGAACTGGCCGGCGTCATCGCTCACGAACTGGCGCACATCAAGCATCACGACACGCTGTTGATGACCATCACCGCGACCATCGCCGGCGCCATCTCGATGCTGGCGCAGTTCGGCATGTTCTTCGGCGGCAACCGCGACAATAACGGCCCGGGCATCATCGGCTCGCTGGCGATGATGATCCTCGCGCCGCTCGGAGCGATGCTGGTGCAGATGGCGATCAGCCGCACCCGCGAATACGCCGCCGACGAGATGGGCGCGCGCATCTGCGGCCAGCCGATGTGGCTCGCCTCGGCGCTGGCGAAGATCGACAACGCCGCGCATCAGGTGCCGAACGAGGATGCGGAGCGCGCGCCGGCGACCGCGCACATGTTCATCATCAACCCGCTGTCGGGACAGGGCATGGACAACCTGTTCGCCACCCACCCCTCGACCGCCAACCGCATCGCCGCCTTGCAGCAGCTTGCCGCGCGCGCCGGCGGCGGTTACGCGCCGCCGTCGCCGCCGCGCCCTCCGCAGCCGGCGTCAGCCGCGCGTCCGCATGGGCCGTGGGGCGGCCAGCCGCGCTCGCGCGGGCCATGGGGTTGAATTTCGGGCTGAACTTGGGTTGAGCCGGAGAACCGCCGCCTGCCTACTTCCGTATGCAGATGACGCGCACGATCGCCGCCTTGGCGTCCGTCGCGCCGCCGTCGACCGCCACGTCATGGCTTGAAAGGAAGTCGCGGATCGCGTCGGCCGGGACCAGCATCGCCGACGGCGCGGGCGCGCCCATCATCGGCCCGGCATATTGCACCGGGCGCAATTGCGCCATGCCAATGAGGCGGCCATCGGCGTCAAGCGCCGCCGCGCCGGAAAAGCCGAGCGCGGGCACCGGCGTCAACGTGGCTGCGCCATCGCCGCCGGGCGCGACGGACGCACGCGCGGCGGTCACCGCCGCGCCGCCGCCCTGCGCCTGCGGATCGGCGATGCCGGTCAGCGTCACCTCGCCACGCGCCGCGCCATGGCCGAGCGCCAGCGCCGCGAGGCCGCGCACGCCGTAGATGCGCAACAGCGCCAGATCGCGGGTCTTGTCCTCGGCGGTCCTGTCGGCGTTGCCGTGGCCGGGAATGACGATCGACCGGCAGCCTTCGACCGCCTGGCGGTCGGTGAGGATGACGCCGTCGCTTCCGACAACGATGCCGCTGGCATATTCGACCGCCTTGCGCGGCGGCGGGCCGACCGCCTGCGCGCCGCTCGGGAACGGATCGAAGGCGCTCGACATCGCGATCACCACCGGCTCCATCGTCGCCTTGCTGGCGTCGTCGTAACGGATGGTGAGGAGCCGCGCCTCGTCGCCGCGCACCTGGCCGCGCAGATAGAAATTCTTCGTCCCTTGACCGGTTTCTTGGGTGCCGGACAGCACGAAGACGTCGGGCTTCACGGTCGAATAGGTGACCTTGCGCTCCGGCGCGGCGCGCTCCCGCGCCGCGACCTTGGCGGCCGTGAGGTCGGCCTCCTTGCGCCGCGTCAGCACGATCTCGACCGCACCGGAGGGCGCGCGCCAGCGCGTGCTGTTCACCTCGCTGGTCTGCTGCGGCACGAGCCGCGACGGCAGGCCGGTGCGCATCCCGGTCGCGGGATCGCCGATCAGCCTCCAGCCGACGGCGACCTGCAATTTCTTCGCGCTCGCGGCAAGCTGCTGGCGCTCCTGCGGATTGAGCACGCCGGTCGGCTGGCTGTTGCGGCCGGTCTGGTACGCCTTGATCGCCGCGACCAGCCGCTCGCTGGCCTCGCCGTTGATGAGGCCGTTGTATTTGCCGACCCAGGCGAGGTCCGACTGGATCGCTTGCCGCGCGGCGGCCGACAGCGCCTTGACGGTGTCGAGCGGGGTCTGCGCCGCCGCCGGCACCGCCACGGTCGGCACCGGCTTCGACCTGATCCGCGATTGCTGCGCGGCGGCGGGCAGCACCATCGCGGCGACAATACCGGCGGCGAGGATCAGCGTGGCGGGGATCAGCGATCTCATGAGCGGTGATTTTTCGGCGGTTGCATGGCCTCGTCGAAGCGCGATTGAAGCATAGATGATCTGTCTGCAAAAGCGGCCGCATGGTTCGATGCCGTCGCCGCGCCGTGCTACAACGCGAGCGCAATATCAGGATGCCGTTTCGCCATGCTTTCTCCCGACGAACTCGAACGCTATGCCCGCCACATCGTCATGCACGAGGTCGGCGGTCCCGGCCAGGCGAAGCTGAAAGCCGCGCGGGTGCTGTCGATCGGCGCCGGCGGGTTAGGCGCGCCGCTCCTGATGTATCTCGCCGCCGCCGGCGTCGGCACGCTCGGCGTGGTCGATGACGACGTGGTGACGCTGTCGAACCTGCAACGCCAGATCATCCATGCGACGCCGGACATCGGCGCGCGCAAGGTGGACAGCGCGCAAGCGACCATCGCCGCGCTCAACCCGCACGTCGCGTTCCGCGCCCATCATCTGCGGCTCACGGCGGCGAACGCGATGGAGGTGCTGGCGGATTACGATATCGTCGCCGATGGCTCGGACAATTTCGCCACGCGCTATCTGGTGGCCGACGCCTGCTACCTCGCAAGTAAGCCGCTGGTGACCGGCGCGCTCGGCGTGTTCGACGCCTCGCTGACCACGATCCGCGCCCATGAGAGGAACGCCGACGGCGTTCTCAACCCGACCTATCGCTGCCTGTTTCCGGAAGCCCCGCCGCCCGGCACCGTGCCGGCCTGCGCCGAGGCCGGGGTGATGGGTGCGCTCGCTGGCACGCTCGGCTCGCTGATGGCGCTGGAGGTGATCCGCGAGATCGTCGGCTTCGGCGAGGGGCTGGTAGGACGCCTCTTGATGATCGACGCGCGCGCCATGCGCTTCGAGACGCTGCGCTACACCCGCGACCCGGCCAACCCGCTCAACGGCGATAATCCGACGATCCGCGACCTGAGCAGGCATGAAGTGCCTTCGCCACGTTGAGCCGGCCTCGTGCGGCAAGACCGTCGCGAGTCGCCGTGACCTCACACCATGCTGGGCAGGATGCGGTCGGGCGGTTTGTGGGCGTCGAGGAAGGTGCGGATGTTGATGATGACCTTCTCACCCATCTCGACCCGGCCCTCGATGGTGGCCGAGCCCATGTGCGGCAGCAGCACCACCTTGCCGGCCTTGGCGAGGCGCACCAGTTTCGGATTGACGGCGGGCTCGTGCTCGTAGACGTCGAGCCCGGCGCCGGCGATGGCGCCGGTCTCGATCAGCCGCGTCAGCGTGTCCTCGTCGATCACCGTACCGCGCGCGGTGTTGACGATGTAGGCGTCCTTGCGGATCAGCTTGAGGCGGCGCGCCGACAAGAGATGGAAGGTCGCCGGCGTGTGCGGGCAGTTGATCGAGATGATGTCCATCCGCGCCAGCATCTGGTCGAGCGAATCCCAGTAGGTCGCGCCGAGCTCCTCGGCGATCTTCGGGGCCACCGGCTTGCGGTTGTGGTAGTGGATTTGCAGCCCGAAGGCGCGGGCGCGCCGCGCCACCGCCTGGCCGATGCGGCCCATGCCGATGATGCCGAGCCGCTTGCCCCCCAGCCGCCTGCCGAGCATCCAGGTCGGCGACCAGCCGGGCCAGTCCTTGCCGGCGGGCAGGATGGTCGCGCCCTCGATCATGCGGCGCGGCACCGCGAGGATCAGCGCCATGGTCATGTCGGCGGTGTCCTCGGTCAGGACCTTCGGGGTGTTGGTGACGGTGATGCCGCGGGCGTGGGCGGCCTCGATGTCGATGTTGTCGACGCCGTTGCCGAACTGGGCGATCAGCTTCAGTTGCGGCCCGGCCTGATTGATGAGGTCGGCGGTGATCTCGTCGGTGACGGTCGGCACCAGCACGTCGGCGTTGCGCATCGCCTCCGCCAGTTCGTCCTGGCTCATGGCGTGGTCGTCGAGGTTGAGGCGGGCGTCGAACAGTTCGCGCATCCGCGTCTCGATCGAGTCCGGCAGCGTGCGGGTGACCACGACGAAAGGTTGTTTCCTGGCCGCCATCAGTGGTCCTCCCGCCGCAGCGTTTGCGCTCCGGCCCGCTGCGAGCGATCCGAAGCCGTTGCCGCATCGCTTGAATTTCGGATTCGCATCACCCGCGTTCAGTCCTCGTTAACCGGGGTGTTCGAAACTGCGGCTGCCGCACCGATTTCGGATATCCACGGTGTCCTCGAAGCTCCCCGCGGGAGCCTCGGGGCTCGCGAGGGGTTGCTGACTTCAAACCCTCTCTAGCAGAAGGCCGGGCCAAGACAAGAACCCCGCCGATGTTCGAGCCGGAGTGCGGGAACCGGGCCGCCGGGGAATGCCGCCGGGCGGCCGAGTGAGCGTTGCGTTGTGGGGTTTGCGAGGGGCGAGTTGATGGCGTTGGGCAGGATGGTGGCGTCGATGGCGGTGGTGGCGATCGCCGGGGCGCTTTCTGGGATGAGCGGCGCGGCGTGGGCGGGCGCGGTCGGGTCGGCCAGCGGGTTGCCGATCCCGCGCTATGTCAGCCTCAAGTCCGACCACGTCAACGTCCGCGTCGGCCCCACCAAGGACAACGAGGTGAGCTGGATCTACACCCGCTCGGGCCTGCCGGTGGAGATCACCGCCGAGTTCGAAAACTGGCGCAGGGTGCGAGATTCCGAGGGCGCCGAGGGCTGGGTCTATCACTCGCTGTTGTCGGGCCGCCGCACCGCGGTGGTGACGATGAAGTCCCGGGACGAACTGGCCTCGCTGTACGATCGTCCCGATGCCACGAGCGCGGTTGCGGCGCGCTTGCAGGCCGGCGTGGTGGCGCAGGTCAAGCGCTGCAACAACGGCTGGTGCCATATCAGCGGCGATGGCTTCGACGGCTGGATCGAGCAGCCGCGGCTGTGGGGCGTCTACGCCGACGAGAAGGTGAACTGACAACAGCGCCGCTTCGGGCCCGCTGTCCGTCGAGACTATTGCGACACGACAACAGCACGACAGCCGTCATGCTCCGCGAAGGCGGAGCATCCGGTATCCTGGAAGAAAGCAAGCTTCCACACCCGCGCGGGTTACGGGATCGTCCGCAGTCGCGGACGATGACGCCTCATGTCCGGTCTAGCTCAAGGAGTGCGGCGAGAGGCGTTCGGCTCAGCGCTTCTTGCGCAGGCGGACCACCATGTCGACCCGGCTGATCTCGTAGCCTTCCGGCACCTCGGGCATCTTCTGGACCATCAGCTTGGAGTCGTGGATATCCACCAGCTCGTGGGTGTTCTCCAGATAGAAATGATGATGCGAGGTGACGTTGGTGTCGAAATAGGTCTTGGTGCCGTCGACGCTGACCTGACGCAGCAGGCCGGCATCGGTCAACTGGTTGAGGGTGTTGTAGACGGTGGCCAGCGACACCGGGACCTTGGCGTGGGTGGCTTCCTCGTACAGCATTTCCGCGGTGAGATGGCGATCGCCCTTGCCGAACAGCAGCCAGCCGAGCGCCATGCGCTGCCGGGTCGGACGCAGGCCGACCGATTGCAGCATCTCGTTGACGTCATGCCACGGGCAGCCGGTCAGCGTCGGATGACGGCCGGGCGCGCCGATCGCTGCTTCGGTGGTTTCGGCCAATGCTTTCGGCGCTGCCGCTTCCGAAACCAAACCCGTTGATCTATCGTCCATTTTTACCTCAGGCACCCGATCAGCCCTTCAACGCGAAAATACTGACCGATATTATAGGGAAACCCCGTTGTAGATGCAAGTTTCTCGCAACTGGCACGCCCGGCCGTGATTTCGGGTCCAGGACACGCCCGCATCCCTGACCGCAAGCGCCCATGAGAGCGACGGACAGGGGATGAAAACGGTCACGCCGATCCTGAAACGAAGCGCAAAAACCGAAGCCTTTGGAGGGCTCGCCGCAATCGCTTTGCCAGCCGGAACACCCGTGTTAGAGAGCAAATCGGCCTGCCGGTCGGGATCGGTGCGGTGGCTGATCGATCATCCTCGGATCTCGGGCGAAAGGCTTAAGCGATATGCAGGACAAGCGCGGCAGCTATGAATATGAGGACCTGCTGGCCTGCGGCCGCGGCGAGCTGTTCGGACCCGGCAACGCCCAGTTGCCGCTGCCGCCGATGCTGATGTTCGACCGCATCACCGAAATCTCGGAGACCGGCGGCGAATACGGCAAGGGCCTGGTGCGCGCCGAACTCGACGTCAATGCCGATCTCTGGTTCTTCGGCTGCCACTTCAAGGGCGACCCGGTGATGCCGGGCTGCCTCGGCCTCGACGCGCTGTGGCAGATGGTCGGCTTTTTCCTCGGCTGGAGCGGGGGGCTCGGACGCGGCCGCGCGCTCGGGCTCGGCGATCTGAAGTTTTCCGGGCAGGTGCTGCCCAACATCCGCAAGGTCGCCTACGGCATCGACATCAAGCGGGTGATGCGGGCCAAACTGGTGCTCGGCATCGCCGACGGGTGGCTTTCCGCCGATGGCGAGACTATTTACCGCGCCAAGGATTTGCGGGTGGGCCTGTTCAGGCAGGATGACGCGGCGGCGGCCGCGACTTAACATTCACCGTGCATCGCGGACGGACGGGGCGGCAAGCGTCGATGTCCAGCTTCACATCACGACGCAAGGAGAGGGCGAGGCGATCATGAGGCGGGTTGTGGTCACCGGAATGGGCATTGTTTCATCGATCGGAAACAATACGCAGGAAGTGCTCTCAAGTCTTTACGAGGCGAGGTCCGGCATCACCCGCATCGAGAAATATGCCGAACTGGGCTTTCGCTCCCATGTCGGCGGCGCGCCGACGCTCAACCCCGCCGACGTGGTCGATCGCCGCGCCATCCGCTTCCTCGGCGACGGCGCGGCGTGGAATCATGTCGCCATGGAGCAGGCGATCCGCGACGCCGGCCTTGAGCCGTCCGAGGTGTCCAACGAGCGCACCGGCATCGTCATGGGCTCCGGCGGCCCCTCGACGCGCACCATCGTCGAGGCCGCCGACATCACCCGCACCAAGGGACCGAAGCGCGTCGGCCCGTTCGCGGTGCCGAAGGCGATGTCCTCCACCGCCTCCGCCACGCTCGCCACCTGGTTCAAGATCAAGGGGCTGAGCTATTCGATCTCGTCGGCCTGCGCCACCTCGAACCACTGCATCGGCAACGCCTACGAACTGATCCAGCACGGCCGGCAGGACATGATCTTTGCCGGCGGTTGCGAGGAGTTCGACTGGACGCTGTCGGTGCTGTTCGACGCCATGGGGGCGCTATCGAGCAAGTACAACGACACCCCGGCGGTCGCCTCGCGCGCCTATGACGCCAACCGCGACGGCTTCGTCATTTCCGCCGGCGCCGGCGTGCTGGTGCTTGAGGAACTGGAGCACGCGAAAGCGCGCGGCGCGCGCATTTACGGCGAGGTCGTCGGCTACGGCGCGACCTCCGACGGCGTCGACATGGTGGCGCCGTCCGGCGAGGGCGCGGCGCGCTGCATGCGCATGGCGCTGTCCACGGTGACGACGCCGATCGACTACATCAACCCGCACGCCACCTCGACGCCGATCGGCGACCTCAAGGAGATCGAGGCGATCCGCGAGGTGTTCGGCTCCGGCGACAAATGCCCGCCGATCGCGGCGACCAAGTCGCTGACCGGCCATTCGCAGGGCGCGACCGGCGTCCACGAGTGCATCTATTCGCTCCTGATGATGAACAACGGCTTCATCTGCGAGAGCGCCAACATCCAGGAACTCGATCCGGCCTTCGCCGACATGCCGATCGTGCGCAAGCGCGTCGACGATGCCCGGCTCAGCACCGTGCTGTCCAATTCGTTCGGCTTCGGCGGCACCAACGCGACGCTGGTGTTCCGTCGGCTGGATGCGTGAGTTTCAAATCCGGTCATGCCCCGCGAAGGCGGGGCATCCAGTATTCCGCTACGTTCCTTATCGTAACGCTCCCGGATACTGGATCACCCGCCGGAGCCTGTCATCGGACCGCGCTCCGCACGGACCCGTTGGCGGGTGATGACGATTCTGACAATAACGGAGTCATCCATGACACAACTGATGCAAGGCAAGCGCGGTCTGATCATGGGGGTCGCCAACGATCACTCGATCGCCTGGGGAATCGCCAAAACGCTGCACGCCCACGGCGCCGAACTCGCCTTCACCTATCAGGGCGACGCGCTCGGCAAGCGGGTGAAGCCGCTCGCTGAATCGCTCGGCGCGCAACTGGTGCTGCCGTGCGACGTCGAGGACATCGCCAGCGTGGACGCGGTGTTCGCGGCGCTGAAGGCGAAATGGGGCACGCTGGATTTCCTCGTCCACGCCATCGGCTTCTCGGACAAGAACGAGCTGAAGGGCCGCTACGCCGACACCACGCGCGCCAACTTCTCGCGCACCATGGTGATCTCGTGCTTCTCGTTCACCGAGGTCGCCAAACGCGCCGCCGAGATGATGCCGAACGGCGGCGCGCTGGTGACGCTGACCTTCGGCGGCTCGACGCGGGTGATGCCGAACTACAACGTGATGGGGGTCGCGAAAGCGGCGCTGGAGGCCTCGGTGCGCTATCTCGCCGCCGATTTCGGCCGCGCCGGCATCCGCGTCAACGCGATTTCGGCGGGGCCGGTGCGCACGCTCGCGGGCTCGGGCATCGGCGACGCGCGGGCGATGTTCGCGTTCCAGCAGAAGCACTCGCCGCTCGGGCGCGGCGTGACGCTGGACGAACTCGGCGGCACCGCGCTGTATTTCCTCTCCGACCTGTCCGGCGGCGTCACCGGCGAGGTTCACTTCGTCGATTCCGGCTACAACGTCATCTCGATGCCGCATCCGGACGAGTTGAAGGGCGGGGACTAAAGGCTTTTCGCTTTTGGCGGAATCATCCATTGTCATGCGCGGACTTGATCCGCGCATCCATCTTCTGAAAATGTTGGATTGCCGGGTCAAGCCCGGCAATGACGGCATTTCCGCGAAAACATGAAATGCTATAAGCCGGGGCCGTCACGCCGTCGTGCGCTCGCGACGGTCCCCGCTCTGCGGAGCAGCGCAAGGCGCTGCACCGCGTCCGGGACAGGATCACCCCGCCGCGATCTTCTCGGCGCGCTGGAAAGCCGGGCGCGCGGCGCAGGCGTCGAGGTAGCGGTCGAAATTCGGCCGTGTCGGAACCATCTTGAACAGGCGTATGGCGTAGTTCATGCCCGCGCCGATGGCGATGTCGGCGGCGGAGAAATCGTCACCGAGCAGCCACGTCCCCTTGCTCAGAGCCTGATCGAGGACATCGAAGGTCTGCGCCGTGCTGCCCCAGGCGGCGCTGCTCGAAGGGATTTCGAGCTTGGTGTAGGCTTGCAGGATCGCCGGCTCGATGCAGCTCGGCGCGAAGAACAGCCATTGCAGATACTTGCCGCGCCGGGGATCGCCGATCGGCGGCGCCAGCTTCGCGTCCGGCAGGCGCTCGGCGACATAGGCGCAGATCGCGGCGGATTCCGCGACCACGACGTCGCCGTCGGTCAGCGCCGGCACCTTGCCCATGGGATTGATGGCAAGATAGTCGGGCTTCTTCTGCGCGCCGGTGGAGATGTCGATCAGCACCTTCTCATAGGGCTGTCCGGTTTCCTCCAGCAGCCACAGCGTGGTGAACGAGCGCGAGCGCGGCGACCAGTAAAGCTTCATCATGGGTGTGGCCTGTTCATTTGAGCGGAGATGTCGGACGAGGACGCCGACGATGATGATCGAACATGGAGACTTTATGAATGCTGCCAAGATGTGCGGCACGAAAGCCGTCATGCTCCGCGAAGGCGGAGCACCCAGTACCCACGTGTCGAGTCAAATTTTCCACGCATTCGCACGGAATACTGGATCGTCCGCCTTCGCGGACGATGACGCCTCATTTCCGATCGGGCTCTGGGCTGACGCCTTACTTACGCCAAAACAAAAGGGCGGCCGCGCGGCCGCCCTTCGTTGATCGATAAGCAATACGGGCTTACTCGCCGGCGGCTTCGCGCGGCGCGGCGTCCGCCTTGTCGGCCTTCGGCCTGGCTTCGAGGTCCTCGCCGGTCACCTGATCGACCGCCTTCATCGACAGCCGGGTCTTGCCGCGATCGTCGAAGCCGAGCAGCTTGACCTTGACCTTGTCGCCTTCCTTGACGACGTCGGAGGTCTTCTGCACCCGGCCCGCCGCCAGCTGGCTGATGTGCACGAGGCCGTCCTTGGCGCCGAAGAAGTTCACGAAGGCGCCGAACTCCATCACCTTGACCACGGTGCCGTCGTAGATCTGGCCGACCTCCGGGTCGGAGGCGATCGACTTGATCCACTTGATCGCCGCCTTGATCGCGTCGCCCGAGGCGGAGGCGACCTTGACGGTGCCGTCGTCCTCGATGTTGACCTTGGCGCCGGTCTTCTCGACGATCTCGCGGATCACCTTGCCGCCGGTGCCGATCACTTCGCGGATCTTGTCGGTCGGGATCTTGAAGGTCTCGATGCGCGGGGCATGCTCGCCGAGTTCGGCGCGAGCGCTGGTGAGCGCCTTCGCCATCTCGCCGAGAATGTGCAGACGGCCTTCCTTGGCCTGGCCAAGGGCGACCTTCATGATCTCTTCGGTGATGCCGGCGATCTTGATGTCCATCTGCAGCGACGTGATGCCGTGATCGGTACCCGCCACCTTGAAGTCCATGTCGCCGAGGTGATCCTCGTCGCCGAGAATGTCGGACAGCACCGCGTAGCGCGCGCCTTCGAGGATCAGGCCCATGGCGATGCCGGCGGTCGGCCGCTTCAGCGGCACGCCGGCGTCCATCAGCGACAGCGACGAGCCGCACACGGTCGCCATCGAGGACGAGCCGTTGGACTCGGTGACCTCGGAGACGACGCGGATGGTGTAGGGGAACTCGTGATGCGGCGGCAGCACCGGGCGGATCGCGCGCCACGCCAGCTTGCCGTGGCCGATCTCGCGGCGCTTGGTGCCGCCAAGGCGGCCGGTCTCGCCCACCGAATAGGGCGGGAAGTTGTAGTGCAGCAGGAACGTCTCCTTGTACGTCCCCGACAGCGCGTCGATGTACTGCTCGTCCTCGCCGGTGCCGAGCGTGGTCACCACCAGCGCCTGCGTCTCGCCGCGGGTGAACAGCGCCGAGCCGTGGGCGCGCGGCAGCACGCCGACCTCGGCGACGATGTTGCGCACGGTCTTGACGTCGCGGCCGTCGATGCGGCGGCCGGTGTCGAGGATGTTCCAGCGCACGATCTTGGCTTCGAGGTGCTTGAACACGCCGGCGATGCGCAGCTTGTCGTATTTCGGCTCCTGACCTTCGGGGAAGAAGTGCGCCAGCGCCTTTTCCTTGACCGCGGCCACGGCGGCGTAGCGGTCCTGCTTCACCGGGATGGCGTAGGCGGCGCGCAGGTCCTGCTCGATCAGGCCGAGCATTTCCTTTTCGATGGCGCTGTCGTCCACCACGGCGAGTTCGCGCGGCTCCTTGGCGGCCTTCTCGGCCAACTGGATGATGGCGTCGATCACCGGCTGGAAGTGGCGGTGACCGAACATCACCGCGCCGAGCATGATCTCCTCCGACAGCTCCTTGGCTTCGGATTCGACCATCAGCACCGCGTCCGAGGTGCCGGCGACCACGAGTTCAAGCTGGGTCTCGGCCATCTCGTCGAGCACCGGGTTGAGCACGTATTCGTCGTTGATGAAGCCGACGCGCGCCGCGCCGATCGGCCCCTTGAACGGCACGCCGGACAACGTCAGTGCGGCGGAGGCCGCGACCATCGCCAGCACGTCGGGGTCGTTCTCCATGTCGTGCGACAGCACGGTGACGATCACCTGCGTCTCGTTGCGCCAGCCGTCGGCGAACAGCGGACGGATCGGACGGTCGATCAGGCGCGAGACCAGGGTTTCCTTCTCGGTCGGCCGGCCCTCGCGCTTGAAATAGCCGCCGGGGATGCGGCCGGCGGCGTAGGTCTTCTCCTGATAGTCCACGGTGAGCGGCAGGAAATCGACGCCCTCGCGCGGCGATTTCGCCGCGACGACGGTGGCGAGCACGACGCTCTCGCCGTAACTCGCGACCACCGCGCCGTCGGCCTGACGGGCGATCTTGCCGGTTTCGAGTTTGAGGGGACGTCCGCCCCAGTCGATCTCGACGGTATGCTTATTGAACATGATGCGTTTCTTTCATGGTTCGACGGCCGGCGTGGAAGCCACAAAGCACGAAAGCCATGCGCAAGACGGCGGGACGCTGTTCGCGGCAACACCGATACGGTGCCGTTGTGTCCGCGAAACCAGCGTCCGGCGATCCTGCCATGGCCCTGGCGTCTTGAATGGTTTCCATCCTTCCGATGGTGCGGGCGATGCGATCCTTTCGCGATCGCAAGCCTATGCCCGCGCGACGGGCCCCTTGCCCGTCCGTTGCCCAGCCGCCGGATTGCCGCTGGACACATCTTCTTCCCCTCTCCCCGCAAAGCCGGATTTATCCGACTTTGTTCTTCAAGACCCAACCCGGGGAACCCGAGTTGGCTGGGAGAGGCGGGATCTCGCGCCGCTCAGCGGCGGATGTTGTGCTTCTCCAGGAGCGCCTTGTAGCGCGCCTCGTCCTTGCGCTTGAGATAGTCGAGGAGCGAGCGGCGGGTGGAGACGAGCTTGAGAAGGCCGCGACGCGAATGGTTGTCCTTCGCGTGGGTCTTGAAGTGCTCGGTGAGGTTGGCGATACGTTCCGACAGGATCGCGACCTGAACCTCGGGCGAGCCGGTGTCGCCGGCCTTCTTGGCGCTCGACTTGATGACTTCCGCTTTGCGTTCGGCGGTAATCGACATCGTTCACACTCTTTCGTTGTTGTTGCGGCCGGAGCTGGCAGTCAGCCCGGCCAGGTTGAACACGCGCTTGGGGATGAGTTCGCCGTTGCCCAGTTCGGCAAGGGCCAGAAGCCGGCCCGCCACCGTGACATAGACTGTGCCGCTGCAAGTGGGCGCATCCCGTCCGCGCAACAAAACGGCCTGGCCCCGATGGAGCCTTGCCGCGTCCGCCCGTGTGACGGCCAGTGCCGGGATGTCGTCCAGCGCGGTCTCAACGGGCAAAAGCGCGTCGGCGAGGCTGGCCTCGCCGGACGCGGCTCTATCGCACAAAGCCTCCAATTCCGCCAGCGGAATCATGTCTTCCTCGTCGAACGGCCCGACCACGGTGCGCCGCAGCGCGCTGATGTGGCCGTAGCAGCCGAGCAGGCGGCCGATGTCGCGGGCCAGCGCCCGCACATAGGTTCCCTTGCCGCATTCGGCCTCGAACACCGAGTGGCTGCTATCCGGTTGTTCAACAAGGGCTAATTCGTGAATCTCGACCGCGCGCGGCTTCAGTTCCACGACCTCGCCGTCGCGCGCCAGGTCGTAGGCGCGCTCGCCCTGGACCTTGATCGCGGAATATTGCGGCGGGATCTGCTCGATCAGCCCGGTGAAGCGCGGGAGCAGCGCGGCGACGGCGTCAGGCGCGGGCCGGATGTCGCTGGTCCGTGTGACGCGGCCCTCGGTGTCGTCGGTGTCGCGCTCCTCGCCCCAGGTCACGGTGAAGCGGTAGCGCTTGCGGCCGTCCATCACGAACGGCACCGTCTTGGTGGCCTCCCCCAGGGCAATGGGCAGGCCGCCCGAGGCCAGCGGATCGAGGGTGCCGGCGTGGCCGGCGCGCTTGGCGTTGAACAGCCGCTTCACCACCGCAACCGCCTGCGTCGAGGTCATGCCGATCGGCTTGTCGAGCACCACCCAGCCGTGAACGTCGCGGCGGTCGCGCTTGTGCTGGCCGCCGTGGCGCTGCGGCTTGCCGGCGCGCGGGTCGTTGGTGGCGCGCATCCGTTCCGGCGAGGGGCCGGCGGGACGCGCGTCCGCTCCGGCAGGATCGTCGGCGTCGGGCGCGGCCGCGGCATTGTCAGGAGGGGTCACGGTCATTCACTTTCGTTCGCGTCGGGTTTGAGGTCGCGCTGCACCGCGGGCGTTCGCAACAGCGTCTCGATCCGCTCCGCCTCGTCGAAGCGGTCGTCGACGCGGAAGCGCAGATCGGGCGCGAATTTCAGGTTGACGCGGCGCGCCACCTCGCCGCGCAGGAACTTCCTGTTGCGCTCCAGCGCCGCGATCACCGCGTCGGTGTCGCGGCCGCCGAGCGGCATCACGTAGATCGTCGCGAGCTTGAGGTCGGGCGACATGCGCACCTCGGGCACGGTGACGGTGTGGGCTTCGAGCACCGGATCGTGGACATGACCGTGCGTGAAAATGTCGGCCATGGCATGGCGCACGGTTTCACCGACGCGCAACTGGCGCTGCGAGCCGCCGGGATGCTTTGCGGACTGATGATGGCGGGGCATGGTTGTCCTTTGAAACACATCCGTCATGGCCGGGCTTGTCCCGGCCATCCACGTCTTTACCCTCTGTAGAAGTCTGGAAGACGTGGATGCCCGGCGCGTTGTGCGAAGACGCGCTTCGCGCTTTCGGCCGGGCCTGACGTCTCACTTCAGTTTGTCCGACGCGCTCGTGAGGCTTGGACTCACAGCGAACGCTGGATCGTCTCCACGCGGTAGCATTCGATGACGTCGCCGACGCGCATGTCGTGGTAGTTCTCGAAGGCCATGCCGCACTCCTGTCCGGACTGGACTTCCTTCACTTCGTCCTTGAAGCGCTTCAGGGTCGAGAGCTTGCCCTCATGCACCACGACGTTGTCGCGGATCAGGCGCACATTGGCGCCGCGCTCCACGGTGCCGTCGGTGACGCGGCAGCCGGCCACCTTGCCGACCTTGGAAATGTTGAACACCTCCAGGATCTGCGCATTTCCGAGCATGGTTTCGCGCAGCGTCGGCGCGAGCAGGCCGCTCATCGCCTTCTTCACGTCATCCACGAGGTCGTAGATGATGTTGTAGTAGCGGATCTCGATGCCGTTGCGCTTGGCGGCGGCGGCCGCCTCCTTGTTGGCGCGCACCGAGAAGCCGATGATCGCGGCGTTAAAGCCTTCGGCCAGCGTCACGTCGGATTCCGAGATGCCGCCGACGCCGGCGTGCAGCACGCGGGCGGCGACCTCGTCGGTGCCGAGCTTCTCCAGCGAACCAAGGATCGCTTCCAGCGAACCCTGCACGTCGGCCTTGATGACCAGCGGAAACTCCTTGCGGCCCGCGGTCTTGAGCTGCGACATCATCTGTTCGAGCGAGCCGCGCATTCCGGAGACGCTGGCGGCGGCGTTCTCGCGCTTCTGGTGGGCGCGATAGCTCGTCACCTGACGGGCGCGGGCCTCGTTCTCGACCACCGCGAGGCGGTCGCCGGCTTCCGGCGGGCCGTTGAAGCCCAGCACCTCCACCGGCACCGACGGGCCGGCTTCCTCGAGAGTTTCACCCTTGTCGGAAATCAGCGCGCGGACGCGGCCCATCTCGGCGCCGGCGATGATGATGTCGCCGACCCGCAGGGTGCCGCGCTGGACCAGCACGGTGGCCACCGGGCCACGGCCGCGGTCGAGCTTGGCCTCGATCACCGTGCCTTCCGCCGGGCGCTGCGAATTGGTCTTGAGGTCGAGCAATTCGGCCTGCAACGAGATCATCTCAAGCAGTTTGTCGAGATTGGTCCTGTTCTTGGCCGACACCTCGACATCGACGACGTCGCCGCCGAACGATTCCACCTGCACGTCGTGCTGGAGCAGTTCGGTGCGGACGCGCTCGGGCTTGGCTTCCGGCTTGTCGATCTTGTTGATCGCCACGATGATCGGAACGCCGGCCGCCTTGGCGTGGTTGATCGCCTCGACGGTCTGCGGCATCACGCCGTCGTCCGCCGCGACCACAAGGATGACGATGTCGGTGACCTTGGCGCCGCGCGCGCGCATCGCGGTGAACGCGGCGTGGCCGGGCGTGTCGATGAAGGTGATCTTCTGGCCGTTCGGCGCCGCGACCTGATAGGCGCCGATGTGCTGGGTGATGCCGCCGGCTTCGCCCGACACCACGTTGGCGTGGCGCAGCGCGTCGAGCAGCGAGGTCTTGCCGTGATCGACGTGGCCCATCACGGTGACCACCGGCGAGCGCGGCTCGGTGTCGGTCGAGTCGTCGACGACGTCGAACAGACCTTCCTCGACGTCCGAGGCGGCGACGCGCTTGACGGTGTGGCCGAGTTCTTCGGCGATCAGTTGCGCGGTGTCGGCGTCGATCACGTCGGTGATCTTGTGCATCGCGCCCTGCTTCATCAGCAGGCGGATGACGTCCACCGCGCGCTCCGACATGCGGTTGGCGAGTTCCTGAATGGTGATCGCTTCGGGAATCGTCACCTCGCGCACCAGCTTTTCCTTGGGCTCGCTGGAGGCGTGGCCCTTGAGGCGCTGGGTGCGGCGGCGGAACGAGGCGATCGAGCGCTCGCGCACGTCGTCGGCGTTGAGCGCCGTCACCACGGTCAGGCGGCCGCGCTGCTTCTGCTGGCCGGGTTTCGCGGTGGTCTTGGGAGCGGCGGCGGGGCGGGCCGCGCCGGGGCCGCGACGGACCTGACGCGGACCCTCGTCCTCGTCGCTGGCGTCGGCGGCGATCGCGCCGCCCGGCCGCGCGGTGGCGATCGGCGCGCGGGCAGTGGTGCCCGGACGCGCCGGTGTCGCGCCGGCGGGCCGGCCGGCTTCCGCCTCGATGCTTTTCTTGGCCTGGATTTCGGCCTTGCGCTTGGCTTCTTCCTCAAGCCGATGGCGTTCTTCCTCGGCCTTGCGGCGGGCTTCGGCGGCCTCGCGCTCCTGCTGCTCGATGTATTCGCGGCTCTTGCGGCGCTCGGCCTCGGCCTCGGCGGCGCGGCGCTCCTCCTCCTCGCGAGCGCGCGCGTCGGCGAGCGCGGAGGCGCGGGCGCTGCGCTCGTCCTCGGTCAGGGTACGCAGCACGACGCCGGAGCCGGCGCGCGACGGCGTCACCGTCGGGCGCGACAGCGGCGGCCGCGCCGCGGGCTTGGCGACAGGCTCGGTCTTGGCGGGTTCGGCCGGAGGCGCTTCGCCGCCGATGCGGCGCTTGCCGCGCTTCTCGACCACCACCTGCTTGGTACGGCCGTGGCTGAAGCTCTGACGCACGGTGCCCTGCTCGACGCGCGGCTTCAGCGTCAAGGTCTTGGTCGGGCTGACGCTCAAAGTCTTGTCGCCAGGATTTTTCGTATCAACCATTCAGCAGTCCTAATCTCGTTGCGGGGCGCGGGTTCGCGCCGATCGTGCCAGCGGGTTTGCTGTCGTCTTGCCGTCGGTTCCCTCGCCGTCGGCCGTCCGGTATCGGACCAGGATCCGGCTTCGCGACAGGAACGTCTTCGCCGCCTCGCCGGCGAGCACGGCAGCATGTATCACATTTGACCGCCCAAGTGCCAAATCCAATTCTGCCGAGGTCAGCGCGGAAATCACCGGAATCCGGCCGATTTCGCCGCTGTCGCCGGCGATTTGCCGTTCAGCGGCCGCCAATCTGGCGTCGAGCTTGCGAATGCCGTCGGCGGCGCCGTCGCTGGCGTGCAGCAGGGCGACCGCCCGGCCCCGGTCCAGCGCATCCTCGACCTTGCCGAACCCGGCCACCACTTGCCCGGCCTTGGCGGCGATCGCCAGCGCCTCGACCGCGCCGCGCGTGAGCCACCGGCCGGTGTCGTCGGCCAGGGTCGGCGCGGCGGTCACACTGCGCTTGAAGCCGCGGGCAAACACCCCGCGCCGAGCCGCTTCCGCCACCGCCGCCTGCGAGGCAGTGATCCACAGGCCGCGCCCCGGCAGCTTGCGCTTGAGGTCGGGCACCACCGCCCCGTCCGGAGCGACGACGAAGCGGATCAGTTCATCGACCGGCTTGACCTGCCGCGTGAGCGCGCACATCCGCGCTGTCCCCGACCGTGCGGTGCGGGGGCCGTGATCGGGATCGGCCGGATCGACGCGGGCAAGCATAGGGGCGACATGACTCCTTAAACCGCATGGTCTTCGGTGGCGTCGGCGGCCTCGCCCTCGCTCTCCGGCGCGGCGAGATCGGCTTCGGTGATCCAGCCGGCGGCAAGGCGCGCCTGCATGATGATCGCCTCGGCCTCCTCGCGCGACAGCTCGATGCCGTCGAGGAAACCGGGATACTTGGTCACCTCGCCGCCGTCCTTGCGCTCGGTCCAGCCGACCAGATCGTCGGTGGCGCAGCCCGCCAGATCCTCGACGGTCTTGACGTCGTTCTCGCCGAGCTTGACCAGCATCTTCGAGGTGACGCCGGGCACCGACTTCAGCGCGTCGTCGACGCCAAGCTCCTTGCGCCGCGCCTCCAGCTCCGCTTCGAGCTGTTCGAGATATTCGCGGGCACGGCTTTGCAGCTCCTCGGCGGTCTCGTCGTCGAAGCCCTCGATGCCGGCCAGTTCGCGCACGTCGACCAGCGTCAGTTCCTCGACCGAGGTGAAGCCTTCCGACGCCAGCAACTGACCCACCACCTCGTCGACGTTGAGCGCTTCCATGAACACCCGCGTCGAGTTCTCGAAGTCGGCCTGACGGCGCTCGGATTCCTCGCTCTCGGTGAGGATGTCGATGTCCCAGCCGGTGAGCTGGGAGGCGAGCCGCACGTTCTGGCCGCGACGGCCGATGGCAAGGGAGAGTTGGTTATTGGTGTCCGGAACCACAACCTCGATGCGCTCGCGATCCTCGTCGATCACCACCTTGGAGACTTCCGCCGGCGCAAGCGCGTTGACCACGAAGGTCGCGATGTCCGCCGACCACGGGATGATGTCGATCTTCTCGCCCTGCAACTCGTTGACCACCGCCTGCACGCGCGAGCCGCGCATGCCGA
This sequence comes from Bradyrhizobiaceae bacterium, assembly GCA_044463945.1. Taxonomy (GTDB): domain Bacteria; phylum Pseudomonadota; class Alphaproteobacteria; order Rhizobiales; family Xanthobacteraceae; genus 62-47. Next base: position 14,489 of record JBIQLW010000038.1, on the reverse strand, counting down.
CGCAGGCGCCGACCGGATCGACCGAGGAATCGCGCGACACCACGCCGATCTTGGCGCGCGAACCGGGATCGCGGGCCACCGCCTTGATCTCGACGATGCCGTCGTAGATTTCCGGCACTTCCTGCGCGAACAGCTTCGCCATGAACTGCGGATGGGTACGCGACAGGAAGATCTGCGGCCCGCGCGTCTCGCGGCGCACGTCGAAGATGTAGGCGCGGACGCGGTCGCCGGTGCGGAACACCTCGCGCGGGAGCATCTCGTCACGGCGGATGATGGCCTCGCCGCGGCCGAGATCGACGATCACGCTGCCGTATTCGACGCGCTTGACGGTGCCGTTGACGATGTCGCCGATGCGGTCCTTGAACTCCTGATACTGGCGGTCGCGCTCGGCGTCGCGCACCTTCTGCACGATCACCTGCTTGGCCGACTGCGCGGCGATGCGGCCGTATTCGAGCGGCGGCAGGGTGTCGGCGATGGTGTCGCCGATCTGCGCGCCGGGATTGGCGCGCTGGGCGGCGGCCAGCGAAATCTGGTTGGCGGGATTCTCGACGTGCTCGACCACCAGCATGTGGCGGGTCAGTTGCAACTGGCCGGTCTTGGGATGAATCTCGGCGTGGACGTCGGTTTCGGAGCCGTAGCGGGCGCGCGCCGCCTTGGCGATGGCGTCCTCCATCGCCTCGATGACAATGCCGCGGTCGATCGACTTCTCGCGCGCGACGGCGTCGGCGATCTGCAACAGTTCAAGGCGGTTGGCGCTGACAGCGGCCATGGCTCAGTCTCCTTCGATGGGATCGATAATCCCGGCGAGCCGCGCGTCGGCGGCGAGCCGGTGCTGTTTGGTGTTCTTCGGCAGCGGTTTCTTCTTTGGCTTCGGCGGCTTCGCCGCGCGGGCTTTCCTGGCGTGCGCGGGCGGCGGCGGCTCAAGGCCGAGGCTTTCCTTCAGTTCGCGCTCGGCGGCCTTGCCGCGGCGCATCGATTCCGCGATCAGTTCGTCGGTCAAGACCAGCCGCGCCTCGCCGATGTCGGCGAGCGGCAGCGCGATCATCGCGTCCTCTCCGGTTGGCGGATCGTCGCGGCGCAGATTCAGCATATCCCCATCGAGGCTTTCGAGGATACCGCGAAAGCGCTTGCGGCCTTGATATGGGGCGGCCATCTCGATTTTCGCGAGGTGGCCGAGATGGCGCTCGAAATCGCTGCGGCGGACCAGCGGCCGGTCGATGCCGGGCGATGAAATTTCCAGCCGGTAGGCGCGCTCGATCGGATCGGCGACATCGAGCACCGGCGACAGCGCCTTTGAGGCCGCCTCGCAATCGTCGATCAGCATGGTGCCGTCGGGCCGCTCCGCCATAACCTGCACGGTGCAGCCGGCCTCACCGGACACCTTCACCCGCACCAGCCGATATCCCATGCCCTGCAACACCGGGCCCGCGATCACGGCGACGCGCGCCGCGAGACCGGGTTCCACCACCAGGCGGGGCTCGTTCAAAAGGTCGTCGCGGGTCGCGGTGTCGGTCATCAGGCTCCGGGGCGTTCGCGGCGACGGCGCGGCCGCGAACCGTTCAGGTAATAAAAAAGAGCGGGTCCCGAGGGGCCCACTCTCAATACGCCATCGTATGAGAACTTGTCCGTTGAGGGCGCATATAGCGTTTTCCCGGCGATCCGGCAAGGGGGCCGCCAGCCCCGCCGCGACGATTTGAGCGCGTTTCGATCGGTCCGGGCGGGCTGACAACGCCCGGCCGCCGTCGCTAGAGTACCGGCCGAAAATCCTGAAAACCGACCGGGAGGAACCGCAATGCTCGATCAAGCCGCCATCGCCGCCCATGCCGCGCGTATCCGCGACGACGGCTACACCGTGATGGAGCGGGTGGTCGCCCCGCAACTGGTCGAGGCCCTCAAGGCGGCGGTGGAGCGGATTGAGCGCGAGCATTCGCTGACCACCGCCAAGACCTCGTTCGAGGGCTACAAGACGCTGCGCGTCAACAACCTCCTGACCTATGACGAGGTGTTCTGGGAGGTGCCGCTCCACGCCGCCGTGCTGCCGGTGGTGGAAGCCGTGCTCGACAAGGAGTGTCTGCTGTCGTCGTTCTGCTCGCTGGTGCTGGGACCGGGGCAGGAGGCGCAGCCGATCCACGAGGACACCCAGCTCATCCCGCTGCCGCGCCCGCACATCCCGATCACGCTGAACGCGATCTGGGCGCTGTCGGATTTCACCGCGACCAACGGCGCGACGCGCATCGTGCCGGGCAGCCACAAATACGATCGCGCGCCGGAATATGGAAAGGACTATGAGACGGTGATGGCGACGATGCCGGCGGGCAGCGTGATGCTGTTCGACAGCGCGCTCTGGCACGGCGGCGGCGCCAACGAAAGCGACGCACGGCGCTTCGCGTTCTCCTGCGCTTATTGCTGGGGCTGGATGCGGCAGCAGGAAAACTTGCAACTCGGCATTCCGCGCGAGATTGCGCAACGCTTCCCGCGCCGTTTGCAGGAACTGTGCGGCTACAGCGTCTACAAGGGGCAGTTCGGCCACATCGACAACCACGACCCGATCGAACTGCTCGGCCGCGAGCGCGGCAAGCGCATGGTGTGGGAAGCGACCGACGTGAAGAAGGCGCGGGACGCGGCGCGGATGTAGTTTGTTTTCATCATGCCCGGACTCGATCCGGGCATCCATCTTTCCAAAGATGATGGATTGCCGGGCCAAGCCCGGCACTGATGCTTACACATCAACACGCCGGAATCCCAGATACGTCGCCTTGCGGCCTTCCCGCGCGGCCTTGCGGCCGTAGCGCGTCATGGTGTAGCCCGGCCACGGCTCGCGCCAGTCGGAGGCGCGTTCCGCGAGCCATTCGAACTGTGGCGCGCGCCGCATGTGCATCAGTGTCCAGGCGACATAATCGTCGATATCGCAGACGAAGCGAAACTCGCCGCCGGGTAGCAGCGCGCGGGCCATCGCGGCGATGGTCGCGTCCTGCACGAAGCGGCGCTTCCAGTGCCGGCGCTTCGGCCACGGGTCTGGGTGGATCAGGTCGATCCGCGTCAGCGATTGCGGCGGCAGCCACGCCAGAAGCTCGGCGGCGTCGCCGGCGACAAGGCGGATGTTGGCAATGCCGTGCGCCTCGATCTGCGCGAGGATCTTGGCCATGCCGTTGACGTAGGGCTCGCAGCCGATGAAGCCCACCGCAGGGTGGGCCATCGCCTCGGCGACCAGATGCTCGCCGCCGCCGAACCCGATTTCGAGCCGCACCGCTTCGACCGGCGTCGCGAACAGCGCGGCGAGCGGGCGCGGCGCCGGCGCGGTCATGTCGAGCACCAGCCGCGGCAACAGATGCGCGATCAGGTCGGCCTGATGCGCGCGGAGCTTGTGCCCCTTGCGACGCCCGAAGAACGCGCCGGGCGGGCGCAGCGATTCCGTCATGTCGTAGTCCGCGCCGGCATCGGCTTCAATTCGATTCCAATCCGATCGCGCGCGTCAGATTCCAATCGATGAAACCCGGTTCATCGGAGGGAAACGAAGCGGCGCACCATCGCAACGATGGATGCCGCTTTTAGAGGCTTTCCATCTCGGATGGAACCGGATGTGACGACGGTCAGCGGTTGTCGGGCTGCTCGCGCGCGGCGATCTGCTCGACCATATCGACGATGCTGCGCCGCAGCTTGGCGTCGGTGATGCGGGTGAAGGCCCGGGTCAGCGCCAGTCCTTCGGAAGTCGCGAGGAAATCCGAAACGTAAGTCGGCGACGGCGCCTCGCTGAGACCCTCGGCGTTGAGGTTGCTGCCGGGGCCGCCCTCGAACAGGAACGATACCGGGACTTGCAGAACCTCGGAAATCTGCTGGATCCGGCTGGCGCCGACGCGGTTGGTGCCCTTCTCGTATTTCTGAATCTGCTGGAATGTCAGCCCGAGCGCCTCGCCGAGTTTCTCCTGACTCATGCCCAGCATGATGCGGCGCATACGCACACGACTGCCGACATACTTGTCAACAGGATTGGGCGCTTTGCTCGACATCCAAATCTCCTTGGCTCAACTACGACATATGCTCGGGGAGTGAGATCCGTCAATCCAGACACGGGCAATGTGAACGGCACGGATTTCCGAGGCGGAACTCTTACACCCGGCGCGGGCCGAATGCCCGATCCTTATACCGAAAGCCGGAATTTAAGTAACCGAAAAGTTGATAGAATTGCCAAATGTCGCGTGAGTGTTGATGTCGCAACGCTCTGGCCGCTCTGCCGCGGAAAATAAGGGCCGCGGCCGGGCTCTAGATCCGCCGGCGCACGGCGCGGCGGCGGGCCGCTACAACCGCGGCGAGCACCACAATGACGACTGTCGGAATGTCGCCGACGCGGCCGTAGACGGTCTGCGGCAGCGCCAACGGCAACCGGGCATCGAGCACCCCTTCTTCGCCAAGGCCGAGCGATGCGACGATCCGTCCTAACGGATCGATCACCGCCGAGATTCCCGTGTTGGCCGCGCGCACCAGCGGCAACCCCTGCTCGATGGCGCGCCAGCGCGCCTGTTGCAGGTGCTGGTAGGGGCCGGTCGAGATGCCGAACCAGCCATCGTTGGTGAGGTTGACGATCCAGCCCGGCCGGTCGTCGCCGACCGCAGTGTCGGAGGGGAAGATCGCCTCATAGCAGATCAGCGGCAGCATCGACGGCGCGCGCGGCACCTCGATGGCGCGCCGCCGGGCGCCGGGGAGGAAGCCGCCGCGCACCTTGGTCAGCTGCTCGAATCCGAACTTCTCCATGATGGACTGGAATGGCAGGTATTCGCCGAACGGCACCAGGTGCAGCTTGTCGTAAACCGACAGGATGCCGCCGTCGTCACCGATCAGATAGATCGAATTGTAGGCGCGCCGCACCGGCGTGCCGGGCGGCAGGTCGGGCGCGCGCACCGCGCCGGTGATCAGCACGGTGCCCGGCGGCAGCAGTTCGGCGATCTGCGCCATGGCGTCGCCTTCGCGCGTCAGGAAGAACGGAAAGGCGGATTCCGGCCAAATCAGGATGGTGGCGTCGCGCACGCCGGAAGTCTGTGGGCCGGTGGCGCGATCCGACAGCGTCAGATATTTCCGCATCACCTCCGCCTTGGCGGAATAGTTGAAGCGCTGGTCCTGCGGCACGTCGGGCTGCATGATCCGCAGTTTGACGCCGGCCGCCTGGTGCATGGGGTGGCCGGTGAGGCGAACCGCGCCGTAAATGCCCATGACCGCCAGCAGCACCAGCGCGGCGAGCGGGGCCGCCCATCCACGCCTCGCGCGGCTGCCGTCGATCAGCGTGGCGGGCGCGGCGAAGATCGCGACGCTGAGGAACGTCATCCCCCACAGCCCGATCAGCGACGCGGTCTGCGCCAGCGCCAGCGGCTCGCTGAGCGCATAGCCGAAGGCGTTCCACGGGAAGCCGGTCAGGACGTGACCGCGCAGCCATTCGCTGACGGTGAGGGCCGCGGCCAGCGCCAGGATGCGCGCGGCGTCGCGGCTCCACAACGCGCGCGCCAGCGCGAAGCCCAGCGCGGTGAACAGCGCCAGATAGGCCGGCAGGCCGCTGACGGCGATCGGCAGCAGCCAGCCGAAACTGGCGGCGTCCACCAGGAAGGCGTAGCCGATCCAGTACAGCCCCGGCACGAAATAGCCGAAGCCGAACCACCAGCCGGTGAGGGCCGCGGCGGGCAGGCCGTTCCATCGCCCGGCGCCGACACCGTCGAGCAGCCACACCATGACGGGGAAGGTGACGAACAGGACCGGCCAGGCATTGAACGGCGCCATCGCCAGCGACGACAGCGCGCCGGCGGCGAGCGCGATGGCGGCGCGCCGCCAGCCCCACGACAGCACGACGAAAAGCGCCGCCGCGCGCAACCGGCCGGACACCGTCATGCGGCGTCGCTTCCGCCCGACGGCGGCGTACCGGGGCGCGGCCCGGACGGGGGCTGACCCGGCTCCGGCGGCATGTCGCGGCGGCGCGGCTCCCGGCCGCGCGGCGCCGGCCGCTCCTTGCGCGGGCCGATGCGCAGCCGCTTGACGCGGCGCGGGTCGGCGTCGAGCACCTCGATCTCGAAATCGCCGGGTCCGGAGATGATCTCGCCGCGCACCGGCAGGCGGCCGACATGGGTGACGAGGAAGCCGCCGAGCGTTTCCACCTCCTCGCCGGCCTCGCCGGTGTCGAACGCCTCGCCGATCATCTCGCGCACGTCGTCGAGGCTGGCGCGGGCGTCGGCGATGAAGGTGTTCTCGCCCTGTTTGACGATCGGCGGCGGCTCGGTGCTGTCGTGCTCGTCGTCGATCTCGCCGACGATCTGCTCGACGATGTCCTCGATCGACACCAGCCCGTCGGTGCCGCCGTATTCGTCCACCACCAGCGCCAGATGCAGCCGCGACGCCTGCATCTGCGCCAAGAGGTCGATGGCGCGCATCGACGGCGGCACATAGAGCAGGTTGCGAATGATGCCGGTTTCGATCAGCGGCAGCGCGAGGTCGAGCGTGCGCAGGTCGAGGCCGGCGATCAGCGGCTTCTTGCGGCGCGTCTTAGGCGGCTCGGTGACTTTCGCCTTCGCCGTCATGAAGGCGAGCAGGTCGCGGATGTGAACCATGCCGACCGGATCGTCGAGCGTCTCGTTGTAGACGACGAAGCGCGAATGCGCCGCGCTTTCGAACAGCGCCATCAGTTCGCCGAGCGGGATATCCTGCTTCACCGCGACGATGTCGGCGCGATGGATCATCACGTCGGCGATGCGCTGCTCATGCAGGTTGAGCAGGTTGCGCAGCATGGTGCGCTCGACGGCGGAGATGCCGGATTCGTCCGGCGAACTGGCGTCGAGCACCACTTGCAGGTCGTCGCGCACCGAGCCGGCCTTCCAGCCGAACAGGGTGCGGATGGCGCGCATCAGCCAGTTGTCGGACGCCGGCCGCAGCACGTCGCCGTGATGCACCGGCACCGGCAGATTGTCGGCGTGCGAGGTGTCGCGGGCGTGGTCGGAGTCCGGCATGTCAGGTCGCGCGCTCCTGATGCGCGTAAGGATCGCCAATGCCGAGTCGTTGCAGAATCCGCCGTTCGAGATTCTCCATCACCTCGGCCTCGGCGTCCGTCTCGTGATCGTAGCCGACGAGATGCAGAAAGCCGTGGACCGCGAGATGGCTGAGATGATCGGCGAACGGCTTGCCTTCGTCGTCGGCCTCGCGGCGCGTCGTCTCATAAGCGATGGCGATGTCGCCGAGCATCAGCGGCGGATCGTCCGGCCGCCGCGCGCCCTCCGGCCGCAGCGCGGGGAACGACAGCACGTTGGTCGGCTTGTCGAGTCCGCGCCACTCGCGGTTGAGCGCGCGGATGCCGTCGTCGTCGGTCAGCATCACTGCAAGCTCGGCGCTGGCGACGTCGGCTTCGACCGCAGCGGCGGCCGCGTCGATCGCGCGGCGGATCACCGCTTCGGCTTCCGGCTCCGCGTCCCAGCATGTCGCGACGGTCATCACGTCGGTATCGGGAATCGAATCGGTCATTTACGGGCGGCTGGTTGCCGGGCGCTGCGGCAATCCCTCATAGGCGGCGACGATGCGCGCCACCAATTCGTGGCGGATCACGTCCTCGGCCGAAAAATGCACCTGCGCGATGCCCTCGACGCCGTCGAGCAGCTTGATCGCCTCGATCAGGCCGGAGGTCTGGCCGTTGGGCAGGTCGATCTGGCTGGGATCGCCGGTGACGATCATGCGGCTGTTCTCGCCGAGCCGGGTCAAAAACATCTTCATCTGCATCGAGGTGGTGTTCTGCGCCTCGTCGAGGATGATCGCGGCGTTGGTGAGCGTGCGGCCGCGCATGAAGGCGAGCGGCGCGATCTCGATCTCGCCGGTCTGCAACGCGCGCTCGACGATGCGCGAATCCATCAGGTCGTAGAGCGCGTCGTAGATCGGGCGCAGATACGGATCGACCTTCTCGCGCAGGTCGCCGGGCAGAAAGCCGAGCCGCTCGCCGGCCTCGACCGCGGGCCGCGTCAGGATGATGCGATCGACCTCCTTGCGCTCGAACAGTTGCGCGGCGCGCGCCACCGCGAGCCAGGTCTTGCCGGTGCCGGCGGGGCCGATGCCGAACACCAGTTCGTGGTGTTTCAGCGCGCGAATGTAAGCGTCCTGCGCTTTGGTGCGGGCGCGCACCGGCCGCTTGCGCAGGTTGATGGCGTCGAAGGTGCTGCCGGGGGCCTTGGCGTCGTATTCGAACAGCGAGCCCTGCGCCAACACGGCGCGGATCGCGCCCTCGACATCGCCCTGCGCGATGTCGTGGCCTTTCAGCGCCTGGGCGTGCAGCGTGTCGAGCACGCGCCGCGCGGCGTCGCAGCCGTCGCGCGAGCCGGAAATGGCGATGTGGTTGCCGCGGGTGTCCACAACGACGTTGAGCTTGCGCTCGATCAGCGCCAGGTTCTGGCCGTAGGGACCGACCAGCGCGGAGACGGCGCGGTTGTCGTCATAGGCAACTTCGATCCGGGTGTCGGGCGCGGCGGGCGTGTCGCGATCAAACTTGCGGCGGGGCGCGAGGGCGGGCGATTCCGATGCGCTTCTGGGCAAGGGTGTCAGGCTCCGGTGAGGGCGGGGGCGCGGGACGCGGGCGCGGCGTGCGGAGGCGGCGTCGCCGCGAGCGCGCCGAGCAGGCTGTAGCGTTCAAGGCTGTCGACCCTGACCGGCAACACCTCGCCGATGATGGATTCGGACGCCATGACGTGGGCCGGTTGCAGGTAAGCGGTGCGGCCGACGATCTGGCCTTGCTTGCGCGCGGCGCGCTCGAACAGCACATCGACCGTCGTGCCGATCGCCGCCCGGTTGAAGGCGTGCTGCTGGCTGTCGATCAAAGCCTGAAGCCGTGCCAATCGCTCGTCCATCGTGGCCGGTGCAACCATCTCCCGCATGTCCGCCGCCGGGGTGCCGGGGCGCGGCGAATACTTGAACGAATAAGCCGAAGCGTAGCCGATTTGCGCCACCAGCGCGAGGGTGGCGGCGAAATCGTCCTCGCTCTCGCCGGGGAAGCCGACGATGAAATCCGACGAGAAGGCGATGTCCGGACGCGCGGCGCGGAAGCGGTCGATCACCCGGCGGTAATCGTCGGCGGTGTGCCTGCGGTTCATCGCTGCGAGGATGCGGTCGGAGCCCGACTGCACCGGCAGATGCACGAACGGCATCAGCGCCGGCAGGTCGCGGTGGGCGGCGATCAACTCGTCGTCGACGTCGCGCGGGTGGCTGGTGGAATAACGCAGGCGGGCGACGCCGGGAATGGCGGCGAGGCGATAGAGCAGCCGGCCGAGCGTCCACGGCGCGCCGTCCGGTCCCTCGCCGTGATAGGCGTTGACGTTCTGGCCGATCAGCGTGATCTCGCGCACGCCGTTGTCGGCAAGGCGCTTGACGTCCTCGACGATGCGCGCGACCGGCCGCGAGGTTTCCGCGCCGCGCGTATAGGGCACCACGCAGAAGGTGCAGAACTTGTCGCAGCCTTCCTGCACGGTGACGAAGGCGGACACGCCGCGGGCGCGGATCGCCTGCCGGGACGGCTGCGGCAGGGCCGTGAACTTGTCTGCGACGGGAAACTCGGTGTCGATGGCGCGGCCCTCGGTGCGGGCACGCGCCAGAAGCTGCGGCAGGTTGTGATAGCTCTGCGGTCCGACCACGACATCGACGGTGGGCGCACGGCGGATGATCTCCTCGCCCTCGGCCTGCGCCACGCACCCGGCGACGACGATGTTCATGGCGCGGCCGTCGCGCGCGGCCTCGTCCTTGGCGACGCGCAGCCGGCCGAGTTCGGAATAGACCTTCTCGGACGCCTTCTCGCGGATATGACAGGTGTTGAGGATCACCAGGTCGGCGTCGCCGGCGTCGGCGGTCTCGACGAAGCCCTCCGGCGCGAGCGTGTCCACCATGCGCTGCGCATCGTAGACGTTCATCTGGCAGCCATAGGACTTGATGTGCAGCTTGCGCGGCGGAGACATGGAACCTTTCATGATCGGGACGAAAGTCTTTCACCGCTTCACGGAAACGGCGGAAGACTTTCGGTTTTGTTTTGTCGCGTTTTCTTCACGCGAGCCGGATCCCACTTCGCTCGAAAACGCTCTGGCGCACAACCCTGCGCGTCCCGTTCAATTATAGGCTCGGGGGCGGAAAATCCAGCGCGGGACCGAAACCGCTGGGCGAAGCCGCCGGGAGAGGCGCGATCAACCTTGCGTCAGGCCGAATTGCCGGATCATTTCAGGCAGTTGGCGCATGTCGTCGAAGGTGGCGCGGGCGCCGGCGGCGGTCAGCATCGGGCCATGGCCGGCGCGGCAGTGGCTGCCCCCGGAAAAGCCGAACGCCGTCATGCCGGCAGCGCGGGCGGCGGTGATGCCGGGCACGCTGTCCTCGATCACCAGGCAGCGGAAGGGCGCGGCCGTCATTCGCGCGGCGGCGAACAGGAACAGGTCCGGGGCCGGCTTGCCGCGCGCGACCTGCGTGGCCGAAAAGACGTGCGGTGCGAAGCGCGGCAACAGGCCGGTCAGGGTCAGGCTGGTCGCGATCTTGTCCGGCGTGCCGCTGGAAGCGACGCAGACCGGCGCGGCGAGAGCGGCGAGCGTCGCGGCGACGTGGGGCACCGCTTGCAACGAGGTTTCGAAACGGTCGCGCAGCGCTTGCTTGAGCCGGGCGTCGAAATCGTCCGGCAAGGGGCGGCCGAGTTCGGCCTCGACCTCCTCGTGCGCGGCCTGCGCCGAACGGCCGAGAAAGCGCGTGAACACCTGCTCGGCGGTGATCGGATAGCCGGCTTCCGTCAGCAATTCGGCGTGGACGCGGCAGGAGATCACCTCGCTGTCCACCAGCACGCCGTCGCAATCGAAGATGATGAGGTCGAAGGGCGTGCTCAGGACTTCTTCTCGTCGATCGGCACGCAATAGAGTTCGAGCCGGTGATCGACCAGCTTGTAGCCCAGCTTGCGGGCGATTTCCCGTTGCAGCACCTCGATTTCCTCGGAGGTGAACTCGACCACGGTGCCGTCGCGCAGGTTGATGAGGTGGTCGTGGTGGCTGTCGCGCATCGTCTCGTAGCGGGCGCGGCCCTCACGAAAATCGTGGCGCTCGATGATGCCGGCGTCCTCGAACAGCTTGACGGTGCGGTAGACCGTCGAGATCGAGATCTTGTCATCGACCGCGACGCAGCGCCGATACAGTTCCTCGACATCGGGATGGTCCACGGCCTCGGCCAGCACGCGCGCGATGACGCGGCGCTGCTCGGTCATGCGCATCCCGGTGGCGGCGCAACGCGCCTCGATGCTGGCTGATTTGGCTGACGGTGCAGGTTTCAACGCGGTCATGACCCTCACGCTCTGGCGGTTGCCCTGTCTTGCCACCCAACGGCGGCTACGACAAGTCGCGACGCATCACCAGCGCGTTTCGTTCCTCGCCGCCGGCCTCGCGATAATAGCGCTCGCGGCGGCCGACCACGGCGAAGCCGGCGGCCTCGTAGAGCCGCCGCGCCGGCTGATTATTTTCCTCGACTTCGAGGAACACGGTCCGCACGCCGCGCCCGGCAAGATGTCCGAGATGGGTCGCCAGCAGGCCGCGCGACAGGCCGCGGCCCCGCGCCTTCGCCGCCACCGCGACCGACAGGATTTCCGCCTCGTCGGCGGCGATCCGAGACACCGCGAAGCCGATCACCGCGCCGCCCTGCCGCAGCCGATGCACCAGCGTGTTGGGCTCACGCAGCATGGCCTCGAACTCGCCCTCGCCCCAGCCACGATGGAACGCCGCCGCGTGCAGATGCGCCAGCGCCGGCGCATCCTTCGATGTGGCAGGTTCGACCACCGGAGGGGCCGGATTCCACCACGCGGCGAACGGATTCCTCATAACGCGGCAACGGCCGGCTTGGCGTTGGGTTTGGCGTCGGGGGCGCGCAGGTAATAGGGCCGCGCCGGAGCGGCGTCCGGGGTGACGGCGGCGCCGAGCCACGCCACCCAGCCGATGTCCGGCGCGGGCCGCGGCTCGACCATCGTGGGCGGCGGCGCGTCGTGCGGCCATCGGTCGGCGACCAGCCGGGCGGCGTTGCCGACCAGAATCGGCGGGCCGAACCGCGCCGCCTCCAGCGCGGTGGCGACGGGGACGACATCGGGCTGCACCAGCGTATGACCGTCGCCGCTGGCGACCTGGAGGTAGACGTGGTCGTGGCGGGCATCGATCACCGACATGATCGGGTGCGCTCCGCTTTCGCTGACATAGGGCGCGGCGAAGGCGGTCAGCGTGGTCAGTCCGACGATCGGCTTGTCGGCGGCGAGCGCGATGCCGCGCGCGGCGGCAAGCCCGACGCGCAGGCCCGTGAAGCTGCCGGGGCCGGTGGTCACCGCGATGCGGTCCAGCGCCGCGAAGGCCATCGCCGCCTGCTTCATGACGCGCGCGATCAGCGGCATCAGCGCCTCGGCGTGGCCGCGCCGCATCGGCAGCGATTCGTGGGCGACGAGCAACGTCGAGCGGGTGTCGAGCACGCCCGCGGAGCAGGCATCGAGCGCGGTGTCGATGGCGAGGATCAGCATGGGGGAGCGAATGGTGAGTAGCAAATAGCGAATAGATTAGCACATGGGGCACGCGGCCTGCACGTCATCGATTCTTCCTTCTATTCGCTACTCCCTATTCGCTATTCGCTTCTACTGCACCGCCTCGACTTCGGTGACCTCCGGCACGAAATGGCGGAGCAGGTTCTGGATACCGTGCTTGAGCGTCGCCGTGGACGACGGGCAGCCCGAGCACGCGCCCTTCATGTTGAGGTAGACGATGCCGTCCTTAAAGCCGCGGAAAGTGATGTCGCCGCCGTCGTTGGCGACCGCCGGACGCACCCGCGTCTCGATCAGGTCCTTGATGATGCCGACCGTTTCGGTGTCGGCCTCGTCGAAGAACTCGTCCGCGTTGTCTGGCTCGTCGCCGTCGATGCTGCCGTCGGCCATCAGCGGGCCACCGGCCATGTAGTGCTCCATGATGGCGCCGAGAATCGCCGGCTTGAGGTGCTGCCAGTCGCTGTCGTCCTTGGTCACGGTGACGAAATCGGACCCGTAGAACACCCCGGTGACGCCGGGAATCTCGAACAGCCGCTCGGCCAGCGGCGAGCGCGCGGCCGCCGCGCGGTCGTTGAATTCCATGGTGCCGCTGGCGAGCACGGTGCGGCCGGGCAGGAATTTCAGCGTGGCGGGGTTGGGGGTCGCTTCGGTCTGGATGAACATGGCTTTCTCCGATCACTGCCGGGGTCAAGGCCCGGCGGATATCTCTCTATATAAATGGCGGTTCGGGCCCGCGGGTCAACTCGCGGCGCGGTTCGGGGCGGCTGCGCCCGGCGGGGCCGTGGCAGCCGGCGGCCGGGCATGGGCGACGGATTGCTCCGCGGCGGCGTCGAACCGGCGCTGCGCCGCCTCGATGGCGTCGAGATGGCGCTGCGCCCATTCGCCGAGCCCGCGCGCCGGATCACGCAGCGAGCGGCCAAGCTCGGTCAGCTCATAGTCCACCCGTGGCGGAACCGTCGGATAGACCGTGCGGCGGATGAAGCCGTCGCGCTCCAGGGCGCGCAGCGTGAAGGTCAGCATCCGCTGCGAGATGCCGCCGATGCGCCGGCGCAGTTCGTTGAAGCGTACCGGCCCATCGCCAAGCTGCATCACCACCAGAATGGTCCATTTGTCGCCGATCCGCGCCAGCACCGGCGCGACCCGGCGGCAGGCGCTGGAAATATGGCTGGAAACATCGCTGTTACCGGGTGTCATCGATGTGCCTTCTTGCGCGGCCGCTACGGCGGTCACATACTGTGACTTGGTATAATATTGATACCGACCACGTAAAAAACAAGTCTGAATCTCAATCGACAGGACAAGCCACAGATGGCCCCCAAACTGCACATCATCACCGCCAGCACCCGGCCCGGCCGGATCGGCCCCTCCGTCGCCCGCTGGTTCGAGAGCTACGCCGGCACCCATGGCGCGTTCACCCCGGTCGCGGTCGATCTCGCCGCCTTCAACCTTCCGGTCTATGACGAGCCCCGCCATCCGCGGATGCAGAAATACGAGCACGCGCACACCAAGGCGTGGGCCGCGAGCGTTGCCGCCGCCGACGCCTATGTGTTCGTGACCCCGGAATACAATTACGGGCCGCCGCCCTCGCTCATCAACGCGCTGGACTATGTCTACAACGAGTGGAACTACAAGGCGGGCGGCATCGTCAGCTACGGCGGCGTGTCCGGGGGCTTGCGCGCGGCGCAGGTGCTGAAGCTGACGCTGACCACGCTGAAGGTGATGCCGCCGCCGGAGGGCGTGGGGATTCCGAACGTCGCACAACTCGTCGACGCCGACGGCGTGTTCAAGTCAAATGACCTTATCGACGCCGCCGCCGGCACCATGCTCGACGAACTGGCGCGCTGGACCTCGGCGCTGCGCAGTTTACGGAGCGCCTGAGAGGCTGGCTGGAAACGAGGCGTCATCGTCCGCCTTCGCGAGGGCTTTGCAGAAGTGAGGTTTGGTGATTCTTTGCTCT
>JBIQLW010000037.1:0-38551 GCA_044463945.1 Bradyrhizobiaceae bacterium | reverse complement strand
GGTTTCCGGCCGCTTCCCGGCGCGGGACGCGAACCGTACGGCCAGAACGAAAAAGGAGTAGTGGAGGCGTTCTGTTGCCAGGTGCCTCCGAACCCCGCCTGACGGAGCTTAACCCGTCAGGGCTTTAAGATGGTCTTTCAAACTGCGTTACGCAGCCTGAGCAACCGGAGCATAGTTGTCGTTTGCAACTATTGCATAGCCCGATAACGGCGGAACCATACCGGGAAAAAGCTCGCCCTTTACGCCCTCGTCGATCCTGTTTCGCCCCCGCCGAAACGCCTGCCGTAGTCCTGCGAGGCGTTTGGGTGGAGGCGCCGGGTGCTGCCCCCGGGTCCGAATGGTTTATTGCGACGGCCATTTATTTCCATAGCCGGCGAACCGGCCTACCCAATATAGGGGAGGTCGCGCCGGGAAAAAAGGGTGCCGGCCGCCGCGAGGCTCGCGGGTACGGGTTTGGGGATAACGTCGCGGCGGGTTGCCGATGCCGGGCCGCGCCGCCATTTTCCGGGTATACAGTCGGGCGCGAGGCGGCTTCCGCCGGACCGCCGCCGCCCGAGGCACGCAGGGCACGCACGCAAGCCAGACGATGCACCAGTATCACGACCTGCTCGAACGCATTCTCGCCGATGGCGTGGAGAAGCACGACCGCACCGGAACCGGCACGTTGTCGGTGTTCGGCCATCAGATGCGCCACAATCTGGCCGCAGGATTCCCGCTGCTCACGACCAAGAAGCTATCCCTCAAATCGATCATCCACGAACTGCTCTGGTTCCTGAAGGGCGACACCAATATCAGGTATCTCAAGGACCACGGCGTCACCATCTGGGACGAATGGGCGGACGCGAACGGCGATCTCGGCCCGGTCTACGGTTCGCAATGGCGCTCGTGGCCCGCGCCCGACGGCCGCAGCATCGATCAGATCGCCAATGTCGTCGAGATGATCCGGCGCAATCCGGATTCGCGGCGCCTCATCGTCACCGCGTGGAATCCTGCCGAGATCGACAGGATGGCGCTGCCGCCGTGTCACTGCCTGTTTCAGTTCTACGTCGCCAATGGCAAACTGTCGTGCCAGCTTTATCAGCGCTCCGCCGACGTCTTCCTCGGCGTGCCGTTCAACATCGCGTCCTACGCGCTGCTGACGATGATGGTGGCGCAGGTGACCGGCTTGAAGCCGGGCGAGTTCATCCACACGCTGGGCGACGCGCACCTCTATTCCAACCATCTGGAGCAGGCGCGGCTGCAACTGACGCGAACCCCGCGCGCGCTGCCGACCATGACGCTTAATCCCGATGTCAAAGACATCTTCGCGTTCCGCTATGACGACTTCACGCTGACCGGCTACGATCCGGATCCGCACATCAAGGCCGAGGTCGCGGTGTGAGCGCTGCCGCGCCGGCGCGCCTTGAGATCGTGCTGATCGTGGCGATGGCCGAGAACGGCGTCATCGGCCGCGACAACAGCATTCCGTGGCGGTTGAAAACCGATCAGCAGCGGTTCAAGCGGGTCACGCTCGGCAAGCCGATCGTCATGGGCCGCAAGACCTTCGTGTCGTTGCGCCGCCCGCTGCCGGGACGCACCAACATCGTCGTCACCCGCGATCCGCGGTTTCAGGCCGCGGGCGCGGTCGCAACCGATTCGCTTGCGCGCGCGTGGGAGATCGCGCGGGGCGACGCGCTGCGGCGTTTCGCCACTGAGATCACGGTGATCGGTGGCGCCGACATTTATGCGCAGGCGATGCCGCTCGCGGATCGGCTCGATGTGACCGAGGTTCACGCCGCGCCGGAGGGCGATGTGCGATTCCCCGCGATTGATCCGGCGATATGGCGGGAGACGGCGCGAGAGCGCCATGCTGCCTCCGCCGACGACAGCGCCGATTTTTCCTACGTGACCTATCGTCGCCGCGCTCGCGACCGACCCGATCCGGCACAGCCGGATTGACAATCGCGTTCGCGCGCTTAGCTGCTGTCAGGCGGTTCATTCACCGGGATCGCACCGTCGGCACAATTCGCGCCGCCGGCGCGCAACGCGCTGACACGCCGCAACATGCTGCGTTGTAAGGGCCGGGGGCGTCCCCTATAAAGCCGTGCAGGTCATTCGCTGGGCCGGAGGTTTCCGTCCGGCCAGCGCCGAGGAGATTGTCGATGCCGTGGAAAAATCAAGGCGGAGGGCCGTGGGGCTCGGGTCCGAAAGGGCCGTGGGGTTCCGGCCCTCAATCCGCGGGGCCGCGTCCGCCCGATCTGGAAGACCTGCTGCGGCGTGGTCAGGACCGCCTGCAATCGATCATGCCCGGCGGGCACATGAGCGCCATGGGCATCGTCCTCATCATCGTCGCGGCGCTGGCGATCTGGGGCCTGTCCGGTTTCTTCCGGGTGCAGTCCGAGGAACTCGGCGTGGTGCTGCGCTTCGGCAAGCATGTGCGCACCGTGCAGCCCGGCCTGAACTATCATTTGCCGTATCCGATCGAGACGGTGTTGTTGCCCAAGGCGCTCCGCGTCTCCACGCTCAACATCGGCATGACTCTGTCGCAGGATCCGGGGCGGCGCGGCAGCGTGATGCGCGACGTGCCGGAAGAAAGCCTGATGCTGACCGGCGACGAGAACATCGTCGATGTCGATTTCACCGTGCTGTGGCGGATCAAGCCCGACGGCGTCGGCGACTTCCTGTTCAACATCCAGAACCCGGAAGGCACCGTGAAGGCGGTCGCTGAAAGCGCGATGCGCGAGTGGATCGGACGCTCGGAGATTCAGCCGATCCTCACCGCCGCGCGCACCAACATCGAGAACTCGGTGCAGGACCTGATGCAGCGCACGCTCGACAAGTACGGCGCCGGCATCCTGATCCAGCAGGTGCAGATGCAGAAGGTCGATCCGCCGCAGCAGGTCATCGATGCGTTCCGCGACGTGCAGGCGGCGCGCGCCGACCTCGAGCGCTTGCAGAACGAAGCCCAGACCTACGCCAACCGCATCATTCCCGATGCGCGCGGACGCGCGGCGCAGATCGTGCAGAACGCCGAGGGCTACAAGGAGCAGGCGATCGCCGAGGCCAAGGGCCAAAGCTCGCGCTTCCTGCAAGTCTATCAGGCCTACAAGCTCGCGCCCGACGTGACGCGCGAGCGCATCTATCTGGAAACCATGGAGCGCGTGCTCGGCGGCGCCGACAAGCTGGTCTATGATCCGGGCGCGTCCGGGGGACAGGGCATCGTGCCCTATCTGCCGCTGAGCGAACTGACCTCGCGCCGCGGCGCGCCGGGTCCGGCCGCCACTCAACCCAACATGCCGAGCGGGAGCGCGCGATGAAGGCCGGAGTTTCAGGAATCGTCGCGCTGTTGCTGC
This sequence comes from Bradyrhizobiaceae bacterium, assembly GCA_044463945.1. Classification (GTDB taxonomy): domain Bacteria; phylum Pseudomonadota; class Alphaproteobacteria; order Rhizobiales; family Xanthobacteraceae; genus 62-47. Next base: position 35,219 of record JBIQLW010000037.1, on the reverse strand, counting down.
TGCTCGCGGTGTTGGTGGTCGGCTACAGTTCGCTGTTCACCGTGCGCGAGACGGAGCAGGTGCTGCTGGTGCGGCTGGGCGAGCCGGTGCGCGTCGTCACCGAGCCGGGTCTGCATTTCAAGGCGCCGTTCGTCGATACGGTCATCAGCATCGACAAGCGCATCCTCGATCTGGAAAATCCCTCGCAGGAAGTCATCGCCTCGGACCAGAAGCGGCTCGTGGTCGATGCCTTCGCGCGCTACCGCATCAAGAACGCGCTGCGCTTCTATCAGAGCGTCGGCACGATCCAGGCCGCCAACCTTCAGTTGACGGCGCTGCTCAACGCCTCGCTCCGCCGTGTGCTCGGCGAGGCCAGCTTCATCCAGGTGGTGCGTGACGAGCGCGAGACGCTGATGGCGCGGATTCGCGAGCAGCTCGATCGCGAGGCCGGCGGCTACGGCATCGGCGTGGTCGATGTCCGCATCCGCCGCGCCGACCTGCCGGACCAGAACAGTCAGGCGGTCTATCAGCGGATGCAGACCGAGCGGCAGCGCGAGGCCGCCGAGTTCCGCGCGCAAGGCGGTCAGAAGGCGCAGGAAATCCGCTCCAAGGCCGACCGCGAGGCGACCGTGATCGTGGCCGACGCCAATTCGCAGGCCGAGCAGATCCGGGGTCAGGGCGATGGCGAGCGCAACCGGCTGTTCGCCGACGCCTACAATCAGGATCCAGGATTCTTCGCCTTCTACCGCTCGATGTCGGCCTATGAAACCGGCCTGAAGCAGAACGACACCCGGTTCCTGCTGCGGCCGGATTCCGACTTCTTCCGCTTCTTCGGCAGCCCGTCGGGCAAGTTGCCCGGCGCCGCGCCGGCGCAGGGCAACGCGGAAGCCAAATAACGCCGCCGATCCGGCCTCAAGCCGCCCGCCGGGACTCCCGGCGGGGGTTGCCTCGCCGGCCGCGCCAAGAAAGATCGAGACAAGATCGTGGGGGAGGCCGCCGTCCGATGAGGTCCATAGCGTTTGCCGACATCCTCATCGGGCTCGGCATGTTGCTGGTTATCGAGGGGCTGGTGTTCGCCGCCGCGCCGGGCTGGATGCGGCGGGCGATGGAGAGCGTGCTGCACACGCCCGACCACATTCTCCGGCTCACCGGCATCGGCACCGCTGTCGTCGGATTGATCGTGATCTGGCTGATTCGGTGGTAGAATACGGCCCTGGGCGCGGTTCTGGGCGCGGCGGTCCGCCCGTCAATTTGCCGCAATCGCCATCGCTGATGGGCGGCCCATATGGTGACGGACAGGCGGTTCGCTGCCCGGATGCTTGCGCCGCCGCCGCGTTCAGGCACAGTGCGGCGTCGCGAGCCGCGCGTGAGATCCGCTGTAACCTAAAATATGCCCGACCCTATTCGCAGGAGAGATTGATGATCGATGCAATTCCAACCCCGACCGGCCGGTTGCGGCGAAGCCTGATGGCGATTTGCCTCGGCGCCGGCCTCGGCGTGGCGGGTCTGGGCGCGGCCGGCGTGGCATTGCCCGCGCCGGCGATGGCGCGCGGACCGGAGGGCATTGCGGACGTGGCCGAGAAGGTCATCGATGCCGTGGTCAACATCTCGACGACACAGAATGTCGAAGCCAAGGGCGGAGTCGATCGCCGCATCGTGCCGCAGCTTCCGCCGGGATCGCCGTTCGAGGAATTTTTCGAGGACTTCTTCAAGAACCGGCGTGGACCGGGCGGCGACAAGGGGCCGAGCCCGCGCGCGCACAAGGTCAATTCGCTGGGCTCCGGCTTTATCATCAGCACCGACGGCTACGTCGTCACCAACAATCACGTCATCGCCGACGCCGACGAGATCAACGTCATTCTCAATGACGGTTCCAAGGCGCGCGCGGACGTCATCGGCGTCGACAAGAAGACCGACCTGGCGCTCTTGAAGTTCAAGCCGGAAAAGCCGCTGACCGCGGTGAAGTTCGGCGACTCTGACGCCCTGCGGCTCGGCGACTGGGTGGTCGCCATCGGCAATCCATTCAGCCTGGGCGGCACCGTGACGGCGGGCATCGTGTCGGCGCGCAACCGCGACATCAATTCCGGCCCCTATGACAGCTACATCCAGACCGACGCCGCGATCAATCGCGGCAACTCGGGCGGCCCGCTGTTCAACCTCAGCGGCGAGGTGGTGGGCGTCAACACCGCGATCATCTCGCCGTCCGGCGGTTCGATCGGCATCGGCTTCGCGGTGCCGTCGAAGACGGTCGCGGTGGTGATCGACCAGTTGCGCGAGTTCAAGGAAGTGCGGCGCGGCTGGCTCGGCGTGCGCATCCAGCAGGTCACCGACGAGATCGCCGACAGCCTGAGCATCAAGCCGGCGCGCGGTGCGCTGGTCGCCGGCGTCGACGACAAGGGGCCGGCCAAGCCCGCCGGCATCGAGCCCGGCGACGTCATCGTCAAGTTCGATGGCCGCGACATCAAGGAGCCGAAGGACCTGTCGCGTGTGGTGGCCGACACTCCCACCGGCAAGACGGTGGATGTCGCCATCATCCGCAAGGGCGCCGAGCAGACCAGGCAGGTGACCATCGGCCGCCTCGACGACAGCAACGAGCCGGTGAAGGTTTCGGCCAAGCCGAATGGCGACAATGCCGAGAAGACGGCGACGCAGAAGGCGCTCGGCCTCGACCTCGCCAATATCAGCAAGGACCTGCGCGGCCGCTACAAGATCAAGGACTCGGTCAAGGGCGTGGTGGTGACCGGCGTCGATGACGGCTCGGACGCCGCCGAGAAGCGGCTCAGCGCCGGCGACATCATCGTCGAGGTGGCGCAGGAGGCGGTTACCAACGCCGCCGACGTCAAGAAGCGCGTCGATCAGTTGAAGAAGGACGGCAAGAAGTCGGTGCTGCTGCTCGTCTCCAACGGCGACGGCGAGTTGCGCTTCGTCGCGGTGAGCCTGAAGTAACAGTCGCTTCAGCGCCCGGACGCAGAGTTGCATCCGGCGGCGCGACCCCCTCTGCCGTTTGCAGGGAAGAATTGTGGAGGGGGCTGGCCTACCCGATAGGCGAAACGGTCATACTCCGCGAAGGCGGAGTATCCAGTATTCGACGCCGTTTCGGATTTTCATCACGGCCTCCCGGAGTACTGGATCGTCCGCCTTCGCGGACGATGACGTTGTGTGTTGTGGTGTTCTTAACGTACGAGCAGGTCCAGCACCCGTTCGGGCGGCCGGCACAGCCGGACGCCATTCGGCGTCACCACCAGCGGGCGCTCGATCAGCACCGGATGCGCGGCCATCGCGTCGAGCAGGGTGTCGTCATCGGCGGCGTCGAGGTGAAGCTCGCGGTAGAGCGCCTCCTTGGCGCGGATCGCCTGCCGTGGCGTCAGCCCGGCGCGGCGCAACAGGTCCTTGAGCGCGGCGCGGCTCGGCGGCGTTGTCAGGTACTCGACAATCGTCGGCTCGATGCCGGCGGCGCGGATCAGTTCCAGCGCGCCGCGCGAGTTGCTGCATCTCGGGTTGTGATAGATGGTGACGTCCATCGCTGGCGTTCAGACAGTAACAAATTCGCTACGCGCGTAACCCTGGGCGTAGAGCAGGGCGGTGAGGTCGCCGTGGTCGATCCGCGCGTGGGCGGCGGCCGCGACCGCCGGCTTGGCGTGATAGGCGACGCCGAGGCCGGCATCCTGGATCATGCCGAGATCGTTGGCGCCGTCACCGACCACCAGCGTATCGATGTTGTCGAGATCGAACGCCTCGCGCAGTTCGCGCAAGGTGGCGAGCTTGGCCTCGCGGCCGAGGATTGGTTCGGCCACCGTGCCGGTGAGCTTGCCGTCCTCGGACAACAGCCGGTTGGCGCGGTTCTCCTGAAAGCCGGTCATCGCCGCCACCTTCGCGGTGAAGGCGGTGAAGCCACCCGACACCAGGCACGTATAGGCGCCGTTGGCGCGCATGGTGCCGACCACTTCGCGCCCGCCCGGCGTGAGCGTGATGCGCTCCTTCAGCACCTGGTCGATGACGCTCTCCGGCAGTCCCTTCAGCAATGCGACGCGCTCGCGCAATGCAGGTTCGAAAGCAATCTCGCCGCGCATGGCGCGCTCGGTGATGGCGGCGACGTGCGCTTTCAACCCGGCGAAATCGGCCAGTTCGTCGATGCACTCCTGGCCGATCATGGTGGAATCCATGTCGGCGAGAAAAAGTTTCTTGCGCCGGTTGGCCTGAGGCTGCACCACGATGTCGATCGGCAGGTCGCCGCGTGCCTCGCGCAGGCGGCCGGCGATGGCGGCCGGATCATCGGCGGCGGCGAACGGAATATCGACGGCGACCTCGTCGAACAGCCAGCGCGCCGGGCCGGGCGATGGCAGGATGACGCGCGCGCCCTCGACGACGGTGGAGTCGAGCGCGGGGTTGGCGGGATGGCAGATGAGCGTGGCGACGAGTGACATTGGAGATTCACGGCAGCGGTATGAGGCCGTGCTTATCGCAGGGCCGACCGCCAGCGGCAAGTCCGCGCTGGCGCTCGACCTCGCGGCGCGCTGTGGCGGTGTCGTCGTCAACACCGATTCCATGCAGGTCTATCGCGACCTGCGGATCATCACCGCGCGGCCGACACCCCAGGACGAGGCGCGCGTGCCGCACCGCCTTTACGGTCATGTCGATGCCGCGGTGAACTGCTCGGCGGGGAGGTGGGTCGGCGACGCCGCCAAGGTGCTGACGGAGGCGCGGCGCGAAGGGCGCCTGCCGATCTTCACTGGCGGCTCCGGTCTGTATTTCAAGGCATTGACCCGCGGATTGTCGGCGGTGCCGCCGATCCCGCCCGAGATCCGCGAGACGGTCCGGGCGCGGCTTGAAAGCGATGGCCCCGAGGCGTTGCACGCCGAATTGCGCCGGCGCGATCCCGCCTCCGCCGACAAGCTGAGACCGCGCGACCGCAGCCGCATCGCCCGCGCGCTGGAAGTGATCGAGGCCACCGGGCGCTCGCTCACCGACTGGCACCGCGACGGGCTGCCGCCGCTGTTGCCGCCGGACAGGGTCGCGGCGCTGTTCCTCGCACCCGGGCGCGATGCGCTGTACGCGCGGATCGACGCCCGCTTCACCGCCATGCTGCGCGCCGGCGCGCTGGAGGAGGTGCGACGGCTCGCGGCACGGAAGCTCGATCCGCTGCTGCCGGCGATGAAGGCCCACGGCGTCCCGGCCCTGATCCGACATCTCGCCGGCGAACTGTCGCTGGACGAAGCTGCCGCCATCGGCCGGCTCGATACCCGCCGCTACGCCAAGCGGCAGTTCACCTGGTTCCGCCACCAGCTTCCGGAGTTCGCCTGGGTCGCGCCGGAGGACGCCGCCGCATGGCTCACCCGCGTCATTTCCGGATAGGCGGGTGCGCCGGAACACGATATTCTTCGTTTGCTCGTGTTGACCCGGCCGCAATCGGGTTCTATAACGCGCGCAACCTTCGGGAAGTTATAGCGATCCATGCGCAATAAAATTACCGACCTTCTGATTATCGTCGTCGTACCCTGGCACACCGTCGGGGGTGGCTGACGTCACCCCGAAGTCGGGCGGTGTGTGCAGGGCCTCTTGGGCCCTTTTTTATTTTCGACGAGACGACATCAAGCCGCGCCGTTCGGCGCATCCGGAGAAAGTCATGAGCGACAGCAACAGCCACGATGCCAACCAGATGACCGGCGCGGCGATGATCGTCCGCGCGCTGGTCGATCACGGCGTCAAGCACATCTTCGGCTATCCCGGCGGCGCGGTGCTTCCGATCTACGACGAGATTTTCCAGCAGGGCGATGTCGAGCACATCCTGGTCCGCCACGAGCAGGGCGCCGGCCACGCTGCGGAGGGCTATGCGCGCTCCACCGGCAAGCCCGGCGTGGTGCTGGTGACCTCCGGCCCCGGCGCCACCAACATGGTGACGCCGCTGGCCGACGCGCTGATGGATTCGATCCCGCTGGTGTGCATCACCGGCCAGGTGCCGACGCATCTGATCGGCAACGACGCCTTTCAGGAATGCGACACCGTCGGCATCACCCGGCCCTGCACCAAGCACAACTGGCTGGTGCGCGACATCAAGGATCTGCCCAAGGTGCTGCACGAGGCGTTCTACGTCGCGACCTCGGGCCGTCCCGGCCCGGTGGTGGTCGATGTGCCGAAGGACGTGCAGTTCGCCACCGGCACCTATACGCCGCCGCGCAAATCCGATGTTCACGTCTCCTACAAGCCGCAGACCAAGGGTGACCCCGGCCAGATCCGCAAGGCGGTGGCGCTGCTGACGCAAGCCAAGCGGCCGGTGATCTATTCGGGCGGCGGCGTCATCAATTCCGGCCGCGACGCGGCCAAGACGCTGCACGCGCTGGTCGAGGCCACCGGCTTTCCGATCACCTCGACGCTGATGGGGCTCGGCGCCTATCCGGCCTCGGGCAAGAACTGGCTCGGCATGTTGGGGATGCACGGCACCTACGAGGCCAACATGGCGATGCACGATTGCGACGTCATGCTGTGCATCGGCGCGCGCTTCGACGACCGCATCACCGGCCGCACCGATGCGTTCTCGCCCGGCTCGAAGAAAATCCATATCGATATCGACCCGTCATCGATCAACAAGAACATCCGCGTCGATGTGCCGATCATTGGCGATGCCGGCAGCGTGATGACCGACCTGTTGAAAGCCTTCAAGGCGGAAGGCAAGACGCCGAAGATCGATCCGTGGTGGTTCGAGATCGGGCGCTGGCGGGCGCGCAACTCGCTGGCCTACAAGAAAAGCAACGATATTATCCTGCCGCAGTTCGCGATCCAGCGCCTGTACGAGGCGTCACGCGGGCACGACACCTACATCACGACGGAAGTCGGCCAGCATCAGATGTGGGCCGCGCAGTTCTTCGGCTTCGAGGAGCCGCACCGCTGGATGACCTCAGGCGGGCTCGGCACCATGGGCTACGGCCTGCCGGCGGCGCTCGGCGTCCAGGTCGCGCACCGCGATGCCCTCGTTATCGATATCGCCGGCGACGCTTCGGTGCAGATGACGATGCAGGAGATGTCGTGCGCCGTGCAGCACGAACTGCCGATCAAGATCTTCATCCTCAACAACCAGTACATGGGGATGGTGCGCCAGTGGCAGCAGCTTCTGCACGGCAACCGCCTGTCACACTCCTACACCGAGGCGATGCCGGACTTCGTCAAGCTGGCGGAGGCTTATGGCGGCGTCGGGATGCAGGTGATCAAGCCGGGCGATCTCGACGGCGCGCTGCACGAGATGATCAAGGTGAAGAAGCCGGTGCTGTTCGACTGCCGCGTCGCGGCGCTGGAGAACTGCTTCCCGATGATCCCGTCCGGCAAGGCGCACAACGAGATGCTGCTGCCGGCCGAAGCCAACGACGACGCCACCGCCAAAGCCTTCGCCGGCGGCAAGGCGCTGGTGTGAGGTCTAAGAGCAACATAACGAGGCGGTCATGCGCGGACCTGATCCGCGCATCCATCATTCTTCAAAAGTGATGGATTGCCGGCTCAAGCCCGGCGCAATGACGCTTCAGGTATTTTGAGAGGTCGAGATACGACGATGAACCAGCCTGCATCCGCCTATTTCATGGAAGATCGCCACGACCCCAACGAGACGCACACGCTCACGGTGCTGGTCGCCAACGAGCCCGGCGTGCTGGCGCGGGTGATCGGCCTGTTCTCCGGCCGCGGCTACAACATCGAGAGCCTGACCGTCTCGGAGACCGAGAACCAGAAGCACGTCTCGCGCATCACCATCGTCACCACCGGCACGCCGATGGTCATCACCCAGATCAAGCACCAGCTCGACCGCATGATCCCGGTCTATCAGGTGGTGGACATGACGCTGACCGGCAAATCCATCGAGCGCGAGCTGGCGATGGTCAAGGTCAGGGGCTCGGGCGACCAGCGCATCGAGGCGATGCGGCTCGCGGAAGTGTTTCGCGCCCGCGTGGTCGATGCCACCAACGAGAGCTTCGTGTTCGAGATTACCGGCGGCACCTCCAAGATCGACCAGTTCGTCAACCTGATGCGGCCGATCGGTCTGGTCGAGGTGGCGCGCACCGGCGTCGCCGCGATCGCCCGTGGACCGGACGGCATGTAAGTCACGGCCGACGCGATGAAGCCGGCCGATATTTTTCTCGCGATTGTTGTGGCCGTCATCTGGGGATTGGGGTTCGTCGCCAGCCGCCTCGCGCTCGACGAGCTTTCGCCCTCGACGATGACGGCGCTGCGCTTCGCCATCGCCGCGGTGCCATGCCTGTTCATCCGCAAGCCGAACGTATCGTGGCCGGTGCTGATCGCCATCAGCCTGACCCTGTTCCTGTTCCAGTTTCTGGCGCAGTCCTACGCCATCGCCATGGGCGTGCCGGTGGGGCTGACCAGCGTCATCGTCCAGAGCCAGGCGCTGTTCACCATCGCCTTCGCCGCGATTGCCTTCGGCGAGCGGCCGACGCCGCTTCAGGTGCTCGGGATCGTCATCGCCGCCGCCGGGCTGTTGATGATCTGCGGCACCGTCGGTTTTGATTTCACGGTCGGCGCGTTCGCGGTGCTGATGATCTCGCCGGTCAGTTTTGCGGTCGGCAACCTGTTGTTGCGCTTCGCCAACGACGCGCCGATGTTCGACGTGTTCGCGTGGTTGTACCTGATCCCGCCGCTGCCGCTGTTTGCGTTGGCGTTGATCACCGAAGGGCCGCGCGCGACCTGGCACGATCTGACCCACATGACTGTAACCGGGATCGTCAGCATGTTGGCCATCGGCATCTTCACCACCAGCTTCGCCTATTGGCTGTGGGGCCGGCTGTTGCGGGCCTATACCGCCGCGCAGGTGACGCCGTTCGCCCTGCTTGTGCCGTTCGTCGGCGCGGCGGCGTCGGCGGTGGTGTTCCACGAGACGTTCGGCGTGCTGCGGCTCTCCGGGATGCTCACGGTGATGGCGGGGATCGCGGTGATGCTGCTGTCGCGGCGGCGGACGCCGGTCCCGCCCGCGGTGACGTGAGGTGAGCGATGACCGCCGTCTCCGGGCAACTGCTGATCGCCTTCATCGTGTTCGCGCTGGTCGGGCTCTACACGCCGGGGCCGAACAACGTGATGCTGCTGGCTTCCGGCCTCAACTTCGGTCTGCGGCGGACACTGCCGCACGTCGCTGGCGTCAGCTTCGGGTTTGCCTTTCTGGTCGCGGTGGTCGGGCTCGGCCTGGGGGCGGTGTTCACCGCCTATCCGGCGCTGCAACTGGTGCTGAAATATGCCGGCGCGGTCTATTTGGTCTGGCTCGCGTTCGCGATTGCCCGCTCCGGCGCGATCACGGCCGGCGACGCCGTACCGCGGCCGCTGACCTTCTGGCAGGCGGCGGCGTTCCAGTGGATCAACGTCAAAGGCTGGGTGATCGCCATCGGCACCGTCACCGCCTATGCGGCGCTGGCCCGCTATCCGTGGAATATCCTCACCATGGCGCTGCTGCTGCTGGTGCTGGGGCTGTCCTCCTCGGTGGCCTGGACCCTGTTCGGCGCCTCGTTGCAGCGGCTGATCCGCGCCCCGGCGGCGGTGCGGCTGTTCAACTGGGTGATGGCGGCGCTGCTTCTGGCCTCGCTCTATCCCGTGCTGACGGAGGGCTGACGGACGGGCCGCTCGTGCACAAAACCGATTTCCCCTTCGCGGCAAAATGCTTTAGACAACGGCTGAATTTTGCCGGATCCACTCCAGCGGGCCGTTGCCGCGGGGTATGACGCCACCCGGAATCATCTCACCAGGCCAAATCGTGGCCAACGAAAAAGGACTAGGGATTATGCGTGTTTACTACGATCGCGACGCCGACCTGAACCTGATCAAGGGCAAGAAGGTCTGCATCATCGGGTACGGCAGCCAGGGCCACGCCCATGCGCTGAACCTGAAGGATTCCGGCGTCAAGGAGGTCGCGATCGCGCTGCGCAAGGGCTCAAGCTCCGCGAAGAAGGCGGAAGCCGCCGGCTTCAAGGTGATGGAAGTCGCCGAGGCCGCCAAATGGGCCGACGTCATGATGATGCTGACCCCGGACGAGTTGCAGGCCGACATCTACCGCGACCATCTCCACGACAACATGAAGAAGGGCGCGGCGCTGCTGTTCGCTCACGGCCTTAACGTCCACTTCAACCTGATCGAGCCGCGCGCCGACCTTGACGTGCTGATGGTGGCGCCGAAAGGCCCCGGCCATACCGTGCGCTCGGAATATCAGCGCGGCGGCGGCGTGCCGTGCCTGATCGCGATCCACAAGGATGCCTCGGGCAACGCCCACGACCTCGGTCTGTCCTACGCCTCGGCGATCGGCGGCGGCCGCGCCGGCGTCATCGAGACCTCGTTCAAGGAGGAGTGCGAGACCGACCTGTTCGGCGAGCAGGTGGTGCTGTGCGGCGGTCTGGTCGAACTCATCAAGGGCGGCTACGAGACGCTGGTCGAAGCCGGCTATGCTCCGGAGATGGCTTACTTCGAGTGCCTGCACGAGGTGAAGCTGATCGTCGATCTGATCTATGAAGGCGGCATCGCCAACATGAACTACTCGATCTCCAACACCGCGGAATACGGCGAGTACGTCACCGGCCCGCGCATCATCACCGCCGAAACCAAGGCCGAGATGAAGCGCGTGCTCGCGGACATCCAGGGCGGCAAGTTCACCCGCGACTGGATGCTGGAGAACAAGGTCAACCAGACCTCGTTCAAGGCGACCCGCGCGCGCCTCGCCGAGCACCCGATCGAGCAGGTCGGCGCCAAGCTGCGCGACATGATGCCGTGGATCAAGAAGGGCGCATTGGTCGATAAGAGCAAGAACTAAAGTTCGACCGGCCTGTTATCAGTGAACGCGCGGGTTCGTCCCGCGCGTTTATTTTTTGAGCCTCTCCCATAGCCACCTTGCGACCTCTGCGGCCGACTGGCCGCCGCTGGCGCGCAGGTTGGCCTCGCGCATCGTCGCGATGTCGATGCGGCCGAGCAGCGGTTGCAGCGCCGCGCGCAGCGCCGGATCGTTCTCGCGCTTCGGCGCCAGCAGCAGCACGGCGTCGTAAGGCGGAATCGCGCCCTTGGGATCGTCCAGCACCACGAGGTCGTACTTCGCGATCAGGCCGTCGCTGGTGTAGCCGGCGATGACGTCCACCTCGCCGCTGGCGACGGCGGCGTACATGAAGTCCGGCTGCATCTGGCGCTGCGCGCGGAAGGCGAGGCCGTAGGCGTCGCGGACGCCGGTCCATTCCGGGCGTGAGAAAAACTCGTAGTCGCCGGCGATCGACATCGTGCCCGCGTGAGTCGCGAGATCGGCGACGGTGCGGATGCCGAGCGCTGCTGCGCGGGCGCGCGGCATCACCAGCGCGTAGGCGTTCTCGAAGCCGATCTGGCCGAGCAGCGTGACGTGCTGCCGCGCCAATGCGCTTTCGAGATCGGCCAGCAGTTCGGCGCGCGGCTTGATGTCGGTGCGGTGCAACTGATTGGCCCACAGCGTGCCGGAGTAATCGACATAGGCGTCGATGTCGCCGCTCACCAGCGCATTGTAGATGACGCTGGAGCCGAGCCCCTCGCGCGGCCGGGCCGGCAGCCCCGCCGCGTCGAGCCGTTCGCTGAGCAGCGCCGCGAGGATATATTGCTCGGTGAAGGTTTTCGCGCCGATGACATAAGTCTGTTGCCCCCGCGACAACGACGGCGCGGCAGCCGCCGCGATCAATGCCGCCACGCCGAGGACGCCGGCCGCGATGCGCGCGCGGCTGCGGTGCTGGAGTCCGGTCTCGATCAGCGCCAGCATCTGGTCGACGATCAGCGCCAGCGCGGCCGCGGCGGCGCAGCCGAACAGCACGAACACCCAGTTCTGTGTCTGGAGCCCCGCGAAGATGTAGTTGCCGAGGCTGGTCTGGCCGATCGGCGTCGATAGCGTCGCGGTGCCGATCACCCACACTGCGGCGGTGCGGATGCCGGCCATGATCACCGGCAGCGCCAGCGGCAGTTCGACCATCCACAGCGATTGCCGTGGCGTCATGCCGACGGCCTGCGCGGATTCGAGCAGCGCGCCTTCGATGCCTTGCAGGCCGGTGACGGCGTTGCGCAGCACCGGCAGCATCGAATAAAGCGCCAGCGCCAGCATCGCCGGCAGGAAGCCGAACGCCGAGAAGCCGAAGCCCAGCCACCGCGCCGACAGCGCCGCGAGCGCCAGCAGCAGCGGATAGAACAGCGCCAGCAGCGCCAGCCCCGGCACCGTCTGCACGATGGCGGCGAAGCCGATGAGGGCGGCGCGCAAGCGCGGATGGTGCCGCGCCCACACCGCCAGCGGCAGGCTGACGGCGAGGCCGAGCGCCAGCGCGGCGAGGCTGACGCGGACGTGCTGGCCGAGATAATCCGGCAAATGCGCCAGCGCGTCGCCCCAGCGCGGATCGGACCACGGGTTCATGCGCGGGATCGTTCCGGCAGCAGCGCGCGCAGCCGCTCGGCCTGGCGTCGCGGGGTTTGCAGCAACGTCGTCACGTTGGCGTCGTCGCTCCGCGACAGATCCGCCGCCGTGCCCTGCGCGATGATGCGCCCCTCCCGCATCACCGCGATGCGGTCCGCCAGCAGCACGGCTTCCGCCATGTCGTGGGTAATCATCACGGTGGTCAGGCCGAGGTCGCGGTGCAGCGCCCGGTAGTCCTCGCCGAGCGCATCGCGGGTCAGCGGATCGAGCGCGCCGAACGGCTCGTCCATCAGTACGATGCGCGGCCGCGCCGCCAGCGCGCGGGCGACGCCGACCCGCTGGCGCTGGCCGCCGGACAAGTGCTGCGGCAGGCGATCGCGATGCGCGGCGGGGTCGAGCCGCACCAGCGCCATCAGTTCATCGACGCGCGCCGCGATCTGCGCGGTCGGCCATCCCATCAGCTTCGGCGTGATGCCGATATTGCCGGCGACGCTCATGTGCGGAAACAGGCCGCCGCTTTGGAACACCGTGCCGATGCTTCGCCGCAACGGGATCGGATCGAGGCTCGCCATGTCAGCGCCGTCGATAGCGATCGTGCCGCTGTCGGGCGCGATCAGCCGGTTGGCGAGCCGCAACAGCGTCGTCTTGCCGGAACCCGATGCGCCGACGATAGCGAGAAACTCACCTGCGGCGATGTCGAGCGAGACGTCGTCCACGGCCAGCACTGGCGGCGCGCCGCGCCCGCCGTCGAAGCGTTTACTGACATGCGCGAAGGCGATCAGAGGCGATGTGACGCTCATGCTGAAGTTGCAGTAGCACGACGGTCCCCTCGCACCAAGCGATGCGCGGCGCTTGCATGTTGCGCGCCGCCGTTGGATTCTGCGCCGGGAACCGGGTTTCACGAACAAGGATGCGATGCAGACCGAAGCGACCACGGCGGCGGCGATCGAACTGGATCAGGCCAGCGTTGCGTTCCGCGTCAAGGATGCTCGCGTCTATACCGCGGTGGAGCAGGCCAGCCTCAAGGTCGGCGACGGCGAGTTTGTCGCCATCGTCGGGCCGACCGGCTGCGGCAAGTCCACGCTGCTTAATCTCACCGCCGGACTGCTGGCCCCTGCGTCCGGCGCGGTGCGGATTTTCGGCGCGCCGCTGACGGCGCTGAACCGGCAGGCCGGCTATCTGTTCCAGGCCGATGCCTTGTTCCCATGGAAGACCGCGCTGGACAACGTCGCCATCGGGCTGGAGGTCGCAGGCGTGTCCGCTGCGCAGGCGCGCCGTCGCGCCGAAGGCTGGCTCGATGCGGTCGGGCTGGGGGCGTTCGGCAATCGCTACCCGCACATGCTGTCGGGCGGCCAGCGCAAGCGCGTCGGCCTCGCGCAGGTTCTGATCCGCGACCCGAAGATTTTGCTGATGGACGAGCCGTTCGGCCCGCTCGACGCGCAGACCCGGCAGATCATGGGCAACCTGCTGCTGGACCTGTGGACGGCGGACCGCAAGGCGGTGCTGTTCGTCACCCACGACCTTGAGGAGGCGATCGCGCTGGCCGACCGCGTCGTCATCATGTCGGCGGGGCCGCGCGCCCATATCATCGGCGACTGGCCGGTCCGCCTGCCGCGGCCGCGCGACATCTTCGACATCCGGCTCGACAGAGAGTTCCACGCGCTCCATCGCGAGATCTGGGGCGTGCTCAAGGCGGAGGTCGCCAAGGGCTATGCCCGGACGGCCTCGGCACCGCCGGCCGGGCCACCCTGATGGGAGACGGCCTGCGGAGTTATCCACAGGCCGCCCCCATTGAATGTTCTTGATATGTTCTCATGGCGTGCTACCATTTCCGCCATGAGCAAAGCTGCAAGCGCCCTCAAGCGCCCGTCGATTCCGACCCCCGCCGGGCCCGATGCATCGCCGTCGTTCTCCGAGATCGCCATCGCGATCGACCGGGCGCGGCGGCGCGGGCGCGGTGCGCAGTCCAACGAAAGCGGACGGTTCGAGGCGGAAGCGCGCGTCGCCTTCGACGACGGCTGGCAGAGCCTCGATGAACTGCCGCCGTTCAAGACCACGGTGGCGCTCGATACCGCGCGCAAGGTCATCACCCGCAACGACTCGCCGGATATCGGTTTCGACCGCTCGATCAATCCCTATCGCGGCTGCGAGCACGGCTGCGTCTATTGTTTCGCGCGGCCGACCCATGCCTTTCTCGGCCTGTCGCCGGGGCTGGATTTCGAATCCAAGCTGTTCGCCAAGCCGGACGCGCCGGCGCTCCTCGAAAAAGAGTTGGCGGCGCCGGGCTACGAGCCGAAGATGATCGCCATCGGCACCAACACCGATCCCTACCAGCCGATCGAGCGCGAGCACAAAATCATGCGCGGCATCCTGGAGGTGCTGGAGCGCGCCGGCCATCCGGTCGGCATCGTCACCAAGTCGGCGTTGGTGACGCGCGATATCGATATCCTGACGCGGATGGCGGAACGCAACCTCGTCAAGGTGGCGCTGTCGGTGACCTCGCTCGACCCGAAGTTGGCGCGTGCCATGGAGCCGCGCGCCGCGACGCCCGCGCGGCGGCTGGAAGCGCTGCGGCGGTTGTCGGCCGCGGGTATCCCGACCACGGTGATGGTGGCGCCGGTGATCCCGGCGCTGAACGACGCCGAGATCGAGCGCATCCTCGATTCCGCTGCTCACGCCGGGGTCAGGGAGGCGAGCTACGTGCTGCTGCGGCTGCCGCTGGAGGTGCGCGACCTGTTCCGCGAGTGGCTGATGGCCAACTACCCCGACCGTTACCGCCACGTCTTCACCCTGATCCGCGAGATGCGCGGCGGCCGCGATTACGACTCGCAATGGGGTACGCGCATGAAAGGCACCGGGCCGATGGCCTGGATGATCGGCCGGCGCTTCGAGATGGCCTGCGAGCGGCTCGGCCTCAACAGGCGGCGGTCGAAACTGACGCTGGATCACTTCGCGCGGCCGCCGCGCGACGGCCAGCAGTTGAGCCTGTTCTGATGGTGCCGCGCGGCGCGGCCGGAAAGCCGGTCGCGCCGTTCGCCTTCGCCGCCGGACCCGTCAGGGCGCGACCCTGGTCGTCAGGTTGAGGCCGACCGCGCCGATCACGATCAGGGCGATGAACAGCATCTGCGCCAGGCTCAACGACTGGCGCAGGAACACCGCGCCGATCACCGAGATCAGCACCACGCCGGCGCCGGACCAGATGGCGTAAGTGACGCCGACGGGAATGCGGGTCAGCACCTGCGACAGCGCCCAGAAACACCCCGCGAAGATCACCAGGGCGCAAAGGCCGTAGACCGGCTTGCTGAACCCTTCCGATTTGGTGAGCATCGTCGTTCCGATCACTTCGGCGACGATGCTCGCCCCGAGCAGTCCCCAGGCATTCATGTCATGATCCTTGGCGTGGTCGTTGTTGGGCGGGCCGAATCCGGCGAGACGTCCAATCGGTAGCGGTTGCGCGGCAACGCGGCAATTCCGCCCGAGGGCGATCCCGGCGAATTGCGGGAATATCGGCCGGTTCCGGCTTGCGCCCGCCAACTGCTGTCCGCACCATTGCGCCATGATTCGGACCCCACGCGCCGACACCGCCGCGAAGACCAAGGCCGCCGCCAGCGCGGCGCCGACCTTCGCACGCGAGCGGGCGCTGCTGAAGCGCGGCGTCTGGCCGGTGGCGGGGTGTGACGAGGCCGGGCGCGGCCCGTTGGCCGGGCCGGTGGTCGCCGCCGCCGTGGTGCTGAATCCCAAGCGCATCCCCAAAGGGCTCGACGATTCCAAGCGGCTCAGCGCCGAGCGCCGCGAGGAACTGTTCGAGGAGATTTGCGCCACGGCGGCCTGCGCGGTGGCGTTTGCCTCGCCGGCGCGGATCGATCGCGACAACATCCTGCGCGCCTCGCTGTGGGCGCTGGCGCGCGCGGTCCATGCGCTGCCCGAGATGCCGCGCCATGTGCTGGTGGACGGCCGCGACCGCATCGAGACGGCGTGCGATTGCGAGGCGGTGATCGGCGGCGACGCACTGGTGTCATCGATCGCGGCGGCCTCGATCGTCGCCAAGGTGTCGCGCGACCGCCTGATGTGCCGGCTGGCGCAGGAGTGCCCGGGCTACGGCTTCGAGACGCACAAGGGCTATAGCGTGCCGGCGCATCTGGACGCATTGCGGCGGCTCGGCCCCAGCATCCACCACCGCCGGTTCTTCGCCCCGGTGATGGCCGCCGCCGAGTTGCGCCGGGTCACCGTCGAGGCCGACGGCGTGACGGTCGAGCAGACGCTGGTGACCGTCGAGACGGCGGCCGGCTGAGGCGGTTGCCCCGTCCGGGAAGGGGCATTACACAGGGGCGCTCTCCTGTCGGGCCTGCGGCGGTGTCGCGGATGGCCACCATGCCAATGACGGCAAGCTCGAACGCAGCCCGGTAACGCAGCCCGACTCATGCGGTTTTCGTCCCTCATCGTCGAACTGATCCGCGCCCGGCCGCGCCTGGTGATGTGGCTCGCGGTGCTGGCGCAGGCGGCGCTGTGGCTGGTGGTGCCGCTCTTGGTGTATCGCAGCCCGCCGGGCGATCTGGCCAATCTGCTGGCCTACGGCCGCGACTATCAGGTCGGCATCGATCTCGGCCCGCCGCTGGCATTCTGGCTCGCCGATGCCGCCTTCCGGCTGGCCGGCAATCACTTGGCCGGCGTCTATCTGTTGTCGCAGCTCTGCTTTGTCGTGACCTTCGCCGCGCTCTACGCTCTGGGGCGCGCGGTGGTCGGCGGTCCCCATGCCGCGCTGGCGGTGTTGCTGACGGTCGTCGCCACGGCGTTCAGCGCGCCGTTCGTCGAATTCCGGCCGGAGGTGCTGGCCGCTCCGCTGTGGGCGCTGGTGCTGTTGCATCTATGGCGGATCATCGGGCAGGGCGATCATCAGGCGTGGTTCGCGCTGTCGATCGAGGCCGGGCTTCTGCTGCTGACGACGTCGGCCGCAGGGTGGCTGCTGGCGCTGGCGCTCGGATTCGCGCTGGCGACAGCACGCGGGCGGCGCGCGTTGCGCTCGCTCGATCCGTGGTTCGCGGCGCTGGTGATCGCGGTGCTGGTGCTGCCTTACGTGGTCTCGCTGGTTCGCGCCGGGGCGCTGGTCTGGCCCGCGCCGCCCGATGCCGGCGATCCGCGCGCGCTGGCGCTGGCGTGGAGCCGGATGGCCGGCGACCTGCTGGCGGCGGTCGCCGGCATGGCGTTTCTGGTCATGCTGAATACCCGCTTCGTGCATCGCAAGCTGCTGCGCGGCCGCGACAGCGCGCCCGGCGTGCGGCGTCTGCCGGTCGATCCGCTGGCGCGGCGCTTCGTCTATGTCTTCGCGCTGGCGCCGGCGCTGATCGGCAGCGTGATCGCGGTTGCGGCCGGGCGCGACACGATCGCCGGCGGGGCGGGCGTCGCGCTGCTGATGTCCGGCCTCGCGGTCGTCGTCGCAGCCGGCGACCTGATCTACCTGCGCCGTCTTCCGGTGCTGCGCGCGGTGTGGGCGGGCATCATCGTCGCGCCGGCGCTGGCGGTGGTGGCGCTGGCGCTGGCGCTGCCGTGGATCAGCGCGACGCAGCCTTCGACGTCATTGCCGGGCCAGGCAATCGCGACGTTCTTCAACGACAGTTTCCAGCGCCGGATCAACCGGCCGCTGCCGGCGGTGGTCGGCGATCCGCAACTCGCGGCGCTGATCGGGCTCGGGCCGGCGCGGCCGCGTCTGGTGCCGCCCGCCGCGCCGCCGCACGGGCCATGGCTGGCGCCGGAGCGGTTCAACGAGATCGGCGGCGTCGTGGTGTGGCGCGCGTCGGATACGGCGGGCACGGTGCCGGATGCCATCGCGCGGCAGTATCCCGGCCTTGTCCCGGAGGTGCCGCAGAGTTTCGACTGGCTGGTGAACGGCCGCGTCGCGCCGTTGCGGATCGGCTGGGCGATCGTGCGGCCGAAAGCGCCGTAGCGCATGATCCCGAAAAGCGGGAACCGGTTTTCGGACAAGATCATGCTCCAATATAAAGAAATAGCCAGAATCCGTTTCAACATGCTTGAATCGGATTCTGGCGCGTCGATTACCGCGCGGCCGTCGCCTCATTCAGTGCCTTGGCGATGGCGCGCAGGTCCTGCCAGGCGAGCCGCTTGTAGATCGGCTGGCGCAGCAGATAGGCGGGATGGAAGGTCGCCATCGCGCGGATGGTGCGGGCGCCGGTGTGGTAATCGTGCCAGCGGCCGCGGCTGCGCATGATGCCGTCCTTGAGTTCGAGCACGGCCTGCGACGACGGCTTGCCGAGGCACACCAGCACGTCGGGATCGACCAGTTCGATCTGCCGCTTGATGAACGGCAGGCAGATCTGGGTTTCCTGCGGCGACGGATCGCGGTTGCCGGGCGGCCGCCACGGAATGACGTTGGCGATGTAGGCGCTGGTGCGGTCGAGCCCGATGGCGGCGATCATCCGGTCGAGCAGCTTGCCGGAGCGGCCGATGAAGGGGATGCCTTCGAGATCTTCATCGCGGCCCGGCGCTTCGCCGACGAACATCACGCGCGCCTTCGGATTGCCGTCGGCGAACACCAGGCGCGTGGCGGTGGCCTTCAGCGCGCAGCCGTCGAAGGCGTCCAGCAGCGACTTCAGCGCGTCGAGCGTCGGCGCGCTGCGGGCGGCTTCGCGAGCCGAGGCGATGGCGGCGTCGGGGGCCGGCATGACGCCGGCCTGCGGGATCGCCGCCGGTTGCGGCGCGGCCGCTGCCGCCGCGCGGCGGGGTTCGGCGGGAGCCGGGGATTCTTGCGGCAACAGTGTGACGTCGGTATCCCGCAGCCGGTCCGGCGGCTGCTCCAGCAAGGCGCAATCCACCCCGGCTTCGAGATAGAAGGCCAACAGCTCGCGCGCGGTCGGGCGCGGCTCGGCAGGTGGTAGCGACGGAGTGGTCATGCCGGGAGATTAGGCCATTTATCGACCTGGATGAACCATTCTTCCTGTGATTTGGGGAGTTGTTCTTCCCCGCAAAATCGGAAACAAGGGAGTTAGAAGGGTTATAGCCTGCCTGATCGGTTGTCTGACCCGCTTACCCGACCGTTTGCCGCTGGGGATTTGAGATGAGCACAGAGGAGTTGCCGCCGCGCGAGTCGATGGAGTTCGACGTGGTGATCGTCGGCGCGGGCCCGTCGGGGCTGAGCGCGGCGATCCGGCTCAAGCAGCTCAACGCCGATCTGTCGGTAGTGGTGGTGGAGAAGGGGTCGGAGGTCGGCGCGCACATCCTGTCGGGGGCGGTGATCGATCCCGCCGGGCTCGACAAGCTCATTCCCGACTGGCGCGAGGACCCGGACTGCCCGCTCACGACGCAGGTGAAGGACGACCGCTTCTTCTGGATGACGGCGACAAGCGCGATCCGGCTGCCGAACTTTCTGATGCCGCCCTTGATGAATAACCATCACTGTTACATCGGCTCGCTCGGCATGGTGTGCCGCTGGCTGGGGGCGAAGGCGGAAGCGCTCGGCGTCGAGATCTATCCGGGCTTCGCGGCGGCGGAGGTGGTTTATGGCGAGAGCGGCGAGGTGCGCGGCATCGCCACCGGCGACATGGGCATCGGCAAGGACGGCAAGCCGAAAGATTCCTTTACCCGCGGCATGGAATTGCTCGGCAAATACACGCTGTTCGCCGAAGGCGCGCGCGGCAGCCTGACCAAGCAGTTGATCGCGAAATTCGCGCTCGACAAGGCGAGCCAGCCGCCGAAGTTCGGCATCGGCCTCAAGGAGGTCTGGGAGATCGACCCGGCCAAGCACCAAAAGGGCGTGATCCAGCACTCGTTCGGCTGGCCGCTGAACAATTCCACCGGCGGCGGCTCGTTCCTCTATCACTACGACGACAACCGCGTCGCGGTCGGCTTCGTGGTGCATCTGAATTACGACGACCCTTATCTGTCGCCGTTCGACGAATTCCAGCGCTTCAAGACCCATCCGGCGATCGCGCCGCTGTTCGAGGGAGCCAAGCGGCTGGCCTACGGCGCGCGCGCCATCACCGAGGGCGGCTATCAGTCGGTGCCGCGGTTGACCTTTCCGGGCGGCGCGCTGATCGGCTGCGCGGCGGGCTTCGTCAACGTGCCGCGCATCAAGGGAGTCCATAACGCGATGGGCACCGGGATGCTGGGCGCCGAGCACGTCGCGGCGGCGCTGGCGGCAGGGCGGGCCAACGACGAACTGGTGGACTACGAAAACGGCTGGCGCGAATCCGCCGTCGGCAAGGATCTGTTCCGGGTGCGCAACGTCAAGCCGCTGTGGTCGAGGTTCGGCACGGTGATCGGCGTGGCGCTGGGCGGCTTCGATATGTGGACCAACACGCTGTTCGGAATGTCGCTGTTCGGCACGCGGCCGCACGGCAAGCCGGACCGCAAGACGCTCGATCCGGCGAGGGCGCATCAGCCCAAGGCGGCGGTGAAGCCGGACGGCAAATTGACCTTCGACCGGCTGTCGTCGGTGTTCCTGTCGAACACCAACCACGAGGAGGACCAGCCGGTCCACCTCAAGGTGGCGGACATGGCGTTGCAGAAGTCGTCGGAGCACGACGTGTTCGCGGGGCCGTCCAACCGCTACTGCCCGGCCGGGGTCTATGAATGGGTCGAGGACGGCGACAGCGTGCGCTACCAGATCAACGCCCAGAACTGCGTCCACTGCAAGACCTGCGACGTCAAGGACCCCAACGGTAACATCACCTGGGTCCCCCCCGAAGGCGGCGGCGGACCAAATTATCAGGCAATGTGATATAAGTCCGGCCCCGACCCTGTCGCCCCTCATTAACGGCCGTGTCCTGATGACCAGTTCTGGCGTAGCGGAGGAATGAAACGCCCATGAAGATCGGTACCCCGAAGGAAAGAGTCGACGGCGAGAAGCGCGTGGCGATGACGCCGCAGTCCGCGCTCGCCCTCAAGAAGCTCGGTTACGACTGCCTCATCGAGTCGGGCGCCGGTCTGGCCGCCCGTTTCTCGGATCAGGCTTATCGCGATGCCGGGGTGAGCGTGGTGCCGAGCGCGGCCGACCTGTGGGCGCAGGCCGATGTCGTCGCCAAGATCCGGCCGCCCGAGCCGGCCGAGGTCGAGGCCGCCCGCAGCGGGCAGATCGTGCTCTCGCTGCTCTATCCGGGCCAGAACGCGGCGCTTCTGGAATCGCTCAAAGCCAAGGGCGTGACCGCGCTGGCGATGGACATGGTGCCGCGCATCAGCCGCGCCCAGAAGATGGACGTGCTGTCGTCGATGGCCAACATCGCCGGCTATCGCGCGGTGATCGAGGCCGGCAACAACTTCGGCCGTTTCTTCACCGGCCAGATCACCGCCGCCGGCAAGGTGCCGCCGGCCAAGGTGCTGGTGGTCGGCGCCGGCGTCGCCGGGCTCGCCGCGATCGGCACAGCGGTTTCGCTCGGCGCGATCACCTATGCTTTCGACGTCCGCCCCGAAGTGGCCGAGCAGATCGAATCGATGGGCGCGGAGTTCGTGTTCCTCGCGTTCGAGCAGAATCAGGATTCGGCCTCGACCGGCGGCTACGCCGCGCCGTCCTCGCCGGAATTCCAGGCCAAGCAGCTCGCCAAATTCCGCGAGCTTGCACCCGAGATGGACATCGTCATCACCACCGCGCTGATTCCCGGTCGGCCCGCGCCGAAGCTGTGGACCGCGGACATGGTCGAGGCGATGAAGCCCGGCTCGGTCATCGTCGATCTCGCCGCCGAGCGCGGCGGCAACTGCGATCTCACCGTGCCCGATCAGGCGATCGAGAGCGCCAACGGCGTCAAGATCATCGGTTACACCGACTTCCCCTCGCGCATGGCGACGCAGGCGTCGACGCTCTATTCCACCAACATCCGCCACATGATGGACGATCTGACGCCGGCCAAGGACGGCGTGCCGGTCGTCAACATGGAGGACGACGTGATCCGCGGCGCCACCGTCACCAAGGACGGCGCCGTCACCTTCCCGCCGCCGCCGCCCAAGGTGCAGGCGATCGCCAAGGTCGCGCCGAAAAAAGCCGTGGTGGAGACCGCCGAGGAAAAGGCCGCGCGCGAACTCGCCGAGTTCAAGGCCACCAGCCGCCGCCAGACCTGGCTGCTGGTGGCGGGCGCGATCATCACCTTCCTGATCGGAACAGTCGCGCCGCCGAGCTTCATGCAGCACTTCATGGTGTTCGCGCTGTCGGTGTTCGTCGGCTTCCAGGTGATCTGGAACGTGGCGCATTCGCTGCACACGCCGCTGATGGCGATCACCAACGCGATCTCGTCGATCATCATTCTCGGCGCGCTGTTGCAGGTCGGTTCATCGAGTCTGTTTGTCGCGATCCTCGCGGCGCTGTCGATCCTGATGGCATCGGTCAACATCTTTGGCGGCTTCCTGGTGACGCGCCGGATGCTGGCCATGTTCCAGAAGAGCTGAGTTGGGGGAGTAATCCATGAATCAGGGTCTGGTGACGGCCGCCTATATCGCGGCGGCGGTCCTTTTCATCCTCGCGCTCGGCGGCCTTTCCAATCAGGAAAAGGCGAAGCGCGCGATCTGGTACGGCATCGTCGGCATGGCGATCGCGGTGCTGGCGACGATCCTCAGCGGCGTCGGCGCGATCTTCATGATTATCATCATGGTCGCGATCGGCGGCATCGCCGGCGCGATGGTGGCGCAGCGCGTGCAGATGACGCAGATGCCCGAACTGGTCGCGGGCTTCCACAGCCTGGTCGGGCTCGCGGCGGTGTTCATCGGGCTGAACGCCGACATGGAGGCGGGGTCGGCGGCGCGGGCGCTGCGTGACGGCACGGTCGATACGCTGTCCGGCTTCGCGGCGACGCTGGCGCACAAGACGCCGGTCGAACTGTCGATCATGCGCGTGGAAGTGTTCCTCGGCATCCTGATCGGCGCGATCACCTTCACCGGCTCGATCGTCGCCTACGGCAAGCTCGCCGGAAAGATCGACTCGAAGGCCCTGACGCTACCGGGCCGCCACGCCATCAACATCGCCGCCGGTCTGGTCTGCCTGCTGCTCGGCATCCTCTACTTCTACGGCGCCGGCATCTGGACCATGATCGTGGTCGCGCTGATCGCGGGCGCGGTCGGCTGGCACCTCATCATGGCGATCGGCGGCGCCGACATGCCGGTCGTGATCTCGATGCTGAACAGCTACTCGGGCTGGGCGGCGGCGGCGATCGGCTTCACGCTGTCGAACGATCTGCTCATCGTCACCGGCGCGCTGGTCGGCTCGTCGGGCGCGATCCTGTCCTACATCATGTGCCGGGCGATGAACCGCAACTTCCTCAGCGTCATCCTCGGCGGCTTCGGCGCGGCCGGCGGCCCGGCGCAGGAGATCGAGGGCGAGCAGGTCGCGATCGACACCGACGGCGTCGCCGCGATGCTGGAGGACGCCGAGTCGATCATCATCGTGCCGGGCTACGGCATGGCGGTGGCGCAGGCGCAGCAGTCGGTGTCCGAACTGGTGAAGCGGCTGCGCGCCAAGGGCAAGGAGGTGCGCTTCGGCATCCATCCGGTCGCGGGCCGCCTGCCGGGGCACATGAACGTGCTGCTGGCCGAGGCCAAGGTGCCTTACGACATCGTGCTGGAGATGGACGAGATCAACGACGACTTCCCGAACACCGATGTCGCGATCGTGATCGGCTCCAACGACATCGTCAATCCGGCGGCGCAGGAGGACCCCAACTCGCCGATCGCCGGGATGCCGGTGCTGGAGGTGTGGAAGGCCAAGAACGTGCTGGTGCTCAAGCGCGGTCAGGGCACCGGCTATTCCGGCATCGAGAACCCGCTGTTCTACAAGGAGAACGCGCGGATGTTCTACGGCGACGCCAAGAAGTCGCTCGACGACCTGCTGACGCGCATCCACTGACGCGCGCATCGGGCGGCTGACAGACGCGACAATGCCTCCGGGACCGGCTTGCCGTTCCCGGAGCGTATTGCGCATCCGCTGTTTCCGGAGGCTGCCGGCTGTGAGACGCGCGGCGTTTTTTCCGTCTGCCTCCGCCCCGGTCATGCACTTGCAATATCTCCCACGCGCCGTGATTTGACTGGCCTGCCAGCGGGATGCCGCCACGTCATACGATCTTGTGTTTAGACGCTATTATGCGGCACGGGGGCGGTTTGCTGTCGCGGGGTGCTGGAAAATTTTCCGGGAACAAGTTAGATGGTCGAGTTCCAATAAGAGCCTTCCAAGGGAGAACAAGGAAATGACCCGACTATCGTCCCGCCTGGCCGCGATTTCGGCGGCCGCGTTGCTGCTTTCCGCCGGCAGCGCGCTGGCACAGAAGAAATACGACACCGGCGCCAGCGACACCGAAATCAAGATCGGCAACATCAACGCCTATAGCGGCCCGGCGTCCGCCTACAGCATTATCGCCAAGACCCAGGCCGCCTACTTCAAGATGCTCAACGACCAGGGCGGCATCAACGGGCGCAAGATCAACTACATTTCCTATGACGACGGCTACAGCCCGCCGAAGGCCGTCGAGCAGACCCGCAAGCTGGTCGAGAGCGACGGCGTGCTGTTCATTTTCAATCCGCTCGGCACGCCGACCCAGTCGGCCGTCCACAAATACATGAACAGTAAGAAGGTCCCGCAGCTCTTTATCGCCTCCGGCTCCAGCAAGTGGGACGACGCCAAGAATTTCCCGTGGACCATGGGCTTCCAGCCGAGCTACCGCTCGGAGGGGCGCATCTTCGCCAAATACATTCTCGCCAATAAGCCGGACGCCAAGATCGGCATCCTTTACGCCAACGACGACTTCGGCAAGGACTATCTGCTCGGCCTCAGGGACGTCCTGGGCGACAAGGCGTCCAAGATGGTCATCGCCGAGGAGAGCTACGAGAACAGCGAGCCGACCGTCGACGCCCACATCGTCAAGCTGAAGAATTCCGGCGCCGACGTGTTCGTCAACATCTCGACGCCGAAGTTCGCGGCCCAGGCCATCAAGAAGATGCACGAGATCGGCTGGAAGCCGATGCACCTCATCACCGACGTGTCGATTTCGATCGGCGCGGTGATGAAGCCGGCCGGGTTCGATGCCGCCGAGGGCATTCTGTCCGCGGGCTATCTGAAGGACGCCGCCGACCCGCAGTGGAAGGACGATGCCGGCATGAAGAAGTTCATGGCCTTCATCGACAAATACATGCCGGGCGCCAACGTCACCGATGTCAACACGGTCTATGGCTACGCCTCGGCGCAGACCATGGCTCACGTTCTTCAGCAGGCCGGCGACAATCTCACCCGCGAGAACATCATGAAGCAGGCCGCCAGCATCAAGGACTTCATGCCCGACACGATGCTGCCCGGCATTCATGTCAGGACCAGCGCGACCGACTTCGCGCCGATCGAGCAACTCAAGATGATGAAGTTCGCCAACGGCAAGTGGGACCTGTTCGGCGACGTCATCAGCGCCGAAACCGACCGCTGACCGCGGCGATCCGGATCGACCACGCGGGCGGCGTCAGGCATGGCGCCGCCCGTTCTATGTCGGGTGACTGTGCAACACGAAAGCCGTCATACTCCGCGAAAGCGGAGTATCCAGTATTCCGTGTCGGACCAAATTCCCCCGAACGCGCGCGGAATACTGGATCGTCGGCCTTCGCGGCCGATGGCGCCTCATGTCCGGGTGATGGTCGCGCTTTTCAACCTCGGAAAATCACGCTCTATTCCGGCGCGCCGATCGCGACCTTGAGGGTGCCGACGCCGTCGATGCCGCATTCGATGCGGTCGCCGGGGTTGAGCGGCCCGACGCCGGCCGGCGTCCCGGTCAGGATGATGTCGCCGGCGGCGAGCGCGACCTGTTCGGACAGTTTCGCGATGATCTCCGGCACGCTCCAGATCAGTTCGGTGAGATTGCCGTTCTGCTTCTCGACGCCGTTGACCTTGAGCCAGATTCGACCGGCGGTCGGATGGCCGATCTTGGCGGCCGGCTGCAACGCGCCGCACGGGGCCGAGCCGTCGAACGACTTGCCGATCTCCCACGGCCGCTCCTTCTTGCGCGACGCCTGTTGCAGGTCGCGGCGGGTCAGGTCGATGCCGACGGCGTAGCCGTAGATGTGATCGAGCGCCTTGTCCGCCGCAATGTCGCGGCCGCCGCTTTTCAGCGCCACCACCAGTTCGACCTCGTGATGCAGGTCCTTCGTCAGCGGCGGGTAGGGGATGGTCGCGCCGTCGGCAACCACCATGTCGGCGTGCTTGGCGAAGAAGAACGGCGGCGCGCGCTCGTCGTTGCCCATCTCGCGGATGTGTTCGAGATAGTTGCGGCCGACGCACCAGATGCGGCGCACCGGAAAAGTGCGGCTGTCGCCGGCGACGGCGATGGCGGCTTGCGGCGGCGGCGGAATCACGAAGGGTGCAGACGTGCTCATGAGCGGTCCTGAGAAACGGAGGCGGGAAAGCGGTGGAAGATCGCCCGCACCTTAGGCCGATGTCGCGACCGCCGCCAGCGGCGCCGTCTCGCGATGTTGCAGGCGGAAGAACGAGGCATAGCGGCCGTTGCGTCGCAGCAGGTCGTCATGGCGGCCGCGCTCGACGATCTCACCGCCCTCGACCACGAGGATCGCGTCCGAGTTCATGATGGTGTGCAGGCGGTGGGCGATGACGATGGTGGTGCGGCCCTGGCACAGGTGGGTGATGGCCTCCTGCACCTGCTTTTCCGATTCCGAATCGAGCGCCGCGGTGGCCTCGTCGAGCAGGATGATCGGCGCGTTCTTCACCAGCGCGCGGGCGATGGCGATGCGCTGGCGCTGGCCGCCGGACAGTTGCGTGCCGTGCTCGCCGACCGGGGTGTCGTAGCCGTTGGGGAAGCTCATGATGAAATCGTGGGCGCAGGCGGCCCTGGCCGCGGCGACGATCTCCTCATCGGTCGCGTCCGGCCGGCCGAAGGCGATGTTCTCGCGGATGGTGGCGCGGAACAGGTAGACGTCCTGCCCGACATAGGCGGTCTGCCGCCGCAGCGAGCGGCGCGACACGCCGGCGATGTTCTGGCCGTCGATCAGGATCTCGCCGGCGTCGATCTCGTAGAGCCGCAGCAGCAGCGCCAGCACGGTGGACTTGCCGCCGCCGGAGGGGCCGACCAGCGCGGTCACCCTGCCGGGCTCGGCGACGAAGCTCATGCGGTTCAGCACCGGCTCGCCCGGCCGGTAGGCAAAGCTCACCTCGCGCAACTCGACCCGCGCGTCGCTCAATTGCAGCGCCGGCTTGTCGCTGTCGTCGGGCTCGCTGGCCGGGCTGTCGATGATCTCGATCAGCTTGCGCGCGCCGATCAGGCTGGAGTTGAGGTCGATGTTGAGGCGCGCCAGCCGCTTGGCCGGCTCGTAGGCCAGAAGGAACGCGGTGAGGAACGAGAAGAACTGCCCCGGCGTCGCGCCCATCGCCACCACGCGATAGCCGCCGTACATCAGGCCGCCGGCGATGGCGAAGCCGCCCAGCGTTTCCATCAGCGGGCTGGAGCGATTGGAGATGCGCGCCATCTTGTTGGAGTCGCGCTCCACGGCGTCGATGCTGACGCCGATGCGCTCGCGCATGGTGTCCTCTAAAGTGAACGCCTTGACGGTGCGGATGCCTTGCAGCGATTCCTGCATCGTCTCCATGATGTCGGCGGTGCCGTGGAACTGGCTGTGCGCCAGCCCCTTGATGCGCTTCACCAGCTTGCGCAGCACGATCATCGCCGGCGGCGCCACCAGCGCGCCGAGCAGCGACATGTAGGGATCCTGCATCACCATCACGGCGACCAGGCCGATCAGCGACAGCAGATCGCGCCCCACCGCGTTGATGAGCAGGCTCAGCACCTGGCTCACCGAGGTCGCGCCGGCGGTCAGCCGCGCCAGAAACTCCGACGAATGACGCTGCGAGAAAAAGCCGATGCTCTCGCTCATCAGCTTGGCGAACAGGCGGCGCTGGTTGTTGGCGAGAATGGCGTTGCTGATCTGCGACAGGATCACCGCATGGCCGTAGGTCGCGGCACCCTTGACGATGAAGATGGCGAGCACCACCAGCGACAGCGTGAAGATGCCGCGCACGTTGCGATCGACGTAAGCCTGGTTGATGACCTCGCCGAGCAGATAGGCCGCGCTCGCGGTCGCTGCCGCCGCCACGCCCATCAGGAGGAAGGCCACGAGGTAGCGCCGCCAGTAGGCCGACGCCTGCTCGCTGACGAGGCGGCGGATCAGAATGGCCGCCCCGTAGGGGTCGTCGGTGATCTTGCGTGGGGTGTCGGTCATCCGCGTTCCAGGGAGCGGCGGGACAGGGGGTCGCGCGCGTTCCGGGTTACATGCGAAACGTCCGCCTCAATTGCCCGCTATGCGCGGCTTTTTCAAGCCGAAACCGCGACTTTCGCCGATGCGCCGGCCGGACCTCGCGGCTGTCGCGGCCGCGGTATCCAGACAAGTTCTAAAGTGGCGATCATGGCGCGCAAATTCGCTATGATCGGGGCGATGAAACGTGCTTATGGTGCTTAAAACCTCCCGCAAGTTCCCGATAGCGTGGGTCCGCCGCCGCCGATGGAGTCCTTCCTGTTCGTCAAGACCTCGTCGCTCGGCGATGTCGTCCATCAGATGCCGGCGGTGACGGAAGCGCGGCGGCGCTGGCCGGCGGCGCATATCGGCTGGGTGGTGGAGGAAGCGTTCGCGCCGCTGGCGCGGCTGCACCCCGGCGTCAACGAGGTGATCGCGGTGGCGACGCGGCGCTGGCGCGGGCAGCCGCTTTCGGCATCGACCTGGCGCGAGGTCGCCGCGTTCCGGCGCGCGTTGCGGGCGCGGGCCTACGATCGCGTGGTCGATACCCAGGGGCTGTTGCGCTCGGCGCTGCTCACCGCGCAGGCGCGCGGCGAGCGCCACGGCTATGACCGCCACAGCATTCGCGAGCCGGCGGCGGCGTGGTTCTACGACGTCCGCCACGCGGTGGCGAAGGACCAGCACGCGGTGCTGCGCAATCGCGCGCTGAGCGGACTGGCACTGGACTTTTCGCCTGCGGACACCATCGACTACGGCCTGCCGCGCCGCGCTGATTCATTGGGCGCGCCTTATGCGGTGCTGCTGCACGGCACCTCGCGCGTGCGCAAGGAGTGGCGCGAGTCGGACTGGATCGGGCTCGGGCAGGCGCTGCGGCGGCAGGGGCTGGGCGTGCTGCTGCCGTGGGGCACCGAGGCCGAGCGCGTGCGCAGCGAGCGTCTCGCGGCGGCGATCGAGGGCGCGGAGGTGCTGCCGCGCCGTCCGCTCGGCGAAACCGCGCGAGCGATCGCGGGCGCCGCGCTGGCGGTCGGCGTCGATACCGGGCTCCTGCATCTCGCCGCCGCCTATGCGGTGCCGCTGATCGGCGTTTTTATCGCCACCGATCCGAAACTCACCGGGCCGCTGGGGCCGGGGCCGATCGAGATTATCGGAGGGCAGGGCGACTATCCCGGCTTCGCCCGCGCGGTCGCGGCGGCGGAACGGGTACTGGCGACAAGAGATGCGGATCAGCCCTGCAACAGCAGCCCCAGTTCGAGTTCGCGGAACGCGAAATAGGCGTCGCGGATCCATTGATGCAGTTCGCTCGACGGATCGGTCCTGCCGCGCAGGAAGCCGGTGAACGAGAACGAGGTGCGGTCGATATAGGTGTTGAGGAACGGCGGCAGCGCCGGCAGGTTCAGCCGCCGTCCCCGGCTGAACTGCGCCGGCAGCTCGCCGCGCAGCACGTATTCGTTGTCGACGACGACAAGCGAGCGCGGCGGCACCAGGGCTTGCAGCGTGAGGAAGCTGCGCGCCGAGACGCGGTCGCTGTCGGCGACGAACAGCACGACCGGCGCGATGCCGCGCCGCGCCGCTTCCTTGAAGAAGCCGATCTCGCCGACCATCGTGAAGAACTCGTCGAAGGCATGAAAGCCGAGGTCGATCACCTTGGCGACGCCGTCGTTGACGATCAGGCGGTCCATCAGCGCCATCTTGCCGAAGGTGTCGTCGATTTCGGCGGTTTCCGTGGTGCGCGGCAGGAAGTCGAGCAGCGTCGGCTCCTTCAGGTTGACGTCGAAGGCCACGACGCCGCCCCGCTGCAACAGCAGAAATTCGCTGAGCAGCCGCGCGATCAGCGTCTTGCCGACCCGCGGCCGCGGCGAAGCGATGATGTAGACGGGCGTGCGGCGCATGGCGCTATATCAGCGAAATCGCGCGCCCGATCCAGCCCCAAAAGGAGCGCCGCCTACTTGTCGCCGGCGGCGCGCGCCGCCGCCTTGTCGGCCGTCGCCTTGTCCTTTTCCTTGTCCTTGCCGACGATGTCGGTCAGCTTGATGCGGTCGAACTCGCTCCAGACGTTGGCGAGCCAGTGGCGCACATAGCCGCGCAGCACGAATGAGTAGTTCGCCGCCTCGTCCTTCGGCCCCTTGTTGGCGACGAATTGCAGGAACGGCACCGAGGCGACCTCGACCTGCTCGAACGCCATTTCGTTGAGCTTCGGAATCGTCAGTTCGGTCGCGCCCTTGATGCGGTGGAAATAGGAATTGTAGGTCGCCTGGTCCCACTCGAAGAAGCTGGTGTTGTTGATGAAGTTCTTCACCAGGAAATACTTCGCGCCGTCCATGAAGCTCGCCGTCTCGGCGATCTCGTCGAGCGAGGCGATCGAGGGGCCGAGGATGTGGAACACCGCGAAGGTGATCTGGCCGGACTTGGCGGCGTCGAGAAAGCCGATGTCGCGCAGCGACGCCAGCGCCGGCGACAGCAGCCCGGCGCGGACGTCGATCACGGTCACCGACGGCGCGGCGGTATTGAGCGTATCGAAGATCTTCATCTGATCGGCGGTCGCCGTCATGTCGACGATCTCGGTGATGTCGGGGTGGAAGCGCTTCAGCGTGCCGCGCGGCGATTCGGTGTCGAAGGCGCGGGTCGGGACGCTGTTGGCGCTGAAATAATCGAGCACCGTGCGCGACACGGTGGTCTTGCCGACGCCGCCCTTGTCCGCACCCACGACAATTACTGCTGGTTTCGCCATGATGTTCCCTTGCGCGCTGTTGCTTGAGGGGCTGCGCCGCTGCGCGCCCCAGTCCCCACGAATGAGCCGCTCCGCGAAAAATCCCCCGCGGACGGGCTGTCCGCCCACCGGCATTGCGCCGACTTTGGCCGCGAAGATGGCAGAAACGAGGGAGATTTCAATGATCGCGCCCCGGGGGGCACGTTAATCCCGCCAAAGTCGGTTAACAACCGCGGGCGGCCGCGATCAGTGCCGGCCCCAAGGTCCTGGAATCGGCCCGGGAATCGGCCCGGGCGGGGCCTTGGGCGATGTGTCGGGCGGAAGCGGCGGTGGCCCGTCGCTCCGAGGCCCGTCGCTCCGGGGGCCATCGCTCCAAGGCCCATGCACCGGCGGTTCTTCCGGGGCGTCCGGCTCGTTCGCCGGCAGCGCCAGCGGTCCGGGGTCGTGGCCGCCGGCGAACTGCACCAGCGCCTTGACGCGGGCATCGACCGAGGGGTGGGTCGCGAACAGGTCGGCGAAGCCCTCGCGCGGGTTGTCCACGCACATCTCCATCACCGCCGAGGTCGCGCCCGGCAGTTCGCCGCGGTTCTCGATCTTGCGCAGCGCCGAGATCATGGCGTCGGGGTTCTTGGTCAGTTCGACCGAGCCGGCGTCGGCGAGGAACTCGCGCGAGCGCGACAGCGCGAACCGCACCACCTGCGACAGCATCCACGCCAGCGCGATCAGCGCCGCCGCGATCAGCACCGCGATGATCGCGCCGCCGCCCTTGCGGTCGCCGTCGGAGGACGACGAGCGGCCGCCGCCGATGCGGACGCCGCCGCTGAAGAAGATGCGGAACACCAGTTCGCCGACGAAGCCGATGACGCCGGCGATGATGACCGCGACCACCATCATCTGTACGTCGCCGTTGCGGATGTGGGTCAGCTCGTGGCCCAGCACCGCCTCGACCTCGGCGTCGTCGAGGTTGTCCAATAGCCCGCTGGTGACGGTGATGGCGTATTGCTTCGGATTGAGCCCGGTGGCGAAGGCGTTGAGCGCCGGGCTCTGCATCACCTTCAGCTTCGGCATCGGGATGCCGCGCGAGATGCAGAGGTTTTCAAGCTGGTTGTAGAGGCGCGGCTGTTCGGCGCGGGTGACGTCGCGGCCGCCGGTCACCAGATCGATCAGCTTCTGGTGGAAGAAATAGGCGATGACGATCCACGCCGCGGTGCCGATGGTCGCCACCGGGGCCGCGCCGAGCATGTCGCGCCACGCCGCGTTGAGGTAGTCGCCGACGTCGCGGCCGTCGTTGAGCAGCGCCTCCGCCAGCAGCGCGCCGGCGAACACCATCACGTAGACGAGGAAGAACAGCCCGGCGAGCAGCAACAGCGACCGCCGCCGGTTCGAGGCGATATGGGTGTAAAGACCGTAGGCCGCCATCAGATGCGCCTGTCCGCATTATCCCGCGCTGATTTTCTTCGTTCCCTCCCCCCTTGTGGGGGAGGGTTAGGGTGGGGGTAACCAGAGACTGGTCGTCAGGCTCACCCCCCTCTCCACCTCTCCCCCACAAGGGGGAGAGAGCAGGTCCCGCGCATTTTCGCGCGGCTGTAAAACCTCAGAACTTCACCGACGGCACCTGCTCGACCTGGGTCCGGGTGTCGCCGAGATCGAAGAAGTCCTTCCTGGTGAAACCGAGCGCGCCGGCGAACAGCGCCGCCGGAAGCTGCTGGATGCCGGTGTTGTATTCCTGAACCGCGTTGTTGAAGAAGCGCCGGGCGGCGGCGATCTTGTTCTCGATGTCGGACAGTTCGGTTTGCAGTTGCTGGAAATTGGTGTTGGCCTTGAGGTCGGGATAGGCTTCCGACAGCGCGATCAGGCGGCCGAGCGCGCCGGAGAGCGCGTTCTCCGCCGCTGACACCTGCGCCGGCCCCTGCGCCGCCATCGCCGCGTTGCGCGCCTTGATGACGTCGTCGAGGGTGCCGCGCTCGTGCTGGGCGTAGCCCTTCACCGTCTCCACCAGATTGGGGATCAGGTCGTGGCGCTGCTTCAACTGGACGTCGATGTCGGCGAACGCCTGATTGACGCGCTGGCTCAGCGCGACCAGCCGGTTGTAGGCGGCGAAGACGAGGAAGGCGAGAACGACGATCACGCCGAGGACGATCCAGGACATGGGGAGGGCTCCTGAGAGGGCGACACGAAATCGCCTACCGTAAACGATATTTCGGGCAAACGGCAGGGGCCGTCGCGAGGCGAGGGACGGCGCCTCTTGGTCGTGATAACCCCTCGAGACGTTCAAATTGGACACGTTCAAATTGTCCGGCGGATCGTTCCGTGTGAAGCAGGGACAGGGTTGGAGCATTGTGGATCGGGATCGCGGGCCCATGATCGCGGATCGTCAGTCATGCGATGCGCTGCCGGCCGAGGCGGGCGGCGCTGGCGACAGGGTCGCCGCGACGCCGAAGCCGATGCGCGGCCTCTTCCTCGCGCTCGGCGTCGGCTTTGTCGTGCTGGGCTTCGCCGGCGCGTTCCTGCCGGTGCTGCCGACTACCCCGTTCCTGATTCTGGCGGCGGCGTGCTTCGCGCGCTCCTCGCCCCGGCTGGAGAACTGGCTGTTGCAGCATCGGCGCTTCGGGCCGCTGCTGCGCGACTGGCGGCGGCGCGGCGCGATTCCGGTCAGGGCCAAGCTGATGTCGCTCGGCGGCATGGCGCTCGGCTTCGCGCTGTTCTGGTTCGGCGGCCATCCGGGGCCGTTGCTCACGGCGGCGGTGCTGCTCCTGATGCTGGTCGGGCTGGTCTACGTCTTCAGCCGGCCGTCATAGCCGGCGGGCTTTCGTCGAGGATGACGGCGTCGCCCCAGCCGAGCCGGCGGACGCGGGTATAGGCGGCCTTGTCGCGCCGGGGAACGGCGGTGATGGCGGCGCTGCCGTCGGGCCGGCACAGCTTGAGACGCATGTCCGCCTTGGTGACGCGCGGCGGCGCCAGCACCCGCGCGGCGCGTAGGCCCACCGCCTCGCGGGCCAGCACGACATAGCTGAACTTCTCGTCCTCGAACGGCAGCTCCGCCCCCTTGGCCTGCTTGTGCGCCCTCGAACGCGGCAGCCGCTGCGCGAAGTGGCACCAGTCCGGCGCGGTTAATGGGCAGGGCGCATCGTGCGGGCACGGCGCGATGACGTGCGCGCCCTGCGCGATCAGGCGCGCGCGCAACGCGACGATGCGGGCGAAGCCGGCCGGCGTTCCGGGCTCGATCACCATGAGCGTGTCGGCGGTCCTTTGCCACAGCGCATCGGCGAAGGCCGCGCGGGCGTCGTCGGTGAGTTCGCCGATCATGTAGCTCGCGATCACCAGGTCGGCGCGCGGCATCGCGGCGAGCGCCGCTTGCGCGTCGGCCTGCTGGTAGGCGAGCGCGGGCGGGGAGGCGTGGTCCGAGGCAAACGCCAGCGCCAGCTTGCGCAAGCCCGGATTGGCGTCGAGCAGGCTCACGCGTTGCAGCGACGGACAGGCGGCGAGCGCCGCCCACGTCGCGGTGCCGGGGCCTGCGCCGACGTCGAGCAGGCTTTCGGGACGGAAGTCCTCGCGGGCTTCCGCCAGCGCATTGAGACAGGCGGCGACGGCGGCGTAGGTCGCCGGCATCCGCGCCAGCGCGTAGGCCAGCGCGTCGTCGTCATCGCGGATCGCGCCGGAGTTGCCGCCGTCGCGATAGGTTCGCGAGATCGCCGCCGCGCGGGCCGCGACATCGCCGCGCGAGCGGCCGTGCGACATCCGCTCAAGCGCGGCGCGCAACGCGGCGGGAAGGTCAGGCGCGATCATTTCAGGACAGATGCCACAGAAAAAGCCGCCATGCTCCGCGAAGGCGGAGCATCCAGTACTTCGTGTCGGGTCAAATTTCCCATGCGCTCACATGGAATACTGGATCGTCCGCTTTCGCGAGGGCTTTGCAGAAGTGAGGTTTGGTGATTCTTTGCTCTTTAGTTAGCG
>JBIQLW010000036.1:0-39627 GCA_044463945.1 Bradyrhizobiaceae bacterium | reverse complement strand
TAGGAGTGTAGCTCAATTGGTAGAGCACCGGTCTCCAAAACCGGGGGTTGGGAGTTCGAGCCTCTCCACTCCTGCCAGCGGCAGGGTTTGAACTCAGATTTCAGAAGATTTCAGATTAAGGGCGCGGCCGCGGGCCGCCGCTGCCTGAGCCGGGCGGAACGTCCGTGCGCGGTTCAATCGGAAAGCCGGGTGAGGAACGCCTTGAAGCCGACCGAAGGGGCTTCGGCGGCGGTGCCCTCCACCGCGGCGAAGTCGTTCTTTTCGACGCCGCGAAAATCGATCCTCACCTCGCTCAGGTCGAACAGCGGAGGAATGTCGGGGTTGTTGGTGTGCTGGCGCGCCACCACCATGCCGCTGATCTTGTGGCCGACCTGCTCGTAGGATCCGATATAGGCGAAGGCTGAACTGCCGCCGCGAAGCTCGCCGTTGCTTGCGAAGATGATGCCGACCGCCTTTCTGCGTGGCGTTTCAAATTCAATCTTGTAAAGCCCCTTGAGCATTTTGTTCCGCGAACGGCCTCGTCTGTCCGGTCCGATAAGTAAGGGCTCGATATTAATTTCTCGTTATGGTTGCAGTTATTTCCGATGATCCGACGCGGCGCCAACCGAGTAGCAAACGAGACGGGCCCCGCGATGTGTTGTGGCGCAAGCCGGGCCATCACGATCGCTCGATTTCCGCGCCGTGGTTAACAGCGCCCTAACCGGGCGGTGGCCGGAATAGCGGTGAAAACCGATGGATGCGCGGGTTCGACATGGACAGCGGGAGCGGCCCGTCGCACCATGCCGGAGACGAGTCGGCCCGCGCGCCGGCCGCTCGCTCCCAGCAACGTTCGATGATGGTCATGCGCACGCCTGATACGCCGCCGGCCGGCCCCGGCTTCGTCCACCTCCACGTCCATTCGGCCTATTCGCTGCTGCGCGGCGCGATGAAGGTGCAGAAGCTCGCGGAACTGGCCAAGGCCGACCACCAGCCGGCGCTGGCGCTGACCGACACCGACAACCTGTTCGGCGCGCTGGAATTTTCCGACAAGCTCGCGGGCTACGGCATCCAGCCGATCGTGGGCCTCGCGCTCGCGGTCGATTTCGGCGATCAGGACCCCAACGCCCGCAGCGGCCTCGTTCCGGGCCCGGCCCGCATCGTGCTGCTGGCGGCGCGCGAGGCCGGCTACCGCAGCCTG
This sequence comes from Bradyrhizobiaceae bacterium, assembly GCA_044463945.1. GTDB lineage: Bacteria > Pseudomonadota > Alphaproteobacteria > Rhizobiales > Xanthobacteraceae > 62-47. The sequence continues at coordinate 38,450 of JBIQLW010000036.1, read as the reverse complement.
ATGCGGCTCAACTCGCGCGCCTTTCTGGAGACGCCGACGCATCAGGCGCCGCACGTCAAGCTCGACTGGCTGCAAGGCGAAACGGACGGCCTGATCGCGCTGAGCGGCGGGCCGGACGGGCCGGTATCGCTGGCCATCACCGCCGATCAGGCCGCGCTCGCGGCGTCGCGCTGCGACCAGCTCGCCGCGCTGTTCGGCGACCGCTTCTATATCGAACTGCAACGCCACGGCGCCGAGCGCGAGCGCCGCGCCGAACCCGTCCTGATCGACCTCGCTTACGCCAAGGGCCTGCCGCTGGTGGCGACCAACGAGCCGTATTTCGCCTCCGCCGACGATTACGAGGCGCACGACGCGCTGTTGTGCATCGCCGCCGGCAAGCTGATCGCGGAAACCGATCGCGACCAGCTCACCCCCGACCATCGTTTCAAGACCCGCGCCGAGATGGCGGTGCTGTTCGCCGACCTGCCGGAGGCGCTGGCCTCCACCGTCGAGATCGCCGAGCGTTGCGCGTTCCGGCCGCGCACGCGAAAACCGCTGCTGCCGCATTTCACCGTCGATCCGAACACCAGCGGCGAGGACGCCGAGCGCGAGGAGGCGGCCGAACTGCGCAGGCAGGCCGAGGAGGGGCTTGCCGACCGGCTCGCGCTGCACGGCCTCGCGCCGGGCACGAGCGAGGAGGATTACCGCAAGCGGCTCGCTTTCGAACTCGACGTCATCACCCGGATGAAATACGCCGGCTACTTCCTGATCGTGTCGGACTTCATCAAGTGGGCGAAGGCGCAGGGCATCCCGGTCGGGCCGGGCCGCGGCTCCGGCGCCGGCTCGCTGGTGGCCTATTCGCTCACCATCACCGACCTCGATCCGATCCGCTTCGGCCTCTTGTTCGAGCGCTTCCTCAATCCCGAGCGCGTGTCGATGCCCGACTTCGACATCGACTTCTGCCAGGACCGGCGCGGCGAGGTGATCGAATACGTGCAGCGCCGCTACGGCAGCGATCACGTCGCCCAGATCATCACCTTCGGCACCTTGCAGGCGCGCGGCGTCCTGCGCGACGTCGGCCGCGTGTTGCAGATGCCTTACGGGCAGGTCGACAAGCTCACCAAGCTGGTGCCGCAGAACCCGGCGGCGCCGGTGTCGCTCAAGCAGGCGATCGAAGGCGAGCCCAAGCTGCAAGCCTTCCGCGACGAGGACCCGGTGATCGCGCGCGCCTTCTCGATCGCGCAGAAGCTGGAGGGCCTGAACCGCCACGCCTCGACCCATGCCGCCGGCATCGTGATCGGCGACCGGCCGCTGCACGAACTGGTGCCGCTCTATCGCGATCCGAAATCCGACATGCCGGTGACCCAGTTCAACATGAAATGGGTCGAGCCCGCGGGGCTGGTGAAGTTCGACTTCCTCGGCCTCAAGACGCTGACGGTGCTCGACGTCGCCGTGAAGCTGTTGAAGCAGCGCGGCGTCGAGCTCGATCTCTCGACGCTGCCGCTCGACGACAAGGAAACCTACGAGATGCTGGCGCGCGGCGACGTGGTCGGCGTGTTCCAGGTTGAAAGTCAGGGCATGCGGCGCGCGCTGGTCGATATGCGCCCCGACCGCTTCGAGGACATCATCGCGCTGGTGGCGCTGTATCGTCCGGGGCCGATGGCCAACATCCCCACCTATTGCGCGCGCAAGCACGGCGACGAGGAGCCCGAATACCTGCATCCGATGCTGGAGCCGATCCTCAAGGAGACGTTCGGCGTCATCATCTATCAGGAGCAGGTGATGCAGATCGCGCAGGTGATGGCCGGCTATTCGCTCGGCGACGCCGACCTGTTGCGCCGCGCCATGGGCAAGAAGATCCGCGCCGAGATGGAGAAGCAGCGCGCCATCTTCGTCGAGGGCGCGGTCAAGAACGGCGTCGCCAAGGGGCACGCCGAAACCATCTTCGAATTGCTGGCGAAGTTCGCAGACTACGGCTTCAACAAGAGCCACGCCGCCGCCTACGCGCTGGTGTCGTACCAGACCGCCTACATGAAGGCGCACTATCCGGTGGAGTTCATCGCCGCGTCGATGACGCTCGACATGAACAACACCGACAAGCTGTCGGAATTTCGCGCCGAGGCGCAGCGGCTCGGCATCAAGGTCGAGCCGCCGTCGATCAACCGCTCGGGCGCGACCTTCGAGGTCAGCGAGAACACGATCTACTATGCGCTGGCCGCGCTGAAGGGCGTCGGCGCGCACGCGATCGAGCAGATCGTCGAGGCGCGGCGGAAGGGGCTGTTCACCTCGCTCGCCGATTTCGCCGCGCGGGTCTCACCACGCGCCATCAACAAACGGGTGATCGAAAGCCTCGCCGCCGCCGGCGCGTTCGATGCCATCGAGCGCAACCGCGCCCGCACCTTCGCCGGCGCCGACGCCATTCTGGCGGCGAGCCAGCGCAGTTTCGAGGCGGCGACCTCGGGACAGAGCGACATGTTCGGCGGCATGGCCGACGCGCCGAGCGTGATGCTGCCGGCGATCGACGCCTGGCTGCCGGCCGACAAGCTGCGCCGCGAATACGATGCCGTCGGCTTCTTCCTCTCCGGCCATCCGCTCGACGACTACGCCACGGTGCTCAAACGGCTGCGGGTGCAGTCGTGGGCCGAGTTCTCGCGCGCGGTGAAGAGCGGCGCGACGGCCGGCAAGGTGGCGGCGACGGTGGTGTCGCGGATGGAGCGGCGCACCAAGACCGGCAACAAGATGGGCATCATCGGGCTGTCGGACCCCACCGGCCATTTCGAGGCGGTGCTGTTCTCGGAAGGGCTGGCCCAGTTCCGCGAGGTGCTGGAGCCCGGCGCGGCGGTGCTGCTCAAGCTCGGCGCGGAATTGCAGGGCGAGGACGTGCGCGCGCGGGTGCTTCAGGCCGATCCGCTCGACGAGGCGGCGGCCAAGACCCAGAAGGGCCTGCGCATCTTCCTGCGCGATACCAAGCCGCTCGATTCGATCTCGAAGCGGTTGCAGACCGCGGGCGGCAACGGCGCGGTTGGGAATATTTCCCTCGTGCTGCGCCTCGACCCGCAGACCGAGGTGGAGTTCGACCTGCCGGGGCGCTTTCCGGTGTCGCCGCAGATCGCCGGCGCCATCAAGGCGGTCCACGGCGTCGAGCAGGTGGAAACGCTTTAAGCCCTTCGCCAAACCCCGTGTCCGGGCGCGCTGCGGCACGAAGTGACGCTGCGCAGAACCGGGACCGTCGCGGGCTCTGCGGAGCAGCGTTACGCGCTGCACCGCGTCCGGGCCACGAATGCAGCAGGGCAGGCGGGTTCCCGGCGGCAAACGGCGGCGCAGTCCCTTGCTTCCGGCCGGCCGCGCCGCTATAAGCCGCCGCATCTCACACGGAAACATGGCTCTCACGGCCGTCCGGTGGCGTCCGGACCGCGAAGCACGCTCGCTTCGAGGGTCTGGCCGCTCACACGTTTCCGGAGGAACCAACCGGAGAATCAAGACATGGCACTTCCCGATTTCACCATGCGTCAGCTTCTTGAGGCTGGCGTCCACTTCGGCCACCAGTCGCATCGCTGGAATCCGAAGATGGCCGAGTACATTTTCGGCGCGCGCAACAACATCCACATCATCGATCTGGCGCAGACCGTACCGTTGCTGCATCGCGCACTTCAGGCGGTGAGCGATACCGTCGCCAAGGGCGGCCGCATCCTGTTCGTCGGCACCAAGCGGCAGGCGCAGGACGGCGTCGCCGAGGCGGCGAAGCGCTCGGCGCAGTACTACGTCAATTCGCGCTGGCTCGGCGGCACGCTGACCAACTGGAAGACCATCTCGGGCTCGATCAAGCGGCTGCGCCATCTCGACGAGGTGCTGTCGTCGGGCGACGCCAACGCCTACACCAAGAAGGAGCGCCTGACGCTTCAGCGCGAGCGCGACAAGCTCGACCGCTCGCTCGGCGGCATCAAGGACATGGGCGGTCTGCCCGACCTGATCTTCGTGATCGACACCAACAAGGAAGACATCGCGATCCAGGAAGCCCAGCGGCTCAACATCCCGGTGGCGGCGATCGTCGATACCAACTGCGACCCCAAGGGCATCACCTATCTGGTGCCGGGCAATGACGACGCCGGCCGCGCCATCAGCCTGTATTGCGATCTGATCGCGCGCGCCGCGATCGACGGCATCTCGCGGGCGCAGGGCGACGCCGGCATCGACATCGGCGCCGCCGAGCAGCCGGTCGCCGAGGACGTCCCGGCGGCTCCCGCCGCCGCGTTCCAGGGTCTGGCCGGGCCGCGCGGCACCGCCGACAACCTCAAGAAGCTCACCGGCGTATCCGGCGAGATCGAGAAGAAGCTGAACGATCTCGGCATCTTCCACTACTGGCAGTTGGCCGAGCTGGACAGCGAGACCGCCCACAAGATTGGCGAGGAGGTCGGCCTGCCGAGCCGCGCCGACGCCTGGGTGGCGCAAGCCAAGGCACTGACCGCCGAGGTGGAATAACGGATCGCGTCGCGGCCGGTGCGAGCCGGCCGCGCGCTTTCGACTCTCTCATTCGATACCCCTGAGGACGGACGGTGCTGCGGCCATGCCGCGCGGCGTTCGCCCCCACAGGCACAAGGAAGACGGACATGGCAACGATCAGCGCGGCAATGGTCAAGGAGCTTCGCGAGGCCACCGGCGCCGGCATGATGGACTGCAAGGCGGCGCTGACGGAAAACGGCGGCGACATGCAGGCGTCGATCGACTGGCTGCGCAAGAAGGGCCTGTCCAAGGCCGCCAAGAAGGCCGGCCGCGTCGCCGCCGAGGGCCTGATCGGCGCGGTGACCTCGGGCACCAGGGGCGTGCTGGTCGAGGTCAATTCCGAGACCGATTTCGTGGCCCGCAACGAGCAGTTCCAGGGCCTCGTCAAGATGATCGCCCAGGTCGCGCTGCACGCCGGCGCCGACGTCGAGAAGATCAAGGCCACCAAGGTCGGCTCCGCCACCGTGGAGACCGCGATTTCCGACGCCATCGCCACCATCGGCGAGAACATGACGCTGCGCCGCGCCGCCCTGCTTGAGGTCGGCAAGGGCGTGGTGGGAAGCTACGTCCACAACGCGGTGATCGACGGCGCCGGCAAGATGGGCGTCATCGTCGCGCTGGAATCCGCCGGCAAGGCCGATGAACTGGCCGCGCTCGGCCGCCAGATCGCGATGCACGTCGCCGCCGCCAACCCGCTGGCGCTCGACGCGAATGGCCTCGATCCCGAGGTGGTGAAGCGCGAGAAGGACGTGCTGGCCGACAAGTATCGTCAGCAGGGCAAGCCGGACAACGTCATCGAGAAGATCGTCGAATCCGGCCTGAAGACCTATTACAAGGAAGTCTGCCTGCTGGAGCAGGCGTTCATCCACGACACCGGCAAGTCGGTGGGGCAGGCGGTGAAGGAAGCCGAAGGCAAGGTCGGCGCCCCGGTGAAGATCGCCGGCTTTGTGCGCTATGCTCTCGGCGAGGGAATCGAGAAAGCCGAGTCGGACTTCGCCGCCGAAGTCGCCGCGGCGACCGGGCAGGCCAAGTCCTGATGCCGAAATCCTGACGCCGCGCTCCCCATATCCGGGCGGCGGCGTCAGCGGGGGTGGAGGCGAGGCTCGTCGGAGGATCGATCGCATCATGGGTGAGCCAGTCTACCGCCGGGTCGTCATCAAGCTGTCGGGCGAGTATTTCGCCGGCGGCAAGCCGTTCGGCATCGATCAGGCCATCGTCGATCGGATTGCGAGCGACCTTGTCGCGGCGCGGCAACTCGGCGTCGAGATCGCCGTGGTGGTCGGCGGCGGCAACATCTTCCGCGGCGTCGAGGTGTCGGCGCGCGGCGTGTCGCGCCCCACCGGCGACACCATGGGAATGCTGGCGACCGTCATGAACTGCCTGGCGCTGGAGGCGGCGCTGGAGCGTCAGGGCCAGCCGGCGCGCACGCTGTCGGCGCTGGTGATGCCGCAGGTCTGCGAACTGTTCACCCGCGACGCGGCCTACCGCCATCTGGCCGACGGCGAGATCGTGCTGCTGGCCGGCGGCACCGGCAACCCGTTTTTCACCACCGACACCACCGCCGTGCTGCGCGCCGGCGAGATCGGCGCGCAGGCGGTGCTCAAGGCGACCAATGTCGATGGCGTCTACAGCGCCGATCCCAGGCGCGACCCCTCCGCGCGGCGATTCGAGCGGCTGACCCATTCGCAGGCGCTCGAAGGCGGCTATAAGGTGATGGATGCGACCGCGTTCGCCCTTGCCCGCGAGACGTCGCTGCCTATCATCGTGTTTTCGATCGTGGAGGCGGGATCGATCGGGGCCATCCTCGGCGGCACCGGTTACGGCACCATCGTTGCGGGCTGAGCGGCGGCGCGCGACGTTCGATACCAGGGCTACGATTGCAGGAAGGAGAACGGCATGGCGTCGGCGAACTTCGACATCAACGAATTGAAGCGCCGGATGCAGGGCGCGGTGCAGTCGCTCAGGCACGAGCTGGGAGGCTTGCGCACCGGGCGCGCCGCCGCCTCGATGCTGGAGCCGGTGCAGGTCGAGGCTTACGGCAGCCACATGCCGCTCAACCAGCTTGCGACCGTCAGCGTGCCGGAGCCGCGCCTCTTGTCGGTGCAGGTCTGGGACAAGTCGATGGTCAAGGCGGTCGAGAAGGCGATCGTCGATTCCAACCTCGGCCTCACCCCCGCCACCGAAGGACAGGTGCTGCGGCTGCGCATTCCCGAGCTCAACGAGGAGCGGCGCAAGGAACTGGTGAAGGTCGCGCACAAATACGCCGAAGCCGCCAAGGTGGCGGTGCGCCATGTCCGCCGCGACGGTCTCGATATTCTCAAGAAGCTCGAAAAGAGCAGCGAGATTTCCGAGGATGACGAGAAGCGCCTTGCCGCCGACGTGCAGAAGGCGACCGACAGCACCATCGGCGAAATCGACCAGATGCTGGCCGGCAAGGAAAAGGAAATTCTCACCGTCTGACGGCGATCGATCGAGGACTGATCGCGCGAGGCGCGCTTGCCAGGAATCGAGCCCAGGAATCCAGCCGATGTCGAATGTCGCAATGCCTTTGACCGAGGGTCCCGACCAGACGGGCGCGCCGGCGCATGTTGCGATCATCATGGACGGCAACGGGCGCTGGGCCGCGGCGCGGGGCCTGCCGCGCGCGGAGGGCCACCGGCGCGGCGTCGAGGCGCTGCGCCGCGTCGTTCGCGCCGCGCGCGACCTCGGCATCCGCTACCTGACGATCTTCTCGTTCAGTTCGGAAAACTGGTCGCGGCCGGCGAGCGAGATCGGCGACCTGTTCGGTCTGCTGCGCCGCTTCATCCGCAACGACCTCGCGACACTGCATCGCGACGGCGTCCGCGTCCGGGTGATCGGCGAGCGCGAGGGACTGGAGCCCGATATCGTCGCGCTGCTCGACGAGGCCGAGGATTTGACGCGCGGCAACGTCCGGCTCGACCTGACGGTGGCCTTCAACTACGGCTCGCGGCAGGAGATCGCCAAGGCCGCGCGGCGGCTGGCGCGCGAGGTCGCCGAGGGCAGGCGCGATCCGTCCACCATCGATGTCGCGGCGATCGACCGCTATCTCGACACTGCCGACATCCCGGAGCCCGATCTCATCATCCGCACCTCGGGCGAGCAGCGGCTGTCGAACTTCCTGATGTGGCAGGCGGCCTATAGCGAACTGGTGTTCGTGCCGATCCTGTGGCCGGATTTCGACAAGGCGGCGCTTGAGGAGGCCATTGCCGAATACGCCAAGCGCGAGCGCCGTTTCGGCGGGCTCGCCGCCAAGACCGGATCGGGCCGCGCGTGACGTCGGATCAGGTTCCGCCGGCCGGGGATCCCGCGCACGACAAGGATGCCGCGCGGGCGAAGGGCGCCGCCGGCAATTCCCGCAATCTGATGCTGCGCGTCGTCGCCGGCGTGGTGCTGGCGCCGCTGACGCTGGTCGCCGCCTGGTTCGGAGGATGGTTCTGGGTGGGGCTGGCGACGCTCGCTACCGTCGGCATGTATGTCGAATGGCTGAGCGTGGTGCGGGCGGCCCGCCCAAGCGTGGCGGCGGCCGGCGTCGTGGCGCTGGTGGCCGCCGGCGTCGCTCTCGGGCTCGGCCTGTTCGGCGCGGCGGTCCTCGCGCTCGCGGCCGGTCTGATCGCGGTCGTGTTGCTGGCGCGCGCGGATAGCGGCTGGGCGGCGAGCGGGTTGCTCTACGCCGCCGCCGCGCTGGTCGGCGCCGTGCTGGTCCGCGCCGATCCGCAAACGGGCTTCCTCGCGCTCTTGTTCGTACTGCTGGTGGTATGGATCACCGACATCGGCGGCTATGTCGCCGGTCGCGGCATCGGCGGGCCGAAGCTGTGGGTGCGGGTCAGCCCGAATAAGACCTGGGCCGGCGCGATCGGCGGCCTCATTGGCAGCCTTGCGGTGGCGGCGGGGTTCGCCGCGTTCGAGGTCGGCAAATGGCTGCCGCTGCTGCTGGCGGGGGCCGTGCTGTCGGTGGTGTCGCAGCTTGGCGACCTGTTCGAATCCGCCGTCAAGCGGCGCTTCGGCGTCAAGGATTCCAGCAACGTCATTCCGGGCCACGGCGGCCTGCTCGACCGCCTCGACGGCTTCGTCGCGGCGGTGGTCATGGCGGCGGCGATCGGCGTCCTGCGCGGCGGCCTTGATGGCGTCGGCCGCGGACTTATGATTTGGTGAGCGTATGAGTGCAGTCCCGCTAAGGAACGATCGGCCGGCGATGAATGGCCCGCGCGCCGTCACCGTGCTCGGCGCCACCGGCTCGATCGGCGACAGCACCATGGATCTGTTGCGCCTCGCGCCGGAGCGCTACCGCGTCGAGGCTTTGACGGCGCACAGCAACGTCGCCGGGCTGGCGAAGCTCGCGCGCGAGTTCAACGCCGGCTTCGCCGCGATCGCCGATCCCGCCCGCCTCACGGATTTGAAGGATGCGCTGGCCGGCTCCGGCATCGCCTGCGGCGCCGGCGAAAGCGCGATCATCGAGGCGGCGGCGCGCCCGGCCGACTGGCTGATGGCGGCGGTGAGCGGCGCGGCCGGGCTGAAGCCCGCCCTGGCCGCGGTCGATCGCGGCGCCACCATCGCGCTCGCCAACAAGGAATGCCTCGTCTGCGCCGGCGATCTGTTCATGCAGCGCGCGGTCGAGGCCGGGGCCTGCATCCTGCCGGCGGACTCCGAGCACAACGCGCTGTTTCAGGCGCTCGGCTCCGGCAATCGCGCTGAACTGACCCGCGTCATCATCACCGCGTCCGGCGGCCCGTTCCGCACCTGGCCGGCTGAGGACATCGAGCAGGCGACGCTGGAGCAGGCGCTCAAGCATCCCAACTGGAGCATGGGACAGAAGATCACCATCGATTCCGCCTCGATGATGAACAAGGGCCTGGAGGTGATCGAGGCCGCCTATCTGTTCGCGCTGCGCCCGGACCAGATCGACGTGCTGGTGCATCCGCAATCGATCGTCCACGGGCTGGTGGAGTTCTCCGACCGCTCGGTGGTGGCGCAACTCGGCTCGCCCGACATGCGCATTCCGATCGCCCATTGCCTCGGCTGGCCGGAGCGCATCGCCGGACCGTCGGTGCGGCTCGATCTGGCGAAGATCGGCCAATTGACGTTCGAGGCGCCGGACTTCGAGCGGTTTCCGGGTTTGCGGCTGGCGTTCGACGCCTTGCGCACCGGGCAGGGGGCGACCACGGTGTTCAACGCCGCCAACGAGATCGCGGTCGCCGCCTTCATCGCCAAGAAAATCCGCTTCGGCGCCATCGCGCGGCTGGTTGAGGCGACGCTGGAGCACTGGATCCGCGCCGGCAATCTCGCGCAGCTCGCCTCGGCCGACGACGCCATCGCCGTTGACCATAGCGCGCGAAATCTCGCCGCCTCCCTCTTGCCTCAAATTGCCGCAAAGGCATCCTAGGCGTTTCGGGGCGGGGTCCGGCCGTGGCGCACGGAGCGGCGGACCGCGAGTGAGGGATTATCGATGTCTGATTTTTTTGTCCATGGCTTCAATACCTTAAGCCATGGATTCGCCGGGTACATCATTCCCTTCCTGTTCGTCCTGACCGTCGTCGTTTTCTTCCACGAGCTTGGACACTTCCTGGTGGCCCGCTGGGCCGGCGTCAAAGTCCTGACCTTTTCGCTCGGCTTCGGTCCGGAACTCGCCGGCTTCAACGACCGTCACGGCACCCGCTGGCGGCTGTCGGCGATCCCGCTCGGCGGCTATGTGCGCTTCTTCGGTGACGAGAGCGAAGCCAGCACCCCGGACAATGCGAAGCTCTCGAAGATGACCGAGGACGAGCGCAAGGGCAGCTTCCACCACAAGAAGCTCGGGCCGCGCGCCGCCATCGTCGCCGCCGGCCCGATCGCCAATTTCATTCTGGCGATCGTGATCTTCGCCGGCCTGTTCACCTTTTACGGCCGGCCCAACGCCACCGCGCGCGTCGACAAGGTGACGGAAGGCAGCGCCGCCGCCGCCGCGGGCTTCCAGCCGGGCGATCTGGTGACGGAGATCAACGGCAGCAAAATCAGCAATTTCGCCGAGATGCAGCGGATCGTCGGCCTTGAGGCCGGCCAGCCCCTGACCTTCACGGTGCAGCGCGGCGACCGCTCGGTGTCGTTGCAGGCGACGCCTGAGCTGAAGGAGATCAAGGACGGCTTCGGCAACGTCCACAAGATCGGCGTGCTCGGCATCACCCGGTCGAACGCCCCCGGCGACGTCCTGACCGAGCGGGTCGATCCCGCGAGCGCGCTGTGGCTCGGCGTCAAGGAAACCTGGTTCGTGATCGATCAGACGCTGGCCTATGTCGGACGCCTGTTTGTCGGTCGGGAATCCGTGGATCAGGTGGGCGGGCCGATCCGGATCGCCCAGATTTCCGGCCAGGTGGCGACCATCGGGTTCGCCGCGCTGGTCCACCTGACGGCGGTGCTGTCCGTCTCGATTGGATTGCTCAACCTGTTTCCGGTGCCGCTGCTCGATGGCGGCCACCTTTTGTTCTATGCCATCGAGGCGGTGCGGGGACGGCCGCTGTCGGAACGCGCTCAGGAAATGGGTTTTCGCGTCGGTCTCACGCTGGTGATGATGTTAATGATCTTTACGGTCTTCAACGACACCCGGCAGCTCGGCTGGGTGAGGGGCCTGTTCGGCTAGGCGTGGCCGATGGGCAACGTCTTGGATTGAAATTGAAATCGCGCTGCGAAAGATCGTTTGCCAGGTGGGCAAAATTGGCTACAAGCAGGGCAATACGAGAGAATCTGCCGGTGTTCCGGGGGATGGGCGGAGCACCGGTCATGACGAATAAGGGCGCGTGGCGCATGAAGGTTGGAATGCGAGTTCTGCGGGGCGGGCTGTTCGCTGCTCTGGTCATGGTGGCCATGCCTGTCGCGGCGACGGTGGGGACCGCCCTGGTGTCGTCGGCGGCAATCGCCCAGACGGCGGCCGCGATCGGCGTCGAGGGCAATCAGCGCGTCGAGGCGGCGACCATCCGCTCCTATTTCCGCGCCGGCCCCGGCGGCCACCTCGATCAGGCCGCGATCGATGACGGACTGAAGGCGCTGATTGAAACCGGCCTGTTTCAGGACGTGAGGATCAACCGCGTCGGCGGCCGGCTGGTCGTCTCGGTGGTCGAGAACCCGGTCATCAACCGCGTTGCCTTCGAGGGCAACAAGAAGATCAAGGACGAACAGCTCTCCGCCGAGGTGCAGAGCAAGTCGCGCGGCACGCTGTCGCGGCCGATGGTGCAGGCGGACGCGCTGCGCATCACCGAAATCTATCGCCGGGCCGGCCGTTACGACGTGCGCGTCGATCCGCAGATGATCCAGCAGCCCAACAACCGCGTCGATCTGGTTTTCGTCATCACCGAAGGCGAGAAGACCGGCGTCAGGTCGATCGAGTTTGTCGGCAATCGCGCCTTCTCGTCCTATCGGCTCAAGGACGTTATCAAGACCCGCGAATCGAACTGGTTGAGCTTCCTGTCGTCGGGCGACATCTACGATCCGGACCGGGTCGAGGCCGACCGCGACCTGATCCGGCGCTTCTATCTGAAGAACGGCTATGCCGACGTTCAGGTGGTGGCCGCGCTGACCGAATACGATCCGGCGCAGAAGGGCTTCCTGGTTACCTTCAAGATCGAGGAAGGGCAGCAGTACCGCGTGGGTTCGGTCGACTTCCAGTCGACCATCCCGAGCCTCGACGGCAATTCGCTGCGCAGCTTTTCCCGCGTCAACGTCGGCAGCGTCTACAACGCCGAGGCGCTGGAGAAGTCGGTCGAGGAAATGCAGATCGAGACCTCGCGTCGCGGCTATGCGTTCGCGGTGGTGCGTCCGCGCGGCGAGCGCAACTTCGATGCGCACACGGTGGCGATCACCTACGCCATCGACGAGGGGCCGCGCGTCTACATCGAGCGCATCGACGTGCGCGGCAACACCCGCACCCGCGACTATGTCATCCGCCGCGAGTTCGATATCTCCGAGGGCGACGCCTATAACCGGGCGCTGGTGGATCGCGCCGAGCGGCGCCTGAAGAACCTCGACTTCTTCAACTCGGTCAAGGTCACCACCGAGCCCGGCTCGTCCAGCGACCGGGTCATCGTGGTCGTCACCCTTGAGGAGAAGTCCACCGGCGACTTCTCGGTGTCGGGCGGCTATTCGACCACCGACGGCGCGCTCGGCGAGGTCAGCATCTCCGAGCGCAACTTCCTCGGCCGCGGCCTGTTCGCCAAGGCGTCGGTGCAGTACGGCCAGTACGCGCGCGGCTATTCGCTGTCGTTCGTCGAGCCCTATCTGTTCGACTATCGCATCGCGCTCGGGCTTGACCTGTTCCAGCGTGAGCAACTGCCCAACCAGTACATCTCCTACGGCACCAAGACGCTCGGCTTCAGCCCGCGCCTCGGCTTCCAGTTGCGCGAGGACCTGTCCTTGCAGCTGCGCTATTCGATCTATCAGCAGGAAATCAGCCTCGGGAATAATGCCGATACGTCGTTTATCTCGTATCCGGTGCTCAAGGAGCTGACGGAAGGCTCCAAGGTCACCTCGATGCTCGGCTACACGCTGACCTACAACACCCTGGACAACAACAAGAACCCCACCGAGGGCCTGTTGGTGGACTGGAAGCAGGATTTTGCCGGTGTCGGTGGCGATGTCAGCTATCTGAAGTCCGCGATCGACGCCAAGTACTACACCCCGCTGGTGTCGGATCTCATCGGTATCATCCGCTTGCAGGGCGGCATCATGAACAAGGTCGGCAGCAAGGAATTGCGGATGCTGGATCATTTCCAGATGGGTCCGAACCTTGTGCGTGGCTTTGCTCCGAACGGTATCGGTCCGCGTGATATTTCAGTGTGGAATGCGTACGGTTACGGCGACGCGCTGGGCGGCACCCAGTATTGGGGCGCCTCCGTCGAGTTGCAGATGCCGTTCTGGTTCCTGCCGAAGGAAGTCGGCCTGAAGGGCGCGATCTACGCCGATGCCGGCCAGCTTTCCGGCTACAAGGGGCCGCCCTATGTCGGGCAGCCGCCTGAGACGGATCCGGTCCTGGCCGCCAAGCGGCTCGCCTTCGACCCCTACGACGATTCCACGGTCCGCAGCTCCGTGGGCGTGGGTCTGATCTGGCAGTCCCCGTTCGGACCGCTGCGCTTCGATTATGCTGTTCCCATCACCAAGGGCCGGTATGATCGCGTGCAGGAGTTCCGGTTCGGCGGCGGCACCACGTTCTAGCGGTTCGACCCTGACATTTGCCTCCCGCCTCGGCGGCCGCCTTTGCAAACGTCAGGATCAGGGAAACGCTGGCTGATACAGGTTGCTAGTGGAGCTTGAAATTTGACATTCGCGTCCCGAGGTTGCTGCAAGGTGGGGCGCGAATGTCAGGTCCGCTCTACCGGGCGTGCCCCCGCGACGCATCGCGGCGGGTGACATGGCGCAGCCGACATTCTTCAAACCGCCGCCGAGGTTGACGCTGGCCGAGATCGCCGCGTTGACCGGGTCGCGTCTGGCCGATGCCTCGCGCGCGGCCCAGCTCGTTCATGGGCTGGCCGCGCTGGACGAGGCCGGCCCGATGCACCTGACGTTCTTCGACAACCTGAAATATGCCGGGCAGCTTGCCGCGACCCATGCCGGCGCCTGTCTGATCCATGAGCGGTTCGAGGCCAGGGTCCCGCCCCGCGTCGCGGTGCTGCGCGCGGCGCAGCCGTTCCGCGCCTTCGTCGAACTGGCCCGCCACCTTCACCCCGATACGCTGCGGCCGGGCTCGTCCTGCGGCACCACCGGCATTTCGCCGTCCGCCATCGTCGATCCGGCGGCGCGGCTCGAGGACGAGGTGATCGTCGATCCGTTTGCCGTGATCGGGCCGGACGTCGAGATCGGCTCGGGGACGGTGATCGGGGCCGGCGTCGTGCTGGGGCCGGGCGTCAAGATCGGCCGCGACTGCAACGTCGGCCCCAACGGGTCGATCCACCACGCCCTGATCGGCAACAACGTGCTGATCCATCCCGGCTGCCACATCGGGCAGGACGGCTACGGCTTCATTTTCGGCAAGGACGGCCACATCAAGGTGCCGCAGACCGGCCGCGTGCTGATCCAGAACAACGTCGAGATCGGCGCCGGAACCACCATCGATCGCGGCAGCCTGCGCGACACCGTGATCGGCGAGGGCACCAAAATCGATAATCAGGTGCAGATCGGCCATAACGTCACCATCGGTCGCCATTCCCTGATCGCCGCCCAGTGCGGGCTGGCGGGGAGCCTCTCCATCGGCGACAATGTGGCCATGGGGGCGAAGGTCGGCGTCAACAATCACGTTCACATCGGAGACGGCGCGCAGGTGGCCGCGATGAGCGGCGTCAAGGACTCAATTCCCGACAAGGCCCGCTGGGGCGGGATTTTCGCGCGCCCGACCAAGCAGTGGTTCCGCGAGATTCTCGCGGTGGAAAGGCTGGCGGGGACCGCGCAGGAGACGCGCGGCGGCGATGCCGAGGGCAAGGGGCAGGAGTAATGGAAGCGCCAATCACCATCGAGACGGTCGATATCAACACCATCCTCCAGACCCTGCCGCATCGCTATCCGTTCCTGCTGATCGACAAGGTCATCAACATCCGTGAGGATTTCAGCGGCATCGGGATCAAGAACGTCACCATCAGCGAGCCGCCGTTCCTGGGGCATTTTCCGGACCGGCCGGTCTATCCGGGCGTGTTGATGATCGAGGCCATGGCCCAGACCGCGGGCGTGATCGGCATCCGTGCCGCCGGCGACGGCGCCAAGCCGCGCGCGGTCTATTTCCTGACCATCGACAAGTGCAAGTTCCGCAAGCCGGTGCTGCCGGGCGACACCATCGAGTATCACATGCGCCATACCAGCCGGCGCAAGACCATGTGGTGGTTTCACGGCGACGCCAAGGTCAACGGCACGATCGTCGCCGAGGCCGATGTCGGCGCGATGCTGACGGATTGATGCGGGTATCGTTTGACGCGGGTTTCGCATGAGCAGGATTGACCCGACCGCGCGGATCGCGGACGGCGCGGTGATCGGCGAAGGCTGTTCGATCGGGCCGTACTGCGTCATCGGGCCGAACGTCGTGCTCGGTGAGGGTTGCCGGCTCGATGCGCATGTCGTCATCGCCGGACAGACGCGCGTCGGCGCGCGCTGCAAGATGTCGCCGTTCGTCTCGCTCGGCGGCGCGCCGCAATCGCTCGCCTATCGCGACGAGCCGACCCGGCTGGAGATCGGCGAGGATTGCCAGTTGCGCGAAGGCGTCACCATGAATGTCGGCACCGTCGGCGGTGGCGGCGTCACCCGCGTCGGCGCGCGCGGCTACTTCATGAACAACGCGCATGTCGGCCACGACTGTCAGGTCGGCAACGATGTGATCTTCGCCACCTCGGCGACGCTCGGCGGCCATTGCCAGATCGGAGATTTCGTTTTCATCGGCGGCCTGTCCGCCGTGCATCAGTTCACCCGCGTCGGTTCGCAGGTGATGATCGGCGGCGTCTGCGGCGTGCGCGGCGACATCATTCCGTATGGGCTGGTCAACGGCCAGTATGCGCGGCTTGAGGGGCTCAACATCGTCGGGATGCGGCGGCGCAAGTTCACGCGCGAGCGGCTCGCGCGCGTGCGCGCGTTCTATCGCAGCCTGTTTCACGGCGCGGGCACATTCGCCGAACGGCTGCAACAGGTGCAACCGCTCGCGGCCGAGGACCCGGCGATCGCGGAAATCCTCACCTTCATCGGCGAGGCCCGGCATCGCGCGCTGTGCCTGCCGGGCGATGACGCCGGCGAGTGACAACAGGACGATCGCGTTTTCGCGCGAGGCGGATATCCTTCGCGTGATAAGAGCGTTTTCGAGCGAAGCGGGAACCGGTTCGCGTGAAGAAAACGCGCCGAAACAGAAAACTGGAGCCTTTCACCATTTTCGTGAAACGGTGAAAGACTCCGGAGCGCGCCAGATTTTCAGGACGATGAGCCGGCCATGACCGACCAGACGCCATCGCTATCCTCGCCGGTCGGATTGATCGCGGGCGGCGGCGTGCTGCCGTTCGCGGTGAGCGAGGCGCTGGCGGCGCGCGGCGTCGCCTCGGTGATCTTCGCGATCCGCGGGTTTTGCGATTCCGCCGCGGTCGCGCGCTATCGCCATCACTGGATTTCGCTCGGCCAGTTCGGCCGCGTGACGCGGCTGTTGCGCGCCGAGAACTGCCGCGACCTCGCCTTCATCGGCACGCTGGTGCGGCCGGCGCTGTCGGAACTGCGGCTCGATTGGGGGACGCTGCGGGTGCTGCCGCGGGTGTGGGCGGCGTTTCGCGGCGGCGACGATCATCTGCTGTCGCGCGTCGGGCGGCTGTTCGAAAGCGAGGGCTTCCGTCTCGTCGGGATCAAGGACCTCGCGCCCGAATTGCTGATGCCGGCCGGCTGCCTGACCCGCGCCGCGCCGGATCGCGACACTGAGGCCGATATCGCCATCGGCCGCGACGTGCTGCGCGCGCTCGGCCCGTTCGATATCGGCCAGGCGGTGGTGGTGATCGACGGCCACGTCGTCGGCGTCGAGGGCATCGAGGGCACCGACGCGCTGCTGGCGCGCATCGCGCAGTTGCGCGGCGAGGGCCGCATCCGCGCGAGGCGCGGGCGCGGCGTGCTGGTCAAGACGCCGAAGCGCGGGCAGGACCTGCGGCTCGATCTGCCGACCACCGGCTTGCAGACGGTCGAAGGCGTGGCGGCGGCGGGGCTCGCCGGGCTTGCCACCGCCGCCGGGCTGTCGGTGGTTGCCGATCCGCAGCCGATGATCGCGGCGGCGGACCGCGCCGGCGTCTTCATCGTGGGACTGCCCGCGTGATGCAACCCGTCGCTCGAAAAATATTTCTGATCGCGACGGAGGAATCAGGCGACCGGCTCGGCGCCGGCCTGATGCGCGAATTGCGCGCGCGCCTTGGCGAGGGCGTGCGCTTCGAAGGCGTTGGCGGCCGCGCCATGGCGGAAGCGGGACTGGCGTCGCGCTTTCCGATCGAGGAACTGTCGATCATCGGCCTCGCGGCCGTCGCAAAACAGTTGCGCGCCATCCTGCGCCGTATTCGCGAAACGGCGGACGCGGTGGTCGCGACAACCCCGGATGCGCTCATCATCATCGACAGTCCGGACTTCACCCATCGCGTGGCGAAGCGGGTGCGCTCGCGCGCGCCATCGATTCCGATCATCGACTATGTCTCGCCATCGGTGTGGGCATGGCGGCCGGGCCGCGCGCGAAAGATGCGTGCTTATATCGATCATGTGCTGGCCATCCTGCCGTTCGAGCCGGAGGCACTGCGCAGGCTCGACGGGCCGCCCTGCACCTTCGTCGGCCATCCGCTCACCGGGCAGATCGCGACGCTGCGGCCCGATGCGGCCGAACAATCGCGCCGCGACGCCGAGCCGCCGCTGCTTCTGGTGCTGCCCGGCAGCCGCCGCAGCGAGATCAATCATCACATAGCGATCTTCGGCGAAACGCTCGCGCGATTGCAGGCGCAAGGCGTGGCGTTCGAGTCCGTGCTGCCGACCATGCCGCACCTTGAAGCCGCCGTCGCGCATGGATTGGAAAACTGGCCGGTGCGGCCGCGCGTGGTGGTGGGCGAGGATGCCAGACGCGCGGCGTTTCGCACCGCGCGCGCGGCGCTGGCGAAATCCGGCACGGTGACGCTCGAACTGGCGCTGGCGCAGGTGCCGATGGTCACCGCCTACAAGGCCGGCGCGATCGAAGCCTGGATCGTGCGCCGGCGCATCACCTCGTCGTCGGTCATCCTCGCCAATCTGGTGATCGGCGAGAACGTGATCCCGGAGTTCATCCAGGAGGACTGCACGCCGGCCAAGCTCGCGCCGGCGCTGTGCGATGTGCTGGCGGACACGCCGATGCGGCGACGTCAGTCGGAGGCGTTCGGCTGCATCGACGGCATCATGTCCACCGGCGGCCGGCCGCCGAGCGCGCGCGCCGCCGACGTTGTCATGGCAATGCTTCGCGGTTGAACGCGGCGAGGCTGGCGCGGGACGAAAATCCCAGCAGCCCTTAATCGCAGGGAAAAACCCCGCTTCCGATCGGCGCGATCCCGTCAACAATATTTAAAGACGATCGGACGATAATCCTCCGCCATGTCGGCCGGAGCCGATGGATCAAAGCTGGCCGGGTCGGCCGCAATCAAGGCGGAAAAGATGGACCCTTCCTCGAAAGCGAGCCAGCCGTCGTTGGACGCATTGTTTTCGTCGGCGCGCGTGGTGCATCGGCGTCACTTCCTCGCGGCCGGCGCCGGGATCGCGGCGGCGTCGTTTGCCGGCGACGGGGCGCTGGCAAAGAAGGCTGCGCGAGCGAAACCGACCGTCACCGAACAGGATCGGCAGCATATGGCGCAGGCGATCCAGACCATGCGGCAGGCCGGCGTGGTCGACAAGACCGGCGGCCCCTTCGGCGCGGTGGTGGTGCGTGACGGCGAAGTGCTGGCGGCCAGCGGCAACAGCGTGCTACGCGACAACGATCCGTCGGCCCATGCCGAGGTCAACGCCATTCGGCTTGCGTGCAAGAAAATCGGCGCGCCCAACCTGCGCGGCGCGACGCTGTTCACCAGTTGCGAATGCTGTCCCATGTGTTACGCGACGGCTTACTGGGCCCGCATCGGCAAGATTTACTACGCCGCGGCGTGGACGGATTACGCCGATCTGTTCGACGATTCCAACATCAGCATCGACATGAAGAAGCCTTATGCGCAACGCGTGCTGCATCCCGAGCAGATGATGCAGAGCGAGGCGCAGCAGGTCTGGCTCGAATTCCGCAAGATGCCGGATCGCGCGCGCTACTGACGGCGAACTGCGCCGACAAGGACGCCGTCGCGCACGATGCAGACGCCGCCGCGATAGACCGAGCGCGCTTTCGGCACCGCCACCACGGTCTCCGGAATATGGGCCGCCCGCAGCGTGACGAAATCGGCGCGCGCGCCGACATGCAGGCCGTAATCCGTCATGCCGAGCGCCTTCGCGCCCGCCGCCGTCACCGCGTCGAAGGCGACGGCGAGTTCCTCGTCGGTGCGCAACTCCGAGCGGTAGCCCAGCATCATGGCGCGGCCCAGCATGTCGCCGTCGCCGTAGGGCGACCAGCTATCGCGGATGTTGTCGTTGCCGCTGAACACGGTGACGCCGGCGGCGCGCAGCGCCAGCACCGGCGGAAACGCGCGCCCGCCCGGCGCGGTGGTCATGATGGCGACGCCGGAACGCGCCAGCAAATCGGCGGTGCGCCGCAGCGCGTCGGGCGGCACGTCGCCGAGCGCGTAGGCGTGGCTGATGACGACCTTGCCCTGCATCCCGAGCGCGCGGGTGCGGCCGGCGATCTCCTCGATCGAGAAGATGCCCATGGTGCCCGCCTCGTGCAGATGGATATCGACGCCGACGCCGCGCTTCTCCGCGATGCCGAACACCACGTCGAGGTGGCTCTTGACGTCGCGGTCGACCGCGGCCGGATCGAGCCCGCCGATCAGGTCTGCGCCATGATCGAACGCGGCATCCAGCAGGTCGGCGGTGCCGGGGCAGGTGAGGATGCCGCTTTGCGGAAAGGCGACAAGCTGGATGTCGATCAGGTGGCGATACGCCTCGCGCACCGCCGCCACGGTTTCCAGCGATTTTAGTCCGACGCTGCCGTCGACCATGACGTGGCTGCGCATGTGGGTCGCGCCGTTGGCGATGCACAGTTCGAGCTGGTTGCGGGCGCGCGTCGCCATCGGCGCCGCCGCCGCCATGTTGCGATGCTGAATCGCGACGCGCTCGCGCACGTCGAACCCGGCCGTGTAGGGCACATGCGGCCGCCAGGCGTCGCCGTAGAAGCTGGTGTCGAGGTGGATGTGGCCTTCGACGAAGCCGGGCACCACCAGTTGCCCGTTGAGATCGACGATGCCGTCGGCGGCGTCCGGCGACGCGATGGCTCCGATCGCGGCGATCCGGCCCTGCGCCACCGCGATGTCCGACAGCGTGCCGTCAGGCAGGCGCGCATTGCGGAAGATGACGTTGCTCTCGTGCGGCATGGCTGTCTCCTTCGGTCCGTGACCGGCGCGATCGTCGCAAACCATCGGTCGCGGTTCAATGCGCGGCCGTGATCTTGAGAACCCGGCCGGCAACGGGGCGTTATCGTCCGCGAAAGCGGACGGTCCACTAATCCGCGCGCGAGAGGGGAAAATTCGCGCCGACACGGCGTACTGGATACTCCACTTTCGCGGAGTATGACGATCGTCGTGTTTCACATTCGCCCCGGATCTACGCGCAAAACGACAGAGCCACCCCGATACGGCGGCACCGGGATGGCTCTTGCGTGAGAACGCGCGATGGCGGCTTGCCGCCGGCCGGCGGAAAGCGGCGATTACCTTACTTGCGCTGATCGAGCGGAACGTAATCGCGCTTGGCCGCGCCGGTGTAGAGCTGGCGCGGACGGCCGATCTTCTGCGCCGGATCCTCGATCATCTCGCGCCACTGGCTGATCCAGCCGACGGTGCGGGCGACGGCGAACAGCACGGTGAACATCGAGGTCGGGAAGCCCATCGCCTTCAGCGTGATGCCCGAGTAGAAATCGACGTTCGGATACAGCTTGCGGGCGATGAAGTAGTCGTCGCTGAGCGCGATGCGCTCCAGTTCGAGCGCGATCGGCAGCAGCGGATCGTTGGCGTGCCCGGTCTCTTTGAGCACCGCGTGACACATCTTCTGCATGATCTTGGCGCGCGGATCGTAGTTCTTGTAGACGCGATGGCCGAAGCCCATCAGGCGCACCTGCGAGTTCTTGTCCTTCACCTTGGCAATGAACTCGGGGATTTTTTCGACCGAGCCGATGTCGGCCAGCATCTGCAGCGCCGCCTCGTTGGCGCCGCCGTGCGCCGGGCCCCACAGGCAGGCGATGCCGGCGGCGATGCAGGCGAACGGGTTGGCGCCCGACGAGCCGGCGATGCGCACCGTGGAGGTCGAGGCGTTCTGCTCGTGATCGGCGTGTAGGATGAAGATCTTGTCGAGCGCGTCGGCGAGCACCGGGTTGATCTGGTATTCCTCGCACGGCACCGCGAAGCACATGCGCAGGAAGTTCGACGCATAGTCGAGATTGTTCTGCGGATAGACGAACGGCTGGCCGACCGAATACTTGAACGCCATCGCCGCCAGCGTCGGCACCTTGGCGATCATCCGCATCGAGGCGATCATGCGCTGCTGCGGATCGTTGATGTCGGTGGAGTCGTGATAGAAGGCGGCCAGCGCGCCGACGGAGGCGACCATCACCGCCATCGGATGCGCGTCGCGACGGAACGCCTGGAAGAAGCGGGTCATCTGCTCGTGCACCATGGTGTGATGCGTGACCCGATAGTCGAAATCGGCCTTCTGCGCCGCGGTCGGCAGTTCGCCGTGCATCAGCAGATAGCAGGTTTCGAGGAAGTCGCCTTTCTCGGCGAGTTGCTCGATCGGATAGCCGCGATACAGCAGCACGCCCTCGTCGCCGTCGATGTAGGTGATCTTGGATTCGCAGCTTCCGGTGGACGTGAAACCCGGATCGTAGGTGAACATGCCGGCCTGGGCATAGAGCTTGCTGATGTCGATGACCTCGGGCCCGATGGTGCCGGCTCTCACCGGGAACTCATGGGACTTGCCGCCGACGGTCAGGGTGGCCGGCTTGGAACTGGTTTTTGCGTCCATCGTGTTTCCCCGAGGAGATCGTTGAAAGGCCGGGCCTGCCATGCGTCGCGAAAGAGGCGCGGACGGGTGGCAGCCGGGGTGGCCGAGAAGCGCCGAGCAAAGGGGTATCGCATTGCATTATGCACCGCAAGATGCGGTTTTACCCCTTTGGTCTATTCAAACGGCGGCTTGATCGGCGAGGCGGGCGAGGCATTCCTCGCGTCCCAGCACCGCCAGCACGTCGAAGATGCCGGGCGAGGTGGTGCGGCCGGTCAGCGCCACGCGCAGCGGCTGGGCCACCGAGCCGAGCTTGAGGTTATTCCGCTCCGCGAACGCGCGCATGGCGGCTTCGGTCGTCTCCTGCCGCCAGTCGGTCACCGCTTCCAGCGCTTCGCGAATCCGGCCGATCAACTGGCGAATCTCGGGCGTCAGCAGCGCGGCCGCCTTGGGCTCGATCGGCAGCGGCCGGTCGGCGATGATGAAATGCGCGCCGTCGATCAGGTCGATCAGGGTCTTGGCGCGCTCCTTGAGGCCGGGCATCGCGCGCGCGAGTTGGGCGCGGACGGTCGCGTTGAGCTTGGCCTTGAACGGCGCGCCGTTGGGCAGGTGGTCGGCCTCCTCGGCGAGCACGGTCACGAGGGATTGATCGTCGCTGTGGCGGATGTAGTGGCCGTTGAGGTTTTCCAGCTTGGCGAAATCGAACCGCGCCGCCGAGCGCCCGATGGCCGGCAGGTCGAAGGCGTCGATCATTTCCTGCGTCGAGAAGATTTCCTGATCGCCGTGGCTCCAGCCCAGCCGCACCAGATAGTTCCGCAGCGCCGCCGGCAGGTAGCCCATCGCCCGATAGGCATCGACGCCGAGCGCGCCGTGCCGCTTCGACAGCTTCGAGCCGTCGGGGCCGTGGATCAGCGGGATGTGCGCCATCGCGGGAAGCTCCCAGCCCAGCGCGTCGTAGATCTGCTTCTGCCGCGCGGCGTTGGTGAGGTGATCGTCGCCGCGGATGATGTGGGTCACGCCCATGTCGTGATCGTCGGCGACCACCGCCAGCATGTAGGTGGGGTTGCCGTCGGAGCGCAGCAGCACCAGATCGTCGAGGTTCTCGTTCTGCCACACCACGCGGCCCTGAACCTGGTCCTCGATCACCGTCTCGCCGGTGAGCGGCGCCTTGAGGCGGATCACCGGCGAGGCCCCGGCCGGGGCGTCGGCGGGATCGCGGTCGCGCCACAGCCCGTTGTAGAGGCGGGTGCGGCCCTCGGCACGGGCCTTCTCGCGCATCGCCGCCAGTTCGTCGGGCGTGGCGTAGCAGCGATAGGCGTTGCCGGATGCGAGAAGCTCCGCCACCACCGCGCGGTGGCGTTCCGCGCGCTGAAACTGGTAGACGACGTCGCCGTCCCAATCGAGCCCGAGCCATTTGAGGCCGTCGAGAATGGCGGCGATGGCGGCCTGGGTCGAGCGCTCGCGGTCGGTGTCCTCGATTCGCAGCAGCGTCCTGCCGCCGTGATGGCGGGCGAACAGCCAGTTGAACAGCGCGGTGCGGGCGCCGCCGATATGCAGGAAGCCGGTGGGCGAGGGCGCAAAGCGGGTGACGACGGGTTTGGTCATGATGGCGGAAACGGAAAATGGAGGGCGGGCGAGGGGCGCGGGCCCGGTGTATAGCAGGATCGCGGCATAACTAAAGCCTCCTCGAAGACAGCCTGTGCCAAATATGCGCAACTGGTATACGGACTTGGCGGCCGCGTGGCGATTTGGCAAAACGGGCGCGGCATCGGCAACAGGAATATGGAATGACGGCAGAACTGGCGACGGCGGAGGCGGGGCGCGATTTCATTCGCGACATCGTGCAGGCCGATCTCGACGCAAAACGGCACAGCCGGATCGTAACCCGCTTTCCGCCGGAGCCGAACGGCTACCTGCACATCGGCCACGCCAAGTCGATCGCGCTCAACTTCGGCATCGCGCGGGAGTTCGGCGGCCGCTGCCACCTGCGCTTCGACGACACCAATCCGGCCAAGGAAGAACAGGAATATATCGACGCCATCCAGCGCGACGTGCATTGGCTCGGCTACGACTGGGGCGACAACCTGTTCTACGCCTCGGACTATTTCGAGCGGCTGTACGAATGGGCGGAAAGCCTGATCGGCGCCGGTCTCGCCTATGTCGATGACCAGTCGCAGGAGGAGATCCGCCAGTCGCGCGGCACGCTGACCGAGCCCGGCCGCAACAGCCCGTTCCGCGACCGCAGCGTCGAAGAAAACCTCGACCTGTTCCGCCGCATGAGGGCGGGCGAGTTTCAAAACGGCGCGCGGGTGCTGCGCGCCAGGATCGACATGGCGTCGGGCAACATCAACCTGCGCGATCCGGTGCTGTATCGCATCCTGCACGCCGAGCATCCGCGCACCGGCAAGGCGTGGTCGATCTATCCGAGCTACGACTACGCGCACGGCCAGTCCGACGCCATCGAGGGCATCACGCACTCGATCTGCACGCTGGAGTTCGAGGATCACCGGCCGCTCTACGAGTGGCTGCTGGATCACCTGCCGGTGCCCTCGAAGCCGCGGCAGTACGAGTTCGCGCGGCTGAACCTCACCTATACGCTGCTGTCGAAGCGGGTGCTGACGGCGCTGGTCCGCGGCGGCCACGTCGCGGGCTGGGACGATCCGCGCATGCCGACGATTGCGGGCCTGCGGCGGCGCGGGGTGCCGCCGGAGGCGATCCGCGAGTTCGTCAGGCGCATCGGCGTGGCGAAAGCCAACAGCGTCGTCGATGTCGGGATGCTGGAGTTCTGCATCCGCGAGGTGCTGAACCGCACCGCGCAGCGGCGCATGGCGGTGCTGCGGCCGCTCAAGGTGGTGATCGAGAATTATCCCGAAGGGCAGAGCGAGCAACTGGAAGCCGTCAACCATCCCGACGATCCGGCGACCGGCACCCGTCCGATCACCTTCGGCCGCGAACTCTACATCGAGCGCGACGACTTCATGGAGGACCCGCCGAAGAAATTCTTCCGCCTGTCGCCGGGCAAGGAAGTGCGGCTGCGCTACGCCTACTTCGTCACCTGCCGCGAGGTGGTGAAGGACGCCAACGGCGAGGTGATCGAACTGCGCTGTACCTACGACCCGGCGACCAAAGGCGGCAACGCGCCGGACGGCCGCAAGGTCAAGGCGACGCTGCACTGGCTTTCGGCGTCTATGTCTGTGCCGGCGGAAATCCGGCTCTACAGCCAGCTTTTCCGCAACCCCGCGCCCGATGCCGCCAACTTCGCCGCCGACCTCAACCCGGACTCGCTTGAGGTGCTGCGCGAGGCGCGGATCGAGCCGGCGCTGGCGAGCGCGAATACCGAGGATGTCGTGCAGTTCGAGCGGCAGGGCTACTTCGTGCGCGACCGGGATTCGACGCCGGAGCGGCTGGTGTTCAACCGCACCATCGGCCTGCGCGACAGCTTCGCCAAGGATACGGCCAAGGGCTGAGGCGCGGCGGCGAAGTTGCCTCGTCCGGGGCTAGCCTCGGAAGCCGCTTGAGAGCCTCACCCCGGAATTTGTTTTGCACGGAAGTGCAACACGAAAGCCGTCATACTCCGCGAAGGCGGAGTATCCAGTATCCGTATCGGGTCGGATATCCCCCGCGCACGCCAGGAATACTGGATCGTCCGCCTTCGCGGACGATGACGCCTCGTTTCCGGTCAACCTCTAACGCCGCCTCACACCCTCGCCGCTGTTGAAACCGCGTTGCCGCCGCTCATCGATTGATCCATGCTGCCTGACCGTTTGCGGGAGTGCGCATGGCGGACGGGGGCGAGGGCAAGGCTAGAGCCAGGGCGCGAACCTGGCCGGTGTCGGACGGCGCGCGGGCGGCTGTCGGTGCTGCGCGGGGCGCGAGCCCGTGGTCATTGCTGATCGCGCGCGGGCGCGGCTGGCTGCGGGCGGAGGCCGGCGACGGCCGGCTGTTGCCGTGGGTGCCGATCGCGTTCGGCGCGGGAATCGCGCTGTATTTTTCCGCCGACCGCGAGCCGGTGGCGTGGCTGGTGAGCGGCGTCGCAATCGCGCTGAGCCTCGCCGCCGTCCTCGCGCGGCGGCGCAAGGCGTTCGCGGTGACGCTGATGGCGGCGGCCATCGCCTGCGGCTTCGCGGTCGCCGCGCTGCGGACCGCATGGGTCGCCCATCCGGTGCTGGCGCAGCCGATCTATTCGGCGGCGCTGCAAGGTTTTGTCGAAACCCGCGAGGAGCGCGAGCGCACCGACCGTTTCGTGCTTCGCCTCGCGCAGATCAGCGCCGCGCGCAACGCGGCCCCGCTGACGCGGGTGCGGCTCACCGTACGCAAGGGCACCGCGCCGCCGGTCGGCAGCTTCATCGCGGTGAAGGCGCGGCTGTTGCCGCCGCCGGCGCCGCCGCGGCCGGGCGCTTACGACTTCGGCCGCGACATGTACTTCCAGGGCATCGGCGCGTCCGGCTTCGTGATGGGCGCGATCCGGGTCGTCGATCCGCCGTCCGACGGCGGCCTGAAGCTGCGCTATGCGGCGACGATGCAGGCCATGCGCGACGCCATCGACGCGCGCATCCGCACCGCGCTCGACGGCGACAACCGCGCCATCGCCACCGCGCTGCTGACCGGCCGCCGCGACGCCATCACGCCGCCGGTCAACGACGCGATGTTCGTCTCCGGCCTCGGTCATGTGCTGTCGATCTCGGGCTATCACATGGCGGTGGTCGCGGGCGTGGTGTTCTTCGCGGTGCGCGCGCTGCTGGCGCTGATCCCCGGCCTGACGGTGACGTTTGCGATCAAGAAATGGTCGGCGGCGGCGGCGCTCGCGGCCGCGACGTTCTATCTGCTGCTGTCGGGCGCCGAGGTCGCGACCCAGCGCTCGTTCCTCATGACCGCGGTGGTGCTGATCGCGGTGATGGTCGACCGCCGCGCCGTCACCTTCCGCACGCTGGCGATCGCGGCGCTCGCGGTGCTGGCGGTCGCGCCGGAAGCGCTGGTGCATCCGAGCTTCCAGATGTCGTTCGCGGCGACGCTGGGACTGGTGGCGCTGATCCAGATCGGGATGCCGCGCCTGTTCGCGACGCCGGACAGTTCGCGGGCGGCGCGCGCCGCGCTGTGGGGCGGGCGCGAGATCGTCACGCTGGCGCTGGCCTCGCTGGTCGCGGGGCTCGCGACCACGCCTTACGCCGCGTTTCATTTCCATCGCCTCGCGCCTTACGGCGTGCTGGCGAACCTCGCCGCGATGCCGGTGGTGTCCGGCATCGTCATGCCGGCCGGGCTGATGGGGCTGGTCGCCGCGCCGTTCGGGCTCGACCGCGCGTTCTGGGAGATCATGGGGCTCGGCATCGACTGGATGGTCGCGGTCGCGCTGTGGGTGGCGGCGCTGCCGGGGGCGGTCGGCCGCATGGCGGCGTTCGGCACCGGCCCCTTGCTGCTGGCGAGCCTGGGAATCGTGCTGCTCGGCCTGTTGCGGACGCCGCTGCGATGGTCCGGCGCGGCGGCGATCGGGCTCGCCACGGTGTGGGCGGTGGCGCAGCCGCGGCCGGACGTTCTGGTGTCGGGCGAGGGTCACAGCGTCGCGGTGCGCGGCGGCGACGGCCGGCTGCGGCTGATGCGCGCGTCGAAGGATACGTTTCTGGCGCGCGAGTGGCTGGCGGCGGATGCCGACGACAGGGGCACCGCCGATCCGACACTGGCGGCGGGCGTGTCGTGCGATCTCACAGGCTGCGTCAGCGCGCTCGCGGACGGCCGGCTGGTGGCGCTCGCCCTGCGCGCGGACGCGTTCGCCGACGATTGCGCGCGAGCGGCGGTGATCGTGACATTACGAGACGCACCGCCCGATTGCGCGGCGCTGGTGATCGATCAGGCGCGATTGCGGCAGCACGGCGCGCTGGCGCTGCGCAAGTCCGCCGACGGCTTTGCGGTGACCGCGATCCGGCCCGAAGGCGTCGATCGGCCATGGTCGCCGGCATCTTCGCCGGAGCCTGCCGCGTCGAATGCCCCAACGGGGCGGTCCCGCGTGACGCAACCCGTCGATGCGACGCCGGCGGAAGCGGATCGCGCGCCGGACGATTGAGCGCGAGGGCGATCAAGTTCGCGAGTGGCCTAACGCGCGCAAAGAACGCGCCGCGCGAACGCCGGTATCCACGTCGCTCGAAAATGTCCCGGAGGCGTTTCAGGCTGAATTGACGCGCATACCCCAAACACCACCGTCATTCCGGGATGCGCGCACCTGGATGCGCGTACTTGGCGCGCAGGCGGAATCCATACGCCCGGCGGTGGTTATGGATTGCGGGCGCGCGCGTGAAGAACGCGCGCCCCGGAATGACCGGGCATGGATCGGTTCAATCTAATACGAAAGCGTCCTAGTAACGCCGGTACAGCCCGATCAGCTTGCCCTGAATCCGCACCCGGTTCGGCGGCAGGATGCGGACTTCGTAAGCCGTGTTGGCCGGTTCCAGCGCGATCGACGCGCCGCGGCGGCGGAAGCGCTTCAGCGTCGCTTCCTCCTCGTCGATCAGGGCGACGACGATGTCGCCGGTGTCGGCGCTGTCGTTCTTCTGGATCAGCGCCAGGTCGCCGTCGAGGATGCCGGCGTCGACCATCGAATCGCCGCGCACTTCGAGCGCGTAGTGCTCGCCTGAGCCGAGCATGTCCGGCGGCACGCTGATGGTGTGGCTGCGGGTTTGCAGCGCCTCGATCGGCGTACCGGCGGCGATGCGGCCCATCACCGGCACCGCCACGGGATGCTCGGCGCCATCGTCCGCGCCGGCGCTGACCGGGCGGATCTTGCCGAGGTTGCCCTCGATGACGCTCGGGGTGAAGCCGCGCCGCGCGCTGCCGCCGGCGCTGGTCTCCGGCAGCTTGATGACCTCGATGGCGCGGGCGCGATTGGGCAGGCGGCGGATGAAGCCGCGTTCTTCCAGCGCGGTGATCAGGCGATGGATGCCGGACTTGGAGCGCAGGTCGAGCGCGTCCTTCATCTCGTCGAAGGAGGGCGGCACGCCGCTCTCGGTCAGCCGCTCGTTGATGAACCGCAACAGCTCGTATTGTTTGCGTGTCAGCATCTCGGTTTCATCCCCCGTATCAAGCCCGTTGCCTCGCCGCCGGCCGATCCTTGATCGCGCTTTGATCGCACCATGGCGGCCGCTCGAAAACAAATCATGAACAGACACTATATGTTCGATATGTGTTCCGCAACCTCTTAATTTTGGGTCAACGGCCGGATCAGCCCGGCAGGCGGACGATGGTGCAGGGGTCGCCGGCCTTTGCGGGCGGAGCGAACGGCGGGCGGATCAGCAGCGCCTGCGCCGCCGCCAGATTCGCCAGCAGCGAACTGTCCTGATGGCTGAGGGTGGTGGCCACCGTCGCGCCGTCTTCGCGCCGGGCGAGTCGCGCCCGCAGGTAGTCCTGCCGCTGGTCGTTGGCGGCAAGCGCGTTGCCGAGCACCGCCGTTTCTTGGCGGTGCTGGATATCGGCGCGGCCGGACAAGGCGCGCAGCAGCGGCACCATGAACAGGAAGGCGCAGACGTAGGACGACACCGGATTGCCGGGCAGTCCGATCACCCGCATCGCGCCGAGGCGGCCGTGCATCATCGGCTTGCCGGGCCGCAGCGCGATTTTCCAGAACGCCAGATCGACGCCCTCGGCTTCAAGCGCGACGTGCATCAGGTCGTGGTCGCCGACCGACGCACCGCCGGTCGAGACCAGAATGTCGGCGGCGCTGTCGCGCGCGCGGCGGATCGCGGCGGTGGTGGCCTCCAGCGTGTCGGCGGCGATGCCGAGGTCGATGGTGTCGGCGCCTTCCGCGCGCGCCAGCGCGTGCAGCGCGAAACCGTTGGAGAGCACGATCTGGCCGGGCTTGGGATCGCCGCCCGGCGGCACCAGTTCGTCGCCGGTGGCGAGCACCGCGACGCGCGGCCGGCGATGCACCGGCAGCCGCGGATGGTTCATGGCGGCGGCGAGCGCGAGGTCGCGGTCGGCGAGGCGGTGTCCGGCGCGCAGCAGCACCTCGCCTTCGCGGAAGTCGAGCCCGGCGCGGCGGATGTGACGGCCGGCGACAGCGGCCTCCCTGATGATGACGGCGGCTCCCTCGCGCGCGGTGTCTTCCTGGATGACGATGGCGTCGGCGCCCTCCGGCACCACGCCGCCGGTGAAGATGCGGACCGCTTCGCCGGGCTTCAGCGTGCCGGGATAGGGACTGCCGGCGGCGGCTTCGCCGACCACCGTGAGGCGGGCGGGGATCGTGGCCGCGTCAGTGGCGCGCACCGCGTAGCCGTCCATCGCCGACATGTCGGCGGGCGGCTGTGTCCTGAGCGCTGTGAGGTCGCGGGCGAGGATGCGGTGATGCGCCTCCGGCAACGCGACCCATTCCTCCGGCAGCGCGGCCGCGCCGTCGAGCACCGCCGCCATCGCCTCGGCGACCGGCATCAGCGCCATGACCGGCTCCTCGCGATGGCGCGCGTGCCGTTCATGTCGTGGCCTTGCCGCGTGCCGGCGCGCGATAATGGCCGGACTTGCCGCCGCGCTTCTCCAGCAGATGAATGCCCTCGATGCGCGCGCCGCGCTCCACCGCCTTGACCATGTCGTAGACCGTGAGCGCGGCCACCGACACCGCGGTCAGCGCCTCCATCTCGACGCCGGTGGGTCCGGTGACCTTCACCGTGGCGCGAATGCGGCAGCCCGGCAGCGCCGCGTCGGGCGCGATGTCCAGCGTCACTTTCGACAGCGCCAGCGGGTGGCACAGCGGGATCAGTTCCGAGGTGCGCTTCGCCGCCATGATGCCGGCGATGCGCGCCGTCGCCAGCACGTCGCCCTTGGCGGCGGCCCCGGTGACGATGAGATCGAGCGTCGCCTTGCTCATGACCACGGCGCCCTCGGCCACCGCGACGCGCTCGGCCGCCGGCTTCTCCGAGACGTCGACCATGCGCGCCTCGCCCTTGGCGTCGATATGGGTGAGGGCGGTCGCCTTGCGCGCCATGGTGCTATGCCGCCCCATTGCCGTCCGAGGGCTTGCGCGCCAGCAGCGCCCGCGTTGCTTCGGTGACGTCGGCCTGCCGCATCAGGCTCTCGCCGACCAGGAAGGAGCGGATGCCGGCGCGCGCCAGCCGCGCCAGATCGTCGGGCGTCGAGATGCCGCTCTCGCCGACGATCAGCCGGTCGGGCGGAACGTGCGGCGCGAGATCCTCGCTGGTCGTGAGCGTGGTTTCGAACGTGCGCAGGTCGCGGTTGTTGATGCCGATCATCGGCGAGCGCAGCCTCAAGGCGCGGTCGAGTTCGGCGCGGTCGTGGACTTCCAGCAGCACGTCCATGCCGTGGATCAGGGCGGCGTCCTCGATCTCGCGCGCCGCGCCGTCGTCGAGCGCGGCCATGATGATGAGGATGCAGTCGGCGCCGTGGGCGCGGGCCTCGATCACCTGATAGGGATCGAACATGAAATCCTTGCGCAGCACCGGCAGCGCCGTCGCCGCGCGCGCCGCCACCATGTAATCGAGGTGGCCCTGAAACGACGGCGTGTCGGTCAGCACCGAGAGGCAGGCGGCGCCGCCGGCCTCGTAGGCGCGCGCCAGTTTCGGCGGATCGAAATCGGCGCGGATCAGGCCCTTGGACGGCGACGCCTTCTTGATCTCCGCGATCAGGGCGAACGCGCCTTGCGCGTGCTTGCGGCGCAGCGCCGCGATGAAGCCGCGCGGGGGCGTGGCGACGCGGGCAAGGCGCTCAAGGTCGGCCTCCGGCCGCACGCGCCTGGCGGCTGTGATCTCCGCGCGCTTGTACGCCTCGATTTTCCTCAGGATGTCGGACATCGCCGCCTCCTGCCCATCAACTGTTGGAGACGGCAATAAGTTGCTTCAGCCGCTCGGCCGCCGCGCCCTCGTCGAGCGCCTTCGCGCCGATGGCGACACCCTCCTTGAGGTCGGCGGCGCGCCCGGCGACGATCAGGGCGGCCGCGGCGTTGAGCAGCGCCACGTCGCGATAGGCGCTCGGCTCGCCGTTGAGCACGCGCTTCAGCGCCTCCGCGTTGGCGCTGGCGTCGCCGCCCTTCAGCGCCTCGCCGCCGGCGCGCGGGAGGCCAGCGTCCTCAGGCGTGACCTCGAAGCTGCGGATCTCGCCGTTCTTCAACTCGGTGACGAAGGTCGCCCCGGTGAGGGTGATCTCGTCGAGGCCGTCGGAACCATGCACCACCCAGATCGAGTCCGCGCCGAGGTTCCTCAGCACCTGCGCCAGCGGCTGCACCCATTGCCGCGAGAACACGCCGACCATCTGCCGCGTGACGCCGGCCGGGTTCGACAGCGGCCCGAGCAGGTTGAAGATGGTGCGGGTCGCCAGTTCGACGCGGGTCGGGCCGACGTTCTTCATCGCCGGATGGTGCGCGGGCGCGAACATGAAGCCGATGCCGGTCTCCTTGATGCAGCGCTCGACCTGCTCCGGGGTGAGATCGATCTTGACGCCGAGCGCCGCCAGCACGTCGGCCGCGCCGGAGCGCGACGACAGCGCGCGGTTGCCGTGCTTGGCGACCGGCACGCCGCAGCCCGCCACGATGAACGAGGCGCAGGTCGAGACGTTGACCGAGCCCGAGCCGTCGCCGCCGGTGCCGACGATATCGACGGCCTCGGTGGGCGCGGTGACGCGCAGCATCTTGGCGCGCATCGCCGATACCGCGCCGGTGATCTCGTCCACCGTCTCGCCGCGCACCCGCAGGCCCATCAGCATCGCGCCCATCTGCGAGGGCGTCGCCTCGCCGGACATCATGCGGTCGAAGGCTTGCGCCGCCTCAATGCGGGTGAGGCTCGCGCCGGTGGCGACCTTGGCGATTATGGTTTTCAGATCGTCCATCGCAGCGATGCCTTCACGTCGTTTAAGTCGCGTTCTGTCAGTTGTTGGCGCCGGTGATCTGCGCCAGCGCCTGCTGGTTGATCGAAACGCCGATCTCGTTTTCCATCTTGACGATGAACTGGCCGACCAGTTCGTCGGCGAGGCCGCGCTCCACCGTCGTCCTGAGCGTCTTGGCGTCCTCGGAGGCAAGGTCCAGCGTCGGCTCGGTGACCTCGGTGACACGGAACACCACCCACTCGGTCGGGCTCGCGCCTTCGCTCTGGCCGGCGGCGTCCTTCGCGGTGCGGAAGGCGCTCGCGACGACGCCGGCGGGGAGGTTGGCGGGCGTCGCGTCGCGCTTGAACCTCGTAGCGGTCTCGACCTTGAGGCCGGCGGCCGCGGCTTCGTCCGCGAGCTTGCCGCCGTTGTTGAGCTTCTCCGCCATCTCGGTCGCCTTGGCGCGCAGCCGCTCGGAGATCTGATCGGCGCGCCAGCGCGCCTCGACCTGATCCTTGACCTCGTCGAGGGTGCGCTCGCGCGACGGCGTGACGCCGACCACGTCGAACGAGACATAGCCGCCCTGATAGGAGATCGTCTCGTTATCGACGCCGACGTCGCTTGCGAACGCCTGCGAGACCAGATCGAGGCCGGGCGGGATCGAGGTGACCGGCTTGCCGTCGGGGGCGCGGCCGGAACGGTCCACCGCCTCGATGGTGGTGACCGGCAGCTTGAGCCTCTCGGCGGCCTCGGTGACGGTGGCGCCGCCGCCGCGCTCGTCCTCGAGCTTGTCGTGCAATTCCTTCACGGATTTCTGCGCGCGCTCCAGCGCGATTTCCTTCTTCAGCGTCGGCGCGACGCTCTCATAGCTCGCCTGGCTGCCCGGCTCGACCTTGCCGACCTTGACCAGCACCGTGCCGAAGGTGCCGGGGATCGGCTCGCTGAGGTCGCCGGTTTTCAGCGCGAAGGCGGCATCGGCCACCTTGGCGTCGATGATCGCGGATTTGGTGACCAGGCCGAGATCGACGTCGGACGGCTTGAGGCCGCGCTCTTTGGCGAGGTCGTCGAACGACAGGCCGCCGGTCAAGCGCGCCCGCGCGCTCGCGGCGTCCTCGGCGTTGGAGAACACCATCTGCAAGATCTCGCGCTTCTCGGGCGTGGCGAACTTGTCCTTGCGCTGCTCGTAGACCTTTCTGGCGTCGTCGTCGGACACCGTGGTCCATTTCGCCAGTTCGTCGGGGGTGATGGCGATGAACGCGATCTTGCGATATTCGGGGGCGCGGAACTGGACCTTGTGGGTCTCGTAATAGCTTGCCAGCGTTTCCGGCGTCGGCGCCTCGATGGTGCCGGCCTGCGCCGCCGCCAGCTTGACGAACTCCACCGTGCGCTCCTCGTTCTGGAAGCGGTTCAGCACGTCGAGGCTGGTCTTGCTGGGCGCAATTTCCGCCGATATCGCGCCGGCGAGTTGCCGGCGCAGCGACACCAGCTTCTGCTCGTTGATGTAGCGCTGCTCCGAGAAGTTGAACTGGCGGATGATCTGGGCGAAGCGCGCCGGGTCGAACGCGCCGTTCGGTCCCTTGAAGTTGGGATCGTTGGTGATCGCCTTCATGATCTCGTCGGTCGATTGCTTGAGGCCCAGATTGCGCGCGGTTTCGTCCAGCGTCGTCTCGGCTATCACCTGCTGGAGCACCTGACGGTCGAGGCCGAAGGCGCGCGCCTGGTCGGGGGTCAGCGGCCGGCCGATCTGGCGGCTGATCTGCTGGAGCCGGTCGGTGTAAAGCTGGCGGAACTGCTCGATCGAGATTTCGGTCTTGCCGATCTTGGCCAGCGTCGACTGGCCGAAGCCGCGGAAGATGTCGCCGATGCCCCACACCCCGAAGCTGATGATCAGGACCCCCATCACGACGGTCATGACGATCTTGCCGAGCCAGTTGGATGAGGCGTTACGGATTCCGCGAAGCATGGGCCTGTCTTGTTTGCAGGAGGGAAGCGAGCCGCCTCCGGAACCGGTTCGGCGTCATGGGCGCGGCGATGCGCCAAGCCGCTCCGCCGGCACGGGATCCGGGTTTGGTCATGGCGCGAACCGGCGTTCCACGTCGCCGGATGGCGTCCGAAGGGCAGCACGAAGTGATCGCGCCATCATAAAGAGCCGGTCGCGCTGTCGCAACCGTGGCGCAAGCGCGCAAGTTCGGGCTCAAGCCGGGCTTGGGCCGGGTTTGGGCGTTGTCAGCGCCGGCCGTGGCGGCTATGGCCTTCCTTCCTGAAGTGCGAGAGTGGTGATCCATGACCAAGCCGATCCGCCCGCTGATCGCGGGCAACTGGAAGATGAACGGCCTCAAGGCGTCGCTGAGCGAGATCGCGGCGATCGCGCGCGGCGCGGGCGAGTTGTGGCGCAAGGCCGACCTGTTGATCTGCCCGCCGGCGACGTTGCTGTTCACCGCGGCGGCCTCGACGATCGGCTCGCGGGTCGGGATCGGCGCGCAGGACTGCCACTTCGCGGTGTCGGGCGCGCACACCGGGGATATCTCGCCGGCGATGGTGGCGGACGCCGGGGCCAGCGCCGTCATCCTCGGCCATTCCGAGCGGCGCGCCGACCACGGCGAGACCGACGCGCTGGTGCGGAAGAAGGCCGAGGCGGTCTGGCACGAGGGGCTCACCGCGATCGTCTGCGTCGGCGAGACGCAAGAGCAGCGCGACGCCGGACGGGCGCTCGACGTGGTCGGGACCCAGCTTGCCGGCTCGGTGCCGGACGGCGCGACGGCGGCCAATACCGTGGTCGCCTACGAGCCGGTCTGGGCGATCGGCACCGGGCGCACGCCGACGGTTCAAGAGGTTGCAGAAGTCCATGATTTCATGCGCAGAACCCTCACCAGCCGGTTCGCCGGGGAGGCCGCCGGCATCCGGCTGCTCTATGGCGGGTCGGTGAAGCCGTCCAACGCCGCGGAGCTGCTGGCGGTCTCGAACGTCAACGGGGCGCTGATCGGCGGCGCGAGCCTCAAGGCCGCCGATTTCCTTGCGATCGCCGCCGCCTGTCCCTAACTAAGCGCCGGCCGGTCTGCGATTCCCGTCCGGCCGGGCAGGGGTGGCCAGGGGTGGCAATGGCCTGCCGGGTCGTGTAGACAGCGCTGCAAATTCAATCCCGCCAAGCCAGCGTCCGGTCCCGGTCCGGGCGTCGCGCCGCGATGGAAGGTCCCGATGGAAACCGTCATTATCGTCATTCACCTGATGCTCGTCGTGGTGCTGATCGCGGTGGTGCTGGTGCAGAAGTCCGAAGGCGGCGGCCTCGGCATCGGCGGCGGCGGAGGCGGCGGCTTCATGTCGAGCCGCGGCACCGCCAACCTGTTGACCCGGACCACGGCGATCGTCGCCGGGCTGTTCTTCGTCACCAGCCTGGTGCTGTCGTGGCTCGCCAATTACGAGCGCGCGCCGACCTCGATCATCAATCCCACCACCGCGCCGCTGTCGCAGCCGGCGACCCCGGTCGCGCCGTCCGGCGGCGGCGTGCTCGACACGCTGAAGCAGCAGGAGCAGGCCCCGCAGCCGCCGCGGTCGCAATGAGGCTTTCGCAATTCTGCGGGTGCTCTCAATGTGAATTGTTGAGAAACGTCTCCAAGAAGCTGTTTTCGCTTTGAATTTCAAGTCACCCACAGCATGGCCCGCAGCCGGGCTATGGGTCCGATTCGTTTTGGCGAATCGCTTCGGTCGGCGTAGAGGTTAGGCCCCATGGCGCGGTACATTTTCATCACCGGCGGCGTGGTTTCCTCGCTCGGCAAGGGTCTGGCCTCGGCGGCGCTCGGCGCGCTGCTTCAGGCGCGCGGTTACAAGGTGCGGCTGCGCAAGCTCGATCCCTATCTCAACCTCGATCCCGGCACGATGTCGCCGTATCAGCACGGCGAGGTGTTCGTCACCGACGACGGCGCGGAGACCGACCTCGACCTCGGCCATTACGAGCGCTTCACCGGGCGTCCCGCCACCAGGCAGGACAACATCACCACCGGGCGCATCTATCAGGACATCCTGACCAGGGAGCGGCGCGGCGACTACCTCGGGGCCACCATTCAGGTCATTCCGCACGTCACCAACGCCATCAAGGATTTCGTCCTCTCAGGCAACGACGGCTACGACTTCGTGCTGGTCGAGATCGGCGGCACGGTGGGCGACATCGAGGGGCTGCCGTTCTTCGAGGCGATCCGCCAGATCAGGAACGACCTGCCGCGCGGCCACGCCATCTACGTCCACCTGACGCTGTTGCCCTACATCCCGAGCGCCGGCGAACTCAAGACCAAGCCGACCCAGCATTCGGTCAAGGAGTTGCGCTCGATCGGCATCCAGCCGGACATCCTGCTCTGCCGCACCGACCGCGCCATCCCCAAGGAGGAGCGCCGCAAGCTCGGGCTGTTCTGCAACGTGCGCGAGAGCGCGGTGATCGAGGCCCGCGACGTCGACAACATCTACGCCGTGCCCGAAGCCTATCACGCCGCCGGCCTCGACGACGAGGTGCTGGCGGCGTTCGGCATCGCGCCGAAAGCGCCGCCGGCGCTGGAGCGCTGGCACCTCATCAACGAGCGGGTGCGCAACCCGGAAAGCGCGGTGACCATCGCCATCGTCGGCAAGTACACCGGCATGAAGGACGCCTACAAATCGCTGATCGAGGCGTTGTCTCACGGCGGCATCGCCAACAACGTCAAGGTCAACCTCGACTGGATCGAGAGCGAGGTGTTCGAGAAGGACGATCCCGCGCCGATGCTGGAGCACGTCGACGGCATTCTGGTGCCGGGCGGGTTCGGTCAGCGCGGGGCGGAAGGCAAGATCAAGGCGGCGCGTTTCGCCCGCGAGCGGCGGGTGCCGTATTTCGGCATCTGCTTCGGGATGCAGATGGCGGTGATCGAGGCGGCGCGCAATCTCGCCGGAATCGAGAGGGCCAATTCGACCGAGTTCGGCCCCACCGATGAGCCGGTGGTCGGGCTGATGACCGAATGGCTGCGCGGCAACGAACTGGAGCGGCGGACGGCGGCCGGCGACATGGGCGGCACCATGCGGCTCGGCGCCTATCCGGCGACGCTCGTGCGCGGCAGCCGGGTGTCGGCGATCTATGGCGGCGCGCTGGAGATCTCCGAACGGCATCGCCACCGCTACGAGGTCAACACCGCCTACAAGGACCGGCTGGAGCAGCACGGCTTGCGCTTCTCCGGGCTGTCGCCGGACGGCGTGCTGCCGGAAATCGTCGAATATCAGGACCACCCGTGGTTCATCGGGGTGCAATTCCATCCCGAACTGAAGTCGCGCCCGTTCGAGCCGCATCCCCTGTTCGCCTCGTTCATCGAGGCGGCGGTGGTGCAGAGCCGGCTGGTCTAGGTCACCTCGGCCGATCTGCCGGCGTGCCGCGGACGCGATGCGTCCTCCTACAAACTGCGGCACGCTCCCTCTCCCGCCTGCGGGGGAGGGTTCGGGGTGGGGGCGCGACGGAGGCAGCGCCCGTGTCCCGGACGCGATGCGGCATTCTTCATGCCGCGTCGCAGAGCCGGGATCGTTACGGATACCGCCTTCGCGACGGTCCCGGATCGGCAGCGCAC
>JBIQLW010000035.1:0-39688 GCA_044463945.1 Bradyrhizobiaceae bacterium | reverse complement strand
AAGAATCACCAAACCTCACTTCTGCAAAGCCCTCGCCTTCGTGGACGATGACGCCTCATTTCCGGTCAGATACTCAGGATGATGCCGCCACGCCCTTGCATCGCTGATCCGGGATCGGAACGGAGCGGCGATGGAACGGTCCCGGCCCTGCGGCGCAGCGTTTCACACGCGACTGCGTCCGGGACACGGCAACCGCTATTTCCCGCCTGCCCACGCTTTCGTCACGCTGCCGATATCCGTCGTCATCGCGTCGCGGGCGGCGGAGGGCGTGCGCGAGAAGCGCGGCGCGGGGGCGGGCTGCGGAACGCCGTGGCGGGTGATGAACACCTCGCGCGCCTTCATGTGCGGATGCTTCGTCGCCTCGCTCATGGTCAGCACCGGCGCGAAGCAGACGTCGGAGCCTTCCATGATCGCGCACCACTCATCCCGCGTCCTGGTCTTGAACACCGCCGTGAGCTTGTCCTTCAGCGCCGGCCATCCCTTGGTGTCCATCTGCGCGTCGTAGGCGGCGTCATCGAGCCCCGCGAGCTTGCGCAGCAGCGCGTAGAACTGCGGCTCGATCGAGCCGATGGAGATGAACTGGCCGTCCTTGCATTCGTACACGCCGTAGAAATGCGCGCCGCCGTCCAGGAGGTTGCTCTCGCGCTCCTCGCGCCAGCGCCCCATCGCGGTGAAGTCGAAGAACATCGACATCAGCGAGGCCGCGCCGTCGCACATCGCGGCATCGACCACCTGGCCCTTGCCGGACTTGCCGGCTTCCACCAGCGCCGCCAGCACGCCGACCACGAGATAGAGCGCGCCGCCGCCGAAATCGCCGACCAGGTTGAGCGGCGGCACCGGCTTGTCCTTGACGCCGATCGCCGCCAGCGCGCCGGTGATCGAGATGTAGTTGATGTCGTGGCCGGCGGCGTTGGCGAGCGGGCCGCTCTGGCCCCAGCCGGTCATGCGGCCGTAGACCAGCCGCGGGTTGCGCGCCAGCACCACGTCGGGGCCGAGCCCCAGCCGCTCCATCACGCCGGGGCGGAAACCCTCGATCAGCGCGTCGGCATGGCTGAGCAGGTCGAGCGCACGGGCGACGTCGGCCTTGTCCTTGAGGTCGAGCTCGATCACCTTGCGGCCGCGCCCGGCCACCGATTTCAGATCCTTCTTCGCGCCGACGCGGTCGAGGGTGACGATCTCGGCGCCCATGTCCGCCAGCATCATGCAGGCGAACGGGCCGGGGCCGATGCCGGCGAATTCGACGATGCGCACGCCTTTCAGCGGGCCGGTGGCCGGCTGCGTCGCGGTTTCGGTTTGCGGTTCACGCGGTGTCGCGGTGTCGGTCAACGTTTGCTCCCTGCATGGTCAAGACGGCGCTTGCGGTCGCGACGATTGTCGAGCCGGATCGCGGCGCGCGCAAGCCGGTTTGTGCAAGCCGGTTGTGACAGCATCGCGGCGTGCTCACAAGCCGAATTGAGGCGACGGACCTGTCAGGGCGGCGTGGGGCGGCCCGCGAGCCGGGCCGGAGGTCATTTCAGGGTTCGATCGCGCGGGATCGATCCTCGTCCGTGAGGCTTTCCGCAAGTCGGAATATGATGATGAGAGTCCGTGGACTGCCCGTCTGAAGGCGGCGAGAACGGCGCTCGATCTGGAGGTGGGATCGACGAGGCGGGGATCGGCCGGACCTGCATCCCGGGCACCGAGCGGGGCTTGCGCAATCCATTTGCGCAATCCATCGCTCGATCTGGTCGTCAGGCTGGCCGCAACGCTGAAGACCGCTCCGGCGGCGCTCCTGACCATCAAGCGATAAATCTGCCGGGTTTCATGACCCGGCCCCGTCACCGCGCGGCGCTTACGATTTCCGCGCGGTGTGCTTTTGCGGCAACGGGCGGTCGTCGTCGATCAGGATGCGCTCGGCGGCGCCGTCGAGGTCGTCATACTGGCCGCTGTGCAGCGCCCACATGAAGGCCACCAGCGCGGCCACGCCGAGCGCCAGCGCGATCGGCACGAGATAAAGAAAATCGTTCATGCGCTTCTCCCTGTAACAGGTTGCGCGACAAGGGGTGTCGCCGGTATGCGGGTCGCGCCGCGGCTGCGTTTAACGCCTCGCAGGCGCAACGCATTGGCGATCACGATGATCGAGGACGACGACATCGCCACCGCCGCGATCAGCGGGGTGACGTAACCCGCGACCGCGATCGGCACCGCGATCACATTATACCCAACGGCCAGCGCGAGGTTTTGTTGCACCAGCCGGGCGGCGTTTCTCGCGATGCCGATGGCGTCGGGAACCGCCCGCAGGCTTTGATGCAGGAACACCAGGTCGGCGGCGTTGCGCCCGACGTCGGCGGCGGAGGCCGGGGCCATCGAGGCGTGGGCGGCGGCGAGCGCGGGAGCGTCGTTGAGGCCGTCGCCGACCATCAGCACGCGATGGCCGCTGGCCTCGATGGCGCTGACGCGCGCCACCTTGCCGGCGGGCGTCACGCCTGCGACGTAGCGCGCGCCGAGATCGTCGGCGATGCGCCGTACCGCCTCGTCGCGGTCGCCGGACAGCACCTCGATGGCGAAGCCGGCGTCGGTCAGCTCAAGGATGGTCGCGCGCGCGCCGTCGCGCAGGCCGTCCTCGAACGCGAAGCCGGCGAGCGGCGCGCCGTCGCGCGCCAGCACCACGTTCGCCGCGCCGGCGTCGCCGTCGTCCGGTTGCGTCAGCGCCCAGCTTGCGCGGCCGAGGCGATAGACGTGCGCGCCGATGCGCGCCTCCAGCCCGGCGCCGGGCTGCTCGGACACCGCGCCGGCATCGAGCGCCGGCAACCCCGCGCCGCCCGCCGCCGCCAGCGCGCGCGAATAGGGATGGCGCGAATGCGTCGCCATCGCCGCCGCGATGCGGAGCGCCTCGGGGTCGATCGTCTCGGGCCGCACGAGGCGCGGCTGGCCCAGCGTCAGCGTGCCGGTCTTGTCGAACACCACGGTGTCGATTTCCGCCAGCCGTTCCAGCGCGCCGCCGTCCTTGAGCAGCATTCCCTGCTCGAACAGCCGCCGTGCCGCCATCACCTGCACCATCGGCACCGCGAGGCCGAGCGCGCACGGGCAGGTGATGATGAGCACGGCGATGGCGACGGTGACGGCGCGGTGCAGGTCGCCGGTCGCGGCGAGCCAGCCGATCATGGTGAGGAAGGCGGTGGCGTGAACCACCGGGGCGTAGAGCCGCGAGGCGCGGTCGGCGATGCGGCGATAGGCCGAGCGGCCGGCCTCGGCGCTTTCCATCAGCCGCATCATCTCGGCGAGGAAGGAGTCGCGGGCGGTGGCGGTCGCGGTGAGCGTCAGCGGGCCGGTCAGGTTCAGCGTGCCGGCCTGCAACAGCGCGCCGGCGGCGACCGGCACCGGCTCGCTTTCGCC
This sequence comes from Bradyrhizobiaceae bacterium, assembly GCA_044463945.1. Lineage (GTDB taxonomy): Bacteria > Pseudomonadota > Alphaproteobacteria > Rhizobiales > Xanthobacteraceae > 62-47. The sequence goes on along the minus strand of JBIQLW010000035.1, from coordinate 36,313 downwards.
GCTGACCAGCGAGCGGTCGATGTCGGAGCGGCCGCTGGCGACGCGGCCGTCCACCGGCACGCGCTCGCCCGCCGCCAACAGCACCGTCATGCCGATGCGGATGTCGCCCACCGGCAGATAGGCGTTGCTGCCGTCGGGCTGCGCCACCAGCGCGCCGCGCGCAGCCAGCCGCGCCAGACCCTTGACGGCGGTGCGGGCGCGCTCGCGCATCAGGTGATCGAGCGTGCGGCCGATCAGCAGGAAGAACAACAGCGTCACCGACGCATCGAAATAGGCGTGCGCGCCGTGATGCAGCGTCTCGTAGACGCTGAGCCCGAACGCCATCGAGACGCCGATCGAGATCGGCACGTCCATGTTGGTGCGGCCGTGCCGGAGCGCGCTCCACGCCGAGCGGAAGAACACCCGGCCGGAATAGGCCAGCGCCGGCAGCGCGATCAGCGCCGAGAGGCCGTGGAACAGGTCGCGGGTGGCGGGATCGGCCCCCGCCCACACCGACACCGACAGCAGCATGATGTTGCTGGCGGCGAAGCCGGCCACCGCCAGCGCGCGCACCAGTTCGGTGAACGTCGTGTCTTTCGGCTCCGCGCCGGGGTCGTAGAGGTGCGCCTCGTAGCCGATGTCGCGCAGCGTCGCGACGAACGGCGGCGGCTCCGCGCCGTCGCGCCAGCGGACGGTGGCGCGCTTGCTGGAAAGATTGACGCGGGCGGATTCGACGCCGGGCAGCGCCGTGAGCGCGGTTTCGACGGCGTGGATGCAGGCGCCGCAGTGCATCGCCGGCACCGAGAGGTCGGTCTGGCGGATGCCGCCGCCGACGTCGCGGCTGAGAAGCCGCACCTCCTCGGCGCGGCTTCCGGCGTCGCCGCCGGGGGCGATGTCAGCGCCGGGGGCGCAACAACTCATCGCACGCTCCACAGGCGTCGGTCGCCGCCCGCGCCGGCGGACGGCGACAACGCCATCAGGTCTTCATGACGGCACGGTAGGCGTGCCAGGTGCCGTGGCCCAGCACCGGAAACACCACGATCAGGCCGAGCAGGCCGGTGGCGATGCTGAGCAGGATCAGCACCAGCATGATCGCGGCCCAGGTCAGCATCGCCGGCAGGTTGTGCCACACCAGCGCCAGGCTTGAGCCCATCGCGGTCAGGGAGTCGACGCGCTGGTCGAGCTGCATCGGGATCGAGAAGGCGCTGATGCCGAACGAGAACGCGGCGAACAGCGCGCCGACCGCGCTGCCGACGATCAGCATCGCCCAGCCGGTCGGGGTGGCGAACAGCATCGGCGCGATGTGGTCGAGGCCGGGGAACGGCACCAGGCCGAAGAACAGCGCGTAGACGATCACCGCGGCGCGCATCCACACCAGCATCAGCAGGCACAGCAGCACGCCGGTGAAGACGATCTGCGCGCCCGCCGCCGGCCGCACGAAGATCATGCCGAGCAGGCTGACCGGCTTGCCTTCCTCGATCTGCCGGCTCTTGGCGTAGGGGCCGACCGCGAGGATCGGGCCGACCACCATGAAGCCGGCCAGCGCCGGGAACAGGATGTAGTCCAGTTCGAACGCGAACAGGCCGTAGACGATCGCCGCCGACAGCAGGAAGATCAGCAGGCCGTAGATGACGCTCGGTCCCGGCACGGTGCGGAAGTCGCGCCAGCCCAGCGCCAGCCATTCGAAGGCCGCGGCCGGTTGCAGGCCGCGCTTCCAGCGGTGCTCGATCGGCAGCCGTTCGACGACCGGCGGGATGATGGTCTGTGAGGGTTCGGTGTGCTCGATCACGTCAGGTCCTCATCGGTACGAAACGATCGGAATGATACCATCGGGATCAGCGCGGCGTGCATGACGATTTCGCCGCGCTGAAAGAGCCTGGCGCACCGTTTCCGCCGCCGCGGACATGGGCGACGCAATCGGGCTGCGAGGTGACGGCGACGTAGACCAGGTGCCAGTTGGCGCCGATCACCAGCGCCAGCCCGGCGCCGACCGCAAGCCAGATCCAGCGGCGATTGTGTCGCATGGTCGTGGCCTCCGCGCTCATTTGCCGGACTGCCGCAGATCGACCAGATAGAGCGCGAGGATCTTGCGGTCGATCGCCGACAGCCGGTTCTCCCAGGTCGGCATGTGGCCCTGCCGGCCGTTCCACACGGTGGCGAAGATCGAACTGGCGTCGCCGCCGTAGATCCAGAAGGCGTCGGTCAGGTTCGGCGCGCCCATCTCGATGTTGCCCTTGGCGTCCTCGCCGTGACAGGCGGCGCAGTTCGCCGCGAACACCTCCTTGCCGGCGGCGACCTTGGCGGGGTCGAGGTCCTTTTTAGGATCCTTGGCGTCGGGAGGCGACAGGCTGCGGACGAAGGCGACCACCTTATCGATGTCGGCGCGTTGCAGCACGCCGTCGCGCCCGAACGCCGTCATCTGCGAGGTGCGGGTTTCCGGATGCGCCGAGTTGATGCCGACGCGGATGGTCTCGAAGATCGCCTCCGGCGTGCCGCCCCACAGCCACGAGGTGGTGGTGAGGTTGGGATAGCCCTTGCTGCCCTGCGCGGTGCGGCCGTGGCAGGCGGCGCAGTTGTCGCCGAACAGGGTGTGGCCGGTCTCGCGCACGATCTCCATCAGCGCCGCGTCCTTCTGGATGTCGGCGAAGCTCTCCTTCTCGATGCGGTCGGTCCACACGGCGCGGTCGAGCACCGCCTGCTTCACCGCCTTGGTGACGATCTGGTGCTGATCGTCGCCGAGCAGGCCCTTGGTGTAGGTGCGGCCGAGCGGCCAGGTCGGCATCAGGATCCAGTAGCCGACGGCGAAGATCACCGTGCAGGTCAGGAAGAACCAGATCACCTTCGGCACCGGCGTGTTGAGTTCGGTGATGCCGTTCCATTCGTGGCCGGTCGTCATGTAACCGGTATGCGGGTCGCGCTCAAAGTGCCCCATGGTCTGCCCTCATTCCCGGTAAGGCTTGTCGTCGTCGTCGAGGATCGCGTGCGCGGCGTGCTCGAACGGCTTCTGGTTGGCGGGCCAGTAGGTATAGACCAGCACCAGTAGCGACAGTCCGATCAGGTAGAACAGGCCGAACGACTTGGAGAACCAGACGAGCAGGTCGTGAGTGATGGTCATGGTCATTTCTCCGCGGAGGCGACCGGCTGGTGCGCCACGTCGGTCAGGCGGCCGAGGATTTGCAAGTAAGCCACCAGCGCGTCCATCTCGGTCAGGTCGGTCGGCTTGCCGTCGAAGGCGCGCACCGTGGTTTTCTCGCCGTAGCGCTTGGTGACGCCCTCGGCCGCCGGCGAATCGGGGGCGGCCTGGCCGTAGGCGTCGGCCGCGGCGTTGGCGATCATGTCGTCGGTGTAGGGCACGCCGACGGTCCGCAGCGCCTTCAGGTCCTGGCTCAGCGTGTCGGTGCGCAGCGGCGTGGTGAGCAGCCAGCGATAGGCCGGCATCACCGATTCCGGCACCACGTCGCGCGGGTTGTTGAGATGGGCGACGTGCCAGGCGTCGGAATATTTCTCGCCGAGGCGCGCCAGATCCGGGCCGGTGCGCTTGGAGCCCCACAGCATCGGGTGGTCGTATTTGGATTCGACCGCCAGCGAATAGGGCCCGTAGCGCTCGACCTCGTCGCGCAGCGTGCGGATCATCTGCGAGTGGCAGGCGTAGCAGCCCTCGCGGATGTAGATGTTGCGGCCGGCCTGTTCGAGCGGGGTATAGACCCGCATGTTGGGCGCGGCCTCCACCGTCTGGTGGATGGTGAACAGCGGCGCGATCTCGACCAGGCCGCCGATCGAGGCGACGCCGACGATGCCGAGCACCAGGCCGATGGACTTGCGTTCCAGCCGGTAATGAAATCCAAACATCGTCGTTACTCTCCGGGCTGCAACGCGGGGGCGCCGGCGGCGCCGGTCTGGGGATAGTCGGCCGCGTTCTCGATCTGGGCCTGCGCGGCGGTGCGGATCGTCATCCAGATATTGTAGAAGCCGACGATCGCGCCGAGCAGGAAGAACGCGCCGCCGATGGCGCGGGCGATGTAGTAGGGGTGCATCGCCACCAGCGAATCGAGGAACGAATAGGCCAGCGTGCCGCTTTCGTTATAGGTGCGCCACATCAGGCCCTGGATGATGCCCGAGTTCCACATCGCGAAGACGTAGATGATGGTGCCGATCAGCGACAGCCAGAAGTGCACTTCCACCAGCTTCGCCGAATACATGCTGTCGCGCTTCCACAGCCACGGCACCGAGGCGTAGATCGCGCCGAAGGTGATCATCGCCACCCAGCCGAGCGCGCCGGCGTGGACGTGGCCGACGGTCCAGTCGGTGTAGTGCGACAGCGCGTTGACCGGGCGGATCGCCATGAACGAGCCTTCGAAGGTGGTGAGGCCGTAGAACACCGCCGCCACCATCATGAAGCGCAGCGTGGCGTCGTCGCGCACCTTGTGCCAGGCGCCGTTGAGCGTCATCAGCGCGTTGCCGGCCGACACCCACGAGGGCACCAGCAGCATCACCGAGAAGGTCATGCCGAGCGACTGCACCCATTGCGGCAGCGCCGTGTAGTGCAGGTGGTGCGAGCCCGCCCACATGTAGAAGAAGGTGATGCCCCAGAACGAGATGATCGACAGGCGGTAGGAATAGATCGGCCGGCCGGCGCGCTTGGGCATGTAGTAGTACATCATGCCGAGGAAGCCGGAGGTGAGGAAGAACGCCACCGCGTTGTGGCCGTACCACCACTGCGTCATCGCGTCCTGCACGCCGGAGAACAGCGAATAGCTCTTGGCCTGCGTCAGCGAGATCGGCACCGCGAGGTTGTTGACGATGTGCAGCATCGCCACCACCAGGATGAAGGCGAGGTAGTACCAGTTGGAGACGTAGATGTGCGGCTCCTTGCGCCGCGCCAGCGTGCGCATGTAGAGCACGAAGTAGGTCACCCACACGATCACCAGCCAGATATCGGCGTACCATTCCGGCTCGGCGTATTCGCGCGATTGCGTCACGCCCATCAGGTAGCCGGTGGCGGCGATGACGCAGAACAGGTTGTAGCCGAGCAGCACGAACCACGGGCTCAACTGGTCCGGCAGGCGCGCCCGCGAGGTGCGCTGCATGACGTAGAACGAGGTGGCGATCAGGGCGTTGCCGCCGAAGCCGAAGATGACGCCGGAGGTGTGGACCGGGCGCAAGCGGCCGAAACTCGCCCACGCGGCGTCGAAGGTCCATTCCGGATAGGCCAGCAGCCACGCCACCCAGTCGCCGACCGCCATGCCGACCACGGCCCAGACCATCGCGGCGACGATCCCGAACTTGGTCGGGGTATCGTAGTAGCTGTCGAGCCGGTCGTCGGACGGCTCCGGCGCGTAGTATCCGGAGATCACGGCGAAGATGCCGGCGATGGCCGCGACCATCACCAGCGCGCCATGAATGCCGAACGGATCGTTGTGGCCGCCGGCGGCCATGGCCAGACCGGTCACGGCGAGCACCACCAGGATGATCAGCGCGGTCTGACGTTCGTTCTTGGTGAGTTCGGCGATCATCGGAAACAGACCCCTTAGTTTCGTCACGCAAAGCGCTCGTCGCGCAAAGCATTTGCGCAGCCTGCGGCCGGCCGCCGTCGCCGGGAGCCGGTCAGTGGCCCAACCTTATCTTGTCCAAAGATCACGTCTTTGTGCAAACGCAAAGTTTTGCGCACCGGAGGTAGCGCGATGCGGCCGCGATCCCTCCAATGCGCATCAAAAAAATGAGATGTTATGTGGCGTCGCGGCGTTTATTCCGCGGGCGGTCTCCGTCGCAACCGGACCCGCCAGACATCGGGCCCCTGTTCCAGATAGGTCCACAGGCAGCGCGCGCCGTGCTTGATCTCAAGCTGCGCGCGCAGCGGGCGTGGATCGTGATCGACCACGAGCTGGATCGAGCGGGCCGGCGGCAGGTGCTCGAACAACTGGAAGATCACGGTATGGCGGTGGCGCGGTTCGATGTCCGCGACGCGGATCACGCGCTCGTTGTCGCACGCGGCGTCAGGCACGGCGGGGGTCTCCCGCCGTGCGCGCGCCAGTGATGTCAGCGGGTGACACTGCCGGTGTCCGCCTGCGCTGTGCTCTTGGCCGCCTGTTCGATCAGCGCGGTCATGCGCTTGGTGGCGATCGGCGGCATCTTGGCCGCCTTGATGGCGTCGAGGTTGGCGGTGTTGCCGCCGACCTCGATCAGGCCGACCATGCCCATGCCGAAATGCGGCGAGCAGCGGTAGCCGTAAAGGCCCGGCTTGTCGAAGGTGACGGTGACGTCCTGCGACAGCTTGCCTTTGAACGGCGCCGCGCCCTCGGGCAACAGGCCGGCGATGGTTTCGGCGTCATGGCCCTTGTCGGTCGCGAGGAATTTCACGGTATCGCCCGGCTGGATCTTCAGGAACGCGGGCTCGAACACCATCACCTGGCCGTCGGACCCCTTGTTCAGCATCTTGACCTCGAACTCGGCCGCGTTGGCGGGAACGGTCGAAAGCAGCGCACCGGCGCAAAGCATCAGCATGGTCAAGCGTGTCATGGTCAACTCCGTCTGCACGACTGCCGTCAAGGGGCAGCCTTCATCTTGCGGACGCAACCCTACGCCGCCCGGCGGCGGGCTCGTTGTGCTGGCGCAAGTTGGCGCGAGAGTTTTGGCGCGGGCGGCTATCTTGGCCCGGCCTTTGACCAATCGACGCCAAAACCGGCTCCGTCGCGTATGGTGACCGCAACGAAGACCGCGGGTTTCGAGGAGTTTGCAACGTTGGACGAGAGATCGTTAACCGCCGCGCGCGAGAGGCTGCTTGAAACGGCTTTACGGTTCTTCTCGCGCGATCCGGCCGTTGTTGGAGTTTTCCTTGCCGGGTCGCTCGCCGCCGGGACCGCGGATGCGTGGTCGGATATCGATTTGAGGGTCGTGGTGAGATCGGACCGTCTGGGCTTCTATGTCGATCGGCGCCGGGAAATTCCGAAGCAATGGCCGGGCTTTCTGTTCAACGAGTGGGTGCCGGGGGCGCAGCATTGCGTTTCCCATTTCCGGCCGTTCGGCAAGATCGACATTTTTTATTACGATGCCGCTGCGCTCACCCCGTCCCCCTGGTATCGCCTGCCGAACAGTATTCTGCACGACCCCGAGGGGATCGTTGCGGACCTCGTAGAGCGTTCGCAGGGATTGCCGTTCACGGTTTCCGACGACGATCTCGATTTTTCGATCAGCAAGGGCTTGGCGGCCGCGCATGAAACCTACCGGCGCGCGAGGCGCGGCGAACTGTTCTATGCCCTGTCGCTGCTGGACGAGTTGCGCCAGCACATCATGCACGCCGACGACTGGCTACATGATCGGACCCCGGAAACGGTCGTGGTGGCAAAGTTCGACATGCGGGGGAGCCGTGCCATTCTCGCGGCGCTCAAGGCGTCCTATAGTCCATGCGAGGCGGACGCCATCATGTCGGCGCTGCGTTTGTTGGCAGAAACCTATCGCGGGCAGCTCGCAGAGCTACACGGCAAGTTCGGTCTTGCGCGTCCCCTCGCCTCGGACCTTGAGGCTTTGGACATTGTTCTGTCGCGCAATTCCTGAGTTTCGAGACATCATCGCCGGCGCTGATGTCTCGGGGATTTTTCTCTCGCCAAGATCAGGTGCGAAAGTCGAGCTTGGGCGACAGATTTTCTCCCGCCCGCGCCTCAGATCAGCGGCCCCGGCCGCTCAGGCATGACGCGGCCCTGCGCCAGCGCGTCGGCGAAGGCGTGGTGGATGTCGCGGTGGATCGCCTCGTCCTCGCGCATGGCGGCGATCATGTCGCTGAGCCGCGCGCCGGGCGCCAGGTTCCAGTAGGCGATCGCGGTGTCGGGCGCCGGGCCGTCGGGCACCGCGCCGGACTCCAGCGAGTCGAGATAGTCCGAATAGCCCTTCACCGAGCGCTCGGCGAGATAGCCGGCGAGCCGGTGGGCGCTGCGCGCCGAGATCAGCGACAGCAGGAAATAGGCGTTGTAGAAAATGCCCTGGCTGATGGCGATCAGCCAGCGCTCGCCCCAACTGGGGCGCTTGATGGCGACGAAGGCCATCAGGTGGGCGCGCTGGTTTTCGGCCTCGTCCATGAAGGCGCGCACCCAGCCGCGGTCGTCGATCAGTTGCCGCAGGCATTGCAGGTGCAAAAGGCTCGCCGCCACCATGGCCGGCACCGCGGCGATGGTTTCCAGCACGATCACCCGGCCGCCGTAGCGGCGGCCGAAGCCGCCGGCCATCGCCGTCAATAGCCGCTCGGCGCCGGCGGCGAAGCGGTCCGACAGCGATTCCGGCTCATGATGGCGCAGAAGGTCGGTTTTGTTGACGTTCAGCATCGCAACTCCGTAACTGCCGCAATCAGATTCACGGATTTTGAGAACCAAGCGCCCCATGATGTCATTGCCGCAGGCCGGCGCCGGCATCTTTGCGCCCACGCAAGAAACCCGCAATATGCCCGGCGGGGTCCGCGATTCGACGGTTCGCACTATGCGGCGAAGTCGCGGGCGCGACCAGTGGATTTAATCCAGTGGCGGCGGACGGCGGGCGAGGCGGCGCGGCGCGGGCCGCCGGTTCAGGGATGGCGCGAAGTTAGCGGAATGGCGGAACACCCCGACATCGACATCCTGGCGCGCAACGAACTGTTCCGCGGCGTCGCGGTCGAGGCGCTGCGCGAGGTGCAGGCGGCGGCCTTCCGCCGCCGCTTCGCGGCCGGCGAAGCCGTGTTCCAGCAGGAAGACGCCGTCACGACACTCTATATAGTGGTGGTCGGGCGGCTGCGCGCCACCCAGGCCACCCTCGACGGCCAGCAGATCATCATCCGCTATCTCGGGCCGGGCGAGGTCGCGGGCTACGCCGCGCTGACCGGCGCGGCCACCCATCCGGGCGCGGTCAACGCGGTGGACGATACCCACGTCATCGGCGTGCCGGCCGCGGTGCTGCGCGACATCATGACCCGGTACGCGGCGGTCGCCGTCAACGCCGCAGCGCTGATCGGCGCGCGCTATCGCGACCTTCAGGTGCGGTTGCGGGAACTTTCGACCGAGCGGGTCGAGCGCCGCATCGCCCACACCCTGCTGCGGCTGGCGCAGCAGGCCGGGCGGCGCACCGCGCGCGGCATCGAGATCGCGTTTCCGCTGTCGCGGCAGGATCTCGCCGAGATGACCGGGACCACGCTGCACACCGTCAGCCGCACGCTGAGCGGCTGGGAGGCGCGCGGCCTGGTCGGCAGCGGCCGCCGCCGCGTGGTGATCGCCCAGCCCGACGCGCTGGCCGAGGTCGCGGAGGAGGAAGAACGGTAACGCTCGTGTCCCGGATGATGCCTTTGATACGGTCCCGGCTCTGCGGCTCCTAGCTCACCTTCGCCTTGCGCGCGGCGGCGAGGATCGGTCCGTAGGCCAGCGCGAACAGCGCGAACGCCAGCGTCCACGCCACGCCCGAGGCGTTGAGCAGCGCATAATGCCATTCCGGCGCGAACGGCGCGACGATGCGCAACAGCGCGGCGGTGAGGATCGAAAGATAAATCGCCGTGGTCGCAGGTCCCGCAGTGAGCGCGTGGCCGGTATGGCCGAGGCTGGCGCGGGTCATCACCGCCAGCGTCATCACCCCGACCGCGCCGGCGGTCCAGGCGTGGATCACCGCGTTGGCGGGGACTGCGTCCGGCCATAGCGCGTGGCCGGCGGCGAGCGCGAGGCCGAGCGGCACGAAGGCGTAGCCGAGATGCAGGATCGCAAGCAGCGGCTCGGCGAAGGTGCGGCCGCCGCGCCAGCGGATCAGCCGCCCCGCGACGAGCAGCGCGGCGAGCGCCGTCAGCGCCGCGGTGAGCGGGCCTTCCGGCGCGATCACCCACGCCAGCAGCGCGACGACGGCGCCGCCGATCGCCATGGCGTCGAGCGGGCCGAACGGGGCGGGCAGCTTGGCGACGTTGCGCTTCACCAGCCAGTTGCGGGTGAAGCTCGGCGTCAGCCGGCCGCCGACCAGCGTGATCAGCGCCACCAGCGCGCCGACCGCGCCGCGCAGGCTGATGTCGATCATCGCCCCGGAGATTGCCGCGGCGTGGAACGCGGCGTTGGCGGCCAGCAGCCAGAACACGATCGCCAGCACCCGCAGGTTGCGCCAGTTCCTGCCGGCGACGATCTCGCGCCCGGCCACCGCCAGCACTGCGGCCAGGAAGGCGAGGTCGATCACGGCGGCGGCGACAAGGCCGATGCGGGCGGCGGACAGCATGGCGATGCGCCCGGCGATCCAGATCATCACCAGCGCCATCAACGGCCGCCCGGCCACCGGCAGCCGTCCGGTCCAGTTCGGGATCGCGGTGAACAGGAAGCCGCAGATCACCAGCGCGGCATAGCCGAAGATCAGCTCATGGGCGTGCCAGGCGACGCCGCCATAGGCGTCGGCGATGGTCAGCACGCCGGCATAGGCGAGCAGCCACAGCGGAATCGCCAGCGCCGCCCAGATCGCGGCGAGCAGGAAACAGGCGCGGAACGCATGGCTGAGAAGCGGCGGACAGGACATGGCTATCGGAACTTGGACATCAGGACTTAAAGTTGCATCGCATGAGCATCATTAATGCGGTTCGCCGCGCCGTCCTTTGCGCGCGCGCAAAGCCGGGCGCGGTTGTTGCGGCGCGATCAGAGCGTTTTCGAGCGAAGCGGAAGCCGGTTCGCGTCAAAACAAAAACTCTAGGCGTTCGGCGCGCGCTCGGTGGCCAGCGCCATGATTTCCGCCCCCAGCCGCAGGTCCGGCACATGGCCGAACGCCTGCCGCCGCAGCCGTCCGGCGCGGTCGATCAGCAATAGCGTCGGCGTGCCCTGCATGGCGTAGGCCGCCATGGTGCGCGGCAGCCCGCCGTCGTCGGACGGGCGGTCGATGCCGACCGGGAAGGTGTAGCGGTATTCGTGCAGGAAGGCGGCGAGCGCCGCGCGCGAGCCCTGCGCCTCGTGATGCTCGAACACGGTGTGCAGGCCGATCACCATCACGTCGTCGGTCGAGAACGTCTCCCGGATGCGGGTGAGTTGTGGCAGCGCCTGCTGCGCGCAGCCGGGGCACAGCATCTGAAACGCCTCCACCACCACGACGCGCCCGCGCAAGCCGGCGAGCGTGACCGGCTCCGGCGTGTTGAGCCAGGTCAGGACGTCGAGTTCGGTGGCGAGGTCGTCGGATGGGGGTGGCATGATCTATCCTTGAGGTCGGATCGTGTCCCGGACGCGGTGCGGCGTGCAACGCTGCACCGCAGAGCCGGGACCGTATCGAAGGCGTCGCCTGTAACGGTCCCGGATCAGCGAAGCGGCACGGCGCTTGCGCCGCATCGCATCCGGAACACGACGGCGAGGGATGTGTTCACTCGGCATCAGGATGACGCCGCCGCGCGCGGACATCAAATCATCTTTTCAACGCGCCATTCCCCCGCGCGCCGCGCGCAGCGCGGTGTCGATGCCGTCCCATGCCGGCTTGTCGGGCGCGAAGCGGGCGCGCAGGTAGCGGATCAGCTCCGTCATCTGGCGGTCGTCGAGGCTTTGCGCGAAGCCGGGCATCGCGCCCAGTTCGCCGTTCACCGGATCGGTGATACCGTCGACGATGACGCGCGCCAGATTGTCGGGGGAAGCGCCGTGCAGGTTGCTGTTGAGCGCCAGCGACGGCCGGCTGCCGAACCATTGCGGCCCGCCGGGCTCGTGGCACACCGCGCAGGCCCCGTCATAGATCCGCGCGCCCTGCACCGAGGCGTCTCGCGGCTTGACGCTGGTGATCGCCTCCAGCCGCGCCGCCAGCGCCTGTTGCGCTTCGTGCGAAGGCGCGTCCGGGTTGAGCGAGGCGAGATACACCGCCATGGCGCGGATGTCGCTGTCCGGCAGCGCGGAAAGCTTCTTCACCACCGCCGCCATCGGCCCGGCGGCGACGCCGTGAAATTGCGAGATGCCGCCGCGCAGATAGGCGAAGAACGCCTGCTCGCTCCACGGCACCGGCGCATACGACAATGATGTCAGCGGCGGCGCGGTCCAGCCCTCGGCCTCGCCGCCGCCGAGCTTGAGCGCCGCCTTCTCCGCGCCGAGCGCGTTGCGCGGCGTGTGGCACGCGCCGCAATGGCCGAGCCCCTCCACCAGATACGCGCCGCGATTCCACACGTCCGATTTCGTCGGATCGGCCGCGAACGCCGCCGGCGAATGAAACAGCAGATTCCATCCCGCCACGAGCGGCCGCAGGTTGAGCGGGAAGGGCAGTTTCGTTTCCGGATTGGCCTGCCGCCTAGGGGTCTGCGCCATCAGATATGCGTAGAGCGCCTGCAAATCGGCTTCGCTGGTTTTGGCGAAGTGATTGTAGGGGAACGCCGGATAGAGATGACGGCCGTCGCGATGGATGCCGTGCCGCATCGCGCGCTCGAACGCCGGATACGACCACGCGCCGATGCCGGTCTCGACATCGGGCGTGATGTTGGTGGCATAGATCGTGCCGAATGGCGTCTCCAGCGGCCGCCCGCCGGCGTTGACGATGCCGCCGTCGGCGGTGTGGCACACCGCGCAGTTGCCGAGCGCCGCAAGCTGCGCGCCGCGCGCGATGGTGGCGGCCGAATAGGTGGACACATCCGGCGGCGCGATCGGCGCGATCGCCGGCCGCCACGGCGAGGCGGCGACGACAAGACCGGCGACCGCCGTGCAGAACGCTGCGAGGCCCGCGAACAGCCCGCGCTTCTTCATCGAAGAAACGGGTTTCGTCTTTTCCTCCGCCGCCTCTAGCCCGGCGCGGATCCGCTCCGGCGTGAACGGCAGTTCGCGGAAACGTACCCCGGTGGCGTCAAAAATGGCGTTGGCGATGGCGGCCGCGCTCGGCACCGAGGCGGATTCGCCGACGCCCAGCGGCGGCTGGTCCTGCCGCGGCACGATCAGCACGTCGATCTTGGGCACCTCGGGAAAGGTGATGATCGGATAGCCGCCCCATTCGCGGCTCGCCACCGCCGACGGCGCGAACGTCACTTCCTCCATCAGCGCGCGGCTGGTGGACTGGATGACGTTGCCGTGGATCTGGTGCCGCACGCCGTCCGGGTTGATGACGAGGCCGGAGTCCTGTCCCACGGTGACATGCGTCACTGCGACGTCGCCGGTCGCCTTGTTGACCGCGACGTCGGCCACCCACGCCGACCATGCCGCCGCCGTGCCGGGGAACGGGCCGTGGACATAGACCGCATAGGCGAAGCCGCGCCCGCGCACCACGTCGCCGTCCGCTTCCTTCGGCGTCCACACCGGGCGCGGCGTCCAGTTCGCCCGCTCCGCCACCTCGCGCACCAGCGCCGCCGCGCGCTCGTCTTTCAGATAGCGCAGGCGGTATTCGACCGGATCGACACCGGCCTCGGCCGCAAGCTCGTCGATATAGGACTCGTGCGCGAACGTGTTGGGCAGCGCCGAGACGCCGCGAAACCACGAGGCGCGCACGATCGGGGCCATGTCGTGGGCGACCACGCGCATCGATGGATAGGCGTAGGGCGGGATCGCGGTGCGGTCGCCCATCTGCAAGGTTGCCGCCACCGGAGGAATGGTGCCGGTCAACAGCAGCGCCAGCGTCGGCGCGGCGTTGGAGGGATAGCGGGTGGCGAAGTCGTAAGCGACCGGGTTGCCTTGCGCGTCAAGCCCGCCGTTGACCTCCATCAATTGCCCGGTGCCCTTGGGGTCCCAGGCGTGCTCCTGCTCGCGGGTCAACTGCACCCGCACCGGGCGGCCGACCGCGCGCGACAACAGCGCCGCGTCGGCGCTGACGTCGTCCGCGCCGTTGCGGCCGTAGCAGCCGGCGGCTTCGAGCCGGATCACGTCGATGCGGGATTCCGGCAGCGCCAGCAGTTTCGCGAGGTCGGCGCGCAGCGCGTGCGGGTTCTGCGAGCCGGTCCACACCCGCAACGCATCGTCGGTATAGTCCGCGACCGAACACGACGGGCCGATCGAGCCGTGGATGTGATACGGCCAGACGTAAGTCCGTCGCATCGGCGTCGCCGCATGGGCCAGTGCTTCGTCGACGTCGCCGGTGTCGCGCAAGGTCCGCGGCGTGCTCGGGTTGGCGCGCAAGGCGGTTGCGATGTCGGTGAGGTCCGGCAGCGTCGGCGTCGGCTTCCAGGTCACCTTCAGTTGTGCGGCGGCGCGGGTCGCGTTTTCCTCGCGCTCGGTGACGACGCCGACGAAATCCGCGATCCGCACCACGGCGACGAGGCCGGGAATATCCGCGACCGAGCTTTCGTCCACCGCGATCAGGCTGGTGCCGACGAAATCGCCGGCATCGACCCCGGCGTAAGGCGGGCGCACCACGCGGCCGTGCAGCATCCCCGGCACACGCACGTCATGGACATAGACCATCTCGCCGGTGGTCATCGCCGGAATTTCCAGGCGCGGAATCGCGCGGCCGACGATTTTGTATGAACTCGCGTCCTTCACCGCGACATCGTCGTCGAGTTCGAGGCGCACGGTTTTGCCCGCCACCAGTTCGGCGTAGCTGACGCTGTGGTTGTTCTGCGCGCGGATCAGGCCGTCCTCGATCGACAGTGTCTCGACGGGTTGATCGAGTTGTTCGGCGGCGCGCGCCAGCAGGTAATGGCGCGCCTGCGCCGCCGCGCGCCGCAGCGGCACGGCGGTGATCTGGATGGTCTCGCTGGCGATGGTCGGGCCTTGATCCGGCGTGTGGCTGGTGTCGCCCAGCACCATGGTCACGCGCTCCAGTGCAACGTCGAGTTCGTCGGCGACGATCTGCGTCAGCGCGGTGCGGATGCCGGTGCCGAGATCGACGTGGCCGTTGAAGGCGGACACCTGCCCGCTGGCGTCGATGGTGACGAACACATCGAAACCTGTGCCCGCGTCGGCGGCGTCGCGGGCGCGGATCACCGACAACGAGCCGGCGTCGTGCGCCGGCGACGGCGACGCGGGGCCTGCGGCGTCAGCGCGGCGCATCGCGTTCGGCTCCTGACAGGTCATGCGCGGCGTGGCCCGCCGCCGTCATCACCGCCGCGAGGATTTCGACATGAGTGCCGCAGCGGCACAGGTTGTAGCGCAGCGCTTGTTTGATGTCCTGTTCGGACGGATGCGGGGTGCGCAGCAGCAGCGCCTTCGCGGTCATGATCATGCCGTTGAGGCAGTAGCCGCATTGCGCCGCCTGATGGCGGACGAACGCCGCCTGCAACGGGTCCGGCCGCTCGCGCGAGCCGAGCCCTTCCAGCGTGGTGATGCGCCGCTCGTTGCAGGCCGACAGCGGCACCACGCAGGCGCGCGCCGCCACGTCGTCGATCAGCACCGTGCAGGCGCCGCATTCGCCGAGGCCGCAGCCGTATTTCGCGCCGTTGAGCGCGAGGTCGTTGCGCAGGATATAGAGCAGCGGCGTGTCCGGCGCCGCCGCGACGGCGTGGGTCCTGCCATTGACGTTCAGGCGGATGATGTCTGAAGTCATGCGGATGACCGTCCTGCCAAACGAAAGGTTGATCCGCCGAAGCGATCCGCGTCGAGAATACCGTTTGTGTACAAACGTGCAAGGAGACGGAAGGGATGCGCGACGTTCGAACGGCATTCGCAACAGCGGCATGATTGCTGCGCTGCATTCTGCCCACTCCGTGATCGTCCGGGCCCGTGATCGGCGCTTGACAGTTATCGAGGGCGCGCCCAAGATCGTTGGTATACGAATGATAAGCCGGCGCAGCCGGGCGGAATGGATAGGGACGGAAACGCGGCGCGGACAAGCGCGTTGTTCCTGTCGTCGGCATTGACGGATTCGGGCGGAAGATGAACGAAGCATCGCCGATAACAGCGGGAGCCGTTGATGGCGACAAGATCCGCTGCGATGCCTGTCCGGTGATGTGCTACATCAAGCCGGGCAACACCGGCGCGTGCGACCGCTACGCCAACGAGGACGGCCGGCTGGTGCGGGTCGATCCGCATGTCGTGTTGCAGCGCACGGTGTCGCAGGGCGGCCAGATCGTGCCGTTCCAGCAGTCCGGCGAGTGGGACGGCAAGCTGGTGTCGGGTCGCGACGTGGTGGTCACCGCCATCGGCGCCGGCACCACCTATCCCGATTACAAGCCCGCGCCGTTCATCGTGTCGTCGGAGATTGACGGCGTCGATATGGTGACGGTGGTCACCGAGGGCATCTTCAGCTATTGCGGCGTCAAGGTGAAGATCGACACCGACCGCTTTCTCGGGCCGGAAACCGCCACCGTGCGCGCCGAGGGCGAGGCCATCGGCCACGTCACCACCGGCGAATACGGCTCGCAGATGCTCTCGCTCGGCGGCGTGCATCATCTGACCGGCGGCTCCAAGAAGGAAGGCCGCGTCACCTGCGACGCGCTGATGGCGCTGTGCAACGGCAAGCCGGTGGAACTGACCATCGACGGCGGCGCGAGCGTGGTGGTCGAGGCCGGGCGGCCGCCGATCGTCAACGGCGTGCCGGAAGTGCGGATGCGCGTCGGCTGCGGCTCGGCGACGATCGGCATGTTCGCCAAGCAGTGGCAGGGCAAGGTGGACGAGGTGGTGGTGGTGGACGACCACATCACCGGCGTGTTGTCGGAGCATCAGGCCGGCAAGCTGCTCGACATTCCCGAGACCGGGATCAAGATGAAAGGCCGGCGCTCGACGCCGGGCCGTTACTTCCAGGTCGCCGAACCCGGCACCGGCTGGGGCGGCACCCAGATTTCCGATCCGCTCACCGTGCTGGGGCCGTTCAATCCGAAGGTCGCCAAGCCCGGCACGCGGATGCTGATGGTGTCCACCACCGGCGAGCATTACGCCTACTTCGAACTCGACGACGCCTTGCAGCCGGTCGAGAAGCCGCTGCCCGACAACCTGCGGCAGTCGGTCGAGCGGATTCAGGAGAACTGCGAACCGGCGCTGTGTACCGTGCTGTTCATGGGCGGGGCTGGCGGATCGTTGCGCGCCGGCGTCACCGACAACCCGGTGCGGCTGACGCGCTCGGTCAAGGAGGCGCTGACCTCGGTCACCAGCGGCGGCGCGCCGGTCTATGTCTGGCCGGGCGGCGGCATCACCTTCATGGTGGATGTGACGCGGATGCCGGCCGGCGCTTTCGGCTACGTGCCGACGCCCGCTCTCGTCGCGCCGATCGAGTTCACCATGCGGCTCGACGACTACGCCGCGCTCGGCGGCCACATGGATTACGTCCGGCCGCTGTCCTCGCTCACCCGCGCGCCGTCCGCGCCGAAGACGGACGCGCCGCCATGATGCGCCGCCCACAGATCGCAATGCTCCCCGACGGCCGCCGGTTGCATCTCAACGACGGCCCCATCGATCTGGTGATCGAGGCGTCCGGCAGCCGCGCCGAGATCGAGGTGGCTTACGCGGCGGCGGCGGAATCCCTCACCGGATTGCTGGACAGGCTGTGTGACGAGTTGCCCCAATTGCGCCGCCGTGCTGCCGCAGGAATCCCGGGCCCCAAAGGCGTGGTCGCGCGGCGGATGCACGCCGCCGTCGCGCCCTATGCCGAGACTCATTTCATCACGCCGATGGCCGCCGTCGCCGGCGCGGTCGCGGAGGAGGTGCTGGGCGCGATGACGCGCGCGACAAAGCTCGACCGCGCCTACGTCAACAACGGCGGCGACATCGCGCTGCATCTTGCGCCAAGTCATAGCTTCACCGTTGGCCTCGTCGCGCATGTCGATCCGCCGACTCTCGCGGGCAGGACGGTCATTGATGCGGAGAGCCGCGTGCGTGGCATCGCCACCAGCGGCCGCCACGGCCGCAGCTTCTCGCTCGGCATCGCCGATGCAGTGACTGTTCTCGCGCGCACCGCTTCGCAGGCCGATGCCGCCGCGACCATGATCGCCAACGCCGTCGATCTGCCGGATCATCCCGGCATCACGCGCGTTCCGGCGCATGACATTCAGCCCGACAGCGATCTCGGCGCGCGCCTTGTCACACGCAACGTCGCGCTGTTGACGCAAGGTGAAGTAACAACCGCGCTGGAGTCCGGCGCTGCCTTCGCGCGCGAGCTTCTATCGCGCGGCCTGATCGAGGGCGCGGCGCTGTGCCTGCAAGGCGAGATGGAAATCGTCGCGCCGCGCGATTCACGCTCACTCAACGTTGCAAGAACAAACGCAGTAACCGCGCCGCCAACCGAAAGCCTGATCGATGCCTGAAGTCGTCATTCGCAAACGTGTCACCGTCGTCGAGGAAATCCTGCACGAAGGCGGGCCGCCGCCGGCACAGCCGCTGTTGCGCGGCGCGGCGCTCGCCGTGATCCGCAATCCGTTCGCCGGACGCTATGTCGAGGACATCGCCGGCTTCATGGACGATCTGAAGCCGCTCGGCGTCGCGATGGCCAAGGGTCTGTTGCAGGCGCTCAGCGGCGATCCTTCGCGAATCGAAGGCTACGGCAAGGGCGCGATCGTCGGCGCGGCCGGCGAGCAGGAGCATGGCGCGCTGTGGCATGTGCCGGGCGGCTACGCCATGCGCGAGATTCTCGGCGAGGCCAAGGCCATCGTGCCGTCGGCCAAGAAGGTCGGCGGGCCCGGCGCGCGGCTCGACGTGCCGGTGACCCACATCAACGCCTCCTACGTGCGCTCGCATTTCGATGCGATGGAGGTCGGCATCAACGACGCCCCGCGCGCCGACGAGATGCTGCTGGCGCTGGTAATGACCACCGGCGCGCGGGTTCATGCCCGCGTCGGCGGCCTCAAGGCGAGCGAGATCAAGGGACAGGATGGACTGCGATGAGCGTACGGATCCGCAAGATCGTGACGGTGGTCGAGGAAACCTTGGCTGAGGGCGGCCGCGCGGTCGATCCGCCGACGCGGCGCGCCGCTGCTGTCGCGGTGATCGAGAATCCGTTCGCCGGCAAATACGTCGATGATCTCGCGCCGCTGTTCGAAGTCGGCGAAGAACTCGGCGACCTGCTTGCCCGTCGCGCTGTCGCCGCGCTCGGCATCGAGGGGGCCAAGGTGCAGAGCTACGGCAAGGCCGCCGCGGTCGGCGAGAACGGCGAGCTTGAGCACGCCGCCGCCATCCTGCATCCGAAGCTCGGCGCGCCCTTCCGTAAAGTCCTGACCAAGGGTGCCGCGTTGATTCCGTCGTCGAAAAAGCGCGGCGGGCTCGGCACCGTGCTCGACATCCCGCTGGGGCATAAGGACGCGGCCTTCGTCCGCAGCCATTTCGACGGCATGGAGGTGCAGGTCAACGACGCGCCGCGTGCGAACGAGATCATGGTTGCTGTCGCGGTCACCGACAGCGGCCGGCCGCTGCCGCGCGTCGGCGGCCTCAAGCACACCGAGATCAAGGGCGAGGACGGACTGCGCTGATTCGCATCTGGTTGCCTGAAAAATAGGACTGTTTCGAACCATCCCATCGGTTACAAGTGGATGGACGCACCGCGGGGACGGATGTCCCTTCCAACAGTGGAGGATGGAATGCGACGACAGAGTGGGCTTCTCGGCATCGCGCTGGCTGCCATGGCGGCCGCCGCCATGACGGCCGGGACGACGACCGGCGCGCTGGCGCAAAGCGAGATCAAGATCGGCGAGATCAACAGTTACTCGGCCTTGCCGTCGTTCACCGAGCCTTACCGCAAGGGCTGGCAGCTTGCGCTGGAGGAGGTCAACGCCGCCGGCGGCATCAACGGCAAGAAGCTGGTGGTGGTGTCGAAGGACGACGGCGGCAAGCCGGCCGACGCGGTGACCGCCGCCAACGAACTCGTCTCCAGCGAGAAGGTGGTGATGCTGACCGGCACCTTCTTCTCGCATATCGGGCTCGCGGTGAGCGACTTCGCCAAGCAGAAGAAGATTTTCTTCCTTGCCGCCGAGCCGCTGACCGACGCGGTGACGATGTCGAAGGGCAACCGCTACACCTTCCGGCTGCGGCCCTCGAACTACATGCAGGCGGCGATGCTGGCGGATGAAGCGGCCAAGCTCCCGGCCAAGCGCTGGGCCACTGTCGCCCCGAATTACGAATACGGCCAGTCGGCGGTCGCGGTGTTCAAGGAACTGCTGTCGAAGAAGCGGCCCGACATCCAGTGGGTCGGCGAACAGTGGCCGCCGCAGGGCAAGATCGACGCCGGCCCGGTGGTGCAGGCGCTCGCGGCCACCAATCCGGAAGCGATCCTCAACGTCGAGTTCGGCCCCGACCTCGTCAAGTTCGTGCGCGAAGGCAACACGCGCGGCCTGTTCAAGGGCAAGTCGGTTGTCAGCTTCCTGACCGGCGAGCCGGAATATCTCGATCCGCTCAAGGACGAGACGCCGGAAGGCTGGATCGTCACCGGCTATCCCTGGTACGACATCAAGACCGCCGATCACGACAAGTTCCTGAAAGCCTATCAGGCCAAGTTCAACGACTATCCGCGGCTCGGCTCGATCGTCGGCTACGGCACCATCAAGGCCGCCGCCGCCATCCTCGCCAAGGCGAACAGCACCGACACCGACAAGCTGATCGAGGCCGCCGAAGGCATCAAGCTCGGCTCGCCCTTCGGCGAGATCACCTTCCGCAAGAGCGATCATCAGGCGACGCTCGGAGCCTATGTCGGCAAGACCTCGGTGAAGGACGGCAAGGGCGTGATGGTCGATTCGGTCTATCGCGACGGCAAGGATTTTCTGCCGAGCGAGGAGGATGTCGCCAAAGAGCGGCCGAAGGACTGACGCGCCGCGCGGCGGCCGGGCGCGCGCGGCCGTGGCCGCCGCGCCCCGACGCTTCGTCTCCTTGTTTCGCTTGAAGTGACCGGGTGACGGCGGCAACGTCCGTCACCACGCCGGGCAGGTCCGATGAGCTTTTACGTCGTCCAGTTTCTATCCGGACTTGCCAGCGCGGCGGCGCTGTTTCTGGTCGCGTCCGGTCTGTCGATCATCTTCGGCGTCACCCGCATCGTGAACTTCGCGCACGGTGCGTTCTACATGCTGGGCGCCTACATCGCCTTCTCGCTGACCGAGCGGATGTCCGGCACGCTCGGCTTCTGGGGCGGCATCCTCGGCGCGGCGCTGATCGTCGCGCTGATCGGTGTGATCGTCGAGATGACGCTGCTGCGTCGGATCTACCGCTCGCCCGAACTGTTTCAACTGCTGGCGACCTTCGGCCTCACTCTGATGGTCGAGGACCTCGCGGTGCTGATCTGGGGGCCGGACGATCTGCTCGGCCGCCGCGCGCCGGGCCTGCGCGGCGCGTTCGACTTCTTCGGACAGGCGATCCCGACCTACGATGTGCTGCTGATTGTGCTCGGCCCTGCGGTGCTCGGCGCGCTGTGGCTGTTGTTTCATCGCACCCGCTGGGGCGTGCTGGTGCGCGCCGCCACTCAGGATCGCGACATGGTGGCAGCGCTCGGCGTCAACCAGAAATGGCTGTTCACCAGCGTGTTCGCGCTCGGCGTCTTTCTCGCCGCGCTCGGCGGCGCGTTGCAGATTCCGCGCGACGCCGTCAACCATACCATGGACCTGCGCATCATCGTTGATGTGTTTGTCGTCGTCGTCATCGGCGGGCTCGGCAGCATCACCGGCGCGTTCGTCGCCGCCGTGCTGGTGTCGGAATTGAACGCCTTCGGCATTCTGATCTTTCCGAAGATCTCCATCATCCTGGTGTTCCTGGTGATGGCGGTGGTGCTGATCGTGCGGCCGTGGGGGCTGTTCGGCAAGCCGGAGGCCGCCGCGCGGCAGACGCCGGGCCTTGCGATCCAGCCGTGGCGGCCGCTGTCGTCACAGGCCCGGTTTGTCGCCGTCGCCGCGTTGATCCTCGCCGCCGCGCTGCCGCTGGTGGCCGGCAATTACGCGCTCAGCGTCGGCGCTGAGATCGCGATCTTCGTGGTCTTCGCCGCCAGCCTGCACTTCATGATGGCGGTCGGCGGCATGGCGTCGTTCGGCCACGCTGCCTATTTCGGGCTCGGCGCTTACGGCGTCGCCTTTCTCGCCAAGCTCGCCGGCCTGCCGATGGTCGCCTGCCTGTTGCTCGGCCCCGTGCTCGGGCTCGCCGGCGCGGTGCTGTTCGGCTGGTTCGCGGTGCGGCTGTCGGGCGTCTACTTCGCGATGCTGACGCTGGCGTTCGCGCAGATCGTGTGGTCGATCGCGTTTCAGTGGGTCGAGGTCACCGGCGGCGACAACGGCATCCTCGGCGTCTGGCCGGCGGAATGGGTGGCGACGCCGCAGCGGTTCTACTGGCTGGCGCTGGCGGTCGCCGCGCTGTCGGTGGCGGTGCTGCGCGTGCTGGTGTTCGCGCCGTTCGGCTACGGCCTGCGGGCAACGCGCGATTCCGTCCTGCGCAGCGAGGCCATCGGCATCGACAGCAAGCGCGTGCAGTGGGGCGCCTTCGTCATCGCTGGCATCTTCGCCGCCATCGCCGGCGCGCTGTTTGCCTATCTCAAGGGCAGCGTATTTCCCGACAACGCCGGCATCGCGCTATCGGTCGATTCGCTGGTGATGGTGCTGCTCGGCGGCGTCGAGACGGTGTCGGGCGCGGTGGTCGGGGCCATCGTCTACAAGGCGCTGAGCATCTGGCTGGTGAGCTACACCGAACTGTCGAAGCTGGTGATGGGCGCGGTCATCGTGATTCTGGTGGTGGTGTTTCCGAAAGGCATCGTCGGCACCTTCGATCGCCTTGTCGAGGGCGGCCGGCTGTCGTTCCTGCGGCGGCTGTCGTCGCGCGCAACGCAGACCGAGGGCGCGGAATGACGGAGGCGGGCGATCTTCTGGCCGTTGAGGGCCTGAGCAAATCCTACGGCGGCGTTCATGCGGTGCGCAACGTGTCGTTCACACTGGCGGCCGGGGAAATCCTGGCGCTGATCGGGCCGAACGGCGCGGGAAAAAGCACCTGCTTCGACATGCTCAATGGCCAGCGCAGGCCGGATCGCGGCCGCGTGCGGCTGCTGGGCGAGGACATCACCGGCCTCGCGCCGCGCCGTGTCTGGCGGCTCGGCGTCGGGCGCACGTTTCAGATCACCGCGACGTTTCCGACCATGACGGTGCGCGAGAACGTGCAGGTGGCGCTGGTGTCTTACGCCAGCCGGATTTTCAACGTGTGGCGCTCCACGCCCAACTTTCAGCGCGACGAGGCCGAGCGGCTTCTGACGCTGGTCGGCGTCGAGGGCTATGCCGAGCGGCCGTGCGGCGAGCTCGCCTATGGCGATCTCAAGCGGCTGGAGCTTGCGATCGCGCTCGCCAACCAGCCGCGGCTTCTGCTGATGGACGAGCCGACCGCCGGCATGGCGCCGCGCGACCGCATCGAACTGATGCGGCTGACGGCGCGGATCGCGCGGGAGCAGGCGATCGGCGTGCTGTTCACCGAGCACGACATGGACGTGGTGTTCGAACATGCCGACCGCATTCTGGTGCTCAATCGCGGCGCGCTGATCGCCGAAGGCGCGCCCGAGGCGGTGCGGCGCGACCCGCAGGTGCGCGCGATCTATCTCGGCGAGGGGCTGGTCTATGACGCGCGGCATCAAGAAGGAGCCGGCGCATGAAGCTCGCGGTTTCGGCGCTCAACAGCTATTACGGCCCGGCGCATATCCTGTTCGATGTCGATCTGGAAGTCGGTGCCGGCGAGGTGGTGGCGCTGCTCGGCCGCAACGGGGCCGGCAAATCGACCACCTTCCGCTCCATCGTCGGGCTGGTGGCGCACCGCGACGGCCGGATCGTGTTCGAAGGCCACGACATCTCGAAGCAGCCGACCCACGCCATCGGCCGCGCCGGGCTCGGCTATGTGCCCGAGGAGCGGCGCATCTTCACCGACCTCACGGTGGATGAGAATCTCGAAGTCGGCCGCCAGCCGCCGCGCGCGGGCGCTCCCCACTGGACGCGCGAAAAACTGTTCGTGCTGTTTCCGAATCTCGCGGAAATGCGCAACCGTCCCGGCGGCCGCATGAGCGGCGGCGAGCAGCAGATGCTGACCATCGCGCGCACACTGATGGGCAACCCGTCGCTGGTCCTGCTTGACGAGCCCTCGGAAGGCTTGTCGCCGAAGATCGTCGAGCAGATGGCGCACGCCATCCTGACGATGAAGAAAGAGGGATTGAGCATCCTGTTGTCCGAGCAGAACCTGCACTTCGCGCGGCTGATCTCGGATCGCGGCTACATCATCGAGCGCGGCCGCATCTGCTTCAGCGGCACCATGGCCGAACTCGACGCCAGGCCGGATATCCGCGATGCGCATCTTGCGATGTGATATCCCGTCCGCCGAACGCGCGGGCGCGGCCCGGCGGCCGGCGCAAGCACCAAGGAATAGTCATGCCGAAGAAGCCGTCCGCGAAGCATAAGGCGGCAGCGCAGCCCGCTGTCTATCATCTCGACGAACAGGTCGGTTTCATCCTGCGTCAGGTATCGCAGCGCCACACCGCGATCTTCGCCGCCGCGATCGGGCCTCACCTCACCACGACGCAATGGGCGGCGCTGGCGAAGCTGGCGGAAGCCGGGCCGTGCTCGCAGAACCAGCTCGGCCGCCTGACCGCGATGGATGTCGCCACCATCAAGGGCGTCATCGACCGCCTGACGGCACGCGGACTGACCGAGACGGCGCGCGATCCCGACGACGGGCGGCGGCTGCTGGTGAAGCTGACCCGCGCCGGGCAGGTGATGGTCGAGAAGATCGCGCCGGTCGCGTTGCAGGTGTCGGCGGATACGCTGGCGCCGCTTGCTGCAAGGGAGCGCGAGGCGTTCGTCGCGATGCTCGCCAAGCTGCGCTGAAGAAGCCGTTACTCGGTCACGACGGTCGGCACCCTGCCGGCGGGCGGCGTGTTGCGGCTGCGCTGGCTGCGTACGATGCCGTCGATCACCGTCATGCCGACGCCGGGCAGATCGCCGAGCCGCACGCTGTCCAGAAGGTCCTTGCCGGACGAGTGCTGCGCCTTGTCCATGAACACGAAGTCGGCGGCGCGGCCGACCTCGATCAGCCCGCAATCGAGCGCGCGCAGCCGCGCGGTGTTGCCGGTGGCGAAGCAGAACGCCACTTCCGCCGGCACCTCGCCGAGCGACGACAGCATCGAGATCATGCGCAGGATGCCGAGCGGCTGCACGCCCGAGCCGGCCGGCGCGTCGGTGCCGAGGATGACGCGGTTGAGGTCGCCCATCTCTTTCGCCAGCCGCAGCGTATAGAGCGCCGAGCGCTCGTTGCCGTTATGAACCAGTTCGAGGCCGCGCTTGCAGCCCTCGCAGATGCAGCGGATCTGTCCGTCGGGCAGCGCGGTGTGGCCGCCGTTGATGTGGCCGACGATGTCGGTGTCGGCTTCCAGCACGACGTCCGCGTCGATCAGGCCGGAGCCGGGGATCGAGGGGCCGCCGGTGTGAATAGTGCTGTTCATGCCGTATTTGCGCGCCCACGCTACCATCTTGCGTGCGGTGGGCCCGTCCTTGACGCTGCCGAGGCCGACTTCACCGAGCCAGCGCACGCCCGCGGACGCCATCTCCTTGAAATCCTCCTCGACCATGCCGTTCTCGATCACCGGTGCGCCGGCGTGAACCTTGACGCCGCTGGGCCGCAGATTGTCGAACGCGCGCTGGGCGAAGATCGCCATCGCCTTGAGGCCGACGATGTCCTTGGGCCGGCCCGGCATATGCACTTCGCCGGCGGAGATCATGGTGGTGACGCCGCCGTGCAGGTTGCTGTCGATCCAGCTCACCTGATTCTGCCGCGGCGTCCAGTCGCCGGCGACCGGGTGGACGTGGCTGTCGATCAGACCGGGGGTCAGCGTCACGCCGCCGGCGTCGATGACCGTGGTCGCGCCTTCAGTATCGAGGTCCTTGGCACGGCCGACGGCGGTGATTTTTCCGTCGACGGCGACCACGGTGTCGGCGTCGAGGATCGGGTTTTCGATGGCGCCGCTTAGAACCAGTCCGATGTTGCGGACGACCAACTTCCCGGAATTGGCATTTCCCCGCGGCTCGCCATGCGACATCTGCCTTGCTCCCTGACTTTAAGCTTTTGTTTTGTAATCAGATTTGATCCCATCTTGACGGCTGGATCAAGCCGGTTTATTTGTTAGTATACTAACAATAGCGTCCTACGCAAGCGCCACGCTTTCGTCACATTCCGCGCCATTTTGACCGGCGATTGTGCGACGCAATAAATCGGGTTAGGAATCCGCCGTCATGAGCAACTTCAACGTCGAGAACGTTCTCAGCGTCCATCACTGGACCGACAATCTGTTCAGTTTTACGACCACGCGCGATCCCTCGTTCCGCTTCCGCAACGGCGAGTTCACCATGATCGGCCTGAGGGTCGGCGAGAAGCCTCTGTTGCGCGCCTACAGCGTCGCCAGTGCCAATTACGAGGAGAATCTGGAGTTCTTTTCGATCAAGGTGCCGGACGGGCCGCTGACCTCGCGCCTCCAGCACCTTCAGAAGGGCGACCAGATCATCGTCAGCCGCAAGGCCACCGGAACGCTGGTGATCGACAATCTGATGAGCGGCCGCAATCTTTATCTGGTCGGCACCGGCACCGGACTGGCTCCGTTCCTCAGCGTTATCAAGGACCCCGAGACGTACGAGCGGTTCGAGAAGGTGGTGCTGCTGCACGGCTGCCGCCGCGTCAAGGAACTCGCCTATGGCGAGATGATCACCGAGACGCTGCCGAAGCACGATTTCCTCGGCGAATACATCCGCAACCAGCTGATCTATTATCCGACGGTGACGCGCGACCCGTTCCGTAATCGCGGCCGCATCACCGACCTGATGACGACGGGCAAGTTGTTCGATGACATTGGCTTGCCGGCGCTCGACGCGGAACAGGATCGCGTGATGATGTGCGGCAGCCCGGCGCTATTGCGTGATACCCGCGAGCTTCTGCTCGATCGCGGCTTCGTCGAAGGCAATCACGGCGAACCGGGACATTTCGTCGTCGAGAAGGCGTTCGCCGAACGCTGATGGCGATGCGCGACAGGCCGCTGCTCCCGCCCAACAAAGATCAGGTCCCAAGGTACAAAGCTCCGTCCCCGCCGCGGGGGCGGAGTTTTTCATTCGGCATTGCAAGGCGTGTTGCGTCGCGTTGAGGGTGGTTCACGCATCCGAAGGGCGTTTGCCTCGCGGGCGAGCGGCGCATGACGACCCGACGAATCTCATCTTCGATTCAACCGATTAGTTATTACCAATCGATTTGATCGATAGATCGTCGCTTTCGCGCAGCGTCTGCGCTGCATCGCGAAAGGTTTTATTCACTTAAAATATAGGTTTTCACTTAACCATACGGGGACAGTTGAGTCGCCGCGTTGGATCCTGGCCGGTTCGGCCCACCCTCATCCCGCCGCACGAATGTCCACCCTGACGCAAAGGCTTCCCGCATGCGCGAAATTCGAACCCGAATGATCTCAATAGCATTTGCCGCCGTTATGGCCGGCGCTTTCACCAGCGTGCGCGCCGAGGACGGCGTGTTCGCCGACAGGATCGTGCTCGGTCAGGCGGCCGCGCTGACCGGCCCGTCCGCCGAACTCGGCCTCGGCATGAAGGTCGGCCTTGAAGCGGCGTTCGCCGAAGTCAACAAAGCCGGCGGCGTCAAGGGACGCAGACTCGAACTCAAGAGCGTCGATGACGGCTACGAGCCGACGCGATCGGTCGCGGCGGTGAAGAAGCTGATCGCCGATGACAAGGTGTTCTCTATCATCGGCACCGTCGGCACGCCGACGGCCGCCGCGATCCAGCCGATCACCACCAATGCCGGCGTTCCGATGATCGGCGCGTTTTCCGGCGTCGAGTTTCTCCGCGAGCCTTACAAGCCGTTGGTGATGAACGTCCGCGCCACCTACTATCAGGAAACGGAGGCGATGGTTGAACATCTCACCCGCGATCTCGGCTACACCCGCATCGGCATCATGTATCAGGACGACGCCTACGGGCAGGCGGGCCTCACCGGCCTCCAGCGCGCGTTGGAAAAGCGCAACATGACGCTCGCCGGCGAGGGGACCTACGAGCGCAACACCAGCGCGATCAAGAGCGCGCTGCTCGCGGTGCGCAAGGCCAGGCCGGAAGCGGTGATCATGATCGCTTCCTACAAATCGGCGGCGGAGTTCATCAAGCTGGCCCGCGAGATCAAGTTCAATCCGACCTTCGTCAATGTCTCGTTCGTCGGCTCCGACTCGCTGGCGCGGGAATTAGGCCCGGCCGGTGCCGGCGTGGTGGTGACGCAGGTGGTGCCGTTCCCGCTCGATACCCGGATCCCGGTAGTGGCGCGCTATCAGAAATCGCTCAAGGACGTCGCTCCGGGCGAGCAGCCGGGGTTCGTGTCGCTTGAAGGCTATCTCGTCGGGCGCACGCTGATTGCCGGGCTGGAGGCGATCGATGGCGAGCCGACCCGCAAGGGCTTGATCGAGGCGGTGCAGAAAGCCAGCCCGCTCGATCTCGGCGGTCTGAAGCTGTCGTTCAGCGCCACCAGCAATCGCGGATCGGACCAGGTGTTCCTCACGGTGATCCAGCCCGACGGCCGCTTCAAGGCGGTCGATCGCCTGCCGAGGGCGGGCATCTGATGAAACGCGCATCGCATTCACGGCCGGGGGCCGGCCATCGTTCCGCCGACAGGGCAGCAAGTGAGACATCGGAAAGGGATTGGGGGAAGCCAATGGGGGCCGCGACATCGAAATTGCAGGTCGGATTGCGGGGGCGCTTGTTCATGGCCTTCGGGCTGGTCGCGGCGCTCACCGTGATCGCCAGCATCATCGCGATCATTTCCTACAACAGCCTGGGCAACTCGCTCGGGGTCATCGCCGAACACAGCCTGCCTGAAATCACACGGTCGTCGAACGTCATTCATGCCGCCGGCGATGTCGGCGCCGCCGCGCCGAGCCTGCTTGCCGCCGCCAATGACGGCGAGCGCGAGCAGGCGGCGAAAGCGCTTGTGAAGGCGCGCGCTGAGTTGACCCACGCCATCGGCGCGCTGAGCACGGCCGATGCGGCGACGCTGAACAGGATCGCGCAGCCGATCCTTGAAAATCTGAGCCGTCTTGAGCAATCGGTGGCCGAGCGGCGGTCGATCGCGGCGGCGCGCAACGCGCGGATCGCCGATCTGCGCAAGACCCATCAGAAGCTCGCCGAAAAGCTGATTCCGATCGCCGACGATGTCGGCTTCACGCTGGCGATGGCGCTGGAAACCACCGCCGACAGGCCGGACCTCGCGGTGATCCGCAAGACGCTGCTCGGCCTTGCCGACAACGAACTGGGCGCGCTCCAGGCGGTGCTGGCGTTGCGCGCCGAATCCAACCTGCTGCTCGGCATTCTGGTGGAGGCGGCCGACCTGGCTTCTGCGGATCTGCTGCCGCCGGTGCGCGATCGCTTCAACGCCACCGCGCGGCGTCTGGTCAAGGCCGCGGCCACGCTTCAGGATGCGGAGAGCGTCAAGCTGGTGGATCAGCTTGTCGCCATCGGGCGCGGCAGCGGCAATATCTTCGACCTCAAGCTGAAGGAAATCGCGGCCGTCAAGGCTGGCGCCGACGTAGTGGAACAGAACCGCGACCTGACCTCGCAGCTTGCGATCGGCGTACGCCAGCTCGGCCAGCGCAGCGAGGCGGCGGCTGCCGCCACGGTGCAGGCGTCGGAGGCCGAAATTCATAACGGTCGCATCCTGCTGATCGGGCTCGCGGTCGGCAGTCTGCTCGCGGCGCTTCTGATCGGCTGGCTCTATGTCGGCCGCGCGGTGGTGCGCCGGCTGGTCGGCTTACAACGGAGCATGAAGGCGATCGCCGCGGGCGATCTGTCCACCGAGGTCGTGACCGGCGGCTCGGATGAGATTGGATCGATGGCGGAGGCACTGCACGTCTTCAAGGACAACATGGTGGAATCCGACCGCCTGCGGGCGGAGCGCGACGAGGCCGAACAGCAGAGCGCGGCGCGGCGCCGCGCCGACATGAGGCGGCTCGCCGACGAGTTCCAGGCGGCGATCGGCGAAATCGTCCAAACCGTGTCGTCAGCGTCGATCGAGCTTGAAGCCTCGGCCAAGACCTTGACTCACACCGCATCGGAAACCCGGCAGTTGTCGGGGATGGTGGAGCAGGCGTCGGGCGACGCTTCGAGCAACGTCAATTCGGTCGCGATCGCCACCGAGGAGATGACGGCGTCGATTGCCGAGATCAACCGGCAGGTGCAGGAATCCACCCGCATCGCCTCCGAAGCGGTGCAGCAGGCGGAGATCACCGATGCCCGCATCAACGAACTGTCGCAGGCAGCAACCCGCATCGGCGACGTCATCAACCTGATTACCACCATCGCTGAGCAGACTAATCTGCTGGCGCTCAACGCCACCATCGAGGCAGCGCGGGCGGGCGAATCCGGCAGGGGTTTCGCCGTGGTGGCGCAGGAGGTCAAGACGCTCGCCACCCAGACCAGCAAGGCGACCAGCGAGATCAGCGCCCAGATCGCCGGGATGCAGGT
The DNA here is from genome assembly GCA_044463945.1 of Bradyrhizobiaceae bacterium. Taxonomy (GTDB): domain Bacteria; phylum Pseudomonadota; class Alphaproteobacteria; order Rhizobiales; family Xanthobacteraceae; genus 62-47. Next base: position 6,081 of record JBIQLW010000035.1, on the reverse strand, counting down.
GGCGACGCAGGACTCGGTGGCCGCGATCAAGCAGATCGGCGCCACCATCGGCCGTATCTCGGAGATTGCCTCGACCATCGCCGCGTCCGTCGAGCAGCAGGGCGGCGCGACGCAGGAGATCGTCAACAACGTGCAGGACGCGGCGAAATCGACCAGCCAGGTGGCCGCGAACATCACCGAGGTCAACAAGGGCGCGTATGAAACCAGCTCGGCGTCGGCGCAGGTGCTGGCGTCGGCGCAGTCGCTGTCGGGCGAAAGCAACCGGCTGAAGTGCGAGGTCGATCGCTTCCTCGAAACCGTGCGCGCGGCATAGGTCGCGTGTTGGGAGAAGCCATCCGGAGGGCGACGCAGGTGGACTGCCGCCCCGGATGACGGCTCAAATGATTGAAGCCTGACGGCCGCGCTATCCGGCGCGGCCGGGATGACGCGAGGTTGCGGCTTCGGCGGACGCTTTGCGGTCGAGCAGGTCGCCAAGCAGCTGCGGCCGGTGAAAGAGATAGCCCTGGCCGATGTCGAGGCTGGTGCGGCTCGTCAGATAGCCGTTCTCCTCGGCCGTCTCGATGCCCTCCACCACGACCGATATACCGAGCGCCACGCCCAGCGACTCGATCGCGCGCAGGATGCTCTGGTTGCGCGGACGCCGATGGATCGACGCGACCAGCGACCGGTCGATCTTGAGCTCATCGACGGTCAGTTCCGCAAGTTTTGCCAGCGACGAATAGCCGGTGCCGAAGTCATCGATCGAGATGGCGATACCGGCGGACCGCAGCACCGGGAGCACGTGGGTCTGGAACGGCCCGGTTGCGGCGAGCGATTCCTCGGTCAATTCCAGCATGAAGCGTCCGGCGCGGCCGGTCTCGGCAAGATGCCGGGTCAGCCTCAGCATGAACGGGATGTCGGTCGCCTGCGCCGGCGAGACGTTGACGCTGTAGCAAGTTTCTTTTCCGAACCGCGCTTCAAGCTCGGGCAGATTGCGGATCAGGTCGTCCACGACAAGCATCGTGATATCGTCGAGCAGATCGAGTTCGCCGGCCAGCGGCAGAAATTCGCGCGGCGCGTGCATGTGGCCGCGGTTGTCGATCCAGCGCACGAGGGCTTCGAAGCCGACGATCCCGCCGCTCCTGATATTGACCTTCTGCTGAAGCGCGCAGCAGAACTCGCGGTTGGATACGGCGTCGCGCAGCCGTTGTTCCAGCGACAGTCTCTCGTTCGCCTGCCGCCCGAGATCGCGGGTGAAAAACGCCACGCTCCCCTTGGCGGAGGTCTTGGCGCGGTACATCGCCATGTCGGCGTGCCGCCGCAGCGTGTCGTAGTCCTCGCCATGGGTCGGATAGAGGGCGACGCCGATCGAGCCGGAGGGGCGGATTTCGGCATCCTCGATCCGCAACGGCCGACGCAGGCAGTCCCGCACGCGGTTGATGACCAGCGATATCTCCGAGCGGTGCGCGAGGGGATCGAGCACGATGACGAACTCGTCGCCGCTGATGCGCCCGAACACGTCGGTCGGCTCGATGACGGAGCGGACGCGCTCGGCCACCTCCCGCAGCAGGGTATCGCCGGCTGCGTGGCCGTGAGCATCGTTGACGCGCTTGAAGTCGTCGAGATCGATGAAGGCCAGCGCCAGCTTCTGGCCGGGCCGGTTGTGCGCGATCATGTCGCGCACCAGTTCCTGAACGTAGGCGCGGTTCGGCAACCCGGTGAGCTGGTCATGGTTGGCGCGGAAGCTCAGAGCTTTCCGGCTGGCCTCCAACTGCTCGGTCAGGTGCTTGAGGCGCTGGCTTTCGGCTTCGGTCTGGCTCGCGCGTTTGGCGGCGAAGGCATGAGACGCCAGCAGCGAGAATTTCCGCGCCAGCGTCACCTGGGAGCGGTCGAACCCCGGTTCATCGCACTGCCGCAACAGCAGCATGAGGCCGCGCCGGCCGCGCACGCCGAGCGGCAGATAAAGCGCCGGCTGCTTTCCCGACAGCGTCAAGCCCGCAATATCGGGCCAGACATCGACGCCGGAATCCGAAACCGTGGTGACGATGCGCCCGGACAGAGCCTTGCGAAACACCTTGCCGCTCGTCCACACCGAACCGATCGCCGCGGCGTGGCTGGAGGCGACGCATTCGAGCGTATCGATCCCGTCGTCCCGCTCGATCAGAACGATGGCGCAGGAACAGGCGAAGACCGGCATCAGGGCTGAGAACACGCCGGCGAAGGGATCGTCGTCGCCCTCGACGCACAATACGGTGTCCAGCGCCGTCAGCAGCAGATTGGCGTGTGTGGTTTCGGTGCGCAGGAGGTCCATCTCCCTGCGCATCGCAACAAGCGTTTCGCGAAGTTCCTCGGAGTCTTCCATCGCACTGCCGTTACGTGCCGAAAGCAATCGCCGAGATCATCAGATTTCCGTGCGCGTTCTTGTTGAGGATGGCGCCCTGCTCGCCGAAGGTGAAGCAGCCAAGGAAGGGCTTGCCGTCGAAGCTCGTCGAGACCGCTTCCGAGACTTTCGGCATCTCGTCGCCCACCGCCAACATGCAGCCCGCGCAATAGACCACCAGGCCGCCGGCGAGGTTCGCCGCGCCGCCCGGCAGCGTCGCGGCCGCAGCGGAGGCCACCTTGCCCGCCCGCTCGACCAGCCGCAGCCTGTTGCCGCGCATGCTGAACAGCCGTGTGCCCTCCTCGATGGTGGCGAAGGTGGACAGCGCCCCGTTCTCCAGGATCTGATCGGGATGGATGAGGAGATAGTGGGTGATGCCCTCGATCTTGCCGGCGTCGACGCCGACAGGATACATCGTGGTGTCGGTGAGGATGTTGCCGCCGGTGACCACCTTGGCCGATACGGCGCCGCCGATCCAGCGGTTGTACACCTCCGCCGCAGGTTCGCCGTCGATGGTGATAATCTGCCGGCCCCGCGATTTGGTGACGATGCCGCTCTCGCCCGCCGGATCGAAGCTGACGCGGGTGACGATACCGCTCTCGCCGCTTGGCTCGTAGCCGCCCTGGAAGGCAAAGCCGATGCCACCCGACGAGAACAGCACGCCGACCACGAGCCCGTCCTCGATCGGCCCCTGGGGTCCGATCTGGCGCCACTTTCCGGCGACGTCGTTGTCGGCCGAACTGCCGCCGATGATCGGACAGCGATCGCCGACCACGCGGCGAAGGCCCTCGATCACCGCTTCCTCCTGGCCGGGAGCCTGATAGATCCAGATCAGCTCGGGCAGTTCGCCGGCGCAGCCGGCATTGTCGAGCGCGGCATGAAGCGCGCGCTCGGCGCAATCGGCGACGTTGCCCTGAAGGCGCGTGGCCGCCGTGCCGTATTCGCCATCGGGGTCGGCGACCAGCAGCAGGCCGATCGAGCCGGCGCCGCCGAGGCCGGCCTCGTTCATCACGCCGGCGCAGGAGGTGCCGCCGAGCAGCGCGGCGTCGCCGAACCTGCCGCGAACAAAATCGAAGATCGCGCGGTCGTCGTGCAGGCAGTCGTAGAACGCGCACACGAAATCCGGAGCGATGGGCGGAGCCGCATCGAGCTTAGCGGCGAGTTCCGACAATGCCTGATCCGTCGAGGAGCCGGCGGCGACGACTGATTTCAAAGTGACCATGAATTATCTTCCGACGATCGGCGATGGCGGCCGCCCTTGCCCGGTTACGACAGTTGGCCCAGGAACGATGCGACCTCGTCCACCGGGATCGGCCTGCTGTAGAGATAGCCTTGCGCCTCGACGCAGCCTTCGAGATTGAGACGGCGCATCTGCGCTTCGGTTTCGACGCCCTCGGCCGTGGTGGTCATGCCGAAGCTCGCGCCAAGTCCGGCGATGGCGCGGACGATGGCGAGGCTGCCCTCATCGACCAGAACGTCACGAACGAAGGACTGATCGATCTTGATCTTGTCGAAGCGGAAGTTGCGCAGATATCCGATGCTCGAATAGCCGGTGCCGAAGTCGTCCATCGAAATGCGCGTGCCGAGGTCGCGCAACTGATTGAGGATTTCGATATTGCGCTCGGTCTTGTCGAGCAGCACCGATTCGGTGATTTCCAGTTCGAGCCGCGAAGCATCGAGGCCGGAGGTCGCCAGCGCATTCATCACCGTGGCGGTGAGGTTGCCCTTGAGGAATTGCAGCGGCGACAGATTGACCGACACGGAAATGTCTTCCGGCCACTTGGTGGCGTCGCAACAGGCTTGGCGCATCGCCCATTCGCCGATCTGGACAATGACGCCGGTTTCCTCGGCGATCGGAATGAACTCGGATGGCGGAATGAAACCGCGCTCCGGGTGCTTCCATCGCATCAAGGCCTCGAAGGCAGTGACCTTCTTGGTCTGAAGATTGACCAGCGGCTGATAGTGCAGGCTGAAATGGTTGTGAACCAGCGCGTGGCGCATGTCCCGTTCGAGGATACGCTTGGCCTGCACGATCGAATCCATCTCCGGATCGAACATGCGGAACGTGCCGCGGCCGCCGGCCTTGGCGCTGTACATCGCAAGGTCCGCGCTCTTGAGAAGGTTCTCCGCGGTGATATCGGGATCGGTGCCGATCGCGATGCCGACGCTGGCGCCGACCGTGAGGTCGTGCCCCTCGATGTGATAGGGCTGGCTGGCGGTGCGGATGATCTCGTTCGCCAGCGCGGTGGCGGACGCGGGTTGGTTGACCGGCATTTGCAGGATGGCGAATTCGTCGCCGCCGAGGCGCGCGATGCGATCGGTCGCGGGAAGCGCGTCGCGGATGCGGCTGGCGATCGCCTTGAGCAGCAGGTCGCCGATCGAATGGCCGAGAGCGTCGTTGATCGTCTTGAAGCCGTCGAGATCGACGAACAGAACGGCGATGGGATGGTTGCTGGCGGCGCGGTCCTTCAACGCTTCCTCAAGCTGCTCCTTGAACAGCAGGCGGTTTCCGAGCCCTGTGAGCGAATCGTGATAGGCGAGATATTGCGAGCGCGCCTGCGACTGCTCGCGGTCGGCGATCTCGACCTGAAGACGCTTGTTGGCGTCGATCAGGCGGCTGGTCCGTTCCTCGACGCGCCGCTCCAGATCCTCGTTGACGCGCGCCAGCGTTTCGTTGGCGGTGACGAGCTTCAGTTCGGCGTGACGCCGGCTGATCTGCGTGTTCACGCGCGCCAGCGCCACGGCGAAATCCACCGGCTTGGTGACATAGTCGTTGGCGCCGAGTTCGAGCGCATCGACGATATTGTTGCTTTCGGACTTCGCCGTCACCATGATGACCGGCAGCGCCGCCGCCGATTTCTGCGCACGGATGCGCTTCAGCGTCTCGATGCCGTCGATACCCGGCATCATGATGTCGAGCAGCACCAGATCGAACTCCTGCTGCCCGATCAGTTCGATCGCGGTCAGGCCGTTGTCCGCCTCGACGATCTCGAAGCCGCGCCGCTGAAAGCGGCGGGACAGGACGGCGCGATTGTCGCTGATATCGTCAACGATCAGCAGGCGATGGCGCACGGCCGGGGTGTTGTTTTCCTCGGCGGACTGGGATGCTTCCGGCCGAAGCACGGTGACGCGGGGAGTAAGAGCGCTGGACATCGGTATGATTTCCGTTCTCAGATTGCGGCCGCTTGCGCGGAAAGCATTGGCGTATCGATGATGTCGTCTTGCGTTGTGTCGTGCTCGGCCATCTGCGCGAGAACCCGGATGGTGAAGCACGACCCGAGCCCGACTTCGCTGGTAACGGAAATGCCGCCGCCCATCAGGGCGCAGAGTTTCTGACTGAGCGCCAGGCCAAGCCCGGTGCCACCATATTTGTTGGACGTGCCACGCGACGCTTGGCCGAAATTCTGGAACAGCCGGCTCAGTTGCTCGGGCGCGATGCCAATCCCAGTATCGCGGATCTGAATTTCGATCCAGTCGCCGGCCTGGCTCTTGCGCAGTTGCGCCGACAGGGTGATGGAGCCGTCCTCGGTGAACTTCGCCGCGTTGCTCATCAGATTGAGTGCGGCCTGGCGCAGCTTGGTCTGATCGGTCGAAACCGTTCCGAGATTGGCGGGGCACTTGACGATCAGCTTGTTGTTCTTCGCCGCCAGCATCGGCTGGATATTGGCGATGACGTCGTGGATCATGTCGTTCAGGTTGAATTGCGTGATGTTGAGGTCGAT